>NZ_JBVHSK010000004.1:518464-564449 GCF_055566415.1 Streptomyces sp. NPDC027663 | reverse complement strand
TCGCGCTCCACCAGCAACGGCATCGGGTCGGAGGCGGTGACCAGCTCCCGCAGCGGATGACCGGCCAGTACCGACTCCACCTCCGGCGACAGGGCGACCTTCAGGCGGTCGTGCACGGACAGGGAGTCGTCGCCGAGGGTGCGCGCCGCGGTCAGAACCAGGTTCCGCTCGGGGCCCTTGGGCACTCCGGCGGCCGCCCGCTCGTACAACTCGGCGCCTGCCTCCAGCACCAGGCCGGTGTCGATGCCGGCCGGCACCTTGACGGACGCGGTGTGCCGCCAGGTCGCCAGCGGATGGCTCCAGGCCTCCACGCGGAAGGTCCAACGGCCCGTCATGTCCGGCGTGATCTCCGCGCCCCAGCGGTCGGTGCCCGGGGCGAGCTCCCGCATCGGGGTCCAGGGGCCGCGGCGGCCCTTCGGATCGCGCAGGACCACGTTCGCGCCCACGGCGTCATGCCCTTCCCGGAACACGGTGGCCGTGACCTGGAAGGTCTCCCCGGCCACCGCTTTCGCCGGGCGTCTGCCGCATTCCACGGCCGGCCGGACGTCGCGTACCGGTACACGGCCGATGACCGGGGTCCTGCGCATGTGACTCACCTCCGCCGTGCGCGAAGCCGGGCACCCGGCCCGGCTTCGCGATCCGAGACGGACCGACTGCTCATCGGTCCTGTGGGGGAACGCCTTGTACGGTGCCAGGTCAGGGGCTTGGCGCCGTGGAACGCCGCTCCGGTGGCGGCGCTCTTCTGGCCGCGCGGCGTGGCTGCGGTCGTCCGTCCTGCTCGCGCAGATAGGTGACCAGGTTGGTGCGCAGATAGCGCTCGGCGGCTTCCGCGGCTTCGCGGGCGCAGCGTTTGCCCATCAGCACGCACAGGGTGTACCCCGAGTCCTCGAAGGTGGCCCGGACCGTGCGGTCGTGCGGCGAGGCGAGCATCACGCGCTCCCACGCCCGGTAACGCCGCAACTGCCGGGCCACTTCGGCCTTGGCGGGTAGCAGCATGGCCCTCTTCACCTTCCACGCTCTCGACTGGGCGCGTTCCCGACGGTCGGGTGGTGTCCGCGCAGGGGAGGGCGCGGCACCGTTACGGCGATCGAGGCTTTCACTTATGGTGCACGCACGACGACACAGCGTCTTGTTGGAGCTTCAACGATCGCGAGTGTCGGGTGCTCGTGTTGCACGAATGGCCTAGTGCGGTCACCGTGGAGGTGACTCAGAAGTGATCTGCACTCACGCTATGTGTCCGGGATCCCTCCCGGAAGGGGCGAGGGGAGCGAGAGCTTCGCCGGTGAGGAGCAAGCGACGATGAAGACCGCAGTGCCCTGCTACTACCACCTGGACGTGGAAGTCAGCCCGGAACGGGTGGGACAGGTCAGCCGCATCCTGGCCGCCCATCTACGCTACTGGGACCTCGAGAACCTCGAGGATCCCGTCTGCCGCGGCGCGGAACTGCTGCTGCGGGCGATCGACGAGCACGCCACGGACAAGCACACCTCGATCGAGATGTGGTGGAACGGCCAGCACCTCATCACCGCCTTCGGGGACGACGACCCGGATCTGCGCCCGGACCAGGACCTGCGGTCCTGCCTGGAGGACATCGCCGCCATGAGCGACGGCTGGGGCTGCTGTGCCTCCGAGACCGGCAGCAAGATCATCTGGTTCTCGCAGCGCGCCCGCGCCGGGCAGCGCGTCCCGCTGGTGCCCACCGCCCCCGAGCCCACGCTGCGCACGGGCCTGAGAGTGCCGCGGGAGGAGCCGGTGGCCGCACTGGCTGCGCCGG
This sequence comes from Streptomyces sp. NPDC027663, assembly GCF_055566415.1. NCBI lineage: Bacteria > Bacillati > Actinomycetota > Actinomycetes > Kitasatosporales > Streptomycetaceae > Streptomyces > Streptomyces sp. NPDC027663. The sequence continues at coordinate 562,675 of NZ_JBVHSK010000004.1, read as the reverse complement.
CGCACACCGGGGACGAAGCTCTGGAGGGCAGCCGGTGACCGCCCGCAAGTCCCGCAAAGGGGTGCCCGTGTGGAGCGGGCACCCCTACCCGTTGGGTGCCGCCTTCGACGGGCAGGGCACCAACTTCGCTCTGTTCAGCGAGGTCGCCGAGCGCGTCGAACTGATCCTGGTCGACGACGCAGGCACCGGGACGCCCGTCCGGCTGCACGAGGTCGACGGCTTCGTGTGGCACGCCTACCTCCCCGGCGTCGGCCCCGGGCAGCGCTACGGCTACCGGGTGCACGGCCCCTGGCAGCCGTCGTTCGGTCACCGGTGCAACCCGGCGAAGCTGCTGCTCGACCCGTACGCCCGCGCCGTCGACGGCCAGATCGACAACCACGCCTCGCTGTACGAGCGCGCCCCCGACGGACCCTCCCCGGACGACAGCGCCGGCCACTCCATGCTGGGGGTGGTCACCGACCCGTACTTCGACTGGGGCGACGACCGCCCGCCCCGGACGCCGTACGCGGCCTCGGTGATCTACGAGGCGCATGTCCGGGGCCTCACCCGCAGACACCCGGACGTCCCCGAACGGCTGCGCGGTACCTACGCCGGCCTGTCCCACCCGGCCGTGACCGAGCACCTGACCTCCCTCGGCGTGACCGCGGTGGAGCTGATGCCGGTGCACCAGTTCGTGCAGGACGGCGTGCTGCAGGACCGCGGCCTGGCCAACTACTGGGGCTACAACACCATCGGCTTCTTCGCCCCGCACCACGCCTACGCCGCCCTCGGCTCCCGCGGCCAGCAGGTCAACGAGTTCAAGGCCATGGTCAAGGCGCTGCACGAGGCAGGCCTCGAAGTGATCCTCGACGTGGTCTACAACCACACCGCCGAGGGCAACGAGATGGGCCCCACGCTGTCCTTCCGGGGCATCGACAACGCCTCGTACTACCGCCTGGTCGACGGTGACTGGGGGCACTACTACGACACCACCGGCACCGGCAACAGCCTGCTGATGCGGCACCCCTACGTGCTCCAGCTGATCATGGACTCGCTGCGGTACTGGGTGACCGAGATGCACGTCGACGGCTTCCGCTTCGACCTCGCAGCCACGCTGGCCCGGCAGTTCCACGAGGTCGACCGGCTCTCGGCGTTCTTCGACCTGATCCAGCAGGATCCCGTGATCAGCCGCGTCAAGCTCATCGCCGAGCCGTGGGACGTGGGCGAGGGCGGCTACCAGGTGGGCAACTTCCCGCCGCTGTGGTCGGAGTGGAACGGCAAGTACCGGGACGCGGTACGGGACTTCTGGCGGGCCGAGCCCGGCTCGCTCGGGGAGTTCGCCTCCCGGCTCACCGGCTCCTCCGACCTGTACCAGCACAGCCGGCGCCGGCCGCGCGCGAGCGTCAACTTCGTCACCGCGCACGACGGATTCACGCTCCGGGACCTGGTGTCGTACAACGACAAGCACAACGAGTCCAACGGCGAGGACAACCGGGACGGTGAGAGCCACAACCGGTCCTGGAACTGCGGTGTGGAGGGGGAGACCGACGACCCGGCCGTCCTCGAACTCCGCGCCCGCCAGCAGCGCAACCTGCTGGCCACGCTGCTGCTCTCGCAGGGCATCCCGATGCTCTGCCACGGTGACGAACTCGGCCGCACCCAGCGCGGCAACAACAACGCCTACTGCCAGGACAACGAGATCTCCTGGGTCGACTGGGACCTGACCGACGAGCAGCGCGGCCTCGCCGACTTCACCCGGCGCCTGATCGCCCTGCGCGCCGCGCACCCGGTGCTGCGCCGCCGCCGCTTCTTCCGCGGCGAGACCGCCACCAACGCCGATCAGCCGCTGCCCGACCTGATGTGGCTGCGTCCCGACGCCCGTGAGATGACCGGCCGGGACTGGCAGCGCGAGGACGCGCACTCGGTCGGCGTCTTCCTCAATGGTGACGCCATCGCCGAACGCGACTCGTTCGGCCGCCGCATGACCGACGACTCCTTCCTGCTGCTCGTCAACGGCTACTGGGAACCGGTCGGCTTCCGGCTGCCCGACGACTCCTTCGGCGAGCGCTGGACCACCCTGATCGACACCGCCGACCCCGACGGCATCCCGGACGAACGCGAACGCAAGGCCGGCACGAAGCTCCGCGTGGAGGCACGCAGCCTGGTCCTCCTGTCCCACCCGTCACGCGCAACCCCGGCACGCGAGCAACGACGCACCAAGCCCCGCCGAACCCGCAAGTAGGCACGCCGCAACCCCTCAGCCCCGCGGGTCACACGCAACTCCCAGAGTCCCGGAAACCGCGCGACCACCCCCAGCCCGCCGCGTCCGTCGCGCGCAACTCCCCAGGGGCGCGGGGAACCGCGCGACCAGCCCCCGCGGACCCGCGGGCAGGCACGACGGGGAGGAACCGCGCGGAACCGTCGGCTCACCGATCGGAGCGAGACATCACGGTGAACTGCGCCCCGTCCGCGTCCCGCAGAATCGCCTCGTTCTCGCCCTCGCTCAGCACGCTGCCACCGTGCTTCTCCGCCGCCCGGGCGCAGTCGGCCACATCGGACACGGCGAAGTGGATCTGCCAGTGCGGCCGTACCGAGGGGTCCGGGGCCGCCTCCACCGCGCCCGAGTCGATGCGCGCCACCGCGTCACCGCGGCTGCGCAGCACCACCTCGCCGCCCTCGTACTCGACCTCGCAGCAGCCCGGCTGCCCGGACGCCCAGCCGAGGATCTCGCCGTAGAACATCGCGGCGTCGAAGGCGTCCCGGGTGTGCAGCCGGACGAACGTCGGTGCCGCCTGCCGCCACGCCTCCCAGTTGGAGACCAGCTCGCCCTGCCAGATCCCGAACGTCGCCCCGTCCCGGTCGGCGAGCAGTGCCGCCCGGCCGGGCGGGAAGGACAGCGGGCCGACCGCCGCCGTACCGCCGCGCTCCCGGGCCCGGGCCACGGCCACGTCCGCGTCCGGCACCGCGAAGTACGGCGTCCAGGCCACGGCCATCTGCCACATGGAGGCGACCGCGGCGATCCCGGCCACCGGGACCCCGTTCGCCAGAGCGATGCGGAAGTGCTCGCCCAGCTTGGCACCCCGCCAGCGCCAGCCCAGGACGGCCGCGTAGAAGTCCTGGGTGGCCTGGAGATCCCGGCTGGTCAGGCTCACCCAGCACGGCGCGCCGAAGACGGAGTGGGTGGAGACGACGCTCTTCTTGCGGGGTCCGCCACCGGCGGGGGTGTCGTTGCTCATGGCAGTCGCGTCCTGCTCTCGGGGCCGGGCGGCCACCGGTCTGGCACCAGTGTCCAACCGAACGGGGGTGGGGTGCCTGTCGAGTACCCCGGGTGGCGGGGGTACAGGCGCGATTCGCGCCGAGCCGGAGGACGCCCTGGCCCGCGACGGCCCGGCCCAGGTGCCGGGGGCGAGGGGGGCAGGTCAGCGGGCCTCCGCCAGCAGTTCCTCGCGCAGCCGGTCGAAGCAGCCGCTGAGCAGCCGTGACACGTGCATCTGCGAGATCCCGAGCTGCTCGGCGATCCGGCTCTGCGTCATGCCCCGGAAGAACCGCAGGTAGAGGATGGTGCGCTCGCGCTCGGGCAGCGCGGCGAGACAGGGCTTGACCGCGGCACGGTCGACCACCAGGTCGTATCCGGGGTCCGGGCTGCCGAGGGAGTCGCCGAGGGCGTAGCCGTCCGTTCCGGAGACCTCGGCGTCCAGGGACAGCGCCGAGAAGCACTCCAGCGCCTCCATGCCGGTGCGTACCTCGTCCTCGGAGAGCCGCGCGTACGCGGCCACCTCGGCGACGGTGGGGGCCCGGCCCGACGTGGTCTGCGCCAGCTCCTTCGTGGCGGTGCGGACCCGGTTGCGCAGGTCCTGGACCCGGCGGGGAACGTGCAGGGTCCACATGTGGTCGCGGAAGTGGCGCTTGATCTCTCCGGTGATGGTGGGGACCGCATACGCCTCGAACGCGCGGCCACGGCAGGGGTCGTAGTGGTCGACGGCCTTGACGAGGCCCAGCGCGGCCACCTGGTAGAGGTCCTCCAGGGCCTCGCCACGGCCGCGGAAGCGGACGGCGATCCGCTCGGCCATGGGCAGCCACAGCCGGACCAGTTCGTCCTTGAGTGCCTGGCGCTCCGGTCCGTCGGGCAGCTTCGCCAGCCGCTCGAAGGACTCGACCGTGTCCGGGGCGTCGTCGTGAGGATGGGGCCTGGTGCTGCCGGTGACAGGCATTGCGCGCACCTCTCTCAGCAGGTGCTGGATGGACAGACACCGTGGGAGGTGCGCTCGGACCATGGAAGGACACCGGGGCGTACGGCGGGGCCGGCTCCCACGGACGTGCCTCCTGTCCGAAGCACACTGGTGCCCATTCCCGCTGACGGACATCTCAAAACAAACAACCACATTACGGTCATCGGGCGGCTCGTGCGACGCCGCAGGGCCGAACGGTTCGGGTGCACGTCACCGGGCTCGGCGGGGCCGTCGGCGAGGCGCCGTGCTGCCCTGCCGGGCGGCCACCGCCCAGCTCGCTCCGGGGCCTGGACCGGCCGGCGGGCTCGGGGAGGCGGTCACCGTGCCGCCGCTGTCCTTCGGCTCCGACGCCGTACCCCGTCCCGGTGCGAGGTCGGACCGGCTGCAGGCGGTCACAGGACCAACGCGCTGAGGCATCAGGCCGACACGTCGCGCCGCCTGCCGCTCGGCGCGTCCGCGCACCTGGTTCCCGAGCGCGCCGCCTGCCGCTCGGCACGCCCGCGCACCTTGTTCCCGGCTTCGCGGTGCCGTCCGTGGCCGCCCGCGGTGCCGTCGGTGGCCGCCACTCTCGGTAGCACCGCGGCCTCCGTGGGCCCCCGGCCGCCCGGCCCGGTGCCCCCCGGCCGCCCGACCCGCTGATCTTGCCTCGCGACGTGATGTGCGGCACGCGCACGTACCCGGCCGGAACGCGCCGTGAACGGATTCTTCCTGGGCAGCGCTTTGATCGCCGATCAAAGCGGGCGAATCCCCTGGCCACAGCGCATTCTGCTCATTTGACAGTGCGCTCGGCACACAGATAGACAGCAGCTCTCGAAGGTCGAGAGGGGCACTGTGTACGAGCCGAACGTGGTCGGTGACTGGCAGGAGTACGAAGAGCATGCCGGTCTGCGGGTCCGCGTCCACCGTCTGGAGGCGGCCGAGCCGCCGCGCGGCCGGGACGACGCCGCCGCCGGTCTGACGTACTTCAGTGTCCGGGTGACCGTCGAGAACCGCGGCGCGCGGCACTACGGCATCCACCTGGAGGACGGCCAGCTCGACGTCCGGGTCGGCCCGGACGGCGAGGGCGCCTTCATCGACTGGCGCAACTCGCAGTTCATCGAGGGCTTCGACGTCTACCCGCTGCGCCGGGCCACCGCCGTGCTGTACGCCGCCGCGCCCGAGGCGGCCCTGACGCACGTGGACGTGCAGGTGCAACTGCGGGTGGACGACGAGTGGACCGACCGGCGGCTGTGGGCGGGCGGCATCGGCGTCCTGGAGCCGACCCCCGCGACGGCGCCCGCAGGCACCGTGCAGGGCGGCCTGGCCCACCAGGTCAGCGCCTTCCTGAGGGACCAGACGGAGCCCGGCACCGCCTGAGGCGGCCGGGGCCGGCCCGCCCAGGCGGTGCCGGCGCCGGACGCCGTACGGGGCTCAGTGCGGGATGCCGTCGATGATCTCCCGCGCACCCTGCCGGAGCAGGGCCACCGCGACCGAGGTGCCGAGCGTCGGCGGATCGAGCCGGCCCGCCCACTCGTGGGCGTTCAGCCTGGTCTTGCCGTCCGGGGTGAACACACAGGCCCGCAGGGAGAGTTCCCCGCTGCGGTCCACGCGCGCGTACCCGGCGATGGGGCTGTTGCAGTGGCCCTGCAGCACATGCAGGAACATCCGCTCCGCCGTCGCCTCCCGGTAGGTGTCCGGGTCGCCGAGCCCGCTGACCGCGTCGATCAGCTCGGTGTCGCCCTCCCGGCACTGCAGGGCCAGGATGCCCGCGCCGATCGGCGGCATCATCGTCTCGGCCGACAGCACCTCGCTGATCACGTCCGTCCGGCCGATCCGCTCCAGGCCCGACACCGCCAGCAGCAGCGCGTCCGCCTCCCCGGCGGCCAGCTTCTCCAGCCGGCGGTTGGCGTTGCCGCGGAACGGCACGCACCTCAGCTGCGGGTGCGTGGCGGCCAGCTGGGCGACCCGGCGCACCGAGGAGGTGCCGATCCGGGTGCCGGCCGGCAGCTCGTCCAGGGTCAGCCCGCCCGGGTGCACCAGCGCGTCCCGGATGTCGTCCCGTTTCAGGAACGCGGCGAACACCGTGCCGGCGGGCAGCGGCCGGTCGGCGGGCACGTCCTTGACACAGTGCACGGCGAGATCCGCCTCGCCCGCCAACAGGGCCGCGTCCACCTCCTTGGTGAACGCCCCCTTGCCCTCGACCTTGGACAGATCACCCATCCACTTGTCACCGGTCGTCTTCACCGGCACGACCTCGGTCCGCACGCCCGGGTGCAGTACGGCCAACTCGGCGCGGACCCGCTCGACCTGGGCCAACGCCATGGGCGAGTCGCGGGAGACGATTCGGATCAGTTCCGGCACAGACATGGGGGACACGATAGACCCAGGAACCAAGGGTTCCGGACCGGTCACAGCATGACGTGCTTGACCTGGGTGTAGTCGAGCAGGCCGGTGAGCGAGAGGTCGCTGCCGTAGCCGGAGTGCCGCACGCCCCCGTGCGGCATCTCGGACACCGTGGTGCCGTGCGTGTTGACCCAGACGATGCCGGTGTGCAGGGCCCGGCTCGCGCGCATCGCGCGGTCGTGGTCACGGGTCCAGACGCTCGCGGCGAGCCCCTGGGGCACGGCGTTCGCCAGATGGAGGGCCTCGGCCTCGTCGGTGAAGGGCTGGACGGTGACGACCGGCCCGAACACCTCGCTGCGCACGATCTCGTCCTCCTGCCGTACCCCGGCGATCACCGTCGCCTGGTGGAAGAAACCGGGGCCGTCCGGAGCGGCACCGCCCGTGACGACCTCGGCATGACCCGGCAGGCGCTCCAGCAGACCGCGCACGGTGGCCAGTTGGGCGGCGTGGGCGAGGGGCCCGAAGTCGGTGTGCGGGTCGTCGGGGGAACCCGGCCGCAGCCGCGCGGCCCGGCCCGCGAAGGCGGCGACAAAGGTGTCGTGGATCCGCCGGTGCACCAGGATCCGGGCGGCGGCCGTGCAGTCCTGGCCCGCGTTGTAGAAGGCCAGGGACGACAACTGCGCCACCGCGTCGGCCAGATCGGCGTCCTCGTGGACCAGCACCGGTGCGTTGCCGCCGAGTTCGAGGTGGAGCCGCTTGAGGTCGGCTGCCGCCGCCGCGGCGATCTCCTGCCCGGCGCGGACGCTGCCCGTGACGGCCACCAGCCGGATGCCGGGATGGGCCACCAGCAGGCGCCCGGTGTCACGGTCGCCGCACACCACGTTCAGTACGCCGGGCGGCAGGTGTCCGGCGGCGAGCCGGGCCAGGAGCGCGGCGGAGGCCGGTGTGGTGTCGGACGGTTTCAGCACGACGGTGTTGCCGGCGGCCAGCGCGGGAGCGACCTTCCACACCGCCATCATCAGCGGATAGTTCCACGGGGTGATCTGCGCGCAGACACCGACCGGTTCACGGCGCAGCAGGGAGGTCCGGCCCGGGGTGTACTCGGCCGCGGCGGCGCCCGGCAGGTTGCGGGCGGCTCCGGCGAAGTACCGCAACACGTCGGCGATCGCGGGCAGTTCGTCCGCCAGGAACAGGGCGCGCGGCTTGCCGGTGTCGGCGACCTCCGCGCTTGCCAGGGTGCCGGCGTTCTGCTCCAGGGCGTCGGCGATCCGCAGCAGCGCCGACTGGCGTTGCCCCGGGGTGGTCGCCGACCAGCCGGGGAAGGCGTCCTGCGCCGCCCGCTGGGCCGCGTCCACGTCCTCGGCGCCGGAGAGCGGTGCCGTGCCGTGGATGCGGCCGGTGGCCGGGTCGACCAGGGGCAGGGTGGATCCGGAGGCGGCAGGTACGTCCTTGCCGCCGATGTGGTTCAGGACGGTCGTCATCGTCGTCGGGCGGGCGGTGTCAGCCACGGCGCAGGGCCTCCTCGGCGGCGGCACGACCGGTGCGGACGGCGCCTTCCATGTAGCCGGCGACCCACTGGTCGGAGCCGCAGACGTAGAACGGTGGCTCGTGGGTGCCGTGCAGCGGGCCGACCGTCATCACCTCGCCCGGCGGCCACTGGGTGACGTAGCCCTGGGTCCACGGGTCGGTGCCCCACAGCCGCAGATGGCACGCGAGCGGCCGCTGGGCCTCTGCACCGAACATGGCCGTCATTTCGGCGAGCAGCTCGGGTGTGCGCAGCTGCGCCGGGATGCCCAGCAGCACGCCGTAGCGCTCGGGCGGTATCAGCGCGGACAGGACGCCCTCGCTCTGCGGCCAGGTGCTGCCCAGCACTCCCTCCGCCTCGGACAGGCCGTTGAGGCCGGCCGCGCGCCAGAACGGACGGTCGTAGACGGCGGCGAACTTGCCCGCGACGGCCTGGCGCTGGCGGTGCAGGGAGGCGAGACGGGCCTCGCTGACGCCGGTGACCGGCACCGACCGCAGGGGCCCCACGGGCAGCGCACTCACCACGGCGGCCGCGGTGACGACCTCACCGGTGGCCAGGCGCACCGAGCAGCGGCCGGGCCGGATCCCGACGGCGGCGACGGGTGCCCCCAGGCGGATGCGCCCTTCCAGTTCGTGGGCCATGACATCGGCGAGGGTCGCCGAGCCGTCGGCGAGCCGCAGGCCCTCCCAGTCCTCGTAGTCGTAGTCGCCCGAGCCGGTACCCGGCACCGCCGCGCTCTTGCGCAGCGCGGCCAGCAGCGAGATCCGCTCGTACGAGCCGCCGGCCAGGGCGAGTTGGCCGATGTCCCACAGGCGTACGACGGCGGGTGAGGCGTGCCGGGAGCGCAGCCAGCCGGCGACGGACAGCCGGTCCAGGGCCGCGGCCTCCGGGTGCGACCAGGGGTCGTCCGGGTCGACGGTGGCGGCCAGGGCCGTGAACTCGGCGCCGAGCCGCTGGTGTTCGGCCGCGTCGCCGGGGCCGAACCAGTGCGGGGGATCGCCGGCCGAGCAGCCCTCCGGGGTGGCGCGGGAGATGCGGCCCGGCTCTTCTACATAGCTCGGGACCAGCTTCAGGCCCAGCTCGCCGGCGAGTTGCAGGTAGGCGGTGTGGCCGCGGCCCACCACCTCGCCGCCCAGCTGGACGGTACGGCCGTCGGGTGTGCGGGTCTGTTCGACCCGGCCGCCGACGCGGTCGCGGGCCTCCAGGACGAGTACGTCGGTGCCGGCGGCCGCCAGGTCCCGGGCGGCGGCGAGGCCGGCCAGTCCGGCACCGAGCACGATCACGTCGTGATGCATCAGCTTCGCTCTCCTCGATCGGGCGCGGTCAGGCCAGGACCAGGCAGTGCTCGGGCCGCCAGCCGAACTCGACACTCTCGCCGCCGCTCCAGCGGTCCTCCATGCGCGCGCGGGCCGTGTTCTGCTCCAGCACCGAGAGCGTGACGCCGGGGGCGATCTCGATCAGGTAGGTGGTGGTCGGGCCGCTGTAGACGGTCTCGCGGATCACACCGCTGAGCACCGGCATGCCCGGTTCGAAGTCGGACAGCCAGATCTTCTCGGGGCGTACCGAGACGCTGACGGCGGTACCGTCGGTGATGCCTGCCCGGTGGCCGACCGGCAGGGCGGGGCCCTGGTCCAGGGCGACCTCGCCGCCGCGGTAGGTGCCCGTCATCAGGTTGGAGGTGCCCATGAAGGAGGCGACGAAGCTGCTGGCCGGATGCTCGTAGATGTCCTCGGGGGTGCCGCACTGCTCGACCCGGCCCGCGTTCATCACGGCGATCCGGTCGGACATGGTGAGTGCCTCGTCCTGGTCGTGGGTGACGAAGACGAAGGTGATGCCGACCTCGCGCTGGATCTGCTTCAGCTCCACCTGCATCTGCCGGCGCAGCTTGAGGTCGAGGGCGGCCAGCGGCTCGTCGAGGAGGAGCACGGCCGGCCGGTTGACGAGCGCGCGGGCCAGGGCGACGCGCTGGCGCTGGCCGCCGGAGAGGGTACGGGGCTTGCGCTCGGCGAGGCCGCCGAGCTGGACCAGCTCCAGCATCTCGGCCACCCGCTTGCGTATCTCGGTCCGGTCCACGCCCTTGCGCCTGAGGCCGAAGGCGATGTTGTCGGCGATGCTCAGGTGGTCGAACAGTGCGTAGCTCTGGAAGACGGTGTTGACGTTGCGCTTGTCGGGCGGCAGCCCGGTCACGTCCTCGCCGGCGAGCAGCACCGAACCCTCGGTGGGGTCGGTGAACCCGCCGATCATGCGCAGCGAGGTGGTCTTGCCGCAGCCGGAGGGGCCCAGCAGCGAGAAGAAGTGGCCGGCCTCGATGTCGAGGTCCAGGTCGTGGACGGCGTAGGAGCCGGCGAACTGCTTGCAGACGCCGTCGAGCCGGACGGCCGGGATCGCGTCGGTCGCGTCCATGGAGTCACTCTCCGGAGAGGATGTCGAGGCCACCGCGGCGGCCGAAGAGGCGCGGGATGAACAGCGCCAGGGCGATCAGGCAGATGGAACCGGCGAGCATCAGGGTGCCGACGGCGTTGATGGTGGGCTGCACCCCGAAGCGGATCGCCGAGTAGATCCGCACCGACAGCGGCTGGGGGTCGACGCCGGTGGTGAAGTAGGCGAGGACGAAGTCGTCGAAGACCAGCGCGAAGATCAGTACGGCGCTGGCGAGCACGGCGGGCAGCAGCGCCGGCAGGGTGACCAGGCGCACCGCCTGCCAGCGGGTGGCGCCGAGGTCCATGGCGGCCTCCTCCACCTCGGGGTTCAGCGCGGCGACCCGGGAGCGGAGGATCACGGTGACGTAGGAGATGGAGAAGGTGATCTCCGACAGCATGACCGTGGCCGTGGACAGGGCCACGCCCAGGCCCTTGAACAGCAGCATCGACGCGACGCCGGTGACGATCTCCGGGGTGATCAGCGGCACCAGCATGACGAGGCCGGCGAGCGAGCCGAGCCGGGTGCGGCAGCGCACCAGCCCCAGCGCGAGGGCCACGCCGAGGACGACCGAACCGGCCATCGCCACCAGGGAGATGCGCAGACTGGTGCCGAGGGAGGCGAGGAGCACGTCGTCGTGGACGAAGGCGCGGTACCAGCGCAGGCTGAACCCGCCGAAGACGGTCAGGGACTTCCTGGAGTTGAAGGAGAACAGCGCCACCACGCCGATGGGCAGGTAGAGCAGCGCGAAGAACAGTGCCGTGACGGCGATCAGGACACGCGGCTTGCGGTCGGCGCGGCCGCGCCGCGAGCGGGACCGTGCGGCGGGCCGGGCGGGGGTGGTGGCCGAGGGCAGGCGCAGCAGCGTCATCGGCGGGCCTCCGCCTCGTCCTTGCGGGTACGCCGCAGATAGCCGAACATCCCGACCAGCAGCACGAGCATCAGCAGCATCGTCAGTGCCGAGCCCAGCGGCCAGTTCTGGCCCTGGAAGAACTTGTCCTGGATGAGGTTGCCGATCATGATCTGGTCCGGTCCTCCCATGAGCTGCGCACTGACGAAGTCGCCCATCGCGGGCAGGAAGACCAGGACGAGACCGGCCGCCGCGCCCTGCCGGGTGGCGGGCAGGGTGACGAACAGGAAGGTGCGCACCGGGCCTCCGTACAGATCGCGGCCGGCCTCGATGAGGGAGACGTCCAGGCGTTCCAGAGCCGCGTACAGGGGAATGATCATGAAGACGACGAAGCCGTAGACCAGTCCCGCGACGACGCCGAGACCGGTGTTGAGGATCTTCGTGTCACCGTCGGCCAGACCGGTCGCGCGCAGGGCGCGGAGCACGGGGCCGTCGTCGGAGAGGACCACCGACCAGCCGTACATGCGCACCAGGTAGTTGGCGAAGAACGGCACCACGATCGCCGCGATCAGCGCGTTCTTGTACCGGCCGCCGTACAGGGCGATGGTGTACGCCACCGGGTAGGCGACCAGCAGGCAGATGAGACAGGTGAGCAGGGCGTAGCCGAGGGACCGGGCCAGGACCTCGGTGTAGGCGGGGTCGGTGAGGGCGCGGACGCCGGCGAGGTCGAAGCCGAAGCGGGGGTTGCCGAGATCGTCCGTGGTGCCGACGGCGAGTACGGCGACGAGCACCAGGGAGGCGACCAGGAATCCGGTCATCCACAGCGTGCCGGGCAGCATGAACCAGGTCCACATGCGGCTGCCGTCGGCGTCCGCCTTGTGCCGCCGGGTGCGGGAGGAGGGGCGGAGCAGTGCCACGTCTCAGCCCGCCTTCACATGGGTCCAGGCGGTGTCGCGGGCGTCCTCCGCCGCGCGGCCGCCGTTGCGGAAGAACAGGTCGGCCTTGAGGTCGTCCTCGGTGACCAGGCACTCGGGGAAGGGCTCGACGAGGTCGGCGTAGACCTTCTCGGAGCCGGCCACCGGCATCGGATAGCCGATGTACTCGATGTTCTTCTTCACGTTCTCCGGCCGGAGCATGTAGTCGATGAAGAGCATCGCGGTGCCGGGGTGCGGGGCGTTCCAGGGGATGGCGTAGCAGTCCGAGTTGATCGGCGTGCCCTCCTTGGGGGCCTGGAAGCCGAAGACGGAGGGGTCGTCGGCCTGGTTGAGCATGGCGGCCATGTCACCGCTCCAGGCCTGGGTCATCACCGCGTTGCCGTTGAGCAGGTTGTTGTAGCTGTCGCTGGAGAAGCCGCGCAGCCGGGGCCGCAGGGTGCTCAGCAAGGAGGTGATGCGGTCGAGGTCACGGGTGTTCCCGGTGCTGACGGGCAGACCGAGTTCCAGGGCGCCCATGCCGAGGACCTCGTCGCGGTCGTCCAGCAGGAACACCTTGCCGCGGGCCTTGTCGCTCCACAGGTCCTTCCAGGAGCCGGTCAGCTCGCCGATCCGGTCGCGGCGCCAGCCGATGCCGGTCTTGTACGCGGTGAAGGGGACGGTGTGCGCGGAGCCGGGGTCGTACCAGGGGTCGGCGAAGTAGGTGTACTTCCCGAAGACGGCAGGGGAGTTGGCGAGCTGGGAGTGGTCGATACGGCGCAGCCGGCCGCCGTGGACCAGGCGCTGGGCCCATTTGGCGGTGGGGAAGATGATGTCGTAGCGGTTGCCGGCGTTGAGCTTGGCGACCATGCCCTCCATCGAGTCGAAGTTCGACTGGACGACCCTGACGCCGTACTCCTTCTCGAATCCCTTGAAGACGGACGGGTCCACGAAGTCGGCCCAGTTGAAGTAGACGAGGTCGCCGTCGACGCGGGCACGGACGGGGGCGAGGGCCTTGGTGTCGGGTTTCGCGGCGGGCATGAACCCGCAGCCGGCGGCCGTGGCGCCCAGCAGGCCGCAGGCGCCGGCCCGGAGGACGGCACGGCGGGACGGCGGGGTGGGTGGAGCGGGGGACATGAAGCGTCCTCTCCGTCGAGGAACGGCACAAGTCCAGGGCGGACCGGCTGGTCGGCTCGCTGCGGGCCCTGACTCCGCAGCGATGGCCGGTCTGGGGAGGATGCGAACGCGGTCAGCGGGGGAGGGGTAAGCCCGCGGGACGGAACGACGAGGGTTCCGGCGGGCGGAAAGACGGGCGGCACACGCTGCGGCGGCGCGGTCCGGCGGGCGTCACAGGGCGGTCCCCTTCAGGTCGCCGCGGGCCGTCCCCGTCAGGTCGTCCCGGGCGGTCCCTTTCAGAACGCCGCGGGCCGTCCCCGTCAGGTCGTCCCGGACCCGGCGCGCGAACCAGCCGACGGCGGCCTCGCGGTCCGAGAGCGGCCCCGGCTCGAACCCCGGTGTGGACAGGCCGGCCTGGACGCGTTCCACCAGCTCGGCGTCCTCGTCGTTGGTCACCCAGCCGATGTGGATGTTCAGCCGCCGGGCCAGCCGGGTGCGCACGCCCTCCCCGTGCTTCGTGTAGAACGCGCCGGGGATCGCCGCCCGGTCCTGGGCGGTGGGCAGGGCGGTCCACGCGAGCACGTGGTCAGGGTAGAAGTCGATGAGCGTGTTCGGATAGATCACGGCGTACCGCCACACCCGCCGGTCCGCCTCGGTCAGCCCGGGCATGGGGGTGGCGAGGCGCTGGTACAGCCGCTCGGTCCAGTTCGAGGACGGTTTGTCGCGCAGCGGCGACTCGAACAGGACGTAGCTCTCCTGCACGTCCACCGTGTACGCCTGGTAGTCCAGCAGCCGCATCAGCGCCGGGTGGGCCACGGGGACGTGGTAGCCCTCCAGGTAGTTGTCCACGATCACCTTCCAGTTGGCGTTCTGCTCCTCGCCGCCGGCCAGGTCGTGGATGCGGTACTTGCCGACGGGCACGAGACCCGGACCGGCGTAACGGCCGACGGCCTCGGCGAGGCCCTTGCAGGACTCGGCGAGGGGCGTCGCCTCCAGGTCGAGGTTGACGAAGACGAAGCCGAGGAAGGACTCGACGTTCACCGGGTGCAGTCCGAGGCGGGGCTTGTCGAGACAGGGGATCCGGCGTGCCTCGGGAGCGCCGACGAGCCGGCCGTCCAGCTTGTAGGTCCAGCCGTGGTACGGGCAGCGGATCGCCTTGCCCGACGGCTCCGGGCCGGTGACCAGGCGGGTGCCGCGGTGGCGGCAGACGTTCAGATGGGCGGCCAGGCCGCCGTCCTCGGTCCGGACGACCAGGACCTCCCGGTCGGCGACCCTGGCGGCCAGGCGTGCCCCCGGCCCGGGGAGGTCGGACTCGTGGCAGACGAGCTGCCAGGACGTGGCGAAGATGTGTTCGGTCTCGGCTTCCGCGACGGCCGGATCGGTGTAGTAGTGCGCGGGCAGTGCTTCCCCGGGGGCCTCGGGGGGCGGCTGTGGGGGTGTGACGGGCGGGGCGCCCGCCCGGCTGTTCGAGGGGTGCATGAAGTCCTCCTCCGCGCCGCGGCGGCGGCGATGGGCGGTGAGGCTGCGGGCGGGACGGCAGCGCCGTATGGGCTCGCCGTTCCTGCTGACTAATTGGTTAGTCAGAGTGCGGCCGGTGTGGGGTCAAGTCAAGACTTGTGGCCTGACTAATTAGTTAGTTAGTCTCGGTGGCAGGTCGGACGCGCCGGCTCCAGCAAAGGGCTGTCCGGGCGCTTCCCGTGATCGCGGCCCCCGTGCGCCGCCCCGCTCCCTCTCCGCCCGACGGGCACCGGAGCACCTTCTCACCCGCCATCGCCGCGCCGCCCCGTTCCCGCAACCACCGGAACGGTGCGCCCCCGGAGGCACGCATGAGCGTTCGCCGAAATCTGGTCTGGCTCGGTCTCACCCCCGAGCCCGAACAGGAGCTGCCCGCAGCGGTGGCCGCCCTGCGGGCCTCCGCGGGCGACCACCCGCCGCCCCACCTCGTCGCCACCGAGCGGCATCGTGTCCAGCGGCTGGTGCTGCGCGGCACGCAGCGCGGCTGGCTGCGCTACCTCGGCGAAGTCACCGGCCTGGTCGTGGCCGCCGCGGCGGGATCCGCGACCGCCGATCCACGGCCGGCGCTGGTGGCCGGCGAGGTCGTCCTCGATCACCACCGCATGCTGATCGGCCTGCCCGGGTCCGGCTACGCCCGCACCGCCCCCCAGCGCCGGGACCTGGAACGGGCCGTGTCCCGTCTGCGATCCCGCATCGGCACCCGTCCCTCGGACCCCTCCGGACCCCCCAGGAGCACCGCATGACCGGCGTCTTCTCCCTCCTCCCCGAAGGAAGGCCCGGCCTTCTCGACCCGTTGCCGTCCGGCACCTGGCTGTCCGGCGGCAGCGAGGACGCCCCCCGCTACCTGGCCGCGGGCGGCTACACGGCACTCCCGGCACCGCAGCGGCTGCTGGAGCGGATCGCCGCCGCGGACCTGCGCGGCCGTGGCGGGGCCGGTTTCCCCGCCGCCGTCAAGCTGCGAGCCGTCCGGGACGCCCCGGGCCGGGCCGTCGTCGTCGCCAACGGAGAAGAGGGCGAGCCGGGCTCCGTCAAGGACCGCTGGCTGCTGCGCCACCGCCCCCACCTGGTCCTGGACGGCATACGGCTGGTCGCGGCCATGACCGGCGCCGCCCGCGGCTGCGTCTACCTCTCCGACGCCCCCGCCGGGCGCGCCGTGCACCGGGCCCTCGCCGAGCGGCCCGCCGGGCTGCGCATCGACGTCGTACGGGCGGAGCACGCCTACGTCGCGGGGGAGGAGACCGCGGTCGTACGGCGCATCGACGGAGGTCCGGCGCTGCCCAGGGCGAAACCCCCGCGCCCCTACGAGAGCGGTGTCGGCGGAGCGCCCACCCTCGTCGCCAATGTGGAGACGCTGGCCCGCATCGCGCTGATCCACGCGCGTCCCGAGGCCGCGGACGCCATCGCCGGAGCACATCTGGTGACCCTCTCGGGCACGGCCCGGGCCCGCGCCGGCAGCACCGCCGGAGCGACCGCGCTGGCCGAGGTGCCCGCCGGCACCGGGCTGAAGGTCCTCGCGGACCTGTGCGGGCACGGCAGCGCGGACTCCGTGCTGCTGGGCGGCCTGTTCGGCGGCCTGCACGGAGCCGGCTGGACGGACCTGCCCCTCGACCAGGACCGGCTGCACGAGGCCGGCGGCGCCCTCGGCTGCGGCGCGCTGCACTTCCTGCACCCGCAGGACTGCCCGGTCGCCGTGGCCACCGAGGCCACCGCCTACCTGGCCGCGCAGAGCGCCCGGCAGTGCGGGGTGTGCGTCTCCGGCACCGGCGCCCTGGCCGACGCGCTCAGGGCCCTCGCCCGCGGCCAGGCGGACGCCGACACGTCCGACCGGCTGCACCGCTGGTCACAACGGCTGCCCGGACGCGGGGCCTGCGGGCTGCTCGACGCCGCCGCCCGCATCGCCGGCACCCTGCTCGCCCACTTCCCCGACCGCGTCGACGGCCACCGCGTGGCCGCCTGCCCCGCCTGCGCAGGCCCGGCACCCGAGGACGGACGCCGGTTCACGGTGCCGGTGCCCTGATCCGCGTCCCGGCCCCCTCCCCGGCTCCCGCCGCACCGAAAGGACCGCGCCATGAAACTCCTGCTGGACGCCACCCGCTGCCAGGGCTACGGCCTGTGCCAGGAACCCGCGCCCGAGCTGATCGACCTCGACGAGTGGGGCTATGCGCAGGTGCGCGTGACCGACGTCCCGCCGGGCGGCGAGGAAGCCGCCGCTGCCGCCGCCGACGCCTGCCCCAACTCCGCGCTGCGGCTGGTGAAGTGACATGGGACGAGAACTGTCGGCGCTCTTCGACCCCGTCTCCGTCGCCGTCGTGGGAGCCAGTGACGACCCGGCCAAGTACGGCCACGCCATCGCCGCGCAGGCCGTCCGCGCGAACGGCCGCCGGCCCGTCCACCTGGTCAACCGGCGCGGCGGTACGGTGCTCGGCCGTACCACCGCCCCCAGCCTGACCGCGATCGGCGAACCCGTCGACCTGGCGGTGATCTCCGTGCCCGCCGCCGGCTTCGAGGACGCCGTCGACGAAGCCCTGCACTGCGGGGCCCGGGCGATCGTCGCGATCACCGCCGGGTTCGCCGAGACGGGCGACGCAGGCCGGATCCGCCAGCAGGCGGTCGCCGAACGGGTGCGTGCCGCCGGTGCCGTGATGGTCGGGCCCAACTGCCTCGGGATCGCCGACAACACCACCGGCCTCTTCCTCGCCTCCGACTCCTTCACCCCCGGCGCTGTCGCCCTGCTGAGCCAGAGCGGCAACCTCGCCCTCGAACTCCAGCTCCGCTTCGCCCCGCACGGCCTCGGCTTCTCCCGGTTCGTCTCGCTGGGCAACCAGGCCGACGTGACCCTCGTGGACCTCCTCGCGGACTGCGCCCGGCACGAGGGCACCCGCGCGATCGCCGTCTACGCCGAGGACTTCGGCGACGGGCGTGCCTTCGCCGAGGCCGCCGCGAGCGCCGGCAAGCCGGTGGTGCTGCTGACCGCCGGACGCGGTGACGCCTCCGCCCGCAGCGCCCAGTCGCACACCGGGGCGCTCACCACCTCCGCCGACGTGGTCACCGCAGCCTGCCGGGACGCGGGCGTGGAGCTGGTCGCCAGTCCCCGCGAACTCACCGTCGTCCTGGCCGCGTTGGACGGCGGGCGGCGCTCGGCCGGCCGCCGGGTCGCCGTGCTCACGGACGGCGGCGGGCACGGGGTCGTGGCCGCCGACGCCGTCGAGGCCGCCGGGCTGACCGTGCCCGAACTGCGGGCGCCCACCCGGGAGCGGTTGCGGGAGGTCCTGTGGGAGCAGTCGGCCGTCGCCAACCCGGTGGACCTGGCCGGCATGGGCGAGCAGGACCCCGGATCCTACGCCGAGACCGTCGCCGCGCTGCTGGCCGCCGAGGAGACCGACGCCGTGCTGCTGACGGGCTACTTCGGCGGCTACGCGGCAGCCGACGGCGGCCTGGGCGGCGGCGGCACGGCGCTGGCGGACGGGGAACAGGAGGCCGCCCGCCGCATCGCCGCCCGGCACCGGGCCACCGCCAGACCGCTCGTCGTGCAGTCCATGTATCCGGACTCACCCAGCTGCCACACCCTCAGGGCGGCCGGCATCCCGGTGTTCGACGCGACCGAGGACGCCGCCCGAGCCCTGGCCGCCACCGCGTCGGGTACCTCCGGCACCGGCCTCACCCCCCTGCCCCGGCCGGCCCCTGCCCTGCGCGCGAGCGGCTACCTCGACACCCGCCGCGCCCTGGAAGCGGCCGGACTCCCCTTCCCCGCCGCACGGGAGATCCACGACGAGACCGAACTCCGCGCGGTGACCGCCGAGTTCACCGGCCCTTACGTCCTCAAGGCCCTGCACCTGCTGCACAAGTCCGACGCGCGTGGCGTGGCACTGAACCTCGCCGGACCCGCCGAGCTGCTCGCCGCCTTCCGGGAGATGCACGCCCGGCTCGGCGCACCCGCCTACTCCGTGGAGGCCATGGCGGACCTGTCCGACGGCATCGAGCTGATCGTCGGCGTCCAGCGCGACCCCCGGTTCGGTCCGGTGGCCATGGTGGGCATCGGCGGAGTCCTGGCGGAAGTGCTGCACGACGTCGCCTTCGGGCTCGCCCCGGTCCCCGCCGACCGCGCCGAGCGCCTGCTGCGCGGACTGCGAGCCGCCGCACTGCTGGACGGCGTACGCGGCAGACCGCCCGTCGACGTCGCCGCTGCCGCGGCCGCCGTGGAGACGATCACCACGTTCGCCGCCGCCCACCCCGAGATCGCCGAGATCGAGGTCAACCCCCTCCTCGTACGCCCCCGCGGGGTCCTCGCCCTGGACGCCCGCGCCGTACTCGCCTGACCGGCCCCGCACCCGCCGTTCCCCCGACCGAAGAGGCCCCCATGGACATGCGCTACACCCCCGAGCAGGCCGACCTCAAGCGCCGCGCCGCCGCCTACGCCCAGCTCCTGATGCGGTACGAGGACCAGTCCGAACAGGCCGGCGGACCCCTGCCCGGGCAGCTCGTCGCCGAACTGACCCGGGCCGCCATGGACGCCGGCGTCTACGCCATCAACATGCCCGCCGAGTGGGGCGGCGCCGGACTGAGCCTGCTCGACCAGGTCATCGTCGAGGAGGAGTTCGGCAAGGTCACCAACTGCCTGTGGGACATCCCCTGGCGGCCCGCCAACGTCCTCGCGTACGGCGACGAGCGGCAGCGCGAGAAGTACCTGCTGCCCGTACTGCGGGCCGAGAAGTTCGACGCGTTCGCCGTCACCGAGCCCGGCGCCGGATCCGACCCCTCCTCCGGTACCTCGACCGCCACCCGGACCGACGGCGGCTGGCTGCTGAACGGCGAGAAGTGGTTCGTCACCTGCGGGGACGTCGCCGACTTCCTGCTGGTGCAGGCCGACGCCGGCCCCGAGCGGCTGCCCACCCTGTTCTTCGTCGACAAGGCCGCGCCCGGTGTCGAGATGACCCGCCTGCCCCGCTTCATGCACTCCGCGGTCAACGGGCACCCCGAGTTCACCTTCACCGACGTCTTCGTCGCCGACGAGGACGTGCTCGGCGGCGTCGGCAACGGCTACGAGCTGACCAAGGAGTGGTTCACCGACGAGCGCCTGATGATCGCGGCGCGTACGGTCGGTGCAGCCGAGCGGGCCCTGGAACTGGCCCGCGACTGGGCGTTGGAGCGTGAGCAGTTCGGGGCGCCGATCGCCTCGTACCAGCTGATCCAGGGCATGCTCGCCGACTGCGCCGTCGACATCGCCGTCAACCGGGCCTACACCCACCAGGTCGCCTGGGAGGCCGACCAGCCGGGTACCGACCGCAAGACGCTGCACGCCAAGGCCTCCACCGCCAAGCTCGCCGCCAGCGAGGCGGCCGGGCGGGTCGCCGACCGCTGTCTGCAGATCTTCGGCGGCCGCGGCTACGACCGCTCCTACGCCGTGGAGCGCATGTACCGAGAGCTGCGCGTCGACCGGATCTGGGAGGGCACCTCCGAGATCCAGCGGCTGATCATCGCCAACGAGCTGATCAAGCGCGGCACGCACGCCCTGGCCCTGCCCACGCACTGACTCCCCGCCACGCAATCCACCCGCCCCGAACAACGAGGACATCCATGGACTTCCGCCTCACCCCCCGCCAGGCACAGCTCAAGGCCGACGCGCGTGCCCTCACCGACTTCATCGCCGCCTACGAGCTGGCATGCGAGGAGAACAACGGCCTGCCCGCCGACGCCCACGCCAAGATCCGCGACGCGGTGCTCGACGCCGGCCTCCAGGCGGTCAACATGCCGGCCGAATGGGGCGGCGCCGGCCTCACCATCGCCGAACAGGTCACCGTGCAGGAGGAGTTGGGCCGCCTGACGGGCGCCCTCTGGGACATGGTGTGGCGGCCCGCCAACGCCCTCCGCTTCTGCACCCCCGAGCAGCGCGAACGGTTCCTCGTCCCGGTGATCAAGGGCGAGCGGCGGGACTGCTACGCCGTCACCGAGCCCGGTGCCGGTTCGGACCCGCAGAACCTGGCGACCACGGCCACGAAGAACGACCGTGGCTGGGTCCTCAACGGTGAGAAGTGGTTCGTCACCGTGGGCGACCACGCCGACTTCATGATCGTCCTTGCCGCGGCGGGCCCGGAGCGCGCCCCGACCCTGTTCCTCGTCGACAAGGACACCCCCGGCATCGAGATGACGCGCGTCCCGCGTTTCATGCACACCTTCGTCTACGAGCACCCCGAGTTCACCTTCACCGACGTCCAGGTGGACGAGGACGCGGTGCTCGGCGGCATGGGCGAGGGCTACGACATCACCCGCTCCTGGTTCACCGAGGAACGCCTGATGATCGCGGCCCGGACCACCGGCGCGGCCGAGCGGGCGCTGGAGCTGGCCCGTGACTGGGCGGTGGAGCGTGAGCAGTTCGGGGCGCCGATCGCGTCGTACCAGCTGATCCAGGGCATGCTCGCCGACTGCGCCGTCGACATCGCCGTCAACCGGGCCTACACCCACCAGGTCGCCTGGGAGATCGACCGGGCCACCGCCGAGGACCGCAAGCGGCTGCACGCCAAGGCGGCCATCGCCAAGCTCTCGGCGAGCGAGGCCTCGGGCCGGGTGATCGACCGCTGTCTGCAGATCCACGGCGGGCGCGGATACGACCGCTCGTACGCCGTCGAGCGCCTCTACCGCGAGCTGCGCGTGGACCGGATCTGGGAGGGCACGTCCGAGATCCAGCGGCTGATCATCGCCAATGAGCTCGTCCGGCGCGGCACCGGCGTCCTGGACCTGCCCACCGCCTGACCCACCGGCCGGCACAGATCGAAGGGAAGCTCGGATGACCGACATCGAACGCGTCGGGGTCGTCGGCTGCGGCCAGATGGGCGCGGGCATCGCGGAGGTCTGTGCGCGGGCCGGCCTGCCGGTGACCGTGGTCGAACGCGACGCGCAGGCGGCCCGTGCGGGCCGCCTGCGCATCCTCCGCTCACTCGACCGGGCCACCGCGCACGGCAGGCTCACGGCGGAAGGGCGCGAGGCCGCCGCCGGCCTGGTCACGGCGACCGATCAGCTGGAGGCGCTGCACGACCGTGACCTGGTGATCGAGGCCGTGGCCGAGGACGAGCGCCTCAAGACCGACGTCTTCACCCGGCTCGACGCCGTCCTCGCCGACGACCGCGCCGTCCTGGCGACCAACACCTCCTCCATCCCGGTGATCCGGCTCGCCGCCGCCACCGGCCGCCCGGAACACGTCGTCGGCGTGCACTTCTTCAACCCCGTACCGGTCCTGCGCCTGGTCGAACTCGTCCCCTCCCTGCTCACCTCGGCCGGCACCCTCCCCCGGGCCGAGGCCTTCGTGACCGGGCGGCTCGGCAAGGAGGTCGTACGCACCCGGGACCGGGCCGGCTTCGTCGTCAACGCACTGCTGGTGCCGTACCTGCTGGCCGCCATCCGCATGGTGGAGGCGGGCGGCGCGAGCGTCGAGGACATCGACCGGGGCATGGTCCTCGGCTGCGCCCATCCGCTCGGCCCGCTGGCCCTGACGGACCTGATCGGCCTCGACACCACCCGGGCCATCGCCGAGTCGCTGTACGCCGAGTTCCGCGAGCCGCTCTACTCGCCGCCGCCCCTGCTGTCCCGCATGGTGGAGGCGGGCCTGCTGGGACGGAAGTCCGGTCGCGGCTTCCACACGTACCCGGCGCAGGCCCGGCACGAGACGGCCGTACCGGCGGAGCGGCCATGAGGGAAAATGGTCTCGGTGAACGACCACCGAACGAGGGGAGCCGCAGGGTGTCGACCAAGGTGCGCAGCACGGCGGACACGCGCGAGCGCATCCTGACCGCGGCGTGCGAGGTGATCGCCGAGACCGGTTTCGAGAAGATCCGGATGCGCATGGTGGCCGAGCGGGCCGGGGTGTCGACCGCGCTGCTGCACTACCACTTCGACACGCGCGAGAAGCTGTTCACCGAGGCGATGACTCACTCCTTCGCCAACACGGCCGTCGACGTCGAACAGGACGCGGACACCGCGCCGGCGGCCGTCGTCCTCGCCCGCATCCTGCGCAGCCTGCTGCCGACCGACCCCGAGCTGCAGCAGGACTGGCGACTGTGGCAGGAGCTGTGGGCCCGGGCCCTGCGCGACGAGACGACCCGGACCTTCGCCGTCGACCTGTACGCCCAGCTGCACGCATGGGTGGCCGGCGCGGTGCGCCGCGGCATCGACTCGGGCGAGTTCACCCCGGCCGACGTGGACGACCTCAGCACGCTCGTGCTGTCCCTCAGCGACGGCTACGGCATCCGGCTGATGCTGCGCGACCCCACCGTCACCCTGGACGCGGCCCTCGACGCGATCTGGCGGCACGTGGCCGCGGCGCTCGGCCTGCCGCAGACACTGCCGGCCGAGTGATCCCGGCCGGCAGCCGGGTGGCCGGACGGCTCAGGCGTTCGGGTCGAACGGGATCCCGGACGGCTTCGCCGACGCCAGGTGGGAGGCGAAACTGTCGTCCTTCAGGCCGAAGTGGGCGCTGCCGAAGTCGTAGGTGCTCAACTTCTCGCGGACGCCCGCGGGATAGCCGTTCCAGCCGACCAGGGGCGGGTACTGCCAGGTGTGCTTGTGGTTCTCCGGCGGC
Organism: Streptomyces sp. NPDC027663; assembly: GCF_055566415.1. Lineage (NCBI taxonomy): Bacteria > Bacillati > Actinomycetota > Actinomycetes > Kitasatosporales > Streptomycetaceae > Streptomyces > Streptomyces sp. NPDC027663. The sequence goes on along the minus strand of NZ_JBVHSK010000004.1, from coordinate 539,241 downwards.
TCGTCGTTCGCGTTGGCGAGCCGGAAGCAGTGCGTGCTGATGCCGTCCTTGTGGTACACGACCTTCGGATGGCCGCCCTCGAAGCGGACCTCGGAGACCGGGTGCACGGTGAACGAACCGTGGTTCGACGTCGACACGTACCGGATCTGCCCGTCCTGCACCCACACCGCCACGTGTTCCCAGTCGTGCCGGTGCCCACCGATGCTGCTGCCGGGCAGCGCCTGGTCCTTCTCGAAGTACAGGCCGTAGAGGTAGGCGCACCAGCCGTTGTTGCACTTGGAGCGCGCGTAGCTGTTGGTGTTGTCCAGGTCGGAGGCGTCGTGGCAGCTGCCGTTGAGGGCGCCGGTCGGCTTCAGCCCTGCGTTGACCGTGCCGTCGGGGCCTATGGCGGGCGTCGGGTAACAGCCGTCCGTGTCGTAGTCGAAGGCCGGCTGGTACGTCAGCTCGGCGGCCGAGGCGTTCTTCGGCAGCGCCAGGGGCGGGGCGGCGAACGCGGCGGCGGGGAAGGCGACGACGAGGGCGGCGGCACCGGCCACGACGGCGAACCAACTGCCGCGCCGGGCACGGAAGACGGGCGAAGGCACAGGTTTCCTCCAACAGCGGTAGGACGCAAGGGAGTTCAGCATCCCTGTCGCGCACCGCGCTGCCAAGAGGTCACACGCGTCGAAGGAGTGAAGCGCGGCCGAACAGCTGCCGCCGGCCGGAACCGTGGGTGGTCATGCCGGGGGACAGCGGCCACACCAACGGCACTTCCTACCCGGAGCCCTCCGGCAGATCCGCCGCCGACTCCTCCGGGGTGAGGTCAGGGCGCAGCCGCAGCCAGGACGGCTGGCGCAGCATGCCGTTCCGGGTGCGGGTGCTGTAGCTGACCTCGCCCACCAGCCGGGGCAGCACCCAGCGCGCCTCCGGGATCCGCGGCACCGGGTCGAAGGGGCACCGGTCGCTCGCGGCGTCGCGCAGCAGTTCCGCCAGCCGGATGCGTTCCGCCTCGCTCCAGCCGGTGCCGACCCCGCCGACGTACCGCAGCCGGCCGTCCGGGTCGCGCTGACCGGCCAGCACCGCACCCGGCAGCCCGGTCAGCCGCCCCTTGCCGGGCAGCCAGCCGCCGACGATCACGTCCTCGGCCCGCATGTTCCGGATCTTGATCCAGGCGCGGGAGCGGACCCCTGGCTCGTACACCGAGTCCAGCCGCTTGCACACCAGGCCCTCCAGGCCGTGCTCCCGGGTCGCTCGCAGCGCCTCGGCACCATGGCCGGTGACGGCGCGCGGAGTCGACCAGTACGGTCCGGCCAGCTCCAGGTCCTCCAGCCGCGCCCGCCGCTGCAGGTAGGTCAGCCGCACCAGGGGCTCGACCAGGAACGGCACGTCGAACAGCACGAGATGCACCGGCACCTGGGCGGCCCGGCGTGCCGCACGTGCGGGGGCGTGGGCGAGGCCCATCCGGCTCTGCAGCAGCTGGAAGCTTGCCCGGCCCTGCGCGTCCAGAGCCAGCACCTCGCCGTCCAGCACGGCGGGCGTGGCGCCCAGGGAGGTGCCGAGCGGCCGCAGTTCGGGGTACGCCCCGGTGATGTCCTCGCCCGAGCGGGCGCGCAGCAGCACACTGCCGTCGCCGGGCAGATAGACCATCACCCGCTGGCCGTCCTGCTTGGTCTCGTAGGCCCAGCGCGCGTCCTGGGCGGCGGGCGGCAGGGTGCCGGGGGTGGCGAGCATCGGCGGGATGAGCGGCAGCGTCACGGCGGTCACGGCAGAAGGTCTCGACCGGGCCCGCTGCCCTCACGCGCCTTTTCGCCCCGGTTCCCCTGAACGGGCCTTGCGGCCCGGCCCGGGGCTCCCCGACCCCGCGCACCGGCTGGTCCGAGGTGGCGGCGGACCCGGCCGACGCGACCGTGGGCCTGTGGCCGGCCCCGGTCAGCACGGCTTGGGGACAACGGGCCGTGTGACGTCCGCCGTGTTCGGACGGCCGGGCGGTACTGGTCAGGGGGCGGTCATGACGGGTCGGTCCGCATCTCCGAGACCCTGCACACCGCCCGCTTCGTGTGCGCGGGTTGGGGACAGCGGGTCGTGTGACGTCCGCCGTGTTCGGACGGCCGGGCGATACCGGTCAGAGGTTGATCATGTGGCCGGCGAGGCCGTGGAGTGCGTCCTGGACCGCCTCGCTCAGCGTCGGATGCGCATGGACGTTCCTGATCAGCTCGGTCACCGTGAGGTCCCACTGCTGGGCGAGGGTCAGCTCCGGGAGCAGTTCGGTCACGTCCGGGCCGATCAGATGGGCGCCGAGCAGTTCGCCGTGGCGCGCGTCGCTCAGCAGCTTCACGAAACCGACCGTGTCGCCGAACCCGTGCGCCTTGGCGTTGGCCGTGAACGGGAACTTCGCCACCCGGACGTTGAAGCCCTCCGCGCGTGCCTCGCTCTCGGTCCAGCCGAAACTGGCGATCTGGGGCTGACAGAACGTCGCGCGCGGGATCATGCGGTAGTCCAGTTCCATGGTCTCCGCACCGGCGATGGTCTCGGCGGCGACGATCCCCATCGCCTCGGCGGCGTGGGCCAGCATCAGCTTCGCCGTGACATCGCCGATGGCATAGATGTGCGGCTGACTGGTACGGCAACGGCCGTCCACGTCGATGGCGCCCCGGTCGGTCAGCCGTACCCCCGCGGAGGCCAGCCCGTAGCCGCTCGTACGCGGCTGGAAGCCCGTGGCCTGCAGAACCCGCTCGGCCTCCAGCACCCTCGGCTCGGCGCCGCCCTGCTGCACCGTCACGCGGACCCGGTCGGCGGCCTCTTCGACAGACACGACGCGGGTCGAGGCCAGCACGTCGATGCCCTGTCGCTTGAACCGCTTGGCCAGCTCTGCCGACACCTCCTCGTCCTCCAGCGGCGCGATCCGGCCGAGGAACTCGACCAGCGTCACCTCGACGCCGTAGGAGCGCAGCAGGTAGGCGAACTCGACGCCGATGGCGCCCGCTCCCGCGATGACGATGCTCGACGGGAGGCTCTCCGAGAGGATCTGCTCCTCGTACGTCACGACGCGCTTGCCCAACGTGGTGCCGGGCAGCAGCTTCACGGTGGCGCCGGTGGCGATGACGCACGAGCGGAAGGACAGCCTCACCTCGCCGTCCCGCATGCGCACCTGCATGGTGTGCGGGTCGATGAAGGCGCCCTGGCCGTCGAACTGGGCGATGCCGTTCTTGCGCATGAGATAGCCGACGCCCTTGACCCGGCCCTCGGCCACCACCCGGCTCCGCTCGTAGGCGCTGCGGTAGTCCAGGCTCACGTCCCCGCCGAGCTTCACGCCGAACTTCTCCGCGTCGTGCAGGATCAACTGCGCGACCTCTGCGTTGCGCAGCAGGGCCTTCGCCGGGATGCAGCCGATGTTCAGGCATACACCGCCCCAAAACCGGCCTTCCACGACGGCCGTTCGGAGCCCCAGCTGCGCGGAGCGGATGGCCGCCACGTATCCGCCGGGGCCCGCCCCGAGGACGACGACATCGAAGTCGGTGTCCATCGTCACCTCTCCCATGTGTTCAGGGGCCCGCGCTTGGGGGCCCGCGCTCAGAACCCGTGTTCAGGGCGTCGGCTCGCGGAGTCCCACAGGGCCGGACCAGGCCGCGTGCCCTGGCGGCGGGGCGCCTCGTCGACCAGCACCTCGCGCGCGGCACGGCTGATCGCGTCCATGGTGTGTCCCGCCACCTTCGTGGCCGGCACGTCGGCATGCCGAGCGCCGGTGACCAGCGCTGCCGATCGCTTGATCTCCACAGCGCACCGCCTCACTCTGCGGAACCAGGGACTCATCCACCGTCTCGCATCCGCAACGGCATCGCATCACGTGCCGACGCGGCCGATCGCCGGCAGGGGACTCGGCTCCTTGCGCGTCGCGGCCGGCGGAGGCTGCGGCAGCCGCCTCGCCCTCCCCGGCCCGGGGGCCGTCGGCCGTCAGAAGTAGTGGACGTCGCTAAGGTCGATGCTGACCATGAGGTGATCGTGGTCGGGACGCCCGTCCGGCAGGCGGAGGTACGCGCGCCGCGCGGTGGGGAGCCTGATTCCGTCCGCTTCCTCGATGCCGTGCACGTACTGCGCGGCCGCGAAACCGCCGGCGATGTCGACGTGGTAGTCGTGGCGGCGGAGCAGAAAGTCGTCGCCGAAGTAGAAGTCCTGGACCGCGCTGTGGCTGGCGAGGTGGTCCGGAAACGTGACCCGCAGGTGACGCCAGCGCTCGGCCGGCGACTCCTCCCACGGTTCGGCCTCCTGCGTCCCCACGCCGCTCATGAGCGCGAAGAACGGCGTGGTCAGGTACGTCCAGAGGGCGTAGCCGTTGAAGTAGGCCCGGTCCAGCGGGTCCCAGGGAGTCTCCAGGACGTGGTCGGTGAACGCCTCTCGCGGGTCGCGGCGTTCCGCCACGACGGTGCCGTCATCGCGCTCGATCGCGACGCGGCCGGGTGTGAAGTCCGATCGCTGGTCGGGGGACCCGAACGGAGACACCGAGGCGCGCTCCTCGTGCAGGCTGACGGTCATCCGGCGCGGCCGGAGGTCCTGGGGCAGCCCCTTGACCGCGAAAAGTTCGCCGTCGCTGACGATGGTGGCGGTCGCGGTGGTGAGCCGCTTCCACCGCTCCGCTCCGCCGTGGGCTTCCAGCACTTCGGTGAGAAGGTCGGTCATGTCCACTCCTCCGTGCCTCGGTCTCCGTTCACCCCGTCACGCCCGGGCGACTGCCTGCGCCGCGCTTCTCGGCGTCCGGGCGAGACACCGTGCACGACCGGTTCGATGCGTCCGCGAACGCCGCCGGCCCCCACACCACGGTGGCTCACCCCGGGGACCCTCGACGCGAGTGACTTCATGGTCTTCCTCCTCTCGCTTCGCGCGGTGACCTCGGCCCGGTCTCCGTGGTCCCGGGCGGGGTGTGGGCGGGCACCCGGGCAGGCCCCCGACGCTCCCCGGTGGCGGTGCGAGCGGCCGGCGGGGGAGCCGAGCCGTCGGGCCGCCGCCCGGATCCAGCCCCCTAGGCCGAGGCGATGCGGTCCCGCTGGCCGGCCAGCTTGCGCCGGGAGTGGACATCGAGTTTCCGGAACACCTTGCGCAGGTGGTAATCCACGGTGTGCACACTGAGGAAGAGCTGGCTTGCGATCTCCGCGTTGGTGGCCCCGCCGGCCGCCAGGCGGGCGACGCGCCCCTCCTGGGCGGCCAGGTCGCCGCCACTGCGCGGGTACGTGCCGAGCTGGACCGGATCGCCGGCCGCGGCCAGCTCCTGCGCGGTTCTGGCGGCATACCCCTCGGCACCCATGGCGTCGAACAACTCGAAGGCGGTCCGCAGCTCCCGGCAGGCCTCCTTGGCCCTGCGCTCGCGGCGCAGCCACTCCCCGTACAGCTGATGGCTGCGCGCTCTGCGCGACGGGCCCCGGGCGTCGTCGTGGTGCTGGATGGCCCGCCGGTAGAGCGCTTCGGCCGACGAGGGATCGTCGGTGGTCAACGCCCGCGCCCGTGCGAGGTCACCGAGCAGGCCCGGCACGGGAGTTCGGCCGGCCAGCCGGGACAGCCGCTCCACCAGCTGCGTCGCCTCCCTCTCCTTGCCGCACCGGGCCGCCGCTTCGACCCTGTCGGCCACGGCGAACTCGACCGGGCACGTGTCCCCGGTCCGGTCCTCCGGGCAGCGGTACGCCTCGAGGTACCGGCCCCGGCTCAGCTCGAGCACGCACCGGGCGTAGTCGCAGAAGGCCAGTTGACAGCCCTGCCCGGTGCGGACGGCGTGCTGCCGGACGGTAGCGGTCAGGGCGTCGGCGGCCTCGAACCGGCCGCGCCACGCCGCGATGAGCAGGGCACCGGGGTACAGCAGTGAGCCCTGGTCCTCGTCCGGCGCGGCGCACTGGTCGAACAGCCGCTCGGACTCCGCGAGGTGGCCGGCGATCAGCTCGGACAGGGCCGTGTGACCGAGGGCCAGTCCCGTCGGAACGACGGCGCCCCGGCGCCGGGCTTCCGCTTCCAGCCGCCACGCGAGGTCGTGCAGGGCGATGTCGTCGCCGAGCATGATGGCGTGCGAGCAGGCCGCGGCCAGCCACTGACACAGTTCGGGGGCCGTCGACTTCTCGTGCCGCACCGCCTCGACGGCACGCCGCAGCCGCGGACCGGCGCTGTTCAACCCTTCGAGATGCACCGCCGTATCGGCCTCCAGCACCACGTCACCCGTCGTGACCGGCATTCCGGCGGGCAGCGGCAGGGAGCGGACGGCCTCCGCCACGCTGAGCCGCGACGCGCCCTGCGGGGCGAGCGAGCCGCTGATCTGGGCCTGGACGAGCGCCTCGACGAGCGTGTCACGAGCCGTACGGACGTCCACGGGGCCCAGCTCCCGCGCGGAGGCCAGCAGGGCGCGGGTCGCTGCCGCCGGGGCGCCGGTCAGCCGGTGGATCCGTGCCTGGACCCGCTGCACAAAAGCGTTGTGGCGCCGGTCCGCACGGTAGACGGCCGCCCCGTCCAGCAGGGGCTGCGCCTCGTCGGGCGAGCCGGCCACGGCGGCGGCTTCAGCGGCCCCCAGGAGCCGGCGGGACCGGGTGGGCAGGTCGGACGTGAGAGACGCGCCTCGCGCCAGAAGCGTCGACGTGCCGGTCCAGTCACCACGGTCGCGGCTGCGCTCCGCGGCACGTTCCAGTTCCGCTGCCACTCCTTCGTCGGGGTCGGTTGCCGCCGCCGCCAGGTGCCAGGCGCGCAGGTCGGTCTCGCCGAGGTCTCCGGCGACGTCGGCCAGGGCGGCGTGCACCCGGGCACGGTGCGCCAGCGGGGCACCGTAGTACACGGCCGAGCGGATCAGCGGATGGCGGAACGTGACCGTCTCCCGGACCGAGAGCAGGTTCCGCTCCTCGGCAGCCACCGCGGCGGACGCGTCGAAGCCCAGTGCCGGACCGGCCCGCCACAGCATGTCCGGGTCCCTCGTCGGGTCGGCGGCCGAGGCCAGCAGCAAGGTCCGGGTACGCGCGGGCAACTCCGACGCTTCGCGCACGTACAGCCGTTCCAGCGCCCGGCCGAGCGGGACGGGATCCGGCAGCGGGGTATCTCCGCTGAGCTGGGGAGCCTTCAGTTCGCGGGCCGCCCCGATCAGGGCGAGGGGGTTGCCCTCGGTGCAGGCGACGATCCTTTCCCGGGCAGCGGGATCGAGGACACCGGGAACCACCGATTCCAGGAGCCGGCCGGCCGCCTCCGTGCCGAGGCCGGAGAGGGGAAGCCCGGGCAGCCCCGCCAGGTGGTCGACGCGGTCGGCCTGGTCGCGTGCGGCGAACACCATGGCGACCGCCTCGGCATCCAGCCTGCGGGCCACGAAGCCGAGCACCGCGGCGGACTCCTGATCGAGCTGGTGCGCGTCGTCCACCAGGCACAGCAGCGGCCTGTCATCGGCGCGTGCGGCCAGCAGCCCGAGCGAGGCGAGCGCGACGAGGAAGCGGTCGGGCGGGCTCGTCCGTTCCTGCAGCCCGAAGACCTGGCAGAGCGCCTCACGCTGCGGATCGGGCACCTTCGGCAGCTGCGTCAGATGCGGCCTGAGAAGCTGGTGCAGGGCGGCGAAGGCAAGTTCGGCCTCGGATTCGACGGCGTCGAAGCGCGTGATCTCGAAATCGCCGCCTGCGCGGGCCTGAACGTGATCGAGCAGCGCGCTTTTGCCGGTCCCTGGTCCGCCCCACAGCACGACGACCGCGCTCGTCCCCTGCCGGGCGGCGTCGAGGGCCGTCGTCAGCCGGTCGCATTCCTCGTCCCGCCCGAGCAGCTCGTCCACTGGTCAACCCCAAGGTGCGCGAGAGGGTGACCGGCTTGCGCCGCTCCCTGGCAGGCGTGTGCCCGACCACCGGATCCGCTCCCATCGTCACCAGCATGGGTGCCTTTGTCCAATTGCCGAGTCGGCGTCAGCTGGGAGGTGGACCGGCTGACGCCCCCGTCGTCGCAGCTTCAACTTATTACGGGCATGCCTCTCTCGGTCGAGTCCCCGGCCGCGACGGCACGGGGCTCATCTCCTCGGGGACTTCAGCTCCCGTGCAGGGCGTCCCTGATGGCGGCGACCGTGACTCGGCGGGCGACGTCGGTCGCATGGCAGTCGCGGAGGCTGTCGAGCATCAGGAAGTCGTGCACCATGCCGAGGACCCTGAGGGACGTGACGGGCACGTCGGCCTTCCGCAGATGGGCCGCGTAGGCCTCGCCCTCGTCACGCAGTACGTCTGCCTCATCGGTGATCACGAGGGCCGGCGGCAGGCCCCCGAGGTCGTCCAGGGATGCCAGCAGTGGGGACGCGTAGCGTTCCTTGCGCTGCGCCTCCTCGGTCGTGTACTGGTCCCAGAACCAGATCATGCCGTCCCGGGTGAGGTAATAGCCGTCGGCGAACTGCAGGTAGGAGGCGGTGTCGAAGTTGGCGTCGGTGACGGGGTAGAGCAGTATCTGCGCGGCGAGCGGGATGCCGCCGCGGTCCTTGGCCATCTGTGCGAGGACCGCGGACATGTTGCCGCCGACCGAGTCACCACAGACGACCATGCGCGCGGGGTCGAGTCCGTGCTCGGCGCCGTGGCTCACGACCCACTGAGCCGTGGCGAAATTCTGTTCGATCTGAGTGGGGTACCTGGCCTCGGGTGCCCGGTCGTAGACGGGGAACACGGCCGCCGCCTGCGCACCTACGGCAAGTTCCCGTACGAAGCGGTCGTGCGTGTTCTCGTCTCCGAAGACCCACCCGGCGCCATGGATGTAGAAGATCACCGGCGGGCCATGGAAGCGGGCGTGCGCGTGTCCTCGAAAAGGCCCCGAACGACGAAAGGCAAGGAGTTCCCACTCCTTGCCACTATCAACCTATAGCGCACCGGGGGCCTTGCGGCAAGGCCCTGGACGTGCCGCACAATGTCCAGCCGAAGACGGAACCTGCGGAAAACAGGTACGCGCGGAGTTCATGCGCGTTTTCCGGCTCCTGCGTCTCGTGGGGCGCAGAAGCCCGACCACGGCGGAAGCCCGACCACGGCTGAAGCCTGACTACATGGGGGACTTTCGTGATCGACTTGATCATCGTCGGCAGTGGGCCGACCGGTCTGATGCTGGCCGGAGAATTGCGGCTGCACGGCGTGCACACCGTCGTGCTGGAGAAGGAGAGCAAGCCGACGAGGGTCGTCCGCGCACTCGGTCTGCACGCGCGCAGCCTCGAAGTGATGGACCAACGCGGCCTGGTGGACCGGTTCCTCGCTCTCGGCCGGAAGCATCCGCTCAACGGGTTCTTCGCCGGCATCGACAAGCGGTCGCCGGAGGGGCTGGACACCTCGCACGCCTACGTCCTCGGCATTCCGCAGACCGTCACCGACCGACTGCTGGCCGAGCACGCCACGCAGCTCGGCGCCGAGGTCCGCCGCGACTGCGAACTCGTCGGGCTGAGCCAGGACGAGGACGGGGTGACCGCCGAACTGGCCGACGGTACGCGGCTGCGCTCGCGCTACCTCGTCGGCTGCGACGGCGGCCGCAGCTCCGTGCGCAAGCTGCTCGGCGTAGGTTTCCCCGGCGAACCCAGCAGGGTCGACACGCTGCTCGGCGAGGTCGAGCTGACCGCGTCGCCGGAGACGCTGGCCGCCGTGGTGAGCGAAGTCCGCAAGACGCAGGTGCGCTTCGGCGCCATGCCCCTCGGAGACGGGCTGTACCGCGTCGTCGCGCCCGCCGACAAGGTGGCCGACGACCGCTCGGCCCCGCCGACCCTCGACGAGGTCAGGCGGCAGCTGCGGGCCGTCGCCGGCACCGACTTCGGCGTGCACTCACCGCGCTGGCTCTCCCGCTTCGGCGACGCCACCCGGCAGGCCGAGCGCTACCGGGTCGGCCGGGTACTGCTGGCCGGCGACGCGGCGCACATCCACCCGCCGATAGGCGGGCAGGGGCTCAACCTCGGCGTCCAGGACGCGTTCAACCTCGGCTGGAAACTGGCCGCCGAGGTCGCCGGCTGGGCACCGGAAGGGCTGCTGGACAGCTACCACACCGAACGGCACCCGGTGGCCGCCGACGTGCTGGACAACACCCGCGCTCAGATGCAGCTGGTGTCCCTCGAACCGGGGCCGCGAGCGGTGCGCCGGCTGATGTCGGAGCTGATGGACTTCGAGGAGGTGAACCGGTACCTGATCGAGAAGATCATCGCGATCGGGGTCCGCTACGACTTCGGCGAGGGGCACGAACTGCTCGGCCGTCGGCTGCGGGACGTGCAGCTGAAGCAGGGGCGCCTCTACGAGCTGATGCATGCCGGCCGCGGGCTGCTGCTCGACCGGACCGGCCGGCTCACGGCGGCGGGCTGGGAGGACCGCGTCGACCACGTGATCGACGCCGGCGAGGAACCGGACGTACCCGCCGTGCTCCTGCGGCCTGACGGTCATGTGGCCTGGGTCGGCGAAGACCCGGCGGATCTGCTCGGCCCACTGCGGAAGTGGTTCGGCGCGCCCGCCACCGCCGCCGGTCGCTAGGCGCTGCTCCACCTGGCCGCTGCCCTGGCTCCGGGACCGTCCAGCACGATGATCAGCTGGTCGGTCCCGGTCCTCGAGCCCCTTGAGCGGGCCGGCGGCCTTCAGCGCGCTGGTGGGCCGCCTCCGGGGAGTTGATGCGAACCCTGTGCATGCAGGCCGCGCAGTCTGGAGGTGTGAGCGCGTCGTGGGTCCGCCAGCGGCGTGGCCGGTAGCAGTGACGTCACCGCTGACGTCGGGCGAAAGCGGAAGACGCCCCCATGAGCGAATGGACCTCGTGTCCGACGGCCTCGTGTACCGCTACGACCCCTCCGCCTCCCCCGACGGACTGCTCGGTTCCGAAGGCACCTTCTCGGCGTGCACCTTCTGGTACGTCGAAGCCCTGGCTCGCGCCGGCCATCTGCGTGAAGGGCGACTGGTCTTCGAGAAGATGCTCACCTACGCCAACCATCTCGGTCTCTACAGCGAGGAGATCGGGCTGACAGGCGAGCAACTCGACAACTTCCCCGAGGCATTGACCCACCTCGCGCTCGTCACCGCCGCACTGAGCCCGGATGCCCATCTGGACGCCGCCCGGCCCGGCTTCCCTCCCACCTCTCCGGTCCTGGGTCCCCTTTTCTCCGGGCAACCGGTGCCGGCGGCGGCCGGAGGCCCACCTGTCACGCCGACCACCCCGTATCCGTCGGACCACGTCATCCGCAGGTGAGCGCACCACCCTCGCCGCCTCGGACCGCTTCCTGCGCCCCGTGGCCAGGTGGACCGCGCATCCGCCGAGTGTCAGGCTGCCGCGTGGCGGCGGGCGTGGTCGCGGGCGGCGATGGTGGTGGTCAGGGCCTCGACGGCGTCGACGGTTGCGGTACTCAGGGCGACGGCGCGGCTGGTCGTGGCGCTGCCGTAGCCGTCGCGGGCGTCGGCCGGCAGGCCGGTGCGGGCGGTGAAGGAGTCGAAGACCGACCGCAACGCCCCCGGGACCACCGTCTCGGCTCCGGTGGCGGCGCGGGCCAGGGCGGCGAGATGTTCATGCAGCGGATCGACCAGTTCGGTCAGCTCCGGCACGGTGTCCTGTGAGGTACGCGGCAGATGTTCACCCAGCAGGGTGGCGCATCCGGCGACCGCGGACACCTGGGTCCTGAGCTGCTCCAGCTGCGCTCCGGACCAGGGGTGTCGGTGCTCGGCCGGCTCGTCGTGCGACTGCTGCACCGCGGTCTCCAGGTGCTCCCTGGCCTGCCGTGACCGTGCCCGCAGCGCGTCCACGGCTGCCACGTCGGTCGCCCCGACGTCGGCGTAGCCGGTCAGCAGCTCGGGCAGCAGCCGGTCCTGCACCCGCAGCCACTCCGCGAGCAGGCCGGGTACCCGCCGGGTGGACCAGGTCGGCCAGACGAGGAAGATGAGCACGGCGAGCGCTGCGCCGACCACCGTGTCGGCGGCGCGCGCCCACGCCGTCGGTCCGGGCAGTCCGCCGACGTGGTGGATCAGGAAGACGATCCAGGTGGTCAGCCACAGGTTGAGCATCAGCTGCCCGGTCCGCAGGGTCACGAACGACGCCGCGGCCAGCACCACCGACGTGACCGCGAGGCCGGCGGGAGACCAGTGCGGCAGGGACAGCACCCAGGCGAAGAGGCCGCCCAGCACGGCCCCGGCCGCCCGTCCCCAGCCGCGGGCGATGGTGTGTCCGTACTCCGGGAAGAGCACCAGCATGGTGGTCAGGGCCACCCAGAAGCCGTGTGCGGAGATGCCCAGGCCGCCCCACCCGCCGATCGACCGGCCGATGACCTCGGCGACCACCACGCCCACGGCGAGCCGCACCGCATGGCGCAAGATCGGCGACTGGGGGTGCAGCTGTGCCCGGATCCGCCGGGTGTTGCGTGCGACGGAGGGGGTGCCCGCGTACAGGCCCGGCACCTCCGTGTGGGGTTCCAGTACGTCGCCGAGGCGGCCGTCGGTCGAGCGCAGGGCCAGTTGCTCGGCCAGCCGCAGCCGCGCGACCAGGTCGCTCGGGCCGGGCACGGGCGAGTCGGCCGCCCACTCCTCCAGGAGGGAGCGGACTTCCTCGGAGGAGCGGTGCTCGCGGCCGGAGGCCACGGTGCGGGAGATGTCACCCAGCACCTGCGCGGCGGCGGCCAGTGGCTCCCGGGCCCCGGGCCCCGGCGGCGCGGGTTCCGTCAGCCGCACGGTGAGCAGCGCGCGGCGGACGCGCTCGGCCTCTCCCAGCAGTCCGAACATGGCCGCCGCCGCCGGCCGGCTGAACTGCGGCAGCAGCTCCAGGGTCTGCCGGGCCGCCGTGAACGGAGCGGACCCGCCCGGAGTGGTGGAGCCGGCGACCGCGGCCTCGGCGAGCGACTGGTACGTGGCTGCAAGAGCGCGGCGCTGGGCGGCGAACCGCGGACCGTACGGCGGGAGAAGGCGTACCACCACGACGAGCCCGGTCCCGACCGCGATCCACCCGGCCATGATCAGGCCGCCGTGTACGTCGGGTGCGAGATCAGCCGTGATCATCAGGCCGATCACCGCGAGGCAACCCCGGATGCCGGGTGCGACGCCCATCGTCCGCCACAGCCCGGCGGCGAACGCCGCGACCGCCAGCAGTAGCAGGAACAGCCAGGTGGTGTCGTGCACCAGAGCTCCCAGCACCGCCATCGCGCTGAAGGCCACGGCCATCCCGAGTGCGTTCACCACAGGATGCCGCAGGGGGCTCAGCAGCGTACCGATGCCGCAGATGAACGCACCGACGCTGGCCATGGCCCCGGCCACCGGGTCGTCCAGAAGCAGGCCGAGGACGGTGGCGAGCAGCACGGCCAGTACGGCCCGCGCGATCACCGGCGGCGCAGCGAATGCCCGTTGCACGCGCAGACCGTCCCGGCCCATCGTGATCAGCGACGACCACCAGCGCATGTCCGAGCCTCCTTGGCGGCAGGGCGCGGGAGCGGTGCTCTCATCCTCTGCCGGCCCGGGCGTGGCTGCCACTCGCTGCACCTGGACGGCGGCCAGGGCACGTCGCACGTACAACCACCGGTCCCAGGTCGAGCCGAAGAGCGCGCACGACGTGCTGCCCCGGAAGAGCCGCTGGAGGTCTCGATCCGGACGAAGGCCGCCTCCGGGTACGGCGGCCACCGGACCGAATGATCAAGTTCGAGCGCCGTTCGACACTCGACGCCGAAGACCAAGCCAGGAGCCGCCCCCGCCTGTCCCGCCATGATGGTCCGACCGTTCACGCACGGGCCGGTCACCTGATCCGTCCGGCAGTCCCCGGGCCGCGGGCCTTCAGCGGCGCGTCGTCGCGATGCTCACCGCGTTCGCCGCCACCACCGCCCCGATGCCCGCCCACTCCGCGCCGCCGAGGCCCTGTCCGAGGACCGCCCAGCCGACGACGGCCGCCAGGACCGGGTTGACGCTCATGAACAGGCCGAAGGTCTGTGCGGGCACGTGCCGCAGCGTCAGCAGGTCGGTGAGGTAGGGGACGGCGGAGGACAGGACCCCGGCGGCCACGGCGCACAGGAGGGCCCCGGCCGTCGGCGGATGGCGGAGCGCAACGGCGATGCCCACGGGCAGGAAGGCCACGGCGGACACGGCCGAGGCCGCCGCCGCGCCCTGCGCCCCGGGGATGCGCCGCCCCACGAGCCGGTTGAGCAGGATGTACGACGCCCAGCAGCAGGCGGCGACCAGACCGAGGGCCATCCCCGTGTAGTCGGCCGAGGGGCGGGGACGCATCAGGACGACGACCCCGGCAGCGGCCAGCACCGCGCACCCGGCGTCCAGCCGCCGCCGGGTCGCGGCCAGCGCGATGGTCAGCGGCCCCAGGAACTCCAGGGTCACGGCGAGGCCCAGGCCGATCCGGTCGACGGCGCTGTACAGGCTGAGGTTCATCGTGCCGAACACCCCGCCGAGCAGCAGCACGGGCCACCACTGCCGCCAGGTGAAGGCGCGCAGCCGGGGGCGGACGACGGCGAGCAGGGCGAGGGCGGCGACGTACTGCCGTACGGCCACCACCCCGAGCGGGCCGAGGACGGGGAAGGCCAGTGCGCCGACGGCGGCACCGGTCTGGTTGGACAGCCCGCTGCCGGCCATGGCGGCCACGCCGGCCAGGCGCCGGGGCCGGGGCGAGGAGAGGGGTGCCGCCAAGGGCCCGGCCGCGGCCGGGAGTTCGGGAGCTTCTTGCATGCCCGGGATGGTGCGCGGCCTTCGGCACTTGCGCAAAATGCATGCACAGTTCGATCTATACGCTGAGGGTATGCAGGACATCGATCTCCGGCAGCTGCGCTGCCTCGTGGCCATCGTCGACGAGGGCACGTTCACCGACGCGGCGATCGCCCTCGGCGTGTCCCAGGCCGCCGTCTCACGCGCCCTCGCCTCCCTCGAACGCGCCCTGGGCGTACGGCTGCTGCGGCGCACCTCCCGGGAGGTGACCCCCACCGCGACCGGACTGCGGGTGGTGGCACAGGCCCGGCGGGTACTCGCGGACGTGTCCGACCTGGTCCGGGAGGCCACCTCGGGGCACACCCGGCTGCGCGTCGGCTACGCCTGGTCGGCACTGGGCCGGCACACGGTCGCCTTCCAGCGGCGCTGGAGTGCGGCCCACGGGGACACCGACCTTCAGCTCGTGCGCGTCAACGCGCCCTCCGCCGGGCTCGCCGAGGGCGCCTGCGATCTCGCCGTGGTCCGCAGACCGCCGGACGACCGGCGCTTCGACGCCGCCATCGTCGGACTGGAGCGGCGGCTGTGCGCACTCGCCGCCGACGATCCGCTCGCCCGGCGCCGCTCCGTGCGACTCGCCGACCTCGCCGACCGGGTCCTGCTGGTGGACCGCCGTACCGGCACGGCCAGTGCGGAGCTGTGGCCGCCGGACGCCCGCCCGGTCACCGAGGAGACGCACGACGTCGACGACTGGCTGACCGTCATCGCCGCCGGGCACGGGATCGGGGTGACGGCCGAGTCGACCGCGTACCAGTACCGGAGGCCCGGCATCGTCTACCGGCCGGTGCGCGACGCCGAGCCCGTCGCCGTCCGGCTCGCCTGGTGGCGCGACGATCCGCACCCGGCACTCCAGGCGGTGCTCGAGCTGCTCACCGACCTTTACCGGACCGGGTGAGGCGACGGAACCGGCCCGGTGAGCCGTACAGCCGCGCCTCCTTCGGCACGCCGGTCCGCGCCCTGGCGGCCGGTACGGTCGCCGATCGCATCGGCTGCGAGACGCTGACGGCCGCTCGCGTCGGCCGGCACGGCGGTCCGCCCTGGCGGCCGGTACGGTCGCCGATCGCATCGGCCGCGAGAGGCTGACGGCCGCCCGCGTCGGCCTGTTCTCACCCGCTGCCGGAATCCACGTCCTCTCCAGGACCACCCACCGCAGGTCCTACCGTCAAGTAATATCCGGCGGCAGGTCACCAGAGGAGGAACCGTGCCCCGGTCCGAACGCTCACCCCTGCTGCTCGCCGGCCTCTTCGCCGCCGTCGGGGTCGCCCACTTCGCCGCTCCGCGGCAGTTCGACGCGATCGTCCCCCGTCAGCTGCCGGGCTCGCCCCGGGCCTGGACCTACGGCAGCGGGGCCGTGGAACTGGCCCTGGCGGCCGGCCTCGCGGCGCCCCGCACCCGCGCGGTGGCAGCCAAGACGGCGGCCGCCTTCTTCGTCGGGGTGTTCCCGGCCAACGTCCAGATGGCCGTGGACTGGCGCAACCGGCCCGCGCCGCTCAGGGCGGCCGCCCTCGCCCGGCTGCCGCTCCAGGTGCCGCTGGTGCTGTGGGCCCGCGGGGTGGCCCGGAACGCGGAGGGGCGATCATGATCGAGCAGATCGCGGCGGTCGGGTTGCGGGAGGGGCAGTCGTGAGCGAGCGCCTCGAGGCGGTCGGCGTACGGGAGGGGCAGTCGTGAGCAAGCACACCGAGCGGATCGACGTACGGAAGGGGCAGTCGTGAGCGAGCGCATCGCCGTCGGGGGCAAGGTGGAGGACTTCGCCCTGCCCGACGAGACCGGGACCATCCGCCGGCTCACCGAGCTGCTGGCCGACGGCCCGGTCGTCCTCTTCTTCTACCCCGCCGCCCTCACCGCCGGCTGTACCGCCGAGGCCTGCCACTTCCGGGACCTCGCCGCCGAGTTCGCCGCCGTCGGCGCCCGGCCCGTCGGCATCAGCGGGGACGGCGTCGACAAGCAGCAGGAATTCGCCGGCCGGCACGGTCTCGGCATGCCGCTGCTGTCCGATGCCGACGGCACGGTCCGCGAGCTGTTCGGCGTCAAGCGCGGCTTCTCCCTCGCGCCGACCAAGCGCGTCACCTACGTGATCGCCCAGGACCGCACCGTCCTGGAGATCGTCCGCAGCGAGCTGCGCATGAACACCCATGCCGACCGGGCCCTGGCGGCCCTGCGCGCGCAGCAGAGCTGAGCCGGGCGGGCCCGCCGCTTGATGCGCCGGGCCAATCGGATCATCCTGGGGCATATGAGGCATGCCGCCGCCGTGGCGATCATCGACGCGCTGGGCATGGTGACCGGGTGGAGCGAGCGCGCACGGCAGCTCACCGGCCATCCGGCCGATGAGGTCGTGGGCCGGCCGGCGGCGGACCTGCTGGTGCAGAGCGTCCCTGCCGAGGTGCTCGCCGCACGCTCCGGGACCGTCGCCCTGCGCCACCGCGACGGCCACCGCATCGAATCGGTCGTCACCGCCTGCCCGGTCACCGGCGCCGACGGGACCCCCACCGGCTACGTCCTCACCGCAGACCCGTCCGGCACGACGCTGGCCGCCCAGGCCTTCCAGCAGGCCTCCATGGCCATGTCGGTCTTCGACCTCCAGCAGCGCTACCTGCGCCTGAACGACGCCGCCTGCGCGGTGATGGGCGTTCCCGAGGACGCGCTGACGGGCCGGTTCTTCCCGGACACCGTGGAGGACGTCGAATACAACCAGGGCTTCCAGCGTCATCTGAGGCAGGTCGCCGAGACCGGCCGGGCGGTCCGCTACGAAAGCTTCGCAGGCTCCCCCACCCTGAACCGGGAACATCTCTGGAGCATCGACATGTGGCCGCTGCGCTCGGACTCCGGGGAGCAGACCGCGGTCGCCATGGCCGCCTTCGACAACACCGAGCAGTACTGGGCCCGGCGCCGGCTCGCCCTGCTCAACGAGGCCTCCGCCGGCATCGGCACCACCCTGGACGTCGTACGCACCGCCGAGGAACTGATCGAACTCCTCGTCCCGCGCTACGCCGACTACGCCAGCATCGACCTGCTCGACTGGGTGCTCGGCGCGGACGAGCGGCCGGCCGTCCCCGACGGCGCGGTCGAAATGCGCCGTGTCGCCCACAGCTCCACCAGCCCGGGCAACCCGGCCACCGCGGTCCCCCTCGGCCTGACCGAGGTCTACGAGCCGCCCTCACCGCCCGCCCAGGCCATCCGCGAAGGCCGCGTGGTGCGCAGCCAGGCCGGCGAGCCGTCGTTCGTCCACTGGCTCGCGGAACGGAACGCGCGCTCGCCCGAGGGCAGCCGCCACCGGAGCGGCGCCCACTCCATGATCGCGGTACCGTTGCGGGCCCGCGGCACCACCCTGGGTGTCGCGGTCTGCATCCGCAAGTCCAATCCGGACGAATACGCCCCCGACGACGCCGTGTTCGCGGAGGAACTCGCCAGCCGCGCCGCCGTCTGCATCGACAACGCCCGCCGCTTCGCCCGCGAACGCGACACCGCGCTCGCCCTCCAGCACAGCCTGCTCCCGCAGGGCCTGCCCGGACAGGCCGCGGTGGAGGTCGCCCACCGCTACCTGCCGAGCGGGTCCCTGGCCGGCATCGGCGGCGACTGGTTCGACGTCATCCCGCTCTCCGGCGGCCGGGTCGGTCTCGTCGTCGGCGACGTGGTGGGCCACGGCATCCAGTCCTCGGCCACCATGGGGCGGCTGCGGACCGCCGTCCGCACCCTCGCCGACGTCGACCTGCCCCCTGACGAACTCCTCACCCACCTCGACGACCTGGTCACCCATCTGGGCTCCGACAACGACGGCGAAGAGGTCGCCGAACTCGGCGCGACCTGCCTGTACGCCGTGTACGACCCCGTCTCGCGCCGCCTGTCCCTGGCCGCCGCCGGCCACCCTGCCCCGGTCGTCGTCCTGCCCGGCGGGATCGCCCGGTTCCTCCCCGTGACCGCCGGGCCACCGCTCGGCGTCGGCGGACTGCCCTTCGAGGCGACGGAACAGGAACTGCCCGAGGGCTCCGTCGTAGCCCTCTACACGGACGGCCTGGTCGAGGACCGCGACCGGGACCCGGACGGCACCACCGACGAACTCTGCCGGGTCCTCGCCGCGCCCGCCGACTCCCTCGAGGCGCTGTGTGACAACGTCCTGAAGGCCGTGCTCCCGGACCAGCCGGGCGACGACGTCGCCCTGCTGCTCGCATGCACCCGGGCCCTCGGCGCCGACCGGGTCGCCACCTGGGACGTCCCGCGCGACCCCGCCCAGGTCGCGGCCTTCCGCCAGGCGGCCACCGAGCGACTGACCGGCTGGGGCCTGGAAGAGGCCGCCTTCGTCACCGAACTCGTCGTCAGTGAACTCGTCACCAACGCCATCCGCTACGGCGAACCGCCCATCCAGCTGCGCCTGATCCGCGACCGCGCACTCATCTGCGAGGTCTCCGACGCCAGTTCCACCAGCCCGCACCTGCGCCGGGCGCACGCCTACGACGAGGGTGGCCGTGGACTGCTGCTGGTCGCCCAGCTCACCCAGCGCTGGGGCAGCAGGCACACCGCCGCCGGCAAGACCATCTGGGCCGAACAGCCACTGCCGGACACCTGACCGCGCGCCGCTCACCCGAACGAACAGCCCTGGTTCGCCGTCGACTCGGCGTAGGCGAGCCGTGCGGCAGGACGGCTGATCAGCCGGCGCGTGACACCCGGCCCGGCGAGCATGGCCCGGGCGGTCCCGGTCGGCGGCACCGTCCCGGTCGGCTGCACCGTCCCGGTCGGCTGCACCGTCCCGGTCGGCTGCACCGTCCCGGCCGGCGGTACCGTCCGGCTGTCGCGGTACGCATGGGAAGCCTCCCGGGGCAGGGCAGGGAGATCGTCGTGTCGCCGTGAACATAGGCTCATGGCATACCAGTTGGGGCCTGAACCCGCCGATCCGGCGCCATGCCACCGCCCCTGCCACCGCGCCACCCGAGAGGGAGCACATGAAGACCGCTGCCGCCGCACCGCCGATCACCAGCACGCCGTGGCGAACCGCGGCCTTCCGGCGGTTCGCGTCCGCGCAGCTCGTCTCCGCCACCGGATCCGCGATGGCCCCGCTCGCCCTCGCCTGGTCCGTCATCGAGCGGGGCGGCGGAGCGGGCTCCCTCGGTCTGGTGCTCGCCACGAACACCGTCCCGACCATCGTGTTCCTCCTTGCCGGCGGTCTCTTCGCGGACCGCCTGTCCCGCAGCCGCGTCCTCTTCCTCGGCAACCTGCTGGCGGCGGGTGCCCAGGGCGCACTGGCCGTCACCGTCGCCACCGGGCACGCCACGACGACCTCGATCGCCCTGTGCGGCTTCCTCTCCGGCACCGCGGCGTCCTTCATCGTCCCCGCAGCCCAGGGCGCCGTGGCCCAGATCGTGGCCCCGCAGCATCTCCAGCAGGCCAACGCGCTGCTCCGGCTGCCGGGCAACGCTGTGAGGGTGCTCGGGCCCCTCGTCGGCGGACTGATCGTGGCAGCCACGGGCGCCGCCTGGGCCCTGGCCTGGGACGCGGCCACGTTCGCCGTCGCGGCCCTGCTGCTGCTCGGCCTGCGCCTGGACGCCCCGCCGGCCCGCGCCGCCGGCGTCCTGGCGGACCTGCGCGAGGGCTGGACCGGCTTCTGGTCCCGCACCTGGCTGTGGACCTACACGGCCGCCGGCACCGTTCTCGTCGCGGGATGGCTCGCCGGCTTCCAGCTCCTCGGCCCCCTCACAGCCGCCCGGCAGTACGCCGGGGCCCGCGACTGGGGCCTGGTCCAGGCGGCCTTCGCGGCCGGCCTGCTCGCCGGGACCCTCGTCTGCCTGCGCTGGAAACCGCGCCGGCTGCTCACCGTCGCGATCGCGGCGAGCGGCGCCCTCGCGCTCCCGCTGACCGCCATGGGCGCGGGCGGACCGCTGCCCGTCGTGCTGCTGACCGCCCTCCTCGCGGGCGTCGGGCTCGACATCGCGATCGTCGCCTGGACCACGGCCTTCCAACGGCACGTGCCGCAGGACGAACAGGGACGCATGAGCGCCTTCAACGGCGTCGGCGAGCGCCTGGCCATCCCGCTCGGCTACCTCCTCACCGCACTCGCCGCCGACGCCTGGGACACCCGCAGCGCGCTCCTGGCCTGCGCCGCCATGATCGCCGCCGCTGCCGTCCTCAACCTCTGCGTCCCCGAGATCCACCGGGCCGTCCG
>NZ_JBVHSK010000004.1:0-518367 GCF_055566415.1 Streptomyces sp. NPDC027663 | reverse complement strand
CCGGCGAGCGGGGGACGACCGGTCCGGGGCCGCTTCGTGACCGGGCCGTCCGGCGAGCGGGGGACGACCGGTCCGGGGCCGCTTCGTGACCGGGCCGTCCGGCGAGCGGGGGACGACCGGTCCGGGGCCGCTTCGTGACCGGGCCGTCCGGCGAGCGGGGGACGACCGGTCCGGGGCCGCTTCGTGACCGGGCCGACCGGCGAGCCGGGGATGACCGGTCCGGGGCCACGACGTGACCGCGCTGCCCGGACCCGTCCCTCACCCGGTGCCCTCGGCCGCCTCGACCTGGGCCAGGGTGCGCCCGGTCCGTACCGAGCGGGCGCGGCGGGGGTCGGGTGTGCCGTGGCCGTCCGACCGCGCCGGGCCCTTGCGGACCAGCAGCCAGGCCTCCTCCTCGTCCGTCCCGCTGCGGAAGCGGGTGAGGGCGTACTCGCCGTGCAGCTTGGTGCCGTGCAGCCGGAAGGTGGCGTGACCGTGCTCCAGGGACTCCGCGAAGTCCACCGGGCGCCCCCTGCGGTCGTGGCTCAGCGGGGCGTACGTCCCGCGGTCCCACACGATCACGGTGCCGCCGCCGTACTCGCCCTTCGGGATGACGCCCTCGAAGTCCTCGTACTCCAGCGGATGGTCCTCCGTGGGCACCGCCAGACGCTTGTCCGCGGGGTCGCCGGACGGCCCCTTCGGCACCGACCAGGACTTCAGGACGTCACCGACCTGGAGCCGGAAGTCGAAGTGCATCCGGCGCGCGTCATGGATCTGCACCACGAAATGCGGCTCTCCCTCCCTGCCCGGCGCGGTCTTTCCCGACGGCTCGCGGGTCCGCTCGAAGTCGCGCTTGCCGCGGTACGTCCGCAGCCGGTCCTCCGCCGACACATCCGGCTCCCTTCCGTGCGTCCGTCCCAGGGGTCCTGAGTACCCCCGGCCGGGCGGGTTCAGCCCGCGATGCCGTCCAGCTCGGCCATCGCGTCGTCCGGCAGCACCAGGCCCGCGGCGGCGATGTTCTGCCGCAGGTGGTTCGGCGAGGACGTGCCGGGGATCAGCGCGACGTTCGGCGAGCGGCGCAGCAGCCAGGCGAGCGCGACCTGCTGCGGCGACGCCTCCAGCCGGGCGGCGACCTTCGTCAGCGTCCCGGACTGCAAGGGGGTGAAGCCGCCGAGCGGGAAGTACGGCACGAAGGCGATGTCCTCGGCCGCCGTCCGCTCCAGCAGGGTGTCGTCCTGCCGGTTCGCCAGGTTGTACAGGTTCTGCACGGTCACCACGGGCGCGATCACCCGGGCCTCGTCCAGCTGCGCGAGGGACGCCGCGCTCAGCCCGAGATGCCGGATCAGCCCCCGCTCCCGCAGCTCGGCCGGGGCCCCGAACTGGTCGGCGACCGAGTCCTCGTTCGGGACATCCACGTCACCGAGCCTCAGATCGACCACGTCCAGAGTGTCCACGCCCAGATTGCGCAGGTTGTCGTACACCTGCGCCTTCAGGTCCTCGGGGTGCCGCGATACGATCCAGGTGCCGTCCGCTCCCCGCCGGGCCCCGGCCTTGGTGGCCGCCAACCCCCCTCGCCACCGCACTCACCCCGAACTACTCGCCCGGCGTCAACCTGCTGCGGGCCGTCCTCCTCGACCCCGCCGAGCGCGCGCTGCGCCGGGACTGGACCGACCTCACCGCGGAGGGCGTGGCCGCCCTGCGCTCCGAGGCCGGCGCCGACCCCGACGATCCCCGGCTGCGCGACCTGGTCGGCGAACTGTCCCTGCGCAGCGAACGCTTCCGCACCCTGTGGTCCCGCCACGAGGTACGCCCCCGGCGCGGCCGGGTCAGCCACCTCAGCCACCCCGAGGTCGGCGACCTCGACCTGCACTCGAACAAACTCGCCGTGGAGGGCACCGACGGCCTCACCCTGGTCGTCTTCCACGCCGAACCCGGCAGCCGCAGCGCCGAACTGCTGGACATCCTGGGCAGCCTCGCCGCGCCTGCGGGCGGCGTCGCCGGACGACACGTCGAGGAGCAGTAGCTCACTGCTCGCGTCCGGGCTCCGCGGCGGGCGGGGGCCGCAGCCGGGGAGAGCGGGAGTAGAACGCAGCGGCGCACGCCACCAGAGCGGCGACGCACAACAGGGCGTACCCGGCGCCGAACAGGCGCAGGAGCAGCGCGCCGGCGACGCCGCCGACGAAGACGCCGAGGACGGTGGCCAGGCGTCGCGCCCGTGGCAGCAGCGGATCGCCCGGCACGGCCCCGGTCCGCCGGGACAGCGCGTCCACGAGCACTTTGACCAGGGTCATCTGCAGGACGGTGGTGGGCATGTCCGGGATACGTGCCTGGAACATCACGCGATTGCGCCAGCCCATGGCGGCCGCGAGCAGCACGGCGGCGACGGCCATGACGTGCTCGGCGGGCGTGCGCCGTCCGCTCGTGCCGAGGACCACCAGCCCGGCCAGCACGATCAGCCCCGTCTCCACGGCGAGGGCGCGTACGAACCAGTGCCGTCCCCGCCGGTGCAGCCGCATGACCACGACGTCGGCGGCGGCCACCCCCGCCACGAAGGCGGCCAGCGCCTCGGCGGGCCGGGCGACCGGCGTTCCCGTCCTCGCCACCCCGAACCCGAGGAACAGGACGTTGCCGGTCGTCAGCGCGGCGAAGGCGTGTCCGAGGCCGAGAAAGGTGATGGCGTCGACGGCGCCGGCGGTGACGGTCAGCACGAACAGGACGACGGCGATGCGGACCTGGATCCGCGTCGGTTCATCGCTCACGCTGACCACCGATCGACCGCACGGCAAGGGGCCGGCCGGCGCCCGGAACGGCCCGTCGGACCCGGAGCGCAAGCCGCTCCCATCCTCCGGTGATCCGCTCGGCGCCCGCATCCGGTGGAGATCCAACCGGTTGCGCCTCGGCCCGCCTGAGAGGTGCCGTGCGGACACCCGCAGCACGGCGGTGGCCCGGACCACGGTGATCGGGGAGGTCGCGGATCGACGTCCGGGAGTGTCACGATCGCTGCGGCAACCGGATCGGACGAGCACCGGAGGGCGCATGACGGCGGACAGGGCGACCGTGGACGGAACGGAGTACACCGCGGGTGCGGAGGTGCATCCGGTCGCCGGGCACATCGGCGCCGAGATCACCGGGGTCGACCTCACCGGGCCCCTCGACGACGCCGTGGTGGCCCTGATCCGGCGGGCCGTGCTGCGCTGGAAGGTGGTGTTCTTCCGGGGGCAGGCTCTCGACCACGCCGGCCATGTCGCCTTCGCCCGCCGCTTCGGCGAGCCGGTCGTCCTCGGGCGGCGGGGCAGTGCCTCACCCGTGGACCACCCGGAGGTGGAGACCACGGCCGACCGGCTGGAGCTGGGCGGCCGGTTCGGCATGGAGCACGAGGAGTGGCTGCAGCGGCGCCGGCACACCCTGCTGCGCGGCTGGCACTGCGATCACGGCGCCCGGATCGACCCGCCGGCGGCGACCGTCCTGCGCGCCGAGACCGTACCGCCGTACGGCGGCGACACCACCTGGGCCAACCTGGCCGCCGCCTACGCCGGGCTGTCCGCCCCGGTCCGTGCCTTCGTGGACGGGCTGCGGGCCGAGCACCGGCTCGGCGTCGGCTACCAGCCCCGGCCCGGCGACGACGCCTACCTGCGCCATCTCCTGGACCATCAGGTCGCCTCCGTGCACCCCCTCGTCAGGGTGCACCCGGAGACGGGGGAGCGGGTGCTGTTCGTCAACGGCTACTACCTGGAGCAGATCGCCGGCGTCTCCCGGCCGGAGAGCGCCGCGCTGCTGGAGATGCTGCTGGAGCAGGCGGTCCGGCCGGAGTACACCGTCCGCTTCCGCTGGGAGCCCGGCAGCGTGGCCTTCTGGGACAACCGGGCCACCATCCACCTCGCCCCGGGCGACAACGCCCACCTGGGCTTTCCCCGGATCATGCACCGGGTGATGCTCACCGGGGACGTGCCGGTCGGCGTGGACGGCAGGCCGTCCGAACCGGTCACGGGCCCGGCGGTGGGCACGTGGTGAACCGGCGGGCGGGCCGCCCCCCGGTGTCCGGCACGGCGGTCGGCACGCGGGACGTCAGTCGGTAGGCCGCCACCCCGCTGTCGGCACGCGGACGTCAGCCGGCGGCCGCCATCCCGGTGTCGGGGACGGCGGCCGGCACGCGGGACGTCAGTCGGTGGGCCGCCACCCCAGTGCCGGGCCCAGCTTCGTCGCCATGTCCGTCAGGATCTGTACGTAGTCCTCGTGCTCGAAGGTGAACGGCAGCGCGAACGCCACCTCCTCGACCTCGCGGAACGCTGCGTGCGCGTGCAGCCGTTCGGCGAGTTCGGCCGAGGTGCCGACCAGGTCCGGCGCGAACAGCAGCCGCGCCGGACCCTGGGGCGAGGCCGTACGGGGCAGCCGCTCGGCCGCGTACTTCGCATACCTGGCGCGCTGCTCGGGGCTCGCGGAGTCGGTGGGTATCACCACCAGTCCCTGGGAGACCCGGGCCGCGTCGCCGTCGGGGTGGTGGGCGCGGAACTCCCGGATGTGGGAGAGCTGGATCTCGGCGAAGTCCGGCGGCCCGTCCGTGCCCTCGCCGCCCTCCGCCTTGACGACACTGCTGGTCAACAGGTTCATGCCGTGCTCGCCGGCCCAGCGGGCCGAGCCCAGGCTGCCGCCGCCGTACCACAGCCGCCGCCCGAGCCCGGGGGAGTGCGGCTGCACCGAGTCCGAGAACACCTCGAACCCCTCCACTCCGCTGAAATCGGTGGCCGGCTTGCCGCGCACCAGATCCAGCAGGCGCCGCACCCGCTCATGGCTGAAGTCCTCGGCGTCCGCGGTGTCCGGGTACAGGGCGGCCTTGATCTGCGCGTAGTGCATCGGCGGACCCACGCTGACACCAGGGTTCAGCCGGCCGCCGGACAGCACGTCGACCGTCGCCAGGTCCTCGGCGAGCCGCAGCGGGTTCTCCCAGCCCAGCGGGATCACCGCCGTGCCCAGCTCGATCCGCCGGGTGCGCTGGGAGGCGGCGGCCAGCACGGCGACGGGGGAGGAGATGCCGTACTGCAGATGCCGGTGGCGGACCCAGGCGCTGTCGAAGCCGAGCCGCTCGCCCAGCTCGATGATCTCGAGCGTGGACTCGTGGCCCCGGCCCGGGTCGGCCGCGTCGAACAGGCCGATGGTGAGGAATCCCAGCTTGCGCAGGGGGCGAGGGGTGGACGGCACGGGCACCTCCGGCGGTCGTGCATCTGCTCCGTCAGCAGTCGTGCATCTGCTCTGCACCGATTCTGGCAGGCGAGTGTGACAACCGTGTGATCAGTTCGAGAGGGCCGGCGGCAGCGGGATGACGACCTCGTCCTCGACCGGCGGGTCGAGTTCCTGAGCCCGGTTGCCGGTCGCGGCGAAACAGCGCAGCCGGACCGAGTCCGGGGCGACGTCCAGCCGCAGGAAGCACTTGAAGAACGGCGGGCTGTAGGTGGCGGAGGACGGCGAGAACAGCTGGGTGTAGATCTTCCGCACGGGCAGCCGGAACCGGGCGCGGCGGTCGGGGCGGCGGCCGGCCCCGAGGAGGCTCGCGACCAGGCGGGTCCGGCGGGTGACCCGGGCGGCCGGGTCCGGGGCGCGGCCCGGCTCGATGCCGAGCCGCTCGGCGATCACGGCCGTCGCCTCCGCCTCGGACAGCCCGAAGAAGCGGCGCAGCCGGAGCCGGCGGCCGTACAGGCGGCTGTAGAAGGCGAGCGAGTCACCGCGCAGCGGATAGCAGCGGAAGTCGCGCTCGGTGACGCCCCCGACGGCCACCCGGGGGATGGTGTGGGTGGCGTGCATGAAGGCACCGCCGCCGCCCGCGACGACGTACTGGACGGTGCGGCCGTCCACCTGCACCGGGTACCGCTGGTAGTTGTGGATGTCGCCGCCGATCGCGGCCACGTAGTGGTGCTCCGGGTCCCGGACGATGTCGTCGACCGTGCCGCCGCCCTCGATCGGGCACGGGTGGTGCTCACCGTCGACGTACAACGGCGAACCGCTGACGAGGATCTTCGGCCTGGGCCCTTGCGATGTCTCCCGCAGCCACGCGCCCTGTTCGGCGTCGACCGTGCCCAGCAGGCCGGTGTCGATGCCGATGATCCGCACCGGGCCCGCGTCGATCGCCCAGTAGGGGCCCGGCTGCACGGCCTGTTGGCCCGGCGCCGGCCGCAACCGCCGTGCATCGGCCAGCCGTTGTTCGTCGGCGGGGCGTGCCCGGTGCCAGAGCAGGGAGCGCCACCAGGCGCCGGTGAGTGGGCGGGGCCGGGGCTCCGGCTCGAGCGGCGGGGTGTCGGCGCAGAAGACGCGCATGAAGGCGCCGAGGTCCTCGTACCAGTCGTGGTTGCCCGGTATCGCGTAGATCGGCGCTGGGTAGTCCTGGTAGGGACGGAAGAACTTGTCGCCGTAGTCGTCGGCGCTGCCCACGGGATAGATGACGTCGCTGGCGATGACCGCGAAGTCGGTTCCCTGACCTGCCCTCAGGAACCCTGGCACGACGGCGTACTGGGAGTCGTCCCCCTCGCCGGTGTCCCCGATGACCATGAAGGAGAACCGGTCCGGTACGTCCCGCCGGATCACCTTGTCGGCGGGCGCTCCCGCCGCCGCCCGCCTCGCCACCCAGCGGCTGCGGGTACGGCCGGTCGGGTCACCGAACCAGGACGCCAGAACGCCGTTGCGGGCGGCCCAGAGCGTCCGGGGGTTCAGCCACGACAGCTTCTCGACGTGGTCCGGCATGAGCCGGCGGTAGCTGCCGGGTTCGGCCGGGCCCCAGCCGGCGCCCTGTGCGGTATCGCGTGAGGAGTCAGACACGCGGTGCACCGTAACAACGCGCCGGTCAGCGGCGGGATACCGGGGTCTCGTCCAACGCACCCGCGCTCCACGTCCGTTGCCGTGTCGCCACGCTGACCGCAACCCGCTTTCCTTCCCGAACGGAGCGCGGCGGCGGCCGGCCGACGGGACGCGGCGTCCCGAGTGCAGCGGCGCGGCAGGGCGTGGTGCGGCGCCGACGGCGCGGTCCCGGTCCGGGGCACCGGCGGCCGGTCCCGACCAGGGCACCGACGGCCGGTCCCGACCGCGGTGCCGGCGGGCCGGTCCCGGTCGGCGTGGCGACGGGCCGGCCTTGACCGGGCTGCCGGCGGCCGCTCTTGATCTCGACCTTGGTTGAGGTTCTACGGTTCCTTCATCAGCGATCACTCGCAGGAGGCACCGCAATGACCACGCAGCCCCTCTCCGACGCCGAACTCGCCGCCCAGCCGGCCGCGTACTGGACCGGACTGGCCTACGAAGCCCTCATCGCCTTCACCCGCACCTGGCAGGCCGAACTCGGCTTCACCCAGCCCGGGTACTGGCTGCTGCGCAATCTGTCGAAGAACGACCTCTCGGCCGACGGCCGCGGTATGACCGTCGCCGAACTCCGGCAGGCCATGAGCAGTTACCTCAGGCCCGAGGACGATCCGGCGGCCGAGGCGGAGGACCTCGTGCGGCGCGGCTGGCTCACCCGGGACGGCGACGGGCGGCTGTGGATCACCGAGGCCGGGGACGAGGCCCGCGCCGCCCTCAAGCGGCACGCGCCGGCGATCCGCGACCGCATCCACCAGGGCATCGACGACGCCGACTACGTGACGGCCGTGAAGGTGCTTCAGCAGATGATCCGCAACACCGGCGGGACCGTGCTCCAGACCCGTTCGACTCCGGCTCCGGCGGGCGTCCGTCCGTCCGCGGACGGGCCGTCGGCCGACCGTCGGGCAGAACCGGCTCAGTAGCCGATGGTGAAGCGACGCTGGACGAAGCGCGGCAGCTCCGCCTCGTCGATCAGGGCCACGGCCGCGTCCTCCGCCGAGATGCGGCTGCGGCCGTCGGCGTCCAGCACAGGCTGATCGCCGCCCACGCGGAAACGCCCGGTGCGCTCGCCGGGGGCGATCTCCTCCGCGGGGCTGAAGTAGGTCCACAGCCGGTTCGAGGCCCGCAGGACGTTCAGGGCGTCCCGGTGTCCACGCACCGCGGCGGCGTAGGCGCGCGGCAGTCCCAGCTGGTCCAGGGCCGAGTGCAGCAGCTCGTCCGAGTCGGCGCGCACCACTCCCGGTTCGATCTCCAGGCTGCCGGCGCCGCCGATCACGATGAGGCGGGTCCGCGGGTGGCTCTCCAGCGCCTTCAGCAGGGCCCGCGCCACCGTGGCGTACGAGGTGGGGTCGGCGATGGAGCGCTGCACGGTGTCCGCGAAGTCCCGTGCGGCGTTGCCCGGCTGGAATCCGCTGATGAGGACGTCGAGGCCGGGCAGGACGCCGGCGATGGCCTCCGCGTCCAGGACGTCGACGCTCACCCATGTGATGTTCTCGCGGCGCTCCTCGTGCCCCGCCTGCACGGCGTCACGGCTGAACGCCCGGACGTGGTGACCGCGGCCGAGGGCTTCGGTGACGACCCGGCTGCCGATGGTCCCCGTTGCTCCGACGACTCCGATGTGCATGTTCTCCCCTTGTGCATGCAGAAGTGGACGCCGCCGGACGTGACGCCGTGCAGAAACTATACGCCGTGAAGTTCTCATACGGCGTCCAGTAAAGGGACGCTGTAGAGTGCCGGTTGTGACAACGACGGGCAGCACGGGGCGGCGCGAGCGGCTACGGGCCGAGACCACGGCCGAGATCAAGAAGGTGGCACTGGCCCTGATGGCCTCGGGCGGTCCCGACGCCATCACGCTGCGGGCCATCGCCCGCGAGATGGGCATGACCGCCAACGCCCTCTACGGCTACTTCGCGACGCGGGACGACCTGGTCACCACGCTGATAAACGACGTGTACACCGCCCTGGCGGATGCCGTGGACGCGGCCTGGGAGGCGGCCCCCGCCGAGGATCCCGCCGTGCGGATCGAGGCGTGGGCCGACGCCTTCCGCAACTGGGCCCTGGCGAACCCCCAGGGCTTCCGGCTCGTCTACGGCGATCCCGTCCCGGGCTACCGGGCCCCTGAGGGAGGCCCGGCCCCGGATGCGGCGCGGCGCGTCTGCACCGGGCTCACCGCACTCGCGGCGGCCGCGTGGCCCCATGCCCGGCACCTGTACCGGGACAGTGCCTTCGACTGGCCGGACTTCGACCCCGGCCTCCTGGACAAGGTGCGGCCCGCCTTCCCGGACCTGCCGCCCGCGGCCCTCGCCCTCGCCCTGCGGCTCTGGGGGCACCTGCACGGCCTCGTGTCACTGGAGGTCTACGGCCACCTGCACACGCAGACCACCAGCCCCGGCAAACTCTTCCGGGAGGAACTCGCCCAGCTCCTCCTGATGTTGGGCGTCCCGCGCCGACGCTGACGACGTGCCCCGGCGACGGCGCGCTCCGGACGCCCCGGTGATCACCCGTGTGGCTCGCCGAGGAAGGGGGCGGCGCCCCTGGAGCCGGCGGTCACGGTTTCCGGGCGAGTCCGCCGTGCTCGGCGATGATCTCCGCGGCGGGCGCACCGGGTTCGGGACGCCACCGGGTGACGGAGACGACGCCGGGCTCGACGAGTTCCAGGCCGTCGAAGAACGTGCTGATCTCGTCGACCGTGCGCAGGTTGTACGGGACGGCGCCGCTGCCGTTGTACGCGTCCTGGGCCTCTTCGAAGACCGGGTCGATGCCGCGTGAGCCGTCGTTGACGGACAGGTAGCTGCCCGAGGGCAGAGCGGCCATCAGCCGGTTCACGATGGAGCGGGCCTGACCGTGGTCGGCGACATGGCCGAGGATGTTGCTGAGGATGAGCGCGGTGGGCCGGCTGAGGTCCAGGGTCTCGGCCGCGGTCGCGAGGATCCGGTCCGGCTCCGTCACATCGGCGTCGATGTAGGCGGTCGCGCCCTCCTTGGAGGAGTAGAGCAGGGCACGGGCGTGGGCCAGGACCATCGGGTCGTTGTCGACGTAGACGATCCGCGCCTCGGGGGCGAGCCGCTGGGCGACCTCATGGGTGTTCTCGGCCGTCGGCAGGCCGGTGCCGACGTCGAGGAACTGCCGGATGCCCGCCTCCCGCACGAGATACGCGATGTTGCGGCGCAGGAAGGCACGGCTGCTGCGGGCGATGGTGACGATGCCGGGGAAGACGGCGGTGTACGCGTCGCCGGCCGCCTCGTCGACGGGGTAGTTGTCCTTGCCGCCGAGCCAGTAGTTCCAGATGCGGGCGGAGTGCGGCACCGAGGTGTCGATCTTCTCCTGCATCGCGGGCTCGGGCGTCGTGGCCGGATCGGTCATGAGTCGTGTCCTTCTTTCAGCCATGGCATGGGTCGTCCACGGCACAACCTACGTCCGAACGCCCGCTTCCCACCTCCCCGTTCGTGTTCCGGCCGGGACGGGCGGTGCCTCGGGAGGCCGTCCGGCGGCCGCCGTGGGCGCGGATGCGGACCGATAGGGAAAACCCTCGATTGACCCGCCGTTGGGTGACATGACTCGGTCAATCCTGTCATTCTCCCTCCGCACGCTGATCCACCCCACCAGTTCACGGATCACGCTCCCGCACAGCTCAGCTCACCCGGGCGGCAGACCCGTCCGCCCGGTCTGTCACCGGCCGCGACCCGGCGGCCGCAGCAGGAGGAGTACGAGTGAGACCCCACAGACCCCTTCCCCACAAGCGGGCCACGGTCGGAGCCGCCCTGGTCTCCACTGCGGCCTTCCTGGCCGTCGGCCTCCAGGCGGTCCCGGCGACCGCCGCACCGGCAGCTCCCCACCCCAGTCCGCTGCGCACCGGCGGCATGGAGGCCAAGCTCAGCCCGGCGCAGCACACCGCGCTGATCAAGAGCGCCCAGCAGAAGACCACCGCCACCGCCCGCACCCTCGGGCTCGGCGCGCAGGAGAAGCTGGTCGTCAGGGACGTCGTCAAGGACAACGACGGCACCCTGCACACGCGCTACGAACGCACCTACGCCGGCCTGCCGGTGCTCGGCGGCGACCTCGTCGTGCACACCCCGCCCGCCTCGCTGGCCAAGGGGACCGTGAGCACCACCTTCAACAACAAGCGCACGATCGCGGTGCGTTCCACCACCGCGACCTTCACCAAGGCGGCCGCCCGGACCAAGGCCCTGAAGGCCGCGAAGGCCCTGGACGCCAAGAAGCCCACCACCGACAGCGCCCGCAAGGTGATCTGGTCCGGTGGCGGCACCCCGAAGCTCGCCTGGGAGACGGTGATCGGCGGCTTCCAGGACGACGGCACGCCCAGCCAGCTGCACGTCATCACCGACGCCGGCACCGGCAAGGAGCTGTACCGGTACCAGGCGGTCAAGACCGGCACCGGCAACACCCAGTACAGCGGCACCGTCACCCTGAACACCACGCTGTCGGGCTCGACGTACCAGCTGTACGACACCACGCGCGGCGGTCACAAGACGTACAACCTCAACCGGGGCACCTCCGGCACCGGCACCCTGTTCACCGACGCCGACGACGTGTGGGGCGACGGGACCGGCTCCAACACCCAGACCGCAGGCGCCGACGCCGCCTACGGAGCCCAGGAGACCTGGGACTTCTACAAGAACACCTTCGGCCGCAGCGGCATCAAGAACGACGGCGTCGCCGCCTACAGCCGCGTCCACTACAGCAGCGGATACGTCAACGCCTTCTGGGACGACGACTGCTTCTGCATGACCTACGGCGACGGCTCGGGCAACACCCACGCCCTGACCTCGCTGGACGTGGCCGGCCACGAGATG
The DNA here is from genome assembly GCF_055566415.1 of Streptomyces sp. NPDC027663. Taxonomy (NCBI): domain Bacteria; kingdom Bacillati; phylum Actinomycetota; class Actinomycetes; order Kitasatosporales; family Streptomycetaceae; genus Streptomyces; species Streptomyces sp. NPDC027663. Next base: position 506,740 of record NZ_JBVHSK010000004.1, on the reverse strand, counting down.
AGCCACGGCGTCACCTCCAACACCGCCGGCCTGGAGTACAGCGGCGAGTCGGGCGGCCTGAACGAGGCCACCTCCGACATCTTCGGCACCGGGGTGGAGTTCTACGCGAACAACTCCAAGGACGTCGGTGACTACCTCATCGGCGAGAAGATCGACATCAACGGCGACGGCTCGCCGCTGCGGTACATGGACAAGCCGAGCAAGGACGGCGGCTCGGCGGACAGCTGGTACTCCGGCGTCGGCAACCTCGACGTGCACTACTCCTCGGGCCCGGCGAACCACATGTTCTACCTGCTGTCCGAGGGCAGCGGCACCAAGGTCATCAACGGTGTGACCTACAACAGCCCGACCTCCGACGGCGTCGCCGTCACCGGCATAGGCCGCGCCGCCGCGCTGCAGATCTGGTACAAGGCGCTGACGTCGTACATGACGTCGAGCACCAACTACGCCGGAGCCCGCACCGCCGCCCTGAACGCCGCCGCCGCGCTGTACGGCACCAACTCCACGCAGTACGCCGGAGTGGGCAACGCGTTCGCCGGCATCAACGTCGGCGGCCACATCAACCCACCGGCCAACGGTGTGACGGTCACCAACCCGGGCAGCCAGTCCGCCACGGTCGGCACCGCCGTGAACCTGCAGATCCAGGCGAGCAGCACCAACAGCGGAGCACTGACCTACAGCGCCTCCGGCCTGCCTGCCGGCCTGTCGATCAACAGCTCGACCGGTCTGATCTCCGGCACGCCCAGCACGGCGGGCTCGTACAACACCACCGTCACGGTGACCGACTCCACCGGCGCGACCGGCACCGCCACCTTCGGCTGGACGGTCAGCACGACCGGCGGCGGCTGCAGCTCCACCCAGCTGCTGAGCAACCCGGGCTTCGAGTCCGGCAGCACCGGCTGGACCGCGACCAGCGGCGTCATCACCACCGACAGCGGTGAGGCGTCCCACAGCGGCTCCTACAAGGCCTGGCTCGACGGCTACGGCTCCACGCACACCGACACGCTGTCCCAGTCGGTGACGATCCCCGCGGGCTGCAAGGCGACCCTGACCTTCTACCTGCACATCGACAGCTCCGAGACCACCACCAGCACCCAGTACGACAAGCTGACGGTGACCGCCGGTTCGAAGACCCTGGCGACCTACTCGAACCTCAACAAGGCCTCCGGCTACAGCCAGAAGACCTTCGACCTGTCCTCGCTGGCGGGCTCGACGGTCACGCTGAAGTTCAACGGCGTGGAGGACTCCTCGCTGCAGACCAGCTTCGTCGTGGACGACACCGCCCTGACGACCGGCTGAGCCCGGCGCGCTGACGACCGCGGTCCCGCACCCCGTTCCTCGGGTGCGGGACCGTGCCGTGTCAGTCCAGCGGATCCAGCGTCAGACGTGTCAGTCCAGCGGATCCAGCGTCAGATACGCCTGCCGCGGACTGCCGTCGTGCACCAGTGACTCCTGGTTGCCGACGTCGTCGAAGGCGAACGCGTAGGCCTTGCCGTCGGCCGTCTGCGCGTGGATCTTGCGCGCGTAGTGGTTGGTCACCGTGTCCTTGTAGAAGTCCGCCGTCGTGGTGTCCGGCTGGTTGGGGTTGACCAGCAGGGTGGAGCGGTTGAAACCGGCGCACAGCGTGCGGGAGATGGGGCCGCGGACCTGGTCGTTGGGGGCGTCCAGCAGTTTGTGGCAGCCGAAGATGCTGGCCGCGTCCGGTTTCTGGAAGCTGGTGACGACGGCGCCGGAGGAGTTGGTGAAGTTCATGACGTTGCCCGAGACCCGGCCGTAGTACCTGGTGTTCGGCTGGTTCGCGAACGGGGTCACGGTCAGGGTCGACGTCGCGTACTTCCGCCAGACCCGGTTGACGTAGTCGTCCATCACGTTCGCCGGCAGCGCTCCGGTCTCCACGCCGTACAGCGGGGACAGCGCACGCAGCACGGTTCCGTCGGAGCGTGTCTGGATCAGGCCCGCCCAGCCGCCCGGCTGTCCGCGCAGCGCGTCGAAGAAGCCGGTCCAGCCCCCGGGCTTCAGATGCCCGGTGCTGCTCACGCCGCCGTCGGCCCGCTGCACGCCGACCGCGTACGGCGCCGAGAACATGTCCACCTGCGTGCTGTTGAGCCACAGGCCGGAGTCGTTGAGCGTGTACTCCGACCAGTTGAAGAGGGTGTTCCGGTTGGGGTCGGAGGGGTTCTGCACCGCCGGCTGCACGAGTCCGCCGGTGGTGAGCCGGAAGTCGAGCTTGCGGCCGTACGAGAAGTAGATCCGGCCGGAGAACTTCGGGATGCGGATCGTCGTCGACTGTCCGGCGGCCGGACCGGGAATCGCCGCGTCCGGAGCGGGTGTCGGCGGGTTTCCGCCCGCCGGCCAGGCATGGAAGGCTCCGTTCGCGTCGGCCCAGCCCTGCCGTCCCGAGGACAGCTGGGTGCCCAGGTCGTAGACGTAGACCGGTTCGGAACGGCCCGAGTTGTTGGTGATCTTCAGCGGGATGGTGTCGGGGACGGCCGCGTCGGCGCGGTCGGGCGTACCGAGCGCGAGCAGACCGCCGGCCAGCGCCGTCGCGGCGGCCAGGGGCAGCGCGGGGCGCGTGAGCGTGTGAGGCACTCTCCACCTCCGTGTGGGGTCGGGGCAGTACGGGCTTGGTCCGTACCTGTTTGAGAGCGCTCTCAGATTCATGCTGGGACGAGTTCATGTCAATAAGTTGAACGTGAATCGGTCCGGCGCCCCGTCGTCCCCGGGGCGCCGGACGGGGCGTCAGAACGTGCGCCCGAGCAGGTCCAGGAGCGCGGCCCAGTGCCGCTCGTCCGCGTCCCGGTCGTAGGTGGAGGTGTCCGCCTGGGTGTAGCCGTGGTGGGCCCCGGCGTACACCTCGCAGGTGTGCCGCACCCCGGCCGCCGACAGCGCCTCCTCGAAACGCGCCACCTGCTCCGGGGGCAGCGAAGGGTCCTCGTCGGCATGGCCGAAATACAGCTCCGCGGTGATGCGCGGGGCCTCCAGGTGCGGGCTGCCCGGGGCGTCGGTGGCGAGGCTGCCGCCGTGGAACCCGGCCGCCGCAGCCACCCGGTCCGGGTGGGCGCCCGCGGTCCACAGGGCGAGCCGGGCGCCCATGCAGTAGCCGGTCAGCGCGACCGGGCCGTCCGCCGCCAGCGGGCTGTCGGCCAGCAGGCGCAGGAAGGCGCCCGCGTCCCGCTTGACCAGCTCCGGCGTCATTGCGGCCAGCATCGGGCCGAGCCGCTCCCAGATGGTCGGGTCCGCGCCCGGGTCGATGAACTCGGGCAGGTCCAGAACCGGCGCCCGGCCGAGGCGGTAGAACACGTTCGGCACCAGCACCGTGTAGCCGGCCCCGGCCAGCCGGTCGGCCATCGACCGCAGGTGCGGGCGCAGCCCGTAGGCGTCCTGGTAGAGCAGCACGGCCGGGCGGGGCCGTCCGTCGGCCGGATGGACGAGGTAGGCGTCGGCGACGCCGTCCTCGGTCGGGATGTCGACGGCGGTCGCCTGGACATCGGCCATGGGGAGAAGGCCTTTCCTCGGGGATGGGCGGCGGCCGGCGGACCCGTGCCGGCGCCACGGCTGCGGCCATGCTGTCACGCATGATCAACAAGCCGCCGCCCGGGTGCCGTCCGCTCACTCGAAGCGGTCGGTGTCCCCGGCCCCCCGGCGGACGATCTCCGCCTCCCCGCTGGAGTAGTCGACCACCGTCGTCGGCTCGGTGCCGCAGTCGCCCGAGTCGACGACGGCGTCCACCACGTGGTCGAGCCGGTCCTTGATCTCCCAGCCCTGGGTCAGCGGCTCGTCCTCGTCCGGCAGCAGCAGCGTGCTGGACACCAGCGGTTCGCCCAGCTCGGCCAGCAGCGCCTGGGTGACCACGTGGTCGGGGATGCGCACGCCCACGGTCTTCTTCCTCGGGTGCTGCAGCATGCGCGGCACCTCACGGGTGGCCGGCAGGATGAACGTGTAGCTGCCGGGGGTCGACGCCTTCACGGCCCGGAACACGTCGTTGTCCACCCGGACGAACTGACCGAGCTGCGCGAAGTCCCGGCACATCAGCGTGAAGTGGTGCCGGTCGTCCAGCCTGCGGATGGAGCGGATCCGGTCCATGCCGTCCCGGCTGCCCAGCCGGCAGCCGAGCGCGTAGCAGGAGTCGGTCGGGTATGCGATGAGTGCCTCCGAGCGGACCGCATCGGCGATCTGGGTGATGCTGCGCGGCTGCGGGTTGTCGGGGTGCACGTCGAAGTACTTCGCCATCTGCCGAGCTTATGCCGTGCCGGGGCACTGGGCCGCACGGCCGGGCCGCCGCCCCCGCCCCGTGCGCGGCTCGAACTGCGGTGCGTACTTCCCGGGAACCGGGGCATCCGAGCACTGAGCCGCCCGGGGCCGTCCCCCCGCCCCGGGCGCGGCGTCTCCGCCGGCGGCCTCTCCCCCCAGGCCGCCGGCGGAGCCTTGTGGACGGCTTGCCGGAAGGTCTCTCGGACGGCCTCCCGGAAGGTCTCTTGGACGGTTTCTCGGAAGGCCCCGAAAAAAACTTGGCCGGCGATGTCGAGAAATCGTGACCGGCTCCGTCCCCGAGGTGAATGCGGCCACAATGGGCCGCACAGCACCGAGGAGACCACGATGGCCAAGTACTTGCTGCTCAAGCACTACCGCGGCGCTCCGGCCCCGGCCAACGACGTGCCCATGGACCAGTGGACGCCGCAGGAGATCTCCGCCCACGTGCAGTACATGCAGGACTTCGCGGCCCGGCTCGAGAAGTCCGGTGAGTTCGTCGACGGCCAGGCGCTCGCTCCCGAGGGGACCTGGGTCCGGTACGACGGCGAGGGGCGCCCGCCGGTCACCGACGGCCCGTTCGCCGAGACCAAGGACCTCATCGCCGGCTGGATGGTGATCGACGTCGACAGCTACGAGCGCGCCGTCGAGCTGGCAGGGGAGCTGTCGGCCGCCCCCGGCGCGGGCGGGAAGCCGATCCACGAGTGGCTCGAACTGCGTCCGTTCCTGGCGGCGCCGCCCACCATCACGGAGTGACCCCGACCATGGACGAGGCCCTGCTGAGGAGCCTCACCCCGAGCGTGCTCGCCATCCTCGTCCGCCGCGGAGCCGACTTCGCGGCGGCCGAGGACGCCGTGCAGGACGCGCTGGTCGAGGCGGTCCGTGTCTGGCCGTCCGGCCCTTCCCCAAGCTCCCGGCTCCGCGAGAGCGGGGGAGACCCCCTTCGCGATGCGAAGGGCTGGCTGGTCACCGTGGCCTGGCGGAAGTTCCTCGATGCGGCCCGGGCGGACACCGCCCGCCGCCGGCGCGAGGACATCGTCGACGCCGAGCCGGAGCCCGGTCCCGCACCTGAGCTGGACGACACCCTGCTGCTGTACTTCCTGTGCGCCCACCCGTCGCTGACGCCGGCGTCCGCGGTCGCGCTCACGCTGCGGGCCGTCGGCGGCCTGACCACCCGCCAGATCGCCCAGGCCTACCTGGTGCCCGAGGCGACCATGGCGCAACGGATCAGCCGGGCCAAGCGCACCGTCTCCGGCGTGCGGTTCGACCGGCCCGGCGATGTCGCGACCGTGCTGCGCGTCCTCTACCTGGTCTTCAACGAGGGCTACTCGGGCGACGTCGACCTTGCCGCGGAGGCCATCCGGCTCACCCGACAGCTCTCGGCCCGCACCGACCACCCCGAGGTGGCGGGACTGCTCGCCCTCATGCTGCTCCACCACGCCCGCCGCGCCGCCCGGACCGCGCCCGACGGCAGCCTCGTGCCGCTCGCCGAACAGGACCGCGGCCGCTGGGACACGACGGCGATCGCCGAGGGCGTCGCGATCCTGCAGGCGGCCCTCGCCCGCGACCGGCTGGGCGAGTTCCAGGCCCAGGCCGCCATCGCGGCCCTGCACGCCGACGCGCCCACCGCCGAGGAGACCGACTGGGTGCAGATCGTCGAGTGGTACGACGAACTCGTGGGCCTGACCGGCAGCCCGGTCGTACGGCTCAACCGCGCGGTCGCCGTGGGCGAGGCCGACGGGCCGCGTGCCGGCCTGGCTGCGCTCGCGGAGCTGGACGACTCGCTGCCCCGCCACACCGCGGTGGCGGCGTACCTCCACGAGCGCGACGGCGACCTGGCGACGGCGGCACGGCTCTACGCCGAGGCGGCCCACAAGGCCCCCGACCTCGCCGAGCGCGACCACCTGACGCGCCGGGCCGCCCGCCTCAACACCCAGCGGCGCCACTGACCGGCCGCGCCCCCGCGGCCGGTCCGAGACTGCCGGCGGACCGGTATCTCCTGCCGGTTGCCGGCGCTTTCAGGGTGCCGCTTCGCCCACCTGCGCCGCCCCAGCGGCACGACTGCCCGCTGCGGCGGGCAGTGCCTGCGCGATGAACGACGGCATGTGTCACCTGGCGGCCGGCTGGGCCGGCAGGTTGAACACGTGCCGCGGTGAGACGATCTGCGTGATCGCCTGGCCGAACAGCGTGCTGGGTTCCTCCCCGCCGTGGTCGATGTCGGTGTTGAGGAGCACCACGAGGGTCGTCCGGGAGGCCGGGAGGTAGATGGTCAGCGACTCGTAGCCCGGCAGCGAGCCGTTGTGACCGATCCAGCCCTGCACGTCGAAGATGCCCAGTCCGTATCCGACGCCGGGGATCGGCGTCGCCGGGGTGTCGAGGCGCTGCTTCTGCAGGGCCCGGCTGATCATCCGCCGGCCGTCGGGCAGTTGGCCGGTGGCCACCGTGGGCGCCCAGGTGTGCAGGTCGTCCAGCGTCGAGTACATCGCTCCGGCCGCCCACCCCCAGGACGGGTTCCAGCCGGCCGTCTCGACGATCTTCTTGTCCTCGGACTGGTTCGTGTAACCCTGCGCGTGCGGTTCGGGGAACTCGCGGCCCGGCGGGAGGGCCGTGTCCTTCATTCCGGCCGGCCCGGTGATGTGCTGCCTGATGTAGTCCCCGAGTCGCTGACCGCTCTGCTTCTCCACGACCAGGCCGAGCAGGATCAGGTTGGTGTTGCTGTAGAAGAACTTCGCCCCCGGCGGGAACATCACCGGATGCCTGAAGGCGTAGTCGAGCAACTGCCGTGGTGTGAAGGGGCGTTGCGGGTCGGAGGTCAGCGCCTTGAAGAAGTCGTCGTCCTCCGAGTAGTTGAACAGTCCGCTGCGCATGCCGGCCAGCTGCCGCAATGTGATCTTGTGGCCGTTCGGTACGCCGTCGACGTACTTGTCGATCGTGTCGTCCAGGCCGGCCTTCCCCTCGTCCACCAGCTGGAGCAGCGCGCTCACGGTGAAGGTCTTGGTCTCGCTGCCGATGCGCATGTACAGGTCCGGGTCCATCTTCCGGCCGCTCGCCTTGTCGGCGAGGCCGAACGAGCGGACGTAACTCTCCTGTCCCGGCGTCCAGATGCCGACGGTCACGCCGGGCACGTTCGCCTCGCGCATCACCCGCTGTACGGAGGTGTCGATCTGGCGCGCCACGTCGGGGCTCATCGCGCGGACGTCCGGCCCCGAAGGCGCGGGGCTGGGCGAGCCGACGGCGCGTGCTGCCGGTGCGGCAGCCGTGCCCTGCCTGGCCGTGAACGGCGCGAGCAGTGTGCCCGCCAGCACGGCGACCACGGCCCCCCTGCACAGCTGTGTGGACGAAGGCGACATGGGCTGACTCCAAGCACGTGAGGTGCGACCGTGCACGGGGTGGGACGTCGGGGCCCGATGACCTACCAGCATAGGAGCGCCCGGCCCCCGCCGCCCGTCGGCCCGAGCCGGAGCACCGCGGCCCCTGCGACCTCGCCCCCGGTGCTGCCCGGCCCGCCCCCGGGCACCGCTGACCCCTCACCGGCCGCGCAGCGGCGCGAGCACCGCCAGCGTGCCGTTGGCCTGCTGCAGCGCGTCCTCCAGGGTGCCGGGCGCATGGAGCATGCCGCTGCCGTCGGGCGGCACGAGCCATTCCAGGTACCGGGCGGGCCGGTACGGCGGCGGTACGGCGACCCAGGAGCCCTTGCTCGCACAGCGCAGGCCGGAACCGACCCAGCCCCCGGACGGGTCCGGCGGCAGGAAGAACCCCACCCGTCCTGCCGCGGTGTCCACCAGGGTCGGCCCCGGCACGGGCAGCCCGGGCCGCCACAACAGGTCCAGCGTGAGCAGCCCCAGCCGGTCGGGGACGCTCAGCACGTCCCAGAAGCGGCCCGCCTCCAGCAGCGCGATGCCCTCCCCGTGGTCCCACTCCCACTTGCAGGCGCGCGGGTCGGCCGCCGCCGCGGCCAGCCATTCCACGCCCCGCATCCACATCGTGTTCGTCATGCACTGCTCCGGGTGTCCTCGCTCGCCTGCCCGAGCGCAGGGAACGGCTGTGACCGGGCGCTTCGCGTTCGCACGCCAACCCGGCATATGCATGGTTGTGGATATTTCTACGTGGCGGAAGGGGTGGCGCGACATGGCGTTTGAGGCGGGTCGTTCGAACTCCGCTTGCCGGAACCGCCGGCAGGCGCGGCCCCGGTCAGCCCCGGGAGGACGGAGGACGGGGCGGGAGCCGCCGGAACGGGCGGCCCCGGTCAGCCTCGGGAGGACGGAGGGACCGGGCGGGAACCGCCGGAACGGGCGGCCCGGGTCAGCCCCGGGAGGACGGAGGGACCGGGCGGGAGCCGCCCGAAGAGGGCGGCACCGCGCGCGCCGGCGGCCCGGTCACGAGGCGGCCGGCGGCTCGGGCGTCAGCACCAGCATGGTGGCGTCGTCACGGACGACGTAGCGCCGCTGCAGCAGGTCCGCCCACACCGCGGCGGGCAGCTGGGCGGAAGCGGTGCCGGCCAGGGCGCCCAGCCGGTCCGGCAGCGGATAGAAGGCGTCGGTGGCGTCCCGCGCCTCCCACACGCCGTCGGAGGCCAGGAACAGTCCGTCGCCCGGACGGAGCGCCACGGTCGCCTCCTTCGGCGGATCGACGTCCACGAGCCCGATCCCCAGCGGCGGGCCGGGCGCGACCGTCACTTCCTGAGCCTGTCCCTCGCACAGCAGGACGGGCGACGGATGGCCACAGGCCAGGACGCGCACCGCGGCCGTGCCGGTGGGGAACTCCAGCAGCAGAGCCGTCGCGAACAGCTCCGCGTTCCGTACGTCCGCCGCGTCCACCACCAGCCGGCGGTCCATCCGCGCCGCCACCGACTCCAGGTCCGGCTGGTCCAGGGCCGCCTCCCGGAACGCCCCCAGCAGCGACACCACCGTGGCGACCGCCTGCAGCCCGTGTCCCTGCACGTCACCCATCACCGCGCGCACCCCGTACGGCCCTTCGCGCACGTCGTAGAAGTCCCCGCCCACCAGCGTCCCGTCCTGCGCTGCCCGGTAGAAGGACGCGCACTCGACCCGTCCGACCCGCTGCGGCACCGGCGGCAGCACCGCCCGCTGCACCGCCTCGCCGATCGCCCGCTCCATGTCCAGCTGGGCGTCCCGGTGACTGCGCACGAAGGACACGAACACGCTCAGTGCGGCCACGAACGCGATGGTGAGCAGATCGGTGTCGCCGGGGCGATTCAGATGCGTGGCCGGCAGGGTCAGCACCGCGACCACGCTCAGGCCGAGCAGACCGGTCGCCACCGGCCCGTACGACAGAACCGCCAGCGGCGGGATCGCGCCCAGCAGGAAACCGAGATCACGCGCGTCGGGCGTGACCATCGTGGCCGAGCCGACCGCCACGAGCAGCAGAACGGGCAGCACGCGTACCCACCACGGTGGCGGCGCGCCCCGCAGCCAGCCGCGGCCCTCCCGGTCCCCGCGGGACGACCAGCCGCGTACCCATCCCACATCCCCAAGCTACGCCGCTGCCCGCGGACCGCGCCCCGAAAAAGCCGTGGACACCGGGCCGGCCACCCGCCTAGCCTGTGATCACCACGCCCGAGCCGGACGGAAGAAGGAGGCGAGCGTCATGCAGCACACCACCATTCAGCGCTCCCCCCTCCCCGTGCCGCGGGCGTGTCACGTCTGATCCGACCGGGAGCGCTGCACACCGTACGCATCCCGGAGGAATCCTTGACCGACCTGGTCATCCGCACGCTCGACGAGAGCAGTGCCCACCTTTTCCACACCATGTCCGACCCGCTCGGCTTCCGTGAGAAGCACCGGCGGACGCAGTTCCGACCCGACTGGCAGCGCATCGCCCAGCGCGACGGCCGCACCGTGGCCCGCGCCGCCTGGTGGGGCAGGCCCGAGGACACCGAGCCGCTCCTGCTCAACTGGTTCGACGTCGCCGAGGGCGAGGAGGAGGCCGGAGCCGAGCTGGTGCTGTCCGCGCCCTGGCGTCCCGACGAGATCGACCTCGACCTGCCCGCCGGATGGCGCGACGACCCGCACCTGCATGCGGCCGTCGCGACCCGCGACGCCGCCGCGCGCAAAGCCGGCTACGAACCGCTGGTGGAGCGCTTCCTGTACCACTGGACCCCGGACTGTGGCCTGCCCGAACGGCCCGGACGCCTCATGTTCGAGGGCGAACCGGACGACGCCGTCTTCTTCGGCCTGCTGCGCCGCATCCACTCCGTCACCCTGGACGCCCACGCTCGCCGGGCCATCGCGCAGGGCGGAGTGGACCAGGCCGCACAGGAGGAACTGGACGTCTTCCACTGGATGCCGTCACCGCGCAGCTGGTGGCAGATCGCCCGCACGCCCGAGGGCGAGCCGGTCGGCATCCACATCCCCGCCCGCAACCCCGGCGGACCGTGCATCGGCTTCATCGGGGTGGTGCCGGAACAGCGCGGTCACGGCTACGCCTACGACCTGCTCGTCGAGTGCACCCACTACCTGGTCGAACGCGGCGCCGAGCGCATCGCCGCCGCCACCGACCAGGGCAACTTCCCGATGGCCGCGCACTTCACCAGGGCGGGCTATCCGGTCACACGGGAACGCGTCAACTACTGGGTCACCCGCGTCGCCGACGCCGGCTGACCCACGCACGGCGCGGTGACCGGCACCGGCCGGGAGCGTGGTGGTCCGGGCGCAGGCCGGGAGACTCCCTCGGTCCGTGCACACGCCACCGCGTGTCCCGGCCGGACCGGGCGACGCACCGCGTGTCGCGGCGGGGCCGGGCGACGCACCGCGTGTCGCGGCGGGGCCGGGCGACGCCACCGCGTGTCCCGGCCGGTCCGGGTGCGGCACAGCACCGCCCCGTACGGTGGGTGCCCGCGCCCGGCCCCGCCGCCCCGGTTCTCCCTGTCCGGCGCGCCCGGTGCCATCCGTCATCCGGTGCGCCGGGTGCCGTCCGTCAGCCGGGTCTCGGCCGCCGCCAGGATCTCGGTGATCCGGAGGCCGAACCCGGCGTCGCAGGAGTGCGGGCGGCCGGTGCGGGCCGCCCGCACCAGGGCGTCGGCGGCCCGGGAGAGCGCGGGAACAGCGCCGTCGGAGCTCCCGGGCATGACCGTCACACCCGCCTCGCCCCGCAGCTCCACATCGGCCCCGGCCGCCGCGGGCGGGGCCGACAGGCTCAGCGTGAGCGTGCTCGACGCGCCGGTGGCGTGGTCGAGGACCAGGTGGACGGTGTCCGCCGGTCCATGCGCCGCCGCCACGACCTGCCGTATGTCGCCGAGGACCGGCAGCAGGACCGACAGGGCGTGCGGGCCCACGTCCCACAGCGCGCCCTTCTCCCGCCGCCACGGCGAGCCCGCGAACGGGCTGTCGGTCGTGAACACCGCCCCCAGCCAGTGTGCCCGCGCCGTGAACCAGCTCGCCGCGGCAGCCTGTTCCCCGATCCACGCCTCCGGTTCCTTCTGGAAACGCGCGGTGAAGAACACCACCGACGCCACCCCGGCCCGCTCCACCGCCTCGGCGACGGCCCGCCCCTGGCCGACCGACACCGCGAGCGGCTTGTCCAGCAGCAGATGACGGCCCGCCCGGGCCGCCCGCACCGCCAACTCGCACTGCACGGAGGGCGGCAGGGCCACCGCCACCGCGTCCACGTCGGCCAGCAGCGCGTCCACGTCGGTGTACGCGGCGACGTCGTACTGCTCCGCCAGCGCCGTGGCCGCCTCCGGGCGGCGCCCCCACACCCCGGCGAACTCCAGGCCGGTGTGCCCGGCGAGTGCGGGGGCGTACGCCGCCCGCGCCCACGGGCCCGTTCCCAGCAGTCCGATGCGCATGTCGCGTTCCTTTCTCCGAGCCGTACCCCGCACCCTCACGATGCTGCGCTCCGCTCGCCCTCCGCACACCTCCGGCCGGAATCGCCCTGCCCGGCAAGCCACTTGGCGATGGTCGCGGCGATCGGCTGGCCGGTGTCCATCTCGATGAAGCCGAACTGGCCGGACTGGTTGCACTCGAGGAACCACCAGATCCCGTCCGCGTCCTCCGCGAAGTCGAAGGCACCGTAGGCCAGTTCAGCCTCCGCCAGGTAGCGCAGTGCGCTCTCGGCGACGCGCGGCGGTACCTCCGTGGGCAGCCAGGGAGAGGCCGAGGGGGCGAAGCGGACGTCCACGTCGTCGGGGCGGGCGTCCGGGTCGGCGGGCTTGCGCGCGGCCAGCAGGGTGCGGCCGACGACGGTGAGCCGGATGTCGGCCCGCTTGGCGATCCGCCGCTGCAGCAGCGTGGGACCGAAGGCGACCGCAGTGAAGTCGGTGTCCGGCGCCACCCGGCTGGTCGGCACCGCCCGCGGCGGCTCCTGCGGATGCGCACCGGAGACCGGCTTGACCACCAGGTCCGGGAAGCGTTCCGCGAACTCCCGCGCAGCCTGTGGGAACGTCGTGATGAGCGTGGCCGGCACCGGCAGGCCGCAGCGCTGGGCGAGGTGCAGCTGCCAGGGCTTGTGCCGGGCGCGGCGGGCGGCGTCCGGATGGTTCATCCAGCGGGCGTCGCTGCACCGCAGCATGCCGTACAGCGCTTGCGACGACTCCTCGGTCAGCCAGGCGGACGGGTGGGCGGCGCGGGCGGCCGGGGTCCCGGGTCTGCGGACCCAGATGGAGCGCAGGCCGTTCATGCTCACCAGGCGCCCGCCGACGGACAGATGTCCATGGTGGGCACCGTGCACGTACTCGCCCGACAGCGCCACACCGTTGGTCAGGTCGGCGGGGTCGAGCCGGACGACGGGCACACCGGCCTCGCCCAGCCGGAGGACCACCATGTCCGCCGTCACGTCCTCTTCACTGGTCAGGATGAGCACGGTCATCTTTCCGGGGCCCGCGGTTCAGTCGTCGAAGTGCGTCTTGGAACCCGCGGTCGAGGTCGTGGTTCCGAGTGCTGCCAGGGTCGCGTGGTCGGTGGCGGCGATCCGCCCGTCCGGGAGGACGTTCAACTGCAGTCCGGAGTCGTACGCGTACGGAGTGACGACGTCCAACTGCACTGCGGGCCGCGCGTAGTTGAGCGTGAACGGTTGCATGCTCTCTCCCTGATTCGGCTTTCACGTCCTTATACGAATCGAACGGGTGATTGGTTTCCTTACGCTGTGTGACCACGGGCCGGGGTCGACGCCGTCGGCGCACCGCGTGGCACGGTACGCGCCGCTCGTCGGAGGGCTGCCGGAGGGTCCGGCCGCCGCGGGACGGATGGTGCCGAAGTGCTGGATGTCACAGTGAATGACACAGGTGCCGCACCTGGCCTCCCGGTGGTCGCGCTCAGCGCGTGAGCGCCTGCCGGGCGGCCGCCCGTGCCCGCTCCGCGTACCCGCGCCCGAACAGCACCACGTGCACCAGGAGCGGGAAGAGCTGGTGTATCGCCACGCGCTCCGCCCAGCCGTCGGCCGGCGGGGCCGCCTCCTGGTACCCGGCCAGAATCAGGTCCAGGTGCGGGCAGCCGAACAGCTGGAGCATCGCCAGATCGGTCTCCCGGTGCCCGCCGTGGGCGGCCGGGTCGATGAGCCGGACCTCGCCGTCGGCTCCCCACAGCACGTTGCCGTTCCACAGGTCGCCGTGCAGCCGCGCGGGCGGCTCGGCGGGGCCCGCCAGGTCCGGCAGCCGCTCACACACCCGCTCGAACACGTCGGCCTCGCCCGGGCGGAGCGTGCCGCCGTCGACCGCGGCGCGCACATACGGAAGGACGCGGTGCTCGGCGTACCAGCTGGGCCAGTCGGTGCCCGGCGCGTTGCGCATCGGGGCCAGGCCGATGAACGCGTCCTCGGGGCCGCCGGGAGGCGCGGCGCCGAAATGGGGTGCCCCGGCCGCGTGCAGAGAGGCCAGGGCCTGGCCGAAACGCAGCGCTGCTGTGGGGTCGGGTGTACCGGTCGGTACGCGCTCGGTCACCAGCCAGCTCTCGTCGTGCCCGAGAACCTCCGGTACCCCGACCGCCTCCGCGGCAGCGAGCCAGCGCAGCCCCGCCACCTCGGCGCGCACCGCCCCGGGACCGTCGCAGTGCTTGACCATCACCGGTGTTCCGCCGTCCAGCAGCACTTCCGCGGGGGACTCCCAGGCGCTGCGCGTCCCGGTCACGGGTCGGCCGGTGAGCCGGGCTGCGGCCTGTCCTGGATCCTCGTCTCGGTTGACCACGGCCCCAGGGTACGACCCGCAACGGCGGCCCTTCGCGGGGCCGTTCAATCATTAATACGACTGTTTTCAGCCAAACCCAGGCAGTTACTACCCGTGCTGATCTCGTACGGATAGCGTGAGGGCGCCGCGCTGCCACACCAGGGGCACAGGGCCCCGCCGGGACTAGCGCGCGGCGGAGGATTCCCCCGTGACCACAGCATCCGTGCTGATGGCCGACGTCTTCGAAGTCCAGCCGTACACCTCCCACTGCGAGATCATCCTCGGTGAGGGCGCACACGCCGTGATCGGTGTGTCCCCGGGCAACAGTTACTTCTCCGCCCAACGCCTGCATGACCTCGCCCGCTGGGGACTGGACAACTTCGACCGGGTCGACTTCGTCTACACCGACCTGTACGTCGCCGAGATGTACGAGGCCTCCGGCTACCCGCCGGACGAAGCCCGCCGCAAGGCCGTGAAGAACCTGCGCGGGGTGCGCGCCAAGGTCCGTGACGCGGTGTCGGCGGCCGACCCGGACGGCACCCGGCTGGACTGGCATCCGATGTCGGAATTCCGCACCAACCCCGCCTACCAGGAGATCCATGCGCACCTGAAGGGACGGCTGGCCTCGGACAGCGCCTTCCGGGCCGTCTGCGACGCCCTGGTGAGTCGATTCCTCACGTCGCGCGGCGAGGCGCCCACCGATCGGCAGCGCGCCGTGTGCCTGGAGTACGTGTGCGCCGAGGCCCCGTTGTTCCTGGACACCCCGGCCATCCTCAAGGTTCCCTCCTCGCTCAACTGCTACCACCAACTCCTGCCGATGGCCGAGCTGCTGTACTCGCGCGGCGCCGGCCTGCGCGCGTCCCGCAACCAGGGCCACGCCGTCGTCACCCCCGCCCTGGAAGGAGCCGCGGTATGACCACCGCCCCGGACACCCGCACCGACCACCCTCCCTTGCTCGACTTCCCGTTCTCCTGGGACGGCACCCGCGTGCCGGCCGAGGTCGCCGAACTGCGCGCCGCTTCCCCCGTACGGCGCGTCCGGACGATCGCCGGCGACGAGGCCTGGCTGGTGTCGTCGTACGAGCTGTGCGCACAGGTGATCAAGGACGACCGCTTCTCGCTGAAGGAGACCTCCGCCCCCGGAGTGCCCCGGCAGTACGCACTCACGATCCCGCCCGAGGTCGTGAACAACATGGGCAACATCACCGGGGCGGGGCTGCGCCGCGCGGTGATGAAGGCGCTCAACCCCAAGGCGCCGGGCCTGATGGAGTGGCTGCGTGCGGAGGCCCACCGGCTGGTGGACCTGCTCGTCGCCGAAGGGCCGACGGCCGACCTGCGCGGGGCGTTCTGTGAGCCGTACTCGGCCGGCATGCACTGCCACATCCTCGGCATCCCGCAGGACGAGGCCCCGGCCTTCCTGCGCAGCCTGGACATCGCCTTCATGAACTCCCCGTGCCCGATCACCGGCGCGCGGATCAACTGGGACCGGGACATCTCCCGGATGGCGGCCCTGCTCGACGACCCGGCGACGCACGGCCTGATGGGCGAACTCGCCGCCCTGCGCGACGACCCCGAGTACGCGCACCTCACCGACGAGATGCTGGCCACCGTCGGCGTCACCCTCTTCGGCGCCGGAGTCATCTCCACCTCGGGCTTCCTCGCCATGGCCCTGGTCTACCTGCTCACCCACCCCATCGCCCGCGACCTCCTGCGGGACCGCCCCGACCTGACCGGACCCGGTGTGGAGGAGCTGCTGCGGGTCAACCTCTCCATCGGCGACGCCCTGCCCCGGCTCGCCCTGGAGGACGTCCGGCTCGGCGACGTCGACATCCGGGCGGGCGAGCTCGTCCTCGTCCTGGTCGAGGGCGCCAACCTGGATCCGGAGAAGTTCCCGGACCCGCACCGGTTCGACGTCCACCGCGACAACACCGCCGACCACCTCTCCTTCGGCGGCGGTGCCCACTACTGTCCCGCCACCGCGCTCGGCCGTACCCACGCCCGTATCGCGCTGGAGGTCCTCCTCGACCGGCTGCCGGACCTCGCGCTGGCCGTACCGGCGGGCCAACTGGTCTGGCGCACCGGGTTCATGAAGCGGATCCCCGAGCGGCTGCCGGTGACCTGGTAGTCCGCAGCACTCCGCCACCCGTGAGGTGTCCCCGGCCCGGCACCCCGGGCCGGGACCCCGGCCGACCCGCCCGAAGCGCCCCGGCGGCCGACGAGGCACGACCCTCGGTCTCAGCCCCCGGGTGCATCCGCGGCCAGCGGGTACGGCGTTCGGCTCAGTCTCACCGGCTGCCTCAGCGGCCGCCGAGGCACGATCCTCGGCTCAGCGGACCCGGTACCTCAGCGGCCGACGGGATACGACGCGCGGGTCAGCCCCACCGGATTCCCGGGCGGCAGCAGTCCCGCCTCCAGGACGGTCCGGGCCAGCGGCTCCAGGCGCTCGGCCAGACGCCCGGTGCGTCCGGCGCCCAGCGCCGTCCACGGTCCCTCGGCCGCCGCGTCGGTGAGCGCCTCGGCCTCCGCACGTACTGCCGCGCCCGCGGGCGTGAGCGAGCCGTCCGCCGCGAGCCGGCCGGACGCGCGCAGCCGGGTCACGGCCGCCTCCCAGTCCGTCTCCTCCCACTTCCGTGTCTCGCGCAGGAAGGCCCCGTCGGACTCGCCCGCCGCCGCCTTGAGCACCATCGCCTCTACCGGTCCGAGGCCCAGGCTCACCAGCACCGCGACGTGCGAGTCGCCCCGGTGTTCGCGCAGGGTCGTCAGGGCCTGCCACAGGCGTGCGGTGGGCCGGTCCGGGCGCTCCAGCGCCTGGTTGGCGGCGGCCAGTACCCGGCCCGTGGTGTCCGCGGCCGCCGCGGCCTCCCAGGCCAGGTCCGCGGCCTCGGCGAACGCGGCGGAGCCGACGACGTCCCGCCCGAACAGCCGGGTCATCGCCGCGTCCATCGCCTCCTGACGGGCCGCGAGTACGTCCGCCGGTGCCGCGTACTCCCAGGCGTCCGGCAGCGCCCGGGCCACCCGGGCGGGGTGGAAGACGTAGAAACAACTCGTCACCACGGACGGGGCCGCCGCACCGAGGGGTGCGGCGCGCAGGGCGAAGTAGCCCATCCAGAACCCGCGCATGCCGAGTTCGTCGGCCGCCCGGTGCGCCTCCGGCGTGAAGTAGACCAGATCGTGCACCGGCTCGTACCGCTCCCACAGGTCCCGTGCCATCCCGTCCGCCACTGCTTCCTCCCACCGCATCGGCTCGCACGCTGTCGGCACCAGCCTGCGTTATGACAGCGGTCATAACAAGAGAGATGGCCTCACGAGTCAGGGGCGGCTCTCACGAGTCAGGGGCGGGTCTCACGGGTCCGGGGCGGGTCTCACGGGTCAAGGGAGGGGCCTCACGGGACAACGCAGGCGGTGTCACGGGAAAGAGTGCGGTGTCACGGAGTCGGGGGCGCGGTCTCACGGAACAAGGCAGGCGGTGTCACCGGGCAGGTCAGGCGGCGTAGGCAGGTCAGGCGGCGTCACGGGGCAAGGCAGGCGGTGTCACCGGGCAGGTCAGGCGGCATAACGGAACAAGGCGGGCGGTGTCACGGGATGCGGACCCGGCCGAGGGCGTTGCCGAGCAGTTCCGTGAACGTCACGGCACGGCCGGGGCCCGCCGTCAGCCGGAAGGGCACCTTGTCGGCGCCGTCCGGCACGGGGACCGTGGTCACGTTGCCGGTCGCGGAGATGCTGCCGATCCGGCCGGCCTGGTCGGCGTACCAGACGCGGCCGTCGGGCCCGCGCGTGATGCCGCTCGGCATGCTGTCCGTGCCGGGCAGCGGGACATGGGTGACGCGCCCGGTGTAGTCGATCCGGCCGACCGAGTGCGTGCCGGACGCGGTGAACCACATCCCGCCCGGCCCCGCGACGATGCCGGCGGGAAAGGCGGCACCGCCGGGCAGCCGGTACTCGGTGATGCGGCCGGCCGTGCTGATCCGCCCGACCTTCCCGCCGCTCAGCTCCGTGAACCACAGGGCGCCGTCCCCGCCCGCGGCGATCGAGTGGGGAGAGGCGTCGGACGTGGGGACCGGATACTCGGTGATCCGGCCCGTGGCCGTGATGCGGCCGATCCTGTTGCCGGTGGCCTCGGTGAACCACAGGGCCTGGTCCGGGCCGAGTGCGAGCCCGGCCGGTCCGCCGCCCGGGTCGGGCAGCGGGAACTCGGTGAGCCGGCCGGTGACTGTGATGCGGCCGATCCGCCCGGCGGTGGTCTCCGTGAACCACAGGGCACGGTCCGGCCCCGAGGTGATCTCGGCCGGACCGGTGTCGGAGCCGGAGGTCGGGAAGTCGGTGATCGTGCCGTCGGCCGCCATCCGGCCGATCCGTCCGGCGCCGTGCTCCGTGAACCACAGCGCGCGATCCGGTCCGGTGGTGACTCCTGCGGGAGCGGCCCCGGCCGCCGTGGTGACCGGATACTCCGTCACCTCCGCCCCGGCGCGGGCCGGCACGGCGACGGCGGCCACCGCGAGCAGGGCACCGGCCGACGCGGCGAGCAGCCGGTGCCGGACTGCCCGCACGGCGCCCGCGGTCATCGCACGTCCCCTTCCCGGCGCGGCGGTCCCGCCGGAACGCGATCGACGGCCGGACGGAACCCGGACGCCTTCAGGGGTCCTGCGCCCCCTCCGGCCGATTGGCCCGGACGAGGGATCGCGCGGCAGGCGCGCTGGGGCAGACGGGTGGCGTGGTGACCCGGCTGGGCGGCTCGGATGGTGGATGTCAGGGCCCTCACTGACGGTGGTTCATGTCGGGGCCGGGTCCATCCAGCTGATGAGGTATCCGCTGCCCGGTCACGGCGGAAGGACATCATGATGCGCTCTGCCCGCACGTTCTTGGCCACGGCGGCCGCCACCGCCGCCCTCGCCGTTCCCGGCACCGCGTTCGCCGTTCCGGCGGCCGGGCACGGCGGCGACAACGACGACTCCTCGTACAGCAGGGAGCAAGACAGCGACTCCGACCGTGACCGCGGCAAGGGTTCCGACAGCGACTCCGACAAGGATTACGGCAACAAGCGCGACGACGACCGCGAACACGGCGGGCCGCGCGGCGGAATGCACACGGGTGGCGGAGCCCTCGCCGCGGTGGGCAGCGACGACTGGGGTTCCGGGGGCGACAGCGGCGACAAGAGCGGCTACGGCTCCGAGAGCTACCGGGGCAAGGGAGATGACGAAGACGAGGAGGACAGCGGCGGCAAGGGGGGCAAGGGAGACAAGGGAGACAAGGGAGACAAGGAGGAGGGCGGTGGCCACGGCAAGGGCGGCTGGGGTGACGGCGGCGAGAAGCCGCGCGGTGGCATGCACACCGGTGGCGGCGGCCTCGCCACGCCCGGTGTCACCGCCGGCGGTCTCGCCGTGCTCGGCGTAGGCGCCGCCGGCGCGTACGCGCTGCGCCGTAAGAAGGCCACCGGGCCGGCGTCCTGACGGCCGGCACCGCCCAGGGGCTGCGGACGCCGCCGACGTGCCCGCTGTGTCGGCGGCCCGCGCCCACTGTGCCCGGTGGCCGGCCCCGCTCCCTGGCCTGACCCCCGCGCTGCCGTGTCCGAGAGAGGTGATGTCCGATGGCAGCAGAACCGTCGACTCCGGCATCGGCCGGACCGGGACCGGACGAGCGGTCCTCCGGCCGCGGCGGGCGGCTGATGCTGTGGGGTGTGGCGGCCGTCGTTCTCGCCGTCAGTATGTTCGGCGGTCACCAGCAGCCCGACGAGACGCCGGTGCCGCCCCGCACCTCGGGCGCGCCCGCCGACACGCAGACCGACCCGCAGCGGACCAGCGAGGCGTTGCCGCGCTCCGCGCCGCTCCGGCTGCGCATCCCGAAGATCGGCGTGAACGCGCCCTTCACCTCCCTGGACCTCGGTCCCTCGGGCCAGCTCCAGCCCCCGCCCGCCGGCGACACCAATCTGGTCGGCTGGTACGCCAAGGGTGCCTCGCCCGGTGAGGACGGCACGTCGGTGATCGCCGGGCACGTCGACACCGTGACCTCCCCGGCCGTCTTCGCCGACCTCGACGAGCTGGGGGCCGGCGACCGGTTCTCGGTGGAGCGGGCCGACGGGCGCACGGCGGAGTTCGTCGTGGACAGCACAGAGACCTTCGCCAAGGACGATTTCCCCAGCTCACGGGTGTACGCGGACGCCTCGCGCCCCGAGGCACGGCTCATCACCTGCGCCGGGGACTACGACCGCTCGGTGCGCGACTACACCGACAACCTGGTCGTCTTCGCCCACCTGGTGTGAGCCGGCGGGTACGGGTCAGGCGGCACGGTCCGCGAAGGGGCCGCTCCCGGCGAACGCCAGCGCCGCGAACCGTTCGCCGATCCGGCGGTGCGCGGCCTTGTCCGGATGCAGGCCGTCGGGCAGCGGCAGCTCGCCGAAGTCGGCGTCCCCGTACAGCTCCGGGCCGTCGAGGTGGTGCAGGTGCGGATCGTCGGCCGCCCGCTCACGCACGATCCGGGCCAGCTCGTCCCGTACGACGCCGAGGGTGAGCCTCCCGGCGGCCCGCTCCGCGGGATCCCCGGTGGCCCGGTACCGCACCACTCCCTCGCTCAGCGCCGCGAGGTCCATCGCGGTCGGGCCGGGCGTGTCCTCGTGCAGGGGGCACAGGATCGGCGAGACGACGAGCAGCGGGGTGTCGGGGTGGCCCTCGCGGACGGTGTCGAGGAAGCCGTGCACGGCGGGGCCGAAGGCACGCAGCCGCATCAGGTCGGTGTTGACCACGTTGATGCCGAGCTTGACGCTGATCAGGTCGGCCGGCGTGTCGCGCAGCGTCCGGGCGGTGAAAGGATCGAGCAGCGCGCTGCCCCCCAGCCCGAGATTGATCAGCTCCACCCCGCCCAGGGATGCGGCGAGCGCCGGCCACGTGGTGGTGGGGCTCGCGGCGTCGGAGCCGTGGCTGATCGAACTGCCGTGGTGCAGCCACACCCTGCGGCCCCGGTCCGGTACGGCCTCGACGGGCGCGTCGGTGCGCAGCGCGACCAGTTCGGTCCGCTCGTTGTGCGGCAGCCAGATCTCCACGTCCTTGACGCGGTCCGGCAGGCCGGTGAAGCGCACGGTGCCGACCGGGCCGGGCCGGTACTCGGCGGTGCCGGTGCCCGGATCGATGGTGAGGGTGCTGCCGTCGGTGAGCATGGCGCTGCCGGCCGGGTGCCCGTCCACGAGCAGGTCGTACACGCCGTCCGGGCGCGGCGGTACGCCGATGTAGACCCGCTTGGTCGGCAGGGTGTCCAGCTCGACGGTGGTCGCGCGGGTGCGGAAGACCAGCCGCACGCCGGAGGGCTGGGACTCGGCCAGGGCCAGCTGCGGGTCGGCGCACTGGGCGCGGGCCCGGGCGGGCAGCCGGTGCGGCAGCAGGCCGTGTGCGGTGCGCTCCAGTTCGATGGCGCCGCGGATCAGTTCGGCCGTCAGTGGGGTGGTGTGCATGATTTCTGTTCACTCCGTCTCAGGGGTGGGCGGGCCGCTGGTCTCAGGGGTGGACCGGCCAGTTGCGCAGCAGGGAGTCGAGGCCGTCGAGGATCCGGGTCCACGACTCCTGGGAGTCGGGCGCGCTGTGGCTGAACCCGCCGGCGGTCTCCAGGCTGACGTAGCCGTGGAAGACGCTGCCGAGGAGGCGGACGGCGTGGGTCTGGTCCGGCTCCGCCAGGTCGTAGCCGCGCAGGATGGCCCGGGTCAGCTGGGCGATGCGGACACCCGCGCTGGTGACCGCCGTCTCGGTGTCCAGTGGGTGCCGGGCCGCCGAGTAGCGGCCGGGGTGGGCGAGTGCGTAGTCGCGGTAGACGTTCGCGAAGGCGCCGAGGGCGTCCTTGCCGGAGCGGCCGGCGAGCGCCGTGGCGGCTTGGTCGGCCAGCTCCTCCAGGGCGAGCAGCGCGATCCGTGTCTTCAGGTCCTGGGAGTTCTTCAGGTGTGAGTACAGACTCGCGACCTTGACGTCGAACCGCCGGGCCACCGCGGACACCGTGACCTGCTCGAAGCCGACCTCGTCGGCCAGCTCCGCACCGGCCCGGACGAGACGCTCGGTGGTGAGGCCTGCGCGCACCATGGTCCTTCTCCCTCTTGCCGAAACCCATTATGCAGTTTCCTAAAACCATTAGGCTAGCAGTAGGGGTGCGGGTGACGGCCCGCCGCGGGGATGTCCCGCCGGCCTCCAGCCCGTCGGCGGGCGCAGTGGGCAGTGGGCAGTGAGCAGTGGGAGTGGGGGAGCGGGCAAGGCAGGGGGACGACGCCGCGATCGGCTCCGTGTGCGGTCGGTGCGGCGTCGGGATACCCACTTTTTTGTGGGTACTTGGCACGCCCCGGCCGACCGGGAGAGGCTGTTCCACGAGGTCAGGGGCTGCCGGAGAACGGACGGGAGGTGACAGCCGCGGCGCGTCAGGACGCCGCTTCGCGCTCGTCCTCGCGCTCGCGGAGCCGGTCCAGACGACGGTGGCCCCACGCGGCCAAGGGGTCCAGTGCCTCGGCCAGTTCACGGCCGAACCCGGTCAGCGAGTACACGGTCTTCGGCGGCAGCACCTGGTGCACCTCCCGGTGCACCAAGCCGTCCTCCTCCATCTCGCGCAGCGCCTGGGTCAGCACCTTCTCGCTCAGGCCCGGCAGCCGGCGGCGCAGTTCGCCGGGCCGGTGCGGGCCGGACTCCAGCAACCACAGCAGCGACGTCTTCCACTTGCCCTCGATCACGGCGATCGCTGCGGTCACTCCACAGACGTTCGGGTCCTGTGCACGGCTTCGCGTCATCGTCGTTCCCTCTTCGGTTACCCATCGGCCGTTGCGGCCGTCTTTCCTACTGCATACGGGAGTTGCAACATGTCCACATCTCTGGATCTTCCTGCCGTCACGGTGCTCGGTCTCGGTCCGATGGGCCGTGAGCTGGCGGGCGCGTTCCTCGAGGCCGGTCTGCGGACCACGGTCTGGAACCGCACGCCCGGGAAGGACCGCGAGCTGACCGAGCGTGGCGCGACGGGCGCCGCGACGGCCGAAGAGGCCGTGGCGGCCGGGGAGTTGATCGTCGTCTGCGTGGTGAACTACCAGGCGTCCGACGCGATCCTGCGCCGTGACGACGTCACCCGCGCGCTGAAGGGCCGTGCCGTCGTGAACCTGACCGCCGACACCCCGGACCGTGCCCGGGACACCGCGGACTGGGCGGCGGCCCACGGCATCGGCTACCTGGACGGCGCGATCATGACTCCGGCTCCCAGCATCGGCACTCCGGAGGCCGTCTTCCTGCACAGTGGCCCGCGTGACCTCTTCGAACGGCACCGGGCCGCGCTGCAGGTGCTGGGCGGGACGCACACCCACCTGGGGGAGGACGCCGGGCGTGCCGCCACCTTCGACATCGCGCTGCTCGACCTCTTCTGGACCGCGATGGCGGGCTACGCGCACGCCGTGGCGATCGCCCGGGCGGAGGGGGTCACGGCAGGCGAACTGGCGCCCTTCGCCCAGGGCATCGGTGCGATCCTGCCGCCGCTCTTCGAGCAGTTCGCGCAGGACGCCGACAGCGGCACCTACTCCGGCGAGATCAACCCGGTCACCTCGGCAGCCTCCACCATGGCCCATGTCGTGGAGGTCTCGGAGTCCCACGGCATCGACGCGGGCGTGATGCGCGCGGTCGAGGGCATGGCCCGCCGGGTGATCGGCCTCGGGCACGGCACGGACGGGTTCATCCGGGTCGCCGAGATGCTGGGGCGCCACTGAGCCCGCGACCCGAGGGCCCTGGCCGGCCGCACTCCAGCGGCCGGCCGGGGCCGGCCGGCGCCAAGCCAGGGCCGTTGTCGGGTTGGAGGGGCAGGGCTGGGCCAGGGGCGGGCGCCGGTCCGCCCGAGCGTCCGGATGTCGCTCTCGGCCTGGGCCGGGGTCAGGGTCACGGCTGGGGCCATGCTCCACTCCCGCGCGGCGGCTTGCGTGCGATGTGGCCGTCCGCACCCTGGCGGACCTGCGACTTGTGCCGTGGAGGAGGCCATGGAACGCTTCGGTCCGCCGGTCGTGACCACGGCCGGCGCGGGCGGGGCGGGCGGCGGCGCGCGGCGTGCGCGGTCCCGGCGGGCACGGTCGTGTGCGGGGGTGCGGGCCGGGGCGTCGGGCCGGCCGTGGGAACGAACCGGGAGTGGACCGATGGAGCTGGAGCTGCGGCACCTGCGGGTGCTGTGCGCGATCGCGGACGCGGGCAGCGTGGGCCGCGCCGCCGCGCAGCTGGGCTACTCCCAGCCCGCCGTGAGCACCCAGCTGCGCCGCATCGAACGCCACCTGGGCGAGCCGCTCTTCGAGCGCGGGCCGAGCGGGGTCCGGCCCACCCGGTACGGCGCCGAGGTCGTCGAGCAGGCCCGGGACGTCCTCGCCCGGGCCGCCGCCATCGGGCAC
The DNA here is from genome assembly GCF_055566415.1 of Streptomyces sp. NPDC027663. NCBI lineage: Bacteria > Bacillati > Actinomycetota > Actinomycetes > Kitasatosporales > Streptomycetaceae > Streptomyces > Streptomyces sp. NPDC027663. The sequence goes on along the minus strand of NZ_JBVHSK010000004.1, from coordinate 482,010 downwards.
CGCCCGGCCTCCGCCCGCCCGCAGCGGACCGTGCGCGTGGCCGCGACGAACTCGCCCGTGCTGTCCGGCACGGTCTCCCGCGTTCGCACCCGCCTGCCGGAACTCTCCCTCGCGGTCACCAGTGTCTACGCGTCCTCACGGATCGTGGAGCTGCTGGAGGAGGGCACCGTGGACGCCGCCATAGCCGCCGACTACCCGGGCATGGAGCTGCGGCACTCGACCGCCGTACGGCATCGCGGGATCGTCACCGAGCCCACGTTCGTCGCCCTGTCCGCCCGGCACCGGCTCCGGCAGTGCGCCCAGGTGCAGCTCGCCGATCTGGCCGAGGACGCCTGGTTCGTGACCCCGGACGACGGTGCCGGCTGGCCCGGCGTGTTCTACGACGCCTGCGCGGCGGCCGGCTTCACCCCGGTCACCGTCCACGAGTGGCTCGGCGACCAGACCCAGCTGCAGAGCATGATCGCCGACGGGTTCGGCGTGTCCCTCGTGCAGCCGACGCTGCGGCCGATTCCGCACGTCACGGTGAAACCCCTGGTCGGCTCGCCGCTGTGGTGCCGCTATGTGCTGGCCTGGCGCCCGGACGCGGTCGGCGACGACCTGGTGGAGGCGCTCTTCCAGTCCGCCACGGCGGCCTACCGCGATCTCGTCGCCCAGGCCCCGCACCTGCGCACCTGGGCCTCGCGCACCTGGAGCGTCGCGGGGGCGTAGGGGCGTGTCACGGATGTGCCGCGATGTTATGAGCGGCCGGTGCCATGTGCTATGTCACACGCCATTGTTGAGGCCGGTACGGCGCTGAGACAGTGCCTCACACGCCTCAACACCCCACAGAGGCGCATCCCTTCGTGGAGGAACCCAGATGCGCTATCGCTTCGCGCTGCCCGGACGCGTCCCCAGAGGCACGGTCGGGCGCATCGCCGGTACCGCAGCCGTCTGCATGACCCTGGCCGGTCTGCTGGCCGGCCCGGCGTCGGCAGCACCCCGGCCGCAGACCGGCACGGTCACCGCACCCCGCACGCACCTCCCCGTGCCGCCGCCCGCCGCCGCGTCCACCGGTGCCACCGAGCGCCCCTCGGCCCAGGCCAAGCGCCTCAGTCCGGTCCAACTTCCGCCGCACCGGCCGATGTTCACCAAGCCGTCCCGGACCGCGGCGAAGTCGGCCTCCTGCACCCCGGCCGACTTCGGCAGCCGTACCGGCTCCGCACTCGTGTCCTTCGTCAAGGCCGCGACCGCGGACTGCGTCAACACCCTCTTCTCCGTCACCGGTACGAACGCGCGCGACGTCTTCCGCCAGACCCAGATGCTGACCGTGGCGAACGCGTTCACCCGCACCGCCGGGCAGTACCGCGGCGACAACTCCGGCAGCCTGCTGCAGTTGGTCCTTTTCCTGCGCGCCGGCTACTACGTGCAGTTCAACCACCCTGGTGACGTGGGCCCGTACACCGCCCGCCTCACCACTGCCGTCACCGGCGGCATGGACACCTTCTTCGCCCGCTCCCACTCCCGTGACGTCACGGCGGCCAACGGCGACATCCTCGGCGAGACCGTCATCCTCACCGACAGCGCCGACCAGCAGGGCCGCTACCTGTACGTCTACCGGCGGCTGCTGAACGCCTACGACAGCTCCTACGACTCGATCGACAGCATGATCAGGGCCGTCAACGACGTCTACACACCGCTGTGGCGCGGCAACTGGAACCCGCAGTACGTACAGGCGGTCGACGCCGACCCGCGCATCGTCGACACCCTGTACGACTTCGCGCTGGCCAACACCGACCAGCTCGGCACCGACCTGGCCTTCCTGGACTCCAACGCAGGGATGAACCTGGCCCGTTATGTCGAGCACCCCGAACTGCGCGACATCGCCGGGCCGTTGGCGAAGGACGTGCTGGACCGGACCGCGATCACCGGTCCGACGGCCGGGCTCTGGGTGGCGGTGGCCAGCCAGGCCGGCTACTACGACAGCGCCAACTGCGCCTACTACGACGTCTGCAACCTGCCGGACAAGCTCGCCAAGGCCGTCCTGCCCGTCACACGCAACTGCGACGGCAACATCACCGTCCGCGCCCAGGCACTGGCCGCGGCCGACCTCGACGCCGCCTGCGCGAGCGTGCTCCGCCAGGACGCCTACTTCCGCTCCGTCGTACGGGCCGGCGGGCAGATACCCGGCCAGTACGCCTCCACCCTCCAGCTGGTGGTCTTCGCCAGCCGCACCGACTACCAGACGTACGCCGGCCCCATGTACGGCATCAGCACCGACAACGGGGGAATGACGCTCGGCGGAGACCCGTCGGACCCGGCCAACCAGCCGATGTCGATCATGTACCAGAAGAACTACGACGACGGCTTCCCGGCCCGGATCTGGAACCTCAACCACGAGTACACGCACTTCCTGGACGCCCGCGACGACATGAAGGGCGACTTCGGCCGGCAGATCTCCGTGCCGGACGTGTGGTGGATCGAGGGCATCGCCGAGTACGTCTCCTACAGCTACCGGGGTCTCGTCGACGACCAGGCGGTCCAGGAGGCCGGCAAGCACACCTACAAGCTGAGCACCCTCTTCGAGAACACCTACGACAACAGCGACGTGGTCCGCACCTACCCGTGGGGCTACCTCGCCGTGCGCTACATGACCGAGAAGCACCCGGACGACGTCCAGCGCATGCTCTCCCGCTTCCGCGTCGGTGACTACACCGGCGGATACGCCGTCTACCACGACGGCATCGGCACCCGCTACGACGCCGACTTCGACCAGTGGCTCACGGCGTGTGCCGCGGGCGCGTGCAGCAAGCCGGCCACGGCCTGACCGCACCCGCCCACGCGAGACGGCCGCCGACCGGAAACCCCGGTCGACGGCCGTACGCGTACGCGAGGCCGGGCGGATCAGACCGCCGTCGCCGGGTACGTCGGGTACTCCACGCCCGAGACGTGCTGGACGACCCGGACGACCTGGCAGGAGTAGCCGAACTCGTTGTCGTACCAGAGGTAGAGGATCGCGTTGTCGCCGTCGACCTTCAGGGCACCGGCGTCCACGATCGAGGCGTGGCGCGAGCCGATGAAGTCGCTGGAGACCGCGTCGGGCGCCGTGATGAAGTCGATCTGGCGCTTGAGCGGCGAGGTCAGCGACACCTCGCGCAGGTAGTCGTGCACCTCCTCGCGGGTGGCCTCGCGGGCCAGCTGCAGGTTCAGGATCGCGATCGAGACGTCCGGCACCGGGACGCGGATCGAGCTGCCGCTGATCTTCGCCTTCAGGTCGGGCAGCGCCTTGGCGACGGCCGAGGCGGCACCCGTCTCGGTGATGACCATGTTGAGCGGCGCGGAGCGGCCACGGCGCTCGGACTTGTGGTAGTTGTCCAGCAGGTTCTGGTCGTTGGTGAACGAGTGGACCGTCTCCACGTGGCCGCGCAGCACGCCATACTCGTCGTCCATGGCCTTCAGCGGCGGGACGATCGCGTTGGTGGTGCAGGAGGCGCAGGACAGGATCTGCTCGTCCGGCTTGATCGTGTCGTGGTTGACGCCGTGCACGATGTTCGGGACGTCGCCCTTGCCCGGCGCGGTCAGCACGACCTTCTCGATACCGGGGCGCAGGTGGTTGGACAGGCCCTCGCGGTCGCGCCACTTACCGGTGTTGTCGATGAGGATGGCGTCCCGGATGCCGTACTCGGTGTAGTCCACGTGCGACGGGTCGTCGGCGTAGATCACCTTGATCTCGTTGCCGTTGGCGACGATCGTGCTGCTGTCCTCGTCCACGGTGATCGTGCCCTGGAACTGGCCGTGGATGGAGTCGCGGCGCAGCAGCGAGGCGCGCTTGACGAGGTCTCCGGCGGCCCGGCCGCCACCGCCGCGCACGACGATGGCGCGCAGGCGCAGGCCGTTGCCGGAGCCGGCCTTCTCGATCAGCAGGCGGGCGACGAGGCGGCCGATGCGACCGAAGCCGTACAGGACGACGTCGCGCGGTTCGCGGCGCTCGATCTTGTTGGCACCGGTGGCGCCGGCGACCGCCTCGGCGGTGAACTCCGTCACGCTCAGACCGCGGTCATCGGCCTTGTACATGGTGGCGAGCATGCCGAGGTCGATCTGGGACGGCCCGAGGTCGAGCGTGGTCAGGGCCTCCAGGAACGGCATGGTCTCGGTGACCGACAGCTCGGCACCGGCGATCTGCCGGGCGAAGCGGTGCGTCTTGAGGAGGCTGACCACCGACTTGTTCACCAGGGAGCGGCTGTGCAGCAGGACGGTCACGTCCCGCTCGCGGTGCAGCTTCCCGATGAGCGGGATCATCGACTCCGCGATCTCCTCGCGGATCTTCCAGTTGGTGAACGAGTCGTCGTTGACAGTCACAGGTCCATCTTTCGAGCTAGGCAGCGCTCATATGATAACCACACGCTCATTCGGCCCCCGGAGGGGGTGGCCGAGGGCGGTTCGGTAGTGGATCCGGCGCCGGGCGCGATGACATGATCCGACGGAGTCCCGACCCGGGGAGAGGCGCCGATGAGACTGCACACGCACGAGTGGGGAACCGGTGAGCGCATCGCGGTCCTCGTCCACGGGATGATGTCCGACCACCGCACCTGGCGCCGGGTCGCGCCCGCCCTGGCCGGCAGGGGTTACCGCGTCATCGGTGTGGACCTGCGTGGACACGGCAGGAGCGGCCGGGGCGAGTACAGCCCCGAGCACTGGGCGGACGACCTCGTCGACACCCTGCCCGAGGGGGCGGAGGTGGTGCTCGGCCACTCGCTCGGGGCGATGGCCCTGGCCGGAGCCGTCGAACGGCTGGCGCCCAAGCGGGCCGTCTACTGCGATCCGGCCTGGGACCTGCCGCAGAAACTGGTCGAGGCCTCCGCGTACTTCGCGGCCTTCAAGACCGCGACCCGCGCCATGGTCAAAAGCCTCAATCCGCGCTGGGACGAGGTCGACGTGGACATCGAACTGGCCACGCTCGCCGACTGGGACCCCGCCACGGCCCGTGTCCTCCCCGGCGTCTACTCGGTCGGCCGGGCACCGGCGCGGGCGGCGGTGCCCTCGCTGGTGGTGCTGGGTGGCACCAGCGAGTTCCTGCGGCCGGGACTCGCCGGTGAGCTGGTGCAGCGGGGCTTCGAGCTGCGTACCGTCGAGGGGGCCGGGCACACCCTGTACCGCGACGACTTCGACGGCTTCATGGGGGCGCTCGACGGCTGGGTCTGAGGGGCTCACCGCCCCCCGACCCTGGCGGGATTCCGGCGGAGTCCCGGCGGAATCCCGGTGGAATTCGCGGCGGAGCCGTCAGCGCGGGTTGAAGACGACGCTGGCGAACCGCGCGCTGCTGGACGCCGAGTGGCCGGGCGCGAGCCGCAGCGCCGTCCCCTTGCACTTCTTCTTCGTGTAGACGACGAGCGGCTTCTTCGTCTCGTTGCGTGCGCCGCGCGCTTCCTGGGCCATGTCGAAGCACTTGTTGTCCGGCGGGTTGGAGATGGCGTACGCCTTGCCCTGGGGGCCGATCCAGGCGAACGTGCCGTCGGCGGCGAGCGCGGTGCCGGTGGCGGTCATGGTGAGGGCGAGTCCGCCGAGTACGGCGGCGAGCGGACGGTACAGGCGCATGGCGAGTCCTTCGTGCAGGGTGACAGGGGAGAAGCGGACCGGGCCGCCTCCGTAATCTCCCATTCCGGCCCTGCCCGGCCGGGGAGCCGACACGGGGAGGTCCACCGTCCGGGGGACGGGGGCGCGGACGGGTTGACGGGAGCGGAGCCGGCCGGGGCGAGGGGACGGGGGAGCGGGTGGCCCGCGGGGCCCGGGCCGGGGCCTGGCGGCCGATGGGGGCCTTGCTGTGCGAAGGCCGGGAATCGGGGTAGGCGGGGGGACGCGACGCCCGAGGAAAGGACCCGTCTCATGACGACCTACGTGATCAGCGTCCCCGGCACCTTCACCAGCGGCATCGGGGCCGACGCCCGGTCCCGGCTGGCCGGGGCCCTCCGCCCCGCGGATCCGCACGGCACGCGGTTGGGCAACGCCGAGGACCTGGACGTGCTCCGCGTCAACGACGACAACACCTTCACCCTCCGCCTCACCGTCGAGGCGGACACCGGCCCGCACGCCGAGGAGGAGGCGCGCCGCCTCGCGGACGATGCGCTGCGGGACGCGGGACTGGACGAGCGGGAGGCACCGCTCGGACCTGCGGTGATCACCGGAATCGACTCCGAGGTCCGCTGAGCGGACCCGGGTCCCGGCCTTGGCGGCAGGGCCCCGGGCCGGGGCCGCGAAGGGAGCCATCCGGGGGCGCGATACTCGTAAATCGGTAAAATCTAGGCGTTTGCCAAAATCTCCGGCGGCCCGGCCCTCCGCAGGCCGCCGCCCCGGCGGAAGTGATCGATGCCCCGCAAGCGCCCCACGGATCAAGGCGACGAGCTGCTGGCCAGACTCGGCTCGCTCACCGCCCAGGCGCGTCAGCGCGCGGAGCTGCAGCGGACCCAGGTCGAGCTGGCCATCGCCCTGCAGCGCGGCATGCTGCCCCGGGACCTGCCTGCCGCACCCGGTCTGCACCTGGCCGTGCGGTACGCGCCGGCCAACTTCGGCCTCAACGTCGGCGGCGACTGGTACGACGCGTTCGCCATGCCCGACGGCCGAATAGGGCTGTCGATCGGTGATGTACAGGGGCACAACATCGAGGCCGCCGCTTTCATGGGCCAGGTCAGGGCCGGACTGAGGGCGCTCGCCTCCGTCACCGGCGAGCCGGGGGAACTGCTGGCCCGCACCAACGACCTGCTGCTCTCCCTCGGCAGCGACCTGTTCGCCACCTGCACCTTCATGCGGCTGGACCCGGCCACCGGCGTGCTGGAGAGCGCCCGGGCCGGACACATACCCTTCGTCTGGGCCACGGCCGACGGAAAGTCCGGTGTCGTCGACGACGAGGGCGGACCCCCGCTCGGCATCGAACAGGGCATGGAGTACCCGGTCACCCGGCACCGGCTCACCACCGGCGGGGTGTTCGTGCTGCTCACCGACGGTGTCGTGGAAGGACCGTCGCTGACCGTGGAAGAAGGCCTCGACCAGGTGGTCCGGCTCGCGGGCATCGCCGCCGTCGCCGGTCTGGATTCCCACTCCCTTGCCACGGCCGTGATCAAGGGCGCCGAGAGCGTCGGCCACGAGGACGACGCCGCCGTACTCGTCGTGGGCCTGGACGGCCCGGACGCCGAGCCGTGACGGTGTCGGCCTGGACGGGCCGGACACCGAGCCGTGACCGTGCCGGCCTGGACGGCGGACGCCGGCCGAGCCGTGATGGAGCCCGCCGGCCACGGAACCCGGTGCGCACGGCCGCTGCCGGAGCGGTTGCGCATTCGGCCATAGGGCCGGACGGGAGGCTCTCCCGCCTCGCCGACCCGGTGCCGGCGGTGTGAGATGGCTGCTGTGGTGGGTATCGAGGAGCTGCGCCGGCCGGGCGGCAGAGTCGTCCAGGTGCTGGCCGTCGCCGTCTGCTACTACGCGGCGGGGCGGCTCGGCCTGCTGCGCGAGCTGACCGTCGAGGGCGCCGTCGTGACCCCCATCTGGCCGCCGACCGGCGTCGCCGTCGCGGCCCTGCTGATCCTCGGCCTGGGCTGCTGGCCCGGCATCACGATCGGCGTCCTCTGCGTCGTACTGACCCTCACCACGCCCAGCCTCCACGTGCTCGGCATCCTCTTCGGCAACACCGCCGCACCCGTGTGCGCGGCCCTGCTGCTGCGCCGGGCGGGGTTCCGCACCGACCTCGGCCGTTTACGCGACGGCCTCGCCCTGGTGTTCCTGGCCGCGCTGGCCGCCATGCTGATCAGCGCGACCATCGGCGTCGGGCTCCTCGTGATCACCGACAGGCTGCCCGCCCACGGCTTCTGGCCCGTCTGGCTCGCCTGGTGGGTGGGCGACGCGATGGGCGTCCTGATCGTCACCCCGCTGCTGCTGTTGCTGTACGGCGCCCGCAGGCCGCTGTCGCTGGGCCGCTGGAAGGAGGCGACAGCGCTGGCCGTCGTAGCCTGCGCCCTCGTACCGCTCGCGGCCTACAGCTCGATCAGCACGCTGTTCCTCGTCTACCCGCTCATCATCTGGGCCGCCCTGCGGTTCCAGCTGGCCGGCAGCGCGCTCTGTGCGCTGGTGACGTCCGTGGTGGCCACCGTCGCCGCGACCGACGGCGTCGGGGCGTTCGCCGGACTGAACCGGATCGAGGTCATGCTGAAGCTGCAGGCGTTCAACGGTGCCATGGCCCTGACCGCGCTGCTGCTCTCCGCCGTGATCACCGAGCAACGCAACACCCGCAGCTCGGTGGAGAAGGCCTGCCAGGAACTGATGGAGGTGCTGGAACACCTCACCGCGGGCGAGCCGCCGCCGCCCCGGCCGCCGCCGGACGCCGACGACAGGGACGACCGGCCGCCGTGGCCGACCGAAGCGCCGTGAGACGCCGGACGCGGCCCGGGGCCGACGGGTAACCGGGCGACCGCCCCTCCGGTTCCAGGGCCCGCCGCCCCTCCGGTTCCAGGGCCTGCCGTCCCACCGGTTCCGGGGACCGCCGTCCCACCGGTTCCGGGGACCGCCGTCCCACCGGTTCCGGGGACCGCCGTCCCACCGGTTCCGGGGACCGCCGTCCCACCGGCTCCGGGGACCGGCGCCCCTCCGGTTCCGGGGACCGCCGTCCCACCGGCTCCGGGGACCGCCGCCCCTCCGGTTTCAGGGGCCGCCGTCCCACCGGTACTCCGGTCGGCCCGTGCGGCGTCAGTGGTCGGACCTGTTCACCGGTCCCACGTCGTCGCCGCCCGGCTCCGCGGCCGGTGTGCGGTGCTCGGCGCTCCGGCGGGAGGGGGCCGGCGGGTGGGCGGCGCCGACCGCCCCCGGCTGTCCGCCGCCCGTCGTGCCGTAGCCCCCGGGGATGCCCGGAGGGGTGTCCGCGGCGGCGGCCGCCTCGCTGATGTGGCGCCGGGCGCGGACCCCGGCCCGGCGCTCCGGATACGGGTAGTCGAACGGCTCGGCGGCGGCGCGCTCGCGGTCCGCCTCCCGCTGCCTGCGCGCGGCCCGCTCGGCCGCCGTCGCGTTCTCTTCCTGTCGCTTGCGCTCATGCTCGGTCATGCGGCGCCGAGTACCCGAGCGGTGCCCGAGGTCAACGTGCGTTCCGGCGTGTCGAACGGCGGGCCGGGGGCACTGGGAGACGATGAGCGCAGCCCGTACGGGCGCACGGCCGGACCTGGAAGGACAGGGGCGCCATGGAGCAGCGGCCGGTACCGCGAAGTGCCGACGAGGACCCGACGCGGAGCGCGCCCGGTTCCGGCCGCCCGCCCCGGCACGCCGGGCCCGACGCACGCCGCCGTATCCCGCGCACCGACGTGCTGCTGCGCGACCCCCGGTTGTCCGCGGCGGTGGACCGGCTCGGTGCCGCCCCGGTGAGGGCCGCCGTCCGGCAGGCGCAGGAGCGGGCCCGCGAGGGCGGCATCGCACCGGAACAGGTGCCGGGGGCGGCCCTGTCCCTGCTGCCCGGCACGGCGAGCGGCCTGCACCCGGTGATCAACGCCACCGGGGTACTGCTCCACACCAACCTCGGCCGGGCCCCGCTGTCCGACGCCGCCCGGCAGGCCGTGCAGGAAGCCGCAGGACCCACGGACGTCGAACTCGACCTGACGACCGGGGTACGGGCCCGCAGGGGTCGCTCCGCCCTCGCCGCGCTGCTCGAACGGGTGCCGGCCGCCGGTGCCGCGCACGTCGTCAACAACGGCGCCGCCGCGCTGGTCCTCGCCGCCACCGCCCTCGCGGCCGGCAAGGAGATCGTCGTCAGCCGGGGCGAGATGGTGGAGATCGGCGACGGCTTCCGGCTGCCCGACCTGCTGGTCTCGACCGGCGCACGGCTCCGCGAGGTGGGTACGACCAACCGCACCGCTCCCGCCGACTACGCCGGCGTGATCGGCCCCGAAACGGGCTTCGTGCTCAAGGTGCACCCGTCCAACTTCCGCATCACCGGCTTCACCCGGTCCGCCGAGGTCGCCGACCTCGCCGGGCTCGGTGTCCCCGTCGTCGCCGACATCGGGTCCGGGCTGCTCGTCCCGCGTCCGGACCTGCCCGAGGAACCCGATGCCGACAGCCAGTTGCGCGCCGGTGCCGCGCTCGTCGTCGCGAGCGGCGACAAACTGCTCGGCGGGCCCCAGTGCGGGCTCCTGCTGGGCCGGGAGGACCTGGTCCACGCTCTGGCCCGGCACCCGCTCGCCCGTGCCCTGCGGGTCGACAAGCTGACCCTTGCCGCCCTGGAGGCCACCCTCACCGGACCGCCCACCCCGACCGCCCTCGCCCTTGCCGCCGACCCCGCCGGCATCGCAGCCCGCGCCGACCGGCTCGCCGCGGAACTGGCCGCCGACGGGATCGACGCCCGAGCCGTCGAGAGCACCGCCACGGTCGGCGGCGGAGGCGCACCCGGTGTCCCCCTGCCCAGCGCGGCCCTCTCCCTGCCCGAGCCGTACGCCGTCGCCCTGCGCACCGGCCGCGTCCCGGTCGTCGGCCGCCTGGAGGCGGGGCGCTGCCTGCTGGACCTGCGGTCGGTGCCGCCGGAGGACGACGAACGGTTGACGGAGGCTGTCCGGTCGGTGGCGAGCGAGAGGGCCGACCGTCCGGCGGGGGAGGCCGACGGGCCGGCTGGCCGCGGCGACCGTCCGGCGGAGGCCGACGGGCCGGCAGATCGCGACAACCGTCCGGCGGGAGGGACCGGCGAGCCGGCAGACCCTGGCGAGGGACCGGCGGACAGCAACCGTCGACCGCCGGTCAGTCACGGACGCCTCTCGGGAGGCGGCGAACGGTTCGCGGATGGTGGCGGACGGCCCGCGGATGCTGGTGAACGGCTCGCGTGCGGCGGCGGGCCGCTGGCGGATGGTGGTGGGCCGCTCGCTGATGGCCGTCGGTCACCCCGGGCTTCCGCCGAGAGGTGAGTGTGATGCGCGTCCTCGCCACCGCCGGCCACGTCGACCACGGCAAATCCGCACTGGTCCGGGCGCTCACCGGGATGGAGCCCGACCGGTACGAGGAGGAGCGCCGCCGGGGTCTCACCCTGGACCTGGGCTTCGTGTGGACCAGCCTGGCCGGGGAACCGCTCGCCTTCGTGGACGTACCCGGGCACGAGCGGTTCGTCGCCACCATGCTGGCCGGTGTCGGGCCCGTGCCCGCCGTGCTGTTCGTGGTCGCCGCCGACCAGGGCTGGCAGCCCCAGTCCACCGAGCACCTGGCCGTCCTCGACGCACTCGGTGTCCGGCATGCCCTCCTCGCGGTGACCCGGAGCGACCTCGCCGACCCCGAGCCGGTACGCGCCGACGCCGTCGAGCGTCTCGCCGCCACCTCGCTCGGCAAGGTCGCGTCGGTCGCCGTCAGCTCGCTCACCGGTGCCGGCCTGGACGAGCTGCGCACCGAACTGACCCGGCTGGCCGACGAGTTGCCGGCCCCCGACCTCGGCGCCGACGTGCGCCTGTGGCTCGACCGGGCCTTCACCGTCCGCGGTCACGGCACCGTCGTGACGGGCACCCTCGGCGCGGGCACCCTGCGGGTCGGCGACCGGCTGGTCACCTCGGACGGCACCGCCGTGCTGCGAGTGCGCGGTCTGCAGAGTCTGAACGAGGAGCGGACGGCCGTCGGCGCGGTGGCCCGCGTCGCGGTCAACGTGCACGGCCCCGGCGACGAGGCCCTGGGCCGCGGGCAGGTGCTGCTCACCCCGGACCGCTGGCGGTGCACCGAGGTGACCGACGTGCGGATCACCGGGGAGCCCGTGGCCGACCTGCCCCGGGGCGTCACCCTGCACATCGGAACGGCCGCCGTGCCGGTGACCGTCCGCCCGCTGGGCGAGGACACCGCCCGGCTCACCCTGCGCCGGGGCCTGCCCCTGCGGGTCGGCGACCGCGCGGTGCTGCGCGAACCCGGCGGCGGCCGCCTGCCCTGCGCGGTCACCGTCCTGGACGTACGCCCGCCCGGACTGACCCGGCGCGGTGCCGGCCGGGCCCGCGCGGCCGAACTGGCCGGCATGACCGGCCGCCCCGACGGCACCGCCGAACTGCGCCGCCGCCGACTGATCCGGCGTGCCGAGCTGCGGGCCATGGGCATTGCGGTGCCCGGCGAGCCCGTCGCCGGAGACTGGCTGGCCGACGCGGCGTACTGGAGCGAGCTGCGGGACCGGCTGGTCACCGAGGTCGACCGGTACGCCCGTGCCCACCCGATGGAGCCCGGTCTGCCCGCCGAGGCGGCCCGCCGGCTCCTCGGTCTGCCCGACCGTGCCCTGGTCGACGCGCTGGCCGAGGCACAGCCCCGGCTCCTCGCCCGCCGGGGCCGGCTCCACCCCGCCGACAGCCGCGGTCCCGACCTGCCCGCGCCCGTCCGCGCGGCCGTGGACGCCGTGCGCCGGGACCTGAGCCGCGCCCCGTTCCGTGCCCCCGAGGCCGGTCGGCTCACCGAACTGGGCCTGGACCGCAGGGCGTTGGCCGCCGCTGCGAGCGCCGGAGCCCTGCTGCGGATCGCCGACGGGATCGTGCTGCTGCCCGGCGCGGACACCGCTGCCGCCGCCGTGCTGCGCGAATTGCCCCAGCCGTTCACGCTCAGTGAGGCCCGGCGCGCGCTGGACACCACCCGCCGAGTGGCCGTACCGCTGCTGGAGTTCCTGGACGCCCACGGGCACACCGAGCGCGTCGACGACCAGCGCAGGCGCTGTCGCACGGAAGACACGGAAGACACGGAAGAGGGGAACGGAGGCGGACGGGAATCGAACCCGCCGGCCCGAGATCCTCGGGCCCCTCGGTTTTGAAGACCGGGAGGGCCACCAGGCACCCACACGCCTCCACCGTTCGTCAGGCTACTGCCCAGGGAGACCGCAGGTATGACATCGACACCGGCCCGGCAGACGCCCGTACGGCTGACGCAGTTCGCCCACGGCGGCGGCTGCGCCTGCAAGATCCCGCCCGGTGAACTGGAAGCGGTGGTGGCGGGACTGACCGCGCCACCGCTCGCCGGCGGCGACAATCCGCTGCTCGTCGGACTCGCGACCGGCGACGACGCCGCCGTGGTCGGACACGGAGGCACGGCGATCGTCTGCACCGCCGACTTCTTCACCCCGGTCGTGGACGACCCCTACGACTGGGGACGCATCGCCGCCGCCAACGCCCTCTCCGACGTGTACGCGATGGGCGGCCGGCCGGTGCTCGCCGTCAACCTGCTGGCCTGGCCCCGCGACCGGCTCCCCTTCGACCTCGCCCGCCAGGTGCTGCGCGGTGGCCTCGACATCGCCACGGAGGCCGGCTGCCACGTGGGCGGCGGGCACAGCGTCGACGACCCCGAACCGAAGTACGGCATGGCCGTCACCGGCATCGCCGATCCGGAGCGGCTGCTGCGCAACGACACGGGCCGGCCCGGGCTGCCGCTGTCGCTGACCAAGCCACTCGGCCTCGGCGTCCTGAACAACCGGCACAAGGCCACCGGCGAGCGGTTCGAGCAGGCCGTCGCCACCATGACGGCCCTCAACCGGGAGGCCTGCGAAGCCGCCCTTGCCGCCGGCGCCGACTGTGCCACCGACGTCACCGGCTTCGGCTTCCTCGGTCATCTGCACAAGCTGGCCCGGGCCTCCGGGGTCACCGCCGTGGTCGACACCGGCGCCGTCCCGTACCTGGACGGCGCCCGGGAAGCCGTACGGGACGGGTACGTCAGCGGCGGTACCCGGCGCAACCTGGAGTGGGTCGCGCCGCACACCGACTTCGGGGGCACGGACGAGGAGACGCGGCTGCTGCTCGCCGACGCACAGACGTCCGGCGGGCTGCTCGTCGCCGGAGAGGTGCCCGGGGCGCCGGTCGTGGGCGAGCTGGTGCCCCGCGGCACACACTCGGTCGTGCTCAGGTAGAACGGCCCGCCGGCCCGGCTGCACGCCGATCACGGCTCCGGCTCGGCTGCACGCCGATCAAGGCTTCGGTCCGGCTGTACGCAGGTCACGGCTTCGGTCCGGCTGTACGCAGGTCACGGCTCAGCTCGGCGCTGCCGCCGACGACTCTCCGGGATCGGCCTGCGCCGCTCACGGCTCCGTTCCCGTGCGCGCGTCGATGCCCGCCCTCGTCCGGTAGGCCCGCACCAGTTCCACGGCCGCCGGGCCCCGGGGACGCCGGCCGGGGCGGATGTCGACGGCGAACGCCTTCGACTCCTGGATGTGCGTGTTCGGGTCCAGGGACAGATGCAGCAGCTCGTTGGCCGCGTCGCCGGTGCTGTAGCCGTTCGGCCCCCAGTGGTAGGGCAGTCCCACCTGGTGCAGCCGGCGGCCCTGCACGGACAGCGGTGCCATCCGGTCGGTGACCAGCACCCGCGCCTCGATCACACCCCGCGCGCTGACGATCGTCGCCCACCCGGTGTGCTCCAGGCCCCGCTCGGCGGCCAGCTCCGGGGACACCTCGCAGAAGAACTCCGGCTGCAGCTCCGCCAGATACGGCTGCCAGCGGGACATGCCGCCCGCCGTGTGATGCTCGGTCAGCCGGTAGGTGGTGGCCACGTACGGGAACACCTGGGCGCCGGGCTCGTCGCCGCTCGGCTGGTAGCGGTTGTCCGGGTGCGGGGGCAGCAACTGGCGTACCGGGTTGCGCTGCTGGTCGTACAGCAGGTTCGGGAACGGGGAGTCCTGCGGCTCGTAGTGCGCCGGCAGCGGCCCGTCGGTGAGGCCGGCCGGCGCGTACAGCCAGGCCTTGCCGTCGGCCTGCATGATGAACGCGTCCGTGCCTCCCAGTGCCTCGGGCCCGGTCGCGTCCTCGGGCGGCACATGGTCCGGGGACTTGTCCTTCTTGAAGTCGGGCACGTCGTGGCCCGTCCACTCGCCCTTCTCGGGGTCCCACCACACCAGGGCCTTGCGCTCGCTCCAGGGCCGGCCCTGGGGGTCGGCGGAGGCGCGGTTGTAGAGGATGCGCCGGTTGGCGGGCCAGGCCCACGCCCACTCGGCCGCCACCCAGTCCTGCTCCTGACCGGGCTTGCGGCGGGCCGCCTGGTTGACGCCGTCGGCGTAGACACCGCAGTAGATCCAGCAGCCGCAGGCGGTCGAGCCGTCGCCCTTCAGTTCCTCGTACGAGGAGAGCGGAGCGCCCGCTGCGTCGCGGCCGTTGATCTCGGCGAGCACGGCCTCCGCGTCCGGTTCGGCGTGCCGGCCCTTGGTCGGGTAGTCCCAGGCCAGGTCGAGCACCGGCCGGTCCATCTCGTCACCGGACCCGGCCAGCTTCTCCCGGACGATGCGGCCCAGATGGAAGGTGAACCACAGGTCGCTGCGCGCCTCGCCGGGCGGCTCGACCGCCTGGTGGTGCCACTGCAGCAGCCGCTGGGTGTTGGTGAAGCTGCCGTCCTTCTCGGTGTGCGCGGCGGCCGGCAGGAAGAACACCTCGGTGCGGATGTCCTCCGTGCGCAGCTCTCCGGTCTCGATCTCGGGCCCGTCCTTCCACCAGGTCGCCGACTCGATCAGTGAGAAGTCGCGGACCACCAGCCAGTCCAGGTTGGCCATGCCGAGCCGCATCAGTTTCGCGTTGGCGTTGCCCACGGCCGGGTTCTCGCCGATCAGGAAGTATCCCTTGCAGACGCCTTCCAGCTGGGCCATCGTCGTCTCGTACGTCGAGTGGGAGCCGGTCAGCCGGGGCAGGTAGTCGAAGCAGAAGTCGTTGTCGGCGGTCGCCGCGTCGCCCCAGTACGCCTTGAGCAGGCTCACCAGGTACGCGCGCATATTGCCCCAGTAACCCTTGTGCGCGGCGTCGGCCTCGACGAAGGCGCCCAGGTCCTGGTTCTGGTGGGCGTGCGGCATCGGGATGTAGCCCGGCAGCAGGTTGAACAGGGTCGGGATGTCCGTGGACCCCTGGATGGAGGCGTGCCCGCGCAGGGCCAGGATGCCGCCGCCAGGCCGGCCGATGTTGCCGAGCAGGGTCTGCAGGACGGAGGCCGCCCGGATGTACTGCACCCCGACCGTGTGCTGGGTCCAGCCGACCGCGTACGCGAAGGCCGTCGTCCGGTCGCGCCCGGAGTTCTCCGTGACCAGCTCGCACACCTGCCGGAACAGCTCCTGCGGCACCCCGCAGATCTGCTCGACCAGCTCCGGCGTGTAGCGGGCGTAGTGCCGCTTCAGCACCTGGAACACACAGCGCGGGTGGGTGAGCGTCTCGTCGCGTTCCGGCTCGCCCTCGCCGATCACCGCGCCACCGGAACCGTGGGCCTCGCCGCGGGCGGCCTCGGTCACGGAACTGCCGCCGCCGGTGCGCTTGTCGTAGTCCCGGTCGCGTTCCCCCGACGCCGCCTGCATCTCCACGCCCTCGTACTGCCAGCTGGCGTTGTCGTAGGTGCGGTTTCCGGAGTCGAGACCGGAGAAGACGCCGGCCAGGTCCTCGGTGTCCCGGAAGTCCTCGCGCAGGATCACCGGGGCGTTGGTGTAGGCCACGACGTACTCGCGGAAGTACTTGTCGTTGCTCAGGACGTAGTTGATGATCCCGCCGAGGTAGGCGATGTCCGTGCCCGCGCGCAGCGGCACGTGCAGGTCGGCCAGCGCGCTGGTGCGGGTGAAGCGCGGGTCGACGTGGATCACCTTCGCGCCCCGGGCCTTGGCCTCCATCACCCACTGGAACCCGACCGGATGGCACTCGGCCGTGTTCGAGCCCTGGATGACGATGCAGTCCGAGTTCTGCAGGTCCTGCTGGAAGGTGGTCGCGCCGCCGCGTCCGAACGAGGTTCCCAGACCGGGAACGGTGGAGGAGTGTCAAACGCGGGCCTGGTTCTCGATCTGGATCGCGCCGAGTGCCGTGAACAGCTTCTTGATCAGGTAGTTCTCTTCGTTGTCGAGCGTGGCGCCGCCGAGACTCGCGATGCCCAGGGTGCGCCGGGTGCGGGTCTCGTCGACCTCCCACTGCCAGCCGGCCCGGCGCGCCTCGATCACCCGGTCGGCGATCATGTCCATCGCCGTGTCCAGGTCCAGCCGCTCCCACCCCGTGCCGTGCGGTCGCCGGTAGAGAACCTGGTACTCACGGGCGTCACCGGTGGTCAGCTGCAGGCTCGCCGAACCCTTCGGGCACAGCCGCCCCCGCGAGATGGGGGAGTCGGGGTCGCCCTCGATCTGGGTGACCCGGCCGTCCTGGACGTAGACGTTCTGGCCACAGCCCACCGCGCAGTACGGGCAGACGGACTTCACCACCCGGTCGGCGGTGGCCACCCGGGGCGTGAGCCGCTCGCTGCGCCCGCTCTTGGCGGCGGCTCCGCGGCCGAGCGGGTCCGTGCCGGTGAGCTGGCGGTAGACCGGCCAGGAGTCGATCCAGGTGCGTACGCCCACGGCACCCTCCTCCCGCTCGCTTCCTCGATTGTCCCGCAGCCTCGCGATCACGGCACGTCCGGCGGCGGGGTACCCCAGCCGGCCGCGGCCAAACGGATCCGGCAGGCACGTGTGCCGTTTCCGGAGGTGTGAGTGCCGCGGCCGGCGGACTCCGCCGCTGCGGTGTGTCTGCACACGGACCGGGCGGGGTTTCCGGCACCTTCTGCACCTTCACTTTCACCCCGGGCCGGGCGGGGTGCCCGGCATCTTCACTTCCACCCCGGGCCAGGCGGGGTGCCCGGCATCTCCACTTTCATCCCGGACCGGGTGGGCCGCCGGCGCGGCCGGTGCGCGGAGGCTCCTGTGCCCCAAGCCTCTCGCGCTGGGGAACGACCGTGTACCTGGGGTCCTCGGCCGAGGCCACGCCCGCATGGAACACACCGAACCGCAGGGCCGCCGACCCGGTGAGCAGCGCGGCGGCGGCCGTCAGCGCCACGCCCCGGTGCCGCCCGGAGAACACGGCCAGGGCCGCGCCGCCCGCGGTGAGCGCCTCCGCCGCCCGCAGCAACAGGTGCGGTCTGCCCCGCTCGAAGGGCTCGGCGGCCAAGCCCATGTGGCGCTTCATGGTCCGGAACGCACCCAGTTCCATCGCGGCACCCAGCACCGCCAGCCGGCGGGCGGGCCCCGCCTCGGCCGCCGGGGCCGCGGCCAGGGCGAGCCCGGACGCGGCGGTCGCGGCAGAGCCCGCGAAGACGAACGGCAGCAGGCGCCAGCCTTCGTGCCAGGAAGGCACGGCCGTGTCCGACAGCAGCACCGCGGTGTACGTGGCCACGGCCGGCCCGAGGACCGCGGAGCCCGCCGTGGCGGCCGAGCCCAGCAGCCGGTACCGGCCCGCCACCTCGGTGGCCGCTGCGGTCAGCGCCAGCGGCGCGTACCCGGCGAGCACCCACGAGCCCACGCTCATGGGGGAGGTCGGCTTGACGACCCGCAGCATGTTGAGGAACCGGGCCGGCCGGCCCAGGTCGTGGACGAGCGCCGCCAGCGACAGCGAGATGGCCCCGGCCGCGCCGAGCTTCGCCGAAGCCGCGAGCCAGGGCCGCCCGGTGACCTGCCCCCCGGCCGCCAGCAGCGAGGACGCCCCGGCCAGCCCGCCCAGGTACAGGTACCCGGCGATGTCCAGCGGCTTCCACGTCGGCTTGTTGAGCACGGGCCTGCCGTAGTACGACGAGAACTCGGCGTCCGGCACCATGGGCTGCTCGCCCCGGCCACGCCCGCGCCTGCGGCGGCCCGCACGGGCTCCGGTCGGTGCCTGCCGGCCGGGCCGTGCGCCCTGGATCCCGTCCCGGGTGACGTCCGACTCGCTCATCGTGGCCTCCTCACGAAACGTCCGGGACTCATGGCGACCCTGTTGCCGGGGCCGCCGGGGCCGCCGGGGCCGCCGGGGCCGCCGGGGCCGCCGGGGCCGCCAGGGTTGCCGGGGCCGCCGGAGCGGCCGTTGCCCCTCGCGGCGCCCTGGGGAACGGCCGTCGCCCCCGCGACCCGCACGGCGGAGCGGTCGTCGTTCATCGTGGCCTGCGCACGAAGCTGCCGACGGCCAGTGCGGCCAGCGAGACTGCGGCCAGCGCGGCCTGCCGCCACATCCCCGGCAGGTCCCGGGTGGTGACCACCGGGTCCGGGGGCAGCCCGTACACCTCCGGCTCGTCCAGCAGCAGGAAGAACGCGCCGGCGCCGCCGACCCCGTCCTCCGGGCTCTCGCCGTAGAGACGGGCGTCGGTCACGCCGGACGCGCGCAGCTGCGCCACCCGCGCCCCCGCCCGCTCCCTCAGCTCCTCCAGCGGCCCGAACTGGATGGAGTCCGTCGGGCAGGCCTTCGCGCAGGCGGGCTCCATGCCGGTGCCGAGCCGGTCGTAGCACAGGGTGCACTTCCACACCCGGCCGTCGTCCTTGCGCTGGTCGATGACGCCGTACGGGCAGGCGGGCACGCAGTAGCCACAGCCGTTGCAGACGTCCTCCTGGACGACGACCGTGCCGAACTCGGTGCGGAACAGCGCGCCCGTGGGGCACACGTCCAGGCAGGCCGCGTGCGTGCAGTGCTTGCACACGTCCGAGGCCATGAGCCAGCGCAGTTCGGTGCGGCCGTCGGGGGAGAGGGGGGAGATCTGCCCGGCGGGGGCGCCCGCGGGTGCCCGGTCGGGCGGGGGAGCGGTGGCGCCCGGGCCGGGAGACGCGGCATCGGTGCCGAGCCGGGCCGCGGCCGCGAACACGTCGACGTCGTCGTGCGCGACCCCCGGCTCCTGTCCGCCGAGCGGCTTGCGCTGCTCGATGAAGGCCACATGCCGCCAGGTGTCGGCGCCGAGGGTCTGTGTGTTGTCGTAGGACATGCCGGTCAGTTCGAGGCCGTCCTCCGGGATGGCGTTCCATTCCTTGCAGGCCACCTCACAGGCCTTGCAGCCGATGCACACCGAGGTGTCGGTGAAGAAGCCCACGCGGGGCGGGGCGTCCGGGTAACCGGCCGCACCGGCCACGTCCCGCTGCGGGCCGTACCACTGGTTCCGGCGGTCCGTGCCGTCGTCGTCACTCATCGCCGGTCTCCTCGCTCACGACTCCTCGCCGTGCCCGGGCACCAGGCCCGGTGCGGCCCGCACGAACTCGATCCGGCGCCGCTGCCGCTCGGTGGCCGGCATCTCCACGCTCCGGACGAAGTACCAGCGGCTGAGGGCGTTGGCGATCTGCACCAGCGCACCCATCAGCGACAGATACGTCCCCACCACCAGGATCGACCGCACGATGCCCTGAGCGGTGCGCAGACCGGTGCGGGACAGCAGGTCGTCGGGGAGCGAGCAGCCGCACCTGCCCGCCGAGGCGACCGGCAGCCGCTGGTTCAGCGCCGACACCGGGCGCTCACCGCGCCGCGAGGACCGCCGATGCTCCGACACCGCCACTGGTGCCCGTCCTTCCGCCCGTGCTGAATCCCTCACTCTCGGTGCTCTGCTTCGAGCGTGGCACGGGTGCCCAAGCTCCGCGCGCCCGAAACGGCCTGGTGGACGGAGCTGTCGTCCGGGGCTGCCGGCCGTCCGCTGCGACCGGCCCCGGCGCGTCGCCCCGGTTTGGGCCGACGTGCTCGCCGGGCGTGGGCCGGTACCGCTGGAGTTCGTGGTGGACGGCGAAATTCCGCCGGACTGGGCGGCCAAGGGGGACGCGGGGCGGAATCCTGACCGGAATCAGCGCCGCATGCCGCTGACAAAACTCGTGCGAGTACCCGGTTCAGAACACTTCACACCTGCTCCGGCGGGCAAAACTCGATGATCGACGAGCGTTGGCCGGTTCTTTTGTCCAAGCCCGCCGAGGTGGGTTAGCCTGCGGCGTATTTTTCTCATCATGCAAATCCGTGAACTGCGGAAATGCACACACCAACGGCCGGTACGCAGTGTGCGCCCGGCCGCGGTTCCGAGCCCTCGCCCGGGGGCTCTTGGGGAGTGGATCGAGGGTGCGCATGGCCGGCAAGGCGACCGGGACGACCGAGGCCGTCCCGGGTGACCACGAACTGAGAATGCTGCTCGCGGGGCTGACCGCGGTGCGCGACGGAGACTTCGGGACCCGGTTGCCCGACGACTCCACCGGACTGATGGGCGACATCGCGACCGTTTTCAACGGCATGGTCGACCAGTTGTCCGTGTTCACCTCCGAAGTCACCCGGGTTGCCCGGGAGGTGGGCACCGAGGGCACCCTCGGCGGACAGGCGCAGGTGCCGGGCGTCTCAGGGACCTGGGCCGACCTGACCGACTCCGTCAACGCGATGGCCGGCAACCTCACCACCCAGGTCCGCGACATCGCGCAGGTGGCCACGGCCGTGGCCAGGGGTGACCTGTCCCAGAAGATCGACGTGCCCGCGCGGGGCGAGATCCTGGAGCTGAAGAGCACCATCAACACGATGGTGGACCAGCTGTCGGCGTTCGCGGACGAGGTGACCCGCGTCGCCCGCGAGGTGGGCACCGAGGGCCGGCTCGGCGGACAGGCGGACGTCAAGGGCGTCAAGGGCACCTGGCGCGACCTGACCGACTCGGTGAACTTCATGGCCGGGAACCTGACCGCGCAGGTGCGCAACGTCGCCCAGGTGGCCACCGCGGTGGCACAGGGCGACCTGTCCCAGAAGATCACCGTGGACGCGCGCGGTGAGATCCTGGAGCTGAAGAACACCATGAACACGATGGTGGACCAGCTGTCGGCGTTCGCGGACGAGGTGACCCGGGTGGCCCGCGAGGTGGGCACCGAGGGCAGACTCGGCGGTCAGGCGCAGGTGCGCGGGGTCGCCGGCACCTGGAAGGACCTCACCGACAACGTCAACGTGATGGCGTCCAACCTCACCGGGCAGGTCCGCTCCATCGCCCAGGTCGCCACCGCCGTGGCCAAGGGCGACCTCTCGCAGAAGATCACCGTCGAGGCCAAGGGCGAGGTCGCCGCGCTCGCCGACGTCATCAACACCATGGTCGACACCCTGTCGGCGTTCGCGGACGAGGTGACCCGGGTGGCCCGCGAGGTGGGCACCGAGGGCAGGCTCGGCGGCCAGGCGCACGTGCCCAACGTGGCCGGCACCTGGAAGGACCTCACCGACAACGTCAACTCCATGGCCAACAACCTCACCGGCCAGGTGCGCAACATCGCGCTGGTGACGACGGCCGTGGCCAGGGGCGACCTGTCGAAGAAGATCGACGTCGACGCCCGCGGCGAGATCCTCGAACTGAAGACCACCATCAACACGATGGTCGACCAGCTGTCGGCGTTCGCCGACGAGGTCACTCGCGTCGCGCGCGAGGTCGGCACCGAGGGCCGGCTCGGCGGGCAGGCCGAGGTCGAGGGCGTCTCGGGCACCTGGAAGCGGCTCACCGAGAACGTCAACGAACTCGCCGGGAACCTGACCCGGCAGGTCCGCGCCATCGCCGACGTGGCCAGCGCGGTCGCCGAGGGCGACCTGACCCGGTCCATCACGGTCGACGCCTCCGGCGAGGTCGCCGACCTCAAGGACAACATCAACTCCATGGTGGGGTCCCTGCGCGAGACCACCCGGGCCAACCAGGAGCAGGACTGGCTGAAGACCAACCTCGCCCGGATCTCCGGCCTCATGCAGGGCCACCGCGACCTGCCCGTCGTCGCGGAACTCATCATGGACGAGCTGGTCCCGCAGGTCTCCGCGCAGTACGGCGCCTTCTACCTCGCCGAGGACGGCGCGTCCGGGCCCGAGCTGCGGCTCGTCGGCTCCTACGGACGGCCCGAGGAGGACAGCCGGCCCGTCCGCATCCCGTTCGGCCGCTCCCTGGTCGGCCAGGCCGCGCGCAGCCGCCACACCATCGCCGTGGACGAGCTGCCGCCCGGTTACATCACGATCTCCTCCGGCCTCGGCCAGGTCGAGCCCACCGCGCTGCTGCTGCTGCCCATCGTGTTCGAGGAACAGGTCCTCGGCGTCATCGAACTGGCCGCGGTCACGCGGTTCACGCCGGTCCAGCGCGACTTCCTCCAGCAGCTGGTCGACACCATCGGGGTCAACGTCAACACCATCGTCGCCAACGCCCGCACCGACGAACTGCTCCAGGAATCGCAGCGGCTGACCAGCGAACTGCAGTCCCGCTCGGCCGAGTTGCAGGCCCGGCAGGAGGAACTCCAGCGCTCCAACGCGGAACTGGAGGAGAAGGCCTCGCTGCTGGCCGACCAGAACCGGGACATCGAGGCGAAGAACCTGCAGATCGAGCAGGCCCGGCAGGAACTCGAGGCCCGCGCCCGCCAGCTGTCGCTCGCCTCCAAGTACAAGTCCGAGTTCCTCGCGAACATGAGCCACGAGCTGCGCACCCCGCTGAACAGCCTGCTCATCCTCGCCCAGCTGCTGGCCCAGAACCCGTCCCGCAACCTCACGCCGAAGCAGGTCGAGTACGCCGGCATCATCCACTCCGCCGGCTCCGACCTGCTCCAGCTGATCAACGACATCCTGGACCTGTCCAAGGTCGAGGCCGGCAAGATGGACGTCACGCCCGAGCGGGTCTCGCTGCGGCAGCTGATCGACTACGTCGAGGCCACCTTCCGGCCGATGACCTCGCAGAAGAGTCTCGACTTCGCGGTCACCACGGCTGCCGGCGCCCCCGCCGACCTGCTCACCGACGACTCCCGGCTCCGGCAGATCCTGCGCAACCTGCTGTCCAACGCGGTGAAGTTCACCGAGCAGGGCGGAGTCGAGCTGCGGGTCGAACCCGCCGCCGACGGCGAGGTGCCCGAGGGCGTGGTGCGAGGCGGTGCGGTCGTCGCGTTCCGCGTCCAGGACACCGGTATCGGCATCCCGGAACAGCAGCTGGAGACCATCTTCGGCGCGTTCCAGCAGGCGGACGGCACCACCAGCCGCAAGTACGGCGGCACCGGGCTCGGCCTGTCCATCACCCGGGAGATCGCGCACCTCCTCGGCGGCGCCGTCACGGTCGACAGCACCCCCGGCAAGGGCAGCACCTTCACCCTCTTCCTGCCCGTGGCCCGGCCGGACTTCGAGGAGGTGCTGCGCAGCGGCCGTGCCGTACCGAAGCCGGCCGGGCAACTCACGGCGGACGGTACGAGCGGACACCGGCCGGCGGCGGGGGCACCCCTCGTCACCGCGAAGCGGCAGCGCTCGCGCCGCCTGCTCGTGGTGGAGGAGCGGCCGCGCGGCCTGCTCACGCTCGTCGCCGAGAGCGTGGTCAGGGACCTCGCGCAGAGCCGTCCCGACGACACCGGCACACCCGTCGACATCATCACCGCCGTCGGCGCCCAGGAGGCGGCAGGTGCCCTCGCCGCGGAGCCCTGCCACTGTGTCGTCGTCGAACTCGGCATGCCCGACGGGGAGTCCGCCCGCTTCCTGGAGGCCCTGCGCGGCGACTCCGCCCTCGCGAGCGTGCCCGTCCTGGTGCACAGCTCCCACCGCACCGAGCAGCTCAGCGAGGGTGCGGACGGCCCGCTGGAGTACCTGTTCAGCCTGGACGAGCTGCGCGAGCGGATCGCACTGCACCTGTCCGCCGAGGAGCCCGGCGAGGTCCTCACCCTCGTCCGCAACGACGAAGCCCAGCGGACGGCACCGCCGTTCACCGACGAGCAGACCCGGGGCCGTACCGTGCTCGTGGTCGACGACGACGCCCGCAACCTGTTCGCGCTCAGCGGCATCCTCGAACTGCACGGCTTCCGTGTGCTGCACGCGGAGAACGGCCGCAAGGGCATCGAGACCCTGGTGAACAATGCGGACGTGGAACTCGTGCTGATGGACGTGATGATGCCCGAGATGGACGGCTACGCGGCCACCGCGGAGATCCGCAAGATGCCGCAGTACGCGGACCTGCCGGTGATCGCCGTGACGGCCAAGGCCATGCAGGGCGACCGGGAGAAGAGCCTCGCCTCGGGCGCCAGCGACTACGTGACGAAACCGGTGGACACCCATGACCTCATCGCCTGCGTCCGGCGCTGGCTCCCCGTATGAGGGCGGCACGGCACGCACGCCCGCCCGTCGGACGAGGAGTACGGACCCGGTGAACACGCAGGAACCCCCCGCCGCCCCGGTCACATCCGACGACGTCCCCGTCCGGCTCCCGGACGTGGACGTGGCGATGCCCGACGTCCCCGCCGCCTCCCCGGTGGGCCGGCTCGCCGCCACCGTCGAGCGGCTGCGCCGGGAGGTGCGTGCGGCGCAGGCCGAGGCCGAGGGCCGGGCCCTGCTCGAACTGGCCAAGGGCATCCTGGTCGAACGCCTCGGCTGCGGCCCCGCCCAGGCGGCCCGCCAGCTCGCCGAACTGACCGAGCAGGCGCAGGTGAGCCCGCTGGAGTTCGCGGTGGACGTCATCAACCAGGCCGCCCGGGACCGGGTCTCGGAGGTCACCGAGACGTTCCTGTCCGTCACCGCGGACCGGGCCGAGCCCGTCACGGAGTCCGCTGCCGTACGGCTGCGCGCCGCCGAGAGCGGCGTCCTCGCCGCCCATGACACCCAGGCGATGGCCGACTCGCTGCTCGACCATGCGCTGCGCCCGCTGGGCGCGGTCGCCGTGGCCATCTGGGCGGCCGGTTCGGACGGTTCGCTCACCCTGGCCGGCAGCGCCGGTTTCCCGCCGGGCGAGGCGGCCCGCTGGCGCTATGTCCCGCCCGACGTGGCCACGGTGGCCCGCAGGGGCCTGACCGAACCCGACGGGCAGTGGTTTCCCTCGCTCGCCGAGTCCGGGCTGCCCACGATCGGCCAGCGGCAGTACGCCGACGGCGCACGGATCGCCGTACCGGCCGGCGCCGGCGGCCGGATCCACGGCGTCCTTGAGATCGCCTGGCCCAAGCCCGAGGCACCGCTGCCACGGCCGGTCCTCCGGCAGGTCGAGGCCCTCGCCGAGCTGTGTGCGCACACCCTGGAGACCGTCGCACCGACGCCGGGCACCGGGCCGGAACACGGACTGCTTCCCGACGTGGTCGAGCTGATGGACCTGGCGGACGGGCTGCACGACCCCGCCCTGGTGCTGGTTCCGCACCTGGACGACGCCGGGCAGCTGGTCGACTTCCGTATCCAGCACGTCAACAGCCGCTTCCTCGACCCGGCGGGCCGGCCCCGGGCCGTCGTGGGCGGTGCCTTGCTGCTGGAGGCCTACCCGATGGCCGCCGGTGCCAGCGAGCTGTTCCAGCGAGTGGAGCGGGTCCACGCCACCGGCGAGCCGTTCCGCGCCCGCCGTATGCGGCTCACCGCGCTGGTCGACCAGGTGCCGCTCGCCGCCGTCGCCGACATCAGCATCAGCCGGCACGGCGCCGGCGTGCTGCTGATCTGGCGAATCGAGGACGAGGCGGCCCGCCTGGCCAGCCTGCTCCAGCACGCCCAGCGGCTCGGCCGGATCGGCGGGTTCGAGGAGAACCTGCTCACCGGCGAGATCACCTGGAACGGCCAGCTGTTCAGCCTGTACGGCCGCCCGCCCACCAGCGTCCCGGTCGCCCTGCAGGATCTGCCCGCCCACGCCCACCCCGACGACGCCGTCACGCTCGGCCGCTTCCTGCGCACCCTGCTGCACCATCGCAGGCCCGCCTCCGCCGCGTTCCGGCTGCTGCGCCCGGACAGCGTGACCCGGCACATGCGGGTCGTGGCCGAACCGGTCCTCGACACCGACGGCCAGCTCCTCGGCGTGCGCGGCGCCTACCAGGACATCTCCGCCCAGCACTGGACCGAGGTCGCCCTCGCCGCCACCCGGGACCAGCTGGCCCACACCGAGCAGCAGGCCCTGGAGCGCAACCGGCTGACCCTCCAGCTCCAGCACGCCATCATGCCCCCGGCACAGGCGCCACTGCAGGTGCCCGACCTCCGGGTGGCCGTG
The DNA here is from genome assembly GCF_055566415.1 of Streptomyces sp. NPDC027663. Classification (NCBI taxonomy): domain Bacteria; kingdom Bacillati; phylum Actinomycetota; class Actinomycetes; order Kitasatosporales; family Streptomycetaceae; genus Streptomyces; species Streptomyces sp. NPDC027663. The sequence continues at coordinate 455,433 of NZ_JBVHSK010000004.1, read as the reverse complement.
CGCTACCGGCCCGCCGAGACCGAGCACCTGGTCGGCGGCGACTGGTACGACGCCGTCGTGCTGCCCTCCGGACTGGTCCTGCTGTGCGTCGGCGACGTCGCCGGGCACGGCATCGAGGCGGCGACCAGCATGGTCGTCCTGCGCAACGCGCTGCGCGGCCTCGCCGTGACCGGTGCGGGCCCGGCACAGCTGCTGGCGTGGCTGAACATCGTCGCCCACCATCTGACGGGCGGGATCACCGCCACCGCCGTCTGCGGGCTGTACGACGGTGAACGGCGCACCCTGCGCTGGGCGCGGGCCGGTCATCTGCCGCCGGTGCTGGTGCGGGACACACAGGCCACCGCGCTGCCCCCGGTCAAGGGGATGCTGCTCGGTGCCGTGCCGGAGGCGCGCTACGAGGAGACGGAACTGCAGCTGGCCGCGGGAGACACCCTGCTGATGTACACCGACGGCCTGATCGAGCGGCGGGACCGCTCGGTGGAGGAGTCCGTGTCCCACCTCCTGGAGACGGCGGGTGCGGTGACCACCACCCTCGACCAGCAACTGGACCGGCTGCTCACCTACAGCAGGTCGGACACCGACGACGACACCTGCATCGTCGGCATCCGGGTCGCCTGACCGGTCAGCCGGCTGCCGCCGGGGCGAGCGGCACGGTCGCCGTGACCCGCTTGCCGCCCGGCAGCCAGGTCACCTCCAGCTCGCGTGACAGCATCGTCACGAGGAGCAGCCCGTGGCCGCCGATGCGCCGGGGGTCGGGAGGGCGCCGCCGCGGCGCTTCCCGGGACGTGTCCGTGACGGTGATGAGCAACGTGCCGGCGCCGGGCGGCAGCTCCAGGCGCAGGGTGCACGGGCCTGGGGCGTGCTTGGCCGCGTTGGTCACGAGTTCGCTCACCACCAGCTGGGCATCCTGCACCGCGCGCCGCCCGGGGGCGGGCCGCGCCCGGGCGAGCAGGGCGGTCACGGCGTCTCTCGCCTCCGCGATGCTGGATACACCGGTGTCCCAGGTGCGGCTGAAGCGCAGGTGCGCCGGGCGGGCCTGCGTGATCGCGTGCGTCCTGAGCGGGATGTCCATACCTCGTTGCCCTTTTCCTCTGGGGTGAGGGTCCCTTCGTGTGCACAGGGGGTCGTGCCGTCCCTGCTCGGCTACCCGCTGGATCGCCCGTCAAGAGGACGTTCGCGAGGAATCCTCCAGATGCACACGAAAGGCTGGTGAGGGGTGGCGCACGGGCGCGCCGGTCGCTCGACGCGGCCGGCCCGGGCGTCCGGACACACAGATGAACGGGCCCGGGAAATCCGCTTCCGCTGGATTTCCGGACCCGTTCGGCATCCGAATCGGCGCACGCCTCGGTGCTTGTCAGTGCTTGAAGGTGTCCTTCGCCTTCTCCTTCGCCTGCCGGGCATCTCCGCGGGCACCCTCCATACGGCCCTCGGCCTCCATGCGCTCGTTTCCGACGGCCCGGCCCGCGGCCTCCTTGAGCTTGCCCTTGGCCTGCTCCGCCTTGGCCTTTGCCTTCTGGTTGCCAGCCATTGCGTGTCACTTCCCCATGTCGACGCGGTCTCTGGTCCACATCCGGATTTCCGTTCCGTCGCCGTCCAAACCCGTCATCCGAATCCTGTATCCGGCGGAAAAAGAGAGGCCTGCCCGGGAAATTACAGGGAACCCGGCGGAACGGAGGTGGATATACATGGTTCCTTTGCTCTTGGTTCTTCTGCTGGCATTGATTCTTTTCGGCGCGGGCTTCGCGCTGAAGGCGTTGTGGTGGATCGCGGTCGTCGTGCTCGTGCTGTGGCTCGTCGGCTTCGTCGTCCGCCCGGCCGGGGCCCGCCGCGGTGTGCCCCCGTCTAGCCCGTGAAGGCCCGCAGCGGGTAGTGGTCCGAGAGGTTCGTGTATGTGTACGACGTACCCCAGCTCGTCACGGTCCAGGGTGCCGACTGCTCCTTGACGACCTCGTTGCGCCACCCGGCCGGCCGGGCGTTGCCGGCCCGGGCGAGGACGTAGTCCAGGTCTTCGCGCGGATCGTCCGGGTAGCGGTAGCGGGCGATGGAGTTCTCCTGTGTGTCGAAGGAGTACGGGTGCCCGGTGCGGGCGTCGGCCCCGGCCAGACCCGCGTCGGCGAGCATGGTCGCGTACTCGGCACTGCGCGAGTCGACGTTCAGGTCGCCCGCGACGAGCACCTCCTCGTTCGCGGGGATGTTCTTGGCGTCCAGGAAAGCGTCGATGGCCCGGAACTGACGGGCCCTCATCCGTGCCGCCTCACCCGCGTCGCACCCCGGGTCGGTGGACTGCGCGTGTGTGCCGACGACGTGCACCCTGGTGCCGTTGACGTCCAGCACCACATAGGCGAAACCCTTGTTGGACCACCAGTCGGCGCCGCAGGCGTCCTTGTAGACGTACTGCTCCTTGCGCAGGACCGGCCACTTGCTCAGCACGGTGACCCCGCCGTCCTCGGGCGTGGTGGACGAGTACGATCCGCCGGTCGCGTCCCAGCCGTCCCGGCTGCGGCCCACCACCGGTGTCTGGTACGGGTATTGGGCCGCCGCCTTGCTCTTCAGCGCGTCCGACGAGGAGTTGTCGAACGCCTCCTGCAGGACCACCACGTCGTTGCCCTGGAAGAAGGACGCCTTCGGTATCTCCGCAGCCCGGTGGTCCTGGCCCCAGTTGGGGTACAGGTTCTTGCTCATCAGAAAGACGTTGTACGTCAACACCCGGAGTGCCGGCGCCGGCGCCGGCTCGGCGGCAGCTGCGGGAGCGGCGAGCGCCGCCGCGGGAAGGGCGAGGGCGAGCACGGCCGCGGCGAGGGCGCGGCGCGGTGCGAAGGGCGTCACTGGTTCTCCCTGTGGATGAAGGGGCTGAGTGGCGCCGCACATCAAACCATCAGGGATTACCCACAGGTAACACCCAGGCACGCATCAGATGGCGCGCAGCGGAGGAACAGGGGGAGGAGGGCAGCGAGGGGAGCGGGGCTTCGAGACTCCTCCACCATTTGTCCGAACCGGAGGAGCCCCGGGCCGACGGCACCGAGTGGCCGGTCGCTTCGAGTGTGCTCCTGCTGACAGGGGCGGCCCGCTCGGCCGCCCACCCCGAGCGGGTGCCCGGGAAGGGGGGGCTGAGCGGGGCGCCCAAAAAGGCCGGCGCCAGGACGACGTCCCTCCTGACTCGGCGGGCGAGGCAAGAGGGAGGGCTACGCGCCTGCGGCGGCCGCGGCGTCGTCCTCGCCGTGGCCGGGCTGGCACGCCCGGCACAGCTCGTGGTCGCCGTCGCGGGTGACGACGGTTCCCCAGCCGAGGCACAGCTCGCAGTCGCGGGCGAGGCTCAGATCGGGGCGGGGAGGCAGGACAGGGGTGCAGTGGGCTCCGTACGCCATACGGTGAGCGGCTCCTTGAGATCGCGGTCGTGTCGCGAGGGCAGGGATGACAACGCTGTCCGGTCGACTTCCATTATGTCCTACTTTTCCCATACGTCTGTGATGCAGGTCACAATCACGGAGATCAGCCGAGATTGCCGAGCCGGGCCTCGCGCCACAGGTCCACCCCGCCGTCCGTCGCGAGCTTGTCGATCTCGGCCAGCTCCTCTTCGCTGAAGGCGAGGTTCTCCAGGGCGGCCACGTTCTGCTCCAGCTGCTCGGTCCGGGAGGCGCCGATGATGAGGGACGTCACCCGCTCGTCCCGCAGGGCCCATGCCAGCGCCAGCTGGGCCAGCGTCTGACCGCGCCGGGCCGCGACGTCGTTCAGGGCGCGGAGCCGGCCCCGCATGTCGTCGGTCAGCCAGGCGGCGTCCAGGGACGTCCCCCGGGCGGCCCGTGAATCCTGCGGGACGCCCTCCAGGTACCGGTCGGTGAGCAGCCCTTGGGCGAGCGCCGTGAACCCGATGACCCCGAAGCCCTCCTCCCGGGCCGCGTCCAGCAGGCCGTCGGTCTCGATCCAGCGGTTGAGCATGCTGTACGACGGCTGGTGGATCAGCAGCGGCGTGCCGAGGTCACGCAGGATCGCCGCGGCCTGCCGGGTGCGCTCGGCGTCGTACGAGGAGATGCCGACGTAGAGTGCCTTGCCCTGGCGGACGGCGGTGTCGAGCGCGCCCATGGTCTCTTCCAGCGGCGTGCTCGCGTCCAGCCGGTGGGAGTAGAAGATGTCCACGTAGTCCACGCCCATCCGGCCGAGCGACTGGTCGAGCGACGCCAGCAGGTACTTGCGGGAGCCGCCGCCCTGCCCGTAGGGGCCGGGCCACATGTCCCAGCCGGCCTTGGTGGAGATCACCAGCTCGTCCCGGTAGGGCGCGAGGTCCCGCCGCAGCAGCCGGCCGAAGTTGCTCTCGGCGGCGCCGTACGGCGGGCCGTAGTTGTTCGCCAGGTCGTGGTGGGTGATGCCGAGGTCGAAGGCGCGCAGCGCGATCTCGCGCTGGGTCTCGAACGGGCGGTCGTCGCCGAAGTTGTGCCAGTAGCCCAGGGACAGGACCGGGAGGTCCAGTCCGGAGCGGCCGGTGCGCCGGTAGCGCATGGTGCCGTCGTAGCGAGCGGGGTCCGCGACGTACGTCATCGGGTGTTCTCCGGTGGTGCCGTAGGAGTGCCCCTGCGTGTGCGCACGGGCCCGTACACCCTGCGTCCTGACGCTGGACAAGTCCAACCGGCGTCCCGGATGGGATTGAGCGGTTCCGTTTCTCAATCGGCCGACAGGGCGGCGTCTGCAGCTACCTCGCCGCCACCCTCGGCAAGGTGTCCTTCCCGGCCGCCTCCCCGGCCGCCCAGGTCATCTCCTCGTTCGCGACGTTCGCCGCCTGTCGTACGGCCACTCGGCGGGCTGGTCTTCGGGCCGGCATGCTGTGGATCGTCGTGCTGATCACGTTCCTCGGCCGGCTCGGCGACCCGGTCGGCCTGCTCACCGTCAGGTTCCTGCCCGAGAGCGCCCAGGTCCCGCTCGAGGGCTCGCAGCCGATGGTCGGATCGCGCGAGGAGAGGCACGAGCTGATCGCGGCCTCGAAGGAGCTGTACACCGTCACCCGGGAACGGGAGAAGGCGCGGCACGGCTGAGCGCGAGGGACGGGTCCCGGGGTTGACATAGGGTTGTCTGATCGTACGAAGTTCCGCCGAGCCGGGTTTCCGGTCCGCACCATGTTTGATAGGAAACTTTCCTACCAGTATCGGTACGGGCCAACTCCCCACCCCCCACTCTCCCTTGGAGCCGCTGTGGTCTACTCGGACCGCGAAACCCCTTCCGCCGCGCCTCTCTCCCGCCGGAGCGTCGTGGCCGCCCTCGGTGCCATGGCCTCCGGCGCCCTGATCGGCGTCTCCTCCGCGGGCTCCGCCGGGGCGGCCGCGCCGGGGCTGGACGATCCCGCGAAGAAGGAGATCGCCATGAAGCTGGTGTCGAGTGCGGAGAACTCCTCGCTCGACTGGAAGGCGCAGTACAAGTACATCGAGGACATCGGCGACGGGCGCGGGTACACGGCCGGCATCATCGGCTTCTGCTCCGGCACCGGCGACATGCTCGACCTGGTCCAGCTCTACGCCGACCGCAAGCCCGGCAACGTCCTCGCCGCATACCTGCCCGCCCTGCGCAGGGTGAACGGCACGGACTCGCACCAGGGTCTCGACCCGAACTATCCCAGGGACTGGCGCAAGGCCGCCCAGGACACGGCGTTCCAGCAGGCCCAGAACGACGAGCGCGACCGCGTCTACTTCCATCCCGCGGTCGCCCAGGGCAAGGCCGACGGACTGCGCGCCCTCGGCCAGTTCACCTACTACGACGCCATGGTCATGCACGGCGACGGCGACGACCCGACCAGCTTCCGCAACATACGCAAGCGCGCCCTGCGCACCGCCAAGCCGCCGGCCCAGGGCGGCAACGAGACGACGTACCTCAACGCCTTCCTGGACGCCCGGGTGTGGGCCATGAAGCAGGAGGAGGCGCACAGCGACACCAGCCGTGTCGACACCGAGCAGCGGGTCTTCCTGCGCAAGGGCAACCTCGACCTGAACACCCCGCTCGACTGGAAGGTGTACGGCGACAGTTACCACATCGGCTGATCCGCCCGGAGCCAGGGAGCGTACGGCAGGCCGGCGGGCGCGGACACCGGTGCCACGGAGTCCGGCCCGGCAGCCCGCCGCGCCGTGACGCGCCGGATCACCGCGCTCGCCGGCGCGGCGGCGACCGGCGGAGGACCGCATCACGCGGCAGCCGGGACGGGTGGCTCCGGCCGGTGGGGCGTACTCGCATGCTGCGCCCCTGACGAGGAAAGATGGGCGGTGAGCGAACCATCCCACCGATGCGGAGGAACGGACTCATGCCGCACGAGCGAGCCGGCCGGCCGGCCGGTCCCGAGGACCTTGTCGACGTGGCACGGCTGGTCACCGCGTACTACGCGCTGCACCCGGACCCGTCCGACCCGGCGCAGCGGGTGGCGTTCGGCACCTCGGGACACCGCGGTTCGTCCCTGGCGACCGCGTTCAACGAGGACCACATCGCCGCCACCAGCCAGGCCATCTGTGAGTACCGCGCCGCCCAGGGCACCGACGGGCCGCTGTTCCTGGGGGCCGACACGCACGCCCTGTCGGAGCCCGCGAAGGTCACCGCGCTGGAGGTGTTCGCCGCCAACGACGTGACCGTGCTCATCGACAGCGAGGACGGCTACACGCCCACCCCCGCCGTCTCGCACGCCATCCTCACCCACAACCGGGACCGCGCCTCAGACCTCGCCGACGGCGTGGTCGTCACCCCGTCGCACAACCCGCCCGCCGACGGAGGCTTCAAGTACAACCCGCCGAGTGGCGGTCCGGCGGCCTCCGACGCGACCTCGTGGATCCAGGACCGCGCCAACCAGATCATCACGGGCGGTCTGAAGGACGTACGCCGGCTGCCGTACGCCCGCGCACTCGCCGCGGACACCACCCGGCGGTACGACTTCCTCGGCGCCTACGTCGGCGACCTGCCGAGCGTGCTGGACCTGGACGCCGTCCGCGCGGCCGGCGTGCGCATCGGAGCCGACCCGCTCGGCGGGGCCTCCGTCGGCTACTGGGGCCGGATCGCCGAACAGCACGGCATCGACCTGACGGTGGTCAACCCGCACACCGACCCCACCTGGCGGTTCATGACGCTGGACTGGGACGGCCGGATCCGCATGGACTGCTCCTCGCCGTACGCCATGGCCTCCCTCATCGAGCAGCGCGACCGGTTCAACATCGCCACCGGCAACGACGCCGACGCCGACCGGCACGGCATCGTCACCCCGGACGCCGGTCTGATGAACCCCAACCACTACCTCGCGGTCGCCATCTCCTACCTCTACCGGCACCGCGAGCAGTGGCCGGCCGCTGCCGGCATCGGCAAGACCCTCGTCTCGTCCACGATGATCGACCGGGTCGCCGCCGACCTCGGCCGCCGGCTGGTCGAGGTGCCGGTCGGGTTCAAGTGGTTCGTGGACGGACTCGTCAGCGGCGACATCGGATTCGGTGGCGAGGAGTCGGCCGGTGCGTCCTTCCTGCGCCGGGACGGCTCGGTGTGGACCACCGACAAGGACGGCATCATCCTTGCCCTCCTCGCCTCCGAGATCACGGCCGTCACCGACAAGACCCCGTCGGAGCACTACGCGGACCTGACCGCACGCTTCGGCGCACCCGCATACGCCCGCATCGACGCGCCCGCGAGCCGCGAACAGAAGGCACTGCTCGGCAAGTTGTCGCCGACGCAGGTCACCGCCGACACGCTCGCCGGGGAGGCGGTCACGGCCGTGCTCACCGAGGCGCCCGGCAACGGCGCGGCGATCGGGGGCATCAAGGTCACCACCGAGAACGCCTGGTTCGCCGCCCGGCCTTCGGGCACCGAGGACGTCTACAAGGTGTACGCCGAGTCCTTCCTCGGCCCGGACCACCTCGCCCGCGTCCAGGAGGAGGCCCAGGGCGTGGTGCTGGGGGCGCTCGGCGGCTGACGGCCCGTCACCGCGGCCTTCCGCCGGCCGCGCCGCCGGACGGCCGCCGGTCGCGGTGGGTCCTCAGCCGCGTCCGCGGCCGTGGGACAGCCGGCCCAGGACCGCTTCCGACATGGCCTGTTCGCCCTTCGCGTTGGGGTGCGCGGGGGCCGCGGGGGAGGCCGGCCGGAGCGGCTCGATCCAGCGGTCCGCGGGCGCCTTGCACATGTCGTGGCCGACCGTGGGGCCGTAGGTGTCGACGTACTCGGCCCGGTTCACGGCGGCCACCAGGCGCAGCATCAGGTTCAGCCGCTTCTCGGTGTCGCGGAGGTAGGGAAAGTCCTGCCGCGCGAACGGCACTTGCGGAAAGCAGCCGCTGCCGTCGTCGGGGAGCAGGTCCGGATAGCCGACGACGACCACCCGGGCGTGCGGCGCCCGGGCGTGCACGGCGCGCAGCACCCGGTCGACCTTCGGCGCGGTCTTCGCGATGGTGAGGGCCAACTGGTCGTAGCCTGAAGCATGGTAGGACCGCTCGCAGGGGTTGCCCGCCGGGTCCTGGGCGGCGAGGCGGGCACAGGTGCCGATGATGGAGCCGAAGCCGACGTCGTTGCCGCCGATCTGCACCGTGACCAGGTCCGTGTGCCGGTCGAGGGCGTCGAGCTGGGGCTTGTTGGTGCCCTGTGCCTGCCACATCTCGGCCGTGGTGGCCCCGCCGCAGCTCACGTCCGTGAACGCGCCCACCTGCAGCGCGGCGGCCACGAGCGAGGGGTAGTTGCGGTCGGAGCGGGCGCAGTCGGCGTCCACCTGGCGCGGGATGCCGGGGCCCGAGGTGTACGAGTCGCCGAGCGCGACGTAGGCGGTTTCGCGGCCGTGCCCGGCCGGGTGCGCCGCGGCCGGTGCCGTGCCGGCCGCGACCAGGGCGCATCCGCCCAGCGCCGCCCCCAGCACCGCGCTGCGCCGCCGGCTGCCCGCCGTGCCCGCCGGCCGCTCGTCGTTCGCCATGAGTCCTCCCCCTGAGGCCGCTGCATCGCGCGGTTACGGCACCGCAGAGCGGCCCTCGCGCGTCGGACTGGGCCTGTATACCGTCCGGTAGGTCCCGCCGACCATAAGCGGGAGGCAACGAGTTCAGGGGGAGGCGGGGACAACTGCTCCGACGGCGCGGACCGTTCAGACCGCGGACGGCTGCTGCGCCGGGGCGGGCGCCTGGAGCAGGGAGTCGTCCTCCGGGCGGGCTCCGGAGAGCCGGTGACGGGCGGCGATCAGAGCCATGTCGACGTCCCGGGTGCCTGTCGCCACGCACAGCGTGTAGGAGATGTCCGCGAGCCGCTGCCGGGCCTGTGGGGTGCTCTCCTCGGCTCCGAGCAGAGTCAGGGCCTGGTACTGGGAGACGAGGTCCTTCAGTACTGCGGGGTGAGCCATGAGCATGCGTTCCGCCTCCCGGATGGGTCGCCGATGTGCGAAGTCGAGAGCGCGAATACCCGCGCCGGCGATCTCCATGCCGTGTGCCGTGTGCCGTGTGCCGCCGTGTGCCGCTGCCGCCCGGCCATCGCCGCCTGCCGCCCGGCCGACGGTGCCGTCGGGGCGCCGGGTTACGGGAGGCGCTCGTAGCAGTCGTAATTCCGCTGAGCGATGATCCGGCCGTCGCGGAACTCGAGGAATGCCGCGATGTGGGCGCGCAGGACGTGGCCCGCGGGCACCTCGCCGAACGGGACGGCCAGGGTGCCGGACCACTTGACCTCCAGGGCGACCTGAGCGTCCGAGGCCACCGCGTTGATCACTTCGTAGTGCTGGCTGCGGAGCAGGGTGCGGGCCTGCTGCGAGGCGGCAAGCGTCTCGTGCAGGGCCCGGACGGTGCCGTCCGGGAACAGGGCGTTGGGCAACTGGGCGTGGACCGCCTCCGGATGCAGGTACTGCGCGAGTTCCTCCGGCGGGGCCAGCCGGGCCACTGCCTGGTGATAGCGGAGGGCTGTTCGGACATGCGGATGCTCTTCGTTCTCCGTCATGTCGACAACCATAGTTGTACAACCGTGGTTGTCAAAGTGAGAATGGGGGACATGCAACAGCCACTCGTCGAACCGCGTGACCTGGACACGGGCAGCCTCGCCCTCTTCGTCGGCTTCGCCTCCACCGCCGCCGTCCAGGGAGAACTCGCCTCCCTTGGCTTCGGTGACCTGCGTGTGTCCCACGGCTATGTGTTCCAGCACCTCATCGACGCCCGGCCCACGGTCGGCGACCTCGCGGACCGCCTCGGAATGACCCAGCAGGGAGCCTCCAAGGCCGTCGCGGAACTGGAGCGCCTCGGCTACGCCGAACGCCTGCCGGACCCCCGTGACGCCCGCATCCGCCGCGTGGCCCTCACCGGGCGGGGCCGGCAGGCCGTGGCCGCCGCCCGCCGCGCCCGGGAGCAGCTGGAAGCGCGCCTGGGTGAGCGCTACGGCGCTGCGGCGCTGGAGGCCGCCCGGACGCTGCTCCTCGACGTCCTGGACGACCTCGGCGGCACCGCGGCCGTCCAGCGGCGCGACGTCAGGCCGCCGCGCTGACACGAGTGCCCGGGCGAGCGGCCGTCCGACGGGCGCGACGTCGGGACGGCGCCCCGAGGGGAGCGCCCGGGCGGGCGGCTGGACGCGGCCCGCCCTTCGGTGTCCGGCCGGAAACCGCACTCTGGCCGAGAATGAGCCTCCGTCACAACCGGTCTCCCTGGTTCCGTCCGCCGCCGGGCGTCTCATCCGCGCCAATGCCGCCGTCGGCACCACCGGTCCGGCGTGCCTCGCGACCCCCTCCCGTCACCCGTCTCCGGCATGCGCGAACACGGTGGGTGACGGCTCGTCACGGCATTCCCGCATCTCCTTCACGGGACGACCACTTTCGGCCGATCCGTCGTCCGCGCCCGGCGGCGGGGCAGACGCCGTGCCGAGCGCGTGCCTAGCCTCCCGGGCCATGCGATCACCTCTGCCGAGACGCCTCGGTCTCACCGCCGTCCTCGCTTTCCTCGTCGCCGTCTTCGGCCTCGCGCCCAGCGCCAGCGCCGACCCCGCGCCGGCCGGTCTGACCTTCGCCACCGACACCGCCACCACCACCCCCGGCGGCACGGTGAAACTGTCGATGACGATCACCAACAACAAGACCTACGACATCTGGTTCGTCTACCAGACCATCGACCCGACCTGGCTCACCACCCAGCGCCCGGACCTGAAGTACAGCTTCACCGGCTGCAGCCTGGCGGGCGTGAGCGGCAGCACCCCCTGTTCCGGCACCGGCCCGAGCAACCTCGGCGGCAACTACGGCGCCACCATTCCGCCCGGCCAGAGCCGCACCGTGACGCTGACCCTCCAGGTCGCCGCCGACTCCGGCTGCAACGGGAACATCGGCTTCTACTCGTACTACTACGCCGAGTTCAGCGACAGCACCAACACCAGCGGCGGACCGGTCTACACGCCCGAGACGCGCGTGCTCTGCGCCTGACGGACTCCCCGGTTCCGCGGCCCGGGTGACTGAAATAGGCCTCCTGGCCGGACAACCCGCGCGGAACGGACCACGACACGTCGCCCGGCGGGCCATCACGGTCCGCCGGTGCGTCGTACCAGTGCGGAACAGCGGTCGTGAGCTGCCCATTTCCCCGCGGTCCCCGCGCGGCGGTGACGGGAGAACGGCTTGTCCGGTTGCGTCCGGACGTCGTTGGACACCTGCACTTTTCCGTCAGGTTTCGTAAGACGACCACAAAAGCTACACAGAGACATCACCATGTGACGCGACGGAAGCGTCGACGACCGGCCTCTGAGGGGGACGCCGGCGTCACGCGAGGGGGTGCGTCCGCTCCATGGGAGCCGTGCTCGCCCCTGCCCGGGGAGGGGACTTCACCGCATGAAGCGGACCATACGCACCACCGCGCTCACGGTGGGCGCGCTCATCGCCGCGCTCGGCCTGCAGGCCGGCCCGGCGGAGGCCGACACCACCGCAGCGCGCATCGACCTCAGAGTCCTGGTGGTGAGCGACGGCGGTCCGGCCACCGACGCCATCGCCGCCGAACTCGACGCCGCCGGAACGCCGTACACGAAGGTCGACCTCACTCGCTCCGACCGTCCCACCATCGACGCCGGGTTCCTCGCCGACACCGTCGACGGCCGGCCGCGCGCCAGGTTCCAGGCCGTCGTCCTGCCCAACGACAACCCGTTCGCGGCCGGCAGCCCCGAGATGGCGGCGCTCGTCGCCTACGAGAAGACGTACGCCGTCCCACAGGTCGACGCCTACACCTACGCCCGCCCCCAGGCCGGCCTGCAGGTCCCCACCTCCGGTGGCTACTCGGGCAGCGTCGACGGCATCCAGGCCCAGGTCACCGCCGCCGGCCAGGCCGGACCCTTCGGCTACCTGGACGGTGCGGTGCCCTTCGAGGACAACTCGCCCACCGTCGGCGAGAGTTACGCCTACCTCTCCACCCCGGCCCCCGGCGCGGACTTCACCCCGTACGTCCAGGCCCCCGTCCCTGGCACCGGCAAGCAGGGATCCCTGATCGGCGAATACCGGCACGACGGACGGCGCGAACTGGTCGTCACCTTCGTCTACAACCAGTACCAGCAGCAGTTCCGGCTGCTGGCCCGGGGCATCATCCAGTGGATGACCGGTGGCGTGCACCTCGGCGCCTCCCGCAACTACTTCGCCGTCCACGTGGACGACGTCCTCGCCGCCGACGACCGCTGGGACACCCAGCTCAACTGCACGCCCGGTGACGTCGACTGCACCAACGGGGCCGGCACGCCCCACCCGATCCGGATGACCGCCGCAGACGTCGACCACGCCACCGACTGGCAGAGCAGCCGCCACTTCACGCTCGACCTGGTCTACAACGGCGCCGGCAGCGTCGACCAGCGCGAGGACAACAACGGCGTCGACCAGCTCGCCGACAAGCTGATCGCCGACCGGAACCAGTTCCGCTGGGTGAACCACACCTACACGCACGCCTTCCTGGGCTGCGAGCAGAACGTCACCGTCGTGCCCTGGACCTGCGCCACCAACGCCGACGGCAGCACCAAGTGGGTCAGCCGCAGCACGCTCGACCAGGAGATCGCCGCCAACCGCGCATGGGGACAGGCCGCCGGACTGCCCTTGCAGGACGACGAGTTGGTCACCGGCGAGCACTCCGGTCTGAAGCTCCTGCCGCAACAGCCCGCGGACAACCCCAACCTGGCCCTCGCTCTCGCCGACAACAACATCGGCTGGCTCGCCTCGGACAACTCCCGCGACCCCGTACAGCGCCAGGTCGGCCCCGCCACCACGGTCGCCCGCTACCCGATGAACGTCTTCTACAACGCGGGCAGGGCCGCCGAGCAGGTCGACGAGTACAACTGGCTCTACACCAGCCGCGCCCAGGGCGGCAGCGGCATCTGCGAGGACAACCCGGCGACGACCACCTGCCTGCCGGCCCCGCTCGACACCGGCAGCGGCTACGGCGACCACATCGTGCCGCTGGAGACCCGGATCGCCCTCGGGCACGTGCTCTCCAACGACCCCAAACCGCACTTCATCCACCAGTCCAACCTCGCCGAGGACCGCATCGCCTATCCCGTCCTCAACGGCGTACTGGACGGCTACGACGCCCTGTTCGCGGACAACACGCCGGTGGTGAACCTGCGGATGAAGGACATCGGCGTCGAACTCCGGCGCCGTGCCGCCTGGAAGACCGCCGTGCAGGCGGGCCAGGTCACCGCCTACCGCATCGGCGACACCGTCACCGTGCAGGGCCCGGACGGCACCGCCGTACCGGCGACCCTGCCCAGCGGCACCACCCGCGCCGGCACCGGCTTCGGCACCGCCTACGCGGGCGCGGCCTCCGGCTGGACCGCATCCACCGGCAGCGCGCTGACCTTCACCCTGCCGTCCTCCGCCGCCGCACCCGCCGCGACCCCGGGCGCCGCCGCCACCACCGGCCCGGCCCCGCGCACCGAGGTCCCCGCGGGCGTCACCGAGCAGGTGCCGTACACCCCGGACAGCTGACCGGCGCACCGGCCCCAGGGCCGGTCCGGCGACTCCCGCGCGCCGTCGCGAAGGGAGCCGGCCGGACCGGCCCGGGTCCCGGCCGCCCACCGGCGGCCGGCATGCGTACGACCACCCCACACCTCGGCCGTGGAGCCCCATCGATGCACGTTCAGCACGGCGCGCGCCGCTCCGGCGCGGCGCACGTCACCCTGCTCACCGAAGGCACCTACCCGCACAGCCATGGCGGCGTCAGCGTCTGGTGCGACCAACTCGTCCAGGGCATGCCCGACCTCGGCTTCGACGTCATCGCCGTCACCGGCACCGGACGCGAACCCGTCGTATGGGACCTGCCCGCGCACGTCCACAACGTGCTCTCCGTGCCCATGTGGGGCGCCCCGCCGGAGGGCCGGCCGCCCCGGGGCCGGGCCCGCAACCAGCTCGACGCCGCCTACGAACGCTTTCTGACCGCGCTGCTCGACCCGCGCGCCGAGGACCAGTTCCCGCCCGCGCTGTACACGATGGCGCGCGCCGCCGCCGACGGCACACTGAGCCCGTTCCTGCGCGGCGACCGGGCCATCGCCATCCTCGCCGCGGTGTGGAACCGCCCGGGGCTGCCCGTCCGGGAGGCCCGGCCCACCCTGCACGACGCGGTCACCGCCACCGCCCTGCTGGAACACGCCCTGCGCCCGCTCGCCGCGCCCCCGCCCCGCCAGGGCGTGGCCCACGCGGTCAGCGGCGGGGTGGCCGTGCTGCCCGGCCTCGCCGGTCTGGAACGGTACGAGGTGCCGCTGCTGCTCACCGAACACGGCGTCTACCTGCGGGAACGGTATCTCGGCTATCGCACCGCCCCCTACCGCTGGCCCGTGAAGGCCGTCGTCCTCGGCTTCTTCCGGCTGCTGGCCGAGGAGACCTACCGCAGGGCCGCCCTGATCACCCCGGGCAACCGCTACAACCGGCTGTGGGAGGAACAGGGCGGCGCCGACCCCGAGGCCATCCGCACGGTCTACAACGGCGTGGACCCCGCCGCCTTCCCGCCCGCCGGCCCCGAACCGGAAGCGCCCACGCTCAGCTGGGCCGGCCGCGTCGACCCCATCAAGGACCTGGAGACCCTGATCCGCGCCTTCGCCCTGGTCCGCAAGGAGATACCCGAGGCCTCACTGCGGCTCTTCGGCGGCACGCCGCGCGGCGGAGAGGCGTACCGGGAACGCTGCGAGGCCCTCGCGGCGGAACTCGGGCACGCCGACGCCGTCACCTTCGAGGGCCGGGTCGACGACATCAAGGACGCCTACGCGGCCGGCAACGTCGTGATGCTCTCCAGCATCAGCGAGGGCTTCCCGTTCACCCTCATCGAGGCCATGTCCTGCGGCCGGGCCACCGTCTCCACCGACGTGGGCGGGGTACGGGAGGCCGTCGGCGACACCGGGCTCGTCGTCCCGCCGCGCGACCCCGCGCGCATGGCGGCGGCGGCACTGGAACTGCTCGGCGACGCCGAACGGCGCGGACGGATGGGGGAGGCGGCCCGGCTGCGGGTGATCGAGCAGTTCACCCTGCGCCAGACCATCGACACCTTCCGCACCATATACCTCGAACTGCCCACACACGCCCGGCCGTTCGCCACGCCGGCCGCGCGCGGGCAGGGCCTCCGGGTCGCCGCGGGGAGCCTGGCCGGATGAGCGGACCCATGGCGCTCGAACCGGGCGGCAGCGAACAGGAAACCCTCGCACTGCGGCTCGCCGGCACACCCCGCCGCCGTGACGACCACACCCTGACCCTACGGCTGCCCGGCCACCTCCCCGACCCGGAGGCGGTGAGCCGGCTGGCCGCCGGCCTAGCCGACCGCATCGGCCCCGCCGTCCACCCCTACGAGGTGGCCGCCCTGCTGGAGGCCGAGGGCCTGACGGCCGACCAGATCAAGGAGCGGTACGGCCACCCCGACCTGTTCTCGCTGGCCACCGCGCTCTACGAGCAGGTGCCCCGGACCTTTCCGGAGCCCGCGCCCACGGCCGACCCATGGCGCCCGGACACCGTCCGCTGCCTGCTGCGCGGCGTACTCTTCGCGCTGCCAGGCCTCGCCTATCTGCTCACCGCACCCCTGTGGCACCCCGGCCGGCACGCCGCCGCGCTCGTCACCGCGGGCGTGTTCTCCTGGGCGTGGGGGCAGGCGCTCGGCCATCGCGCCCATCTGCGGATGACGGCCGGCCGCCGGGAGGCCGCCCGTACCCTGCTGGCCGGCACACCACTGGGCGCGGCCCTCGCCACCGCCGTCGCCGCACCGCTCGCCGGCCGCGGCCCGGTGCTCCTGGCGACGGCGGCTCAGTCGCTGTACCTCGCGGCGGCGGGCGTCCTGCTCGTGCTGGCCAGGGAGCGGCTGCTCCTGGCCGCGCTCACCCCGCTGATCGCGGGTGCCGCGGTCCTGCCCTGGTGGGAACCCGGCACCGGGCTGCGGACCGGGCTGGTGCTGCTGGCGCTGCTGGCCACCCTCGCCGTGACCGGCCACGTCCTGCGCGGGGCCCTCGCCGCCCCGGCCGCGTCCGGCGGCAGCCGCCCCCGGCTCGTGCGGTCCCTGCCCTACGGGCTGTTCGGGCTGGCCGCGGCGGTCCTGGTGCTGCTGGAAGGGCGGCGCGAGCCGTACGCGGTGATCGTGCTGACCGTCAGCATGGGCCCCGCCGAGTGGCTGCTGTACCGGTACCGGGGCATGTCCGTCGCCGCGCTGCGGGCCACGGCCACCCCCGCCGGATTCCTGCTGCGCTCCGCCGCCGTCCTCGGTTGCTGCCTGCTCCTCTACCTCCTGCCGCTGCTGCCCGCCGCCTGGCTGACCGGCGCGGCACCGGCCACCCTGCTGCTGCTCGCGGCCACCCTGTGGACCGCGCTGCTCCTCCAGGCGTTCGGGACCGCCTGGCCGCCGGCCGTGATCTGCCTGGCCGCCGCCGGCGCGGCCGGCGCGGCCGTGCTGCTCCGCCTGCCCCCGGGCTCCACCGCGCTGCCGCTGTGCTGCGGCGCCGCCGTGGTGGCCCTGGTGGCCTGCGTCCTTCGTCTGCTCGGCCGGCCCGCCCGGCACGCCTGACCCACACCGCTCACACCTGTGCAACCGACCGGAAGGACCCACGAGTTGACCTCCGCACCGCTCGCCGCCGTCACCGGAGCCGAGGGCTTCATCGGCTCCCACCTCACCGAGGCCCTGGTCGCCTCCGGACACCGGGTCAGAGCCATGGCCCAGTACAACTCCTTCTCCTCCTACGGCTGGCTGGAGACCCTCGCCCCGGACGTCCTGGACCAGGTGGACATCGTGCTGGGCGACGTCCGCGACCCCGGCTCGGTGCGCGGCCTGCTCGAAGGCGCCGACGTCGCCTACCACCTGGCCGCCCTGATCGCGATCCCGTACTCCTACCAGGCTCCGCACAGCTACGTGGAGACCAACGTCACCGGCACCCTCAACGTGCTGGAGGCCGTACGGGCGCTGGGCACGCCCCGGCTGGTGCACACCTCCACCAGCGAGACCTACGGCACCGCGGAGACCGTGCCCATCACCGAGGACCATCCCATCAACACCCAGTCCCCGTACGCCGCTTCGAAGGCCGGCGGCGACCGGCTCGCGGACAGCTACCACGCCAGCTTCGGCACCCCGGTCGTCACCCTCCGGCCGTTCAACACGTTCGGGCCACGCCAGTCGATGCGCGCGGTCATCCCCACCGTCATCGGCCAGGTCGCGGCGGGGGAGCGCACCATCACCCTCGGCGATCTGCGTCCCACCCGGGACTTCACCTTCGTCAAGGACACCGCGCGGGCGTTCCTCGCGGTCGGCACCGCCCCCGCCGAGCAGGTCGTCGGACGCACCTTCAACGCCGGTACGGGCGGCGAGATCTCGGTCGGTGACCTGGTCGCGCTGATCGGCAAGGTCATGGACACCGCCCTCGACGTCCGCGAGGACTCCGCCCGGATCCGCCCCGCGGCCTCCGAGGTCATGCGGCTCGTCGCCGACGCCACCAGGCTCGCCGCGGCCACCGGCTGGCAGCCCGGCCACACCCTGGAGCAAGGCCTCGCGCACACCGTGGAGTTCTTCCGAGACCCGGCCAACCTGGCCCGCTACAAGACCGGCATCTACAACATCTGACCCGTCCGGCACGGCCCCACTCGACGAAGGAGGAGCCCCATGCATGCAGTGATCCTGGCGGGAGGCAAGGGCGTCCGGCTGCGGCCGTACACCACCGCGCTGCCCAAGCCGCTCGTCCCGATCGGCGACCAGCACGCCATCCTGGAGATCGTGCTGCGCCAGCTGTCGACCGCGGGCTTCACCCGCTGCACCATCGCCATCGGACATCTCGGCGAGATCATCCGCGCCTACGTCGGCGACGGCTCCCAATGGGGCATGAACGTCGACTACGCCACCGAGGAGAGCCCGCTCGGTACCATGGGCCCGCTGCTGGGCCTGAAAGACCGGCTGCCCGAGACGTTCCTGGTGATGAACGGCGACATACTCACCGACCTCGACTACGCCGACGTGCTGCACCGCCACCGGGGGTCGGGCGCCCCGCTCACCATCGCGACGTACGCCCGCAAGGTGCACATCGACTTCGGCGTCCTCACCACCGCCGAGAGCAAGGTCGTCGCGTTCACCGAGAAGCCCAGCATGGACTACCGCGTCTCCATGGGCGTCTACGGCCTCAGCCGCTCGACCCTGGACGGGTACACGCCGGGTCTGCCGCTGGGCTTCGACGAACTCGTCCTCGACCTGCTGAAGTCCCAGAATCCGCCGCACGCCTACGAGTTCGACGGCTACTGGCTCGACATCGGCCGGCCCGACGACTACGACCGGGCCAACGCCGAGTTCACCACCCGCAAGTCCCTCCTGCTCAAGGGAGCCTGAGTACCACATGCGCATTCTCGTCCTGGGCGGCACCGGATACCTGGGCCGCCACGTGGCCGAGCGGCTGCGCGCCCTCCCGGGCGCGCACGTCCTCGCCGCCGGCCGCGACTCTGGCGCCGAGTTCGCCGTCGACCTCGCCGCCGACCGGCCGGAACGGCTCACGAAGACGCTGGCGGCGGCCGCCCCCGACGCCGTCGTCAACTGTGCGGGCGTCACCGGCGGCGACACCGTGACCCTGGCCGAGGTCAACGCCCGCGGCCCCGCCGTCCTGTGCACGGCGCTGCACGAGGCGGCCCCCACGGCCCGTCTGGTGCACCTCGGCTCGGCCGCCGAGTACGGGCCGGGCACCCCGGACGTGACGGTCGCCGAGTCGGCACCCGCCTGCCCGGTCACGCCCTACGGCGCCACGAAGCTGGCGGGTACGGTCGCGGTGACCTCCGCCGCCCTGGACGCGGTCGTGCTGCGGGTCGGCAACCCGGTCGGCCCCGGCGCACCCGTCGCGAGCCTGCCCGGCCGGCTGGCTGCGCTGCTCGCCGCGGCAGGCCAGGACCCCGAGGCGGTGCTGCGCCTCGGAGACCTCTCCGCGCACCGCGACTTCGTCGACGTCCGCGATGTCGCCCGGGCGGCCGAGTTCGCCGTCACCGCCCCGGCACCGCTGCCCCCCGTCCTCAACATCAGCTGCGGGACGGCCCTGCCCGTAAGGGAGTTGGCGCACGGACTGGCCCGGCTGGCGGGCTTCCGGGGCCGGCTGGACGAGGGTACGGCGGGTTCGGCGCGCTCCGCGCAGGTCTCGTGGCAGTGCTCGGACGTCTCCGCGGCCGCCCGGGCCCTGGGCTGGCGCCCGGTGCACAGCCTGGACGAGGCCCTCGCGTCGCTGTGGGCGGCCACCACGGAGCGGGTGCGGTGAGCCTGCTGGTGCCGCTGTACGTGCACCCGGCCGAGGACCCCGGCGCCTGGCACCGGCTGATCGGGGCGGCGGCCCGGACCTACGGGGTCGTCCTCAACCCGGCGAGCGGGCCCGGCACCGCTGCGGACCCCGCGTTCATTGCGGCGGCCCGGGCCTTGCGCGCGGCCGGGGCCCGGCTGCTGGGCTACGTCGACACCGACTACGGCGTCCGGGACCCGGCGGTCATCACCGAGGAGGTGCGCCGGCACCAGGAGTGGTACGCGGCCGACGGCTGCTTCCTGGACCGGGTGACCGCCACCGCGCAGGGGCTGCCCGCCTGCCGCCGCCTGGTGAGGGACCTGCGGCGGCTCGGCGCCGGAACCGTCGTCCTCAACCCGGGCGTCCACCCGGAGCCCGGCTACGGCCGGCTCGCCGACCTGACGGTGACGTTCGAGGGGCACTGGTCGACGTACGTCTCGGCGTTCACCCGCCCGGCCTGGACCGCCCGGCACCCGTCGGACCGGTTCTGCCACCTCGTCTACGGCGTCCCGGCGGCACTGGTCCCGCTCGCCGTGCGCACCGCACACGAGCGGGGCGCCGCGGTGTGCGGGCCGGTGACGGGTGAAATGCCCAATCCCTGGGCCGGATTGAGTCCGGCGCTGACCGGCGAGGAGGGTGTGGAAGGCTGAGCAGGGTCAGCATCCGCAGGAACGGGAGGCAACCACCCGCATGGCCCTCATCCATCACACCACCATCAAGCCCACCAAGCTCGAACTGCTCACCGAGTGGCTGCCCACCCGCCCCTGGTACCGCGGCGGTGCGGACGCGCCCGTTCTGGAGAAGTCCGGCGGGTTCCGGCTGGACGACCCCGAGGGAGAGGTCGGCATCGAGTTCATGGTGGCCACCGACACCTCGGGCCCCGAGCGGACCGCCTACCTGGTGCCGCTCACCTACCGCGGCGCGCCGCTGGCGGGGGCCGAACACGCCCTCGTCGGCACGATGGAGCACGGGGTGCTCGGCAAGCGCTGGGCGTACGACGGCTGCCACGACCCGGTGCTGGTCACCGCACTGCTGTCGCTGATCGAGGGCCGGGCGCAGGCGATGGCCCAGAGCATCAGTGACACCCCCGACCACGAGGTGACCCGCTCCTACGGCGGAACCCCCTTCGCCGTCGACGGCTTCGTCCCCGCGCCGGCCGACGACCGGGACGGCACCCGTCTGGTCACGCCCCACGGCGCGACCCTGTACGTCCACCGCGTCCTGCGGCCCGTCGCGGAGAACCCGCCGCTGCCTCCCCAGGGAGCGGCCGGCCATGTCGCGAGCGGCTGGGCGGGCCCGGACGACACCCGGCTGCGGGCCGTCTTCATGACGCTGCGCTCCGCCTGATCCCGGCGCCGCCCGACGGCCGTCGGGCGGCGCCCACGGTGGCGTCGGCGGGGCACGGCGCCCAGTGACCCTTCCGGCGCACACCTCCGTGAACCGCTCTGGCATGAACCGGTCAAGTCTGTCACTCTTTCGGCAATCGTCGTCCCGCCCCCATGGGGCGACTCGCTCCCCAGTACGGCGATCACGCAAGCACCGTCCACGGCCGCCGCCGGCACACCCCAGCCGGCCGGGCGGCCATCGAGCAGGCCGGGACCCCGGCCGCCGCAAAGGAGTAGCGTGTGAGATCGACTCCCCACAAGGCCCTCGGCGCCGGTGCGGTCACCGTCGCCGCGCTGGCCGCCCTCGTCCTCCCCGGCACCCCCGCCGCCGCCCGGCCCGCCCCGGCGCCCGCGGCCGCCGCCTGCACTCCGGCCCAGGCGGTCACCAACGGAGGGTTCGAGAGCGGCACATCACCCTGGACGGCCTCCTCCTCCACCGTGATCACCAGCCGCTCCGGACAGACCGCCCACGGCGGCAGCTCCTACGCCTGGCTGGACGGCGTCGGCAGCACCCACACCGACAGCCTCACCCAGAGCGTGACGATCCCGTCCGGCTGCAGCACGGCCACGCTGACCTTCTGGCTGCACATCGACACCGCCGAGACGACCTCGTCCATCGCGTACGACAAGCTCACGGCCAAGATCGGCAGCACGGTACTGGCCACCTACTCGAACCTGGACAAGAACACCGGCTACGTCCAGAAGTCCCTCGACGTGTCCTCGTTCGCCGGCCAGACCGTCAGCCTGTCCTTCACCGGCACCGAGGACTCCAGCCTCCGGACCAGCTTCGTCCTGGACGACATCGCCCTCGACACCTCCGGCGACACCACCCCGCCGTCCACCGACTCCACCCGCACCCCGGCGGCACCCGCGTACACGGTGAACCTCAGCAGTGACACGAGCGGCACCGTCTGGACCGGGCACGAGAGCGTGACCTTCACCAACGCGTCCGCCACCGCGCTCGGCGAGGTGTACCTGAGGCTGTGGGACAACTACCACGGCACCTGCGACGCGATGCCGATCCGGGTCGGCAACGTCACCGGCGGCACCGCCGGCGCGCTCTCCGTCGCCTGCACCGCACTGAAGATCGACCTGCCGAGCCCGCTCGCCCAGGGCCAGAGCGCCACGATCGGCTTCGACCTCGGCATCACCGTGCCCAGCGGCGCCGACCGCTTCGGCCACGACGGCGCGTACAGCTTCATCGGCAACGCCCTGCCCGTCCTCGCCGTCCGCGACGGCGCCGGCTGGCACGTGGACCCGTACACCGACAACGGCGAGTCCTTCTACTCCCTGGCCGCCGACTTCAAGGTCACCCTCGACCATCCCAGCAGCCTGCTGGTCCCGGCCACCGGCACCTCCACCGACACCCCCGGCTCCAGCGGCCGCACGGTCACCACGGCCACCGCCGCCGAGGTCCGCGACTTCGCCTGGGCCGCCGGCCCCTTCACCAAGATCTCCGGTACCTCCGCCGCCGGCGTCCCGGTGAACGTCTACTCCGTCTCGGGCATCAGCTCCTCCAGCGCCCAGTCGATGCTCAGCACCGCCAAGAGCGCGGTCGACGCCCACGCCGGCCGGTTCGGCGCCTACCCGTACGGCGAACTGGACG
Source organism: Streptomyces sp. NPDC027663 (assembly GCF_055566415.1). Classification (NCBI taxonomy): domain Bacteria; kingdom Bacillati; phylum Actinomycetota; class Actinomycetes; order Kitasatosporales; family Streptomycetaceae; genus Streptomyces; species Streptomyces sp. NPDC027663. The sequence goes on along the minus strand of NZ_JBVHSK010000004.1, from coordinate 432,786 downwards.
CCGTCATCGACAACAACTACTGGTTCGGCGGCATGGAGTACCCGGGCTTCGTCCTCGACGTGGTCAGCACCACGGCACTCACCCATGAGATCGCCCACCAGTGGTGGTACGGCATCGTCGGCGACGACGAGTACACCAGCCCCTGGCTGGACGAGTCGTTCACGGACTACGCCACCGACCTCGCCCAGGGCAAGACCGGAACCGGCTGCTGGAGCGGCGTCTCCTGGGCCTCCAGCGCCGAGAAGATCACCAACTCGATGGCGTACTGGGACGCGCACTCCTCCCGGTACTCCACCGTCGTCTACGGCTACGGCAAGTGCGCCCTGCACGACCTGCGGCGCGTCCTCGGCGACACCGCCATGGCCAAGCTGCTGAAGGACTACGCGACCGCGCACTGGTACGGCGTGTCCACCACGGCCGCGTTCAAGGCGGCAGCGCAGGCCGCCACGAGCACAGACCTGACCTCCTTCTGGACCCAGCACCGCATCGAGGGCTGACCGGCACCCGCATGGCCCAGCACCCCATCGAGTGCTGACCGGCACCCACATGGCTCAACACCGGCCGCGGATGGCGGACTTCGGAGGGCACCCGGAGTGCGGGACGACCCGACCCCGGGTCAGATGGATCCCGTGCGAAGCTCCATATGCCTTCTCCGCGGCCGGTCCCTCCGGTGCCTCACGGGCGCCCTGACCGGCCTCCTCCTGTCCAGCTCCCCGGCCGTGCCCGCGCCGGCCGGGGGCACTCCAGCGCGGGGCACCGCCTACATGGGCATCGGCGTCCTCGCCCATGACGGATCCTCCGGTACCCCGCCCCAGGCCGGCCGCGCCTCCCAGATCGAGGGCGTGGACGTCTCCAGCCACCAGCTCAGCGTCGACTGGCAGACGCTGTGGGGCGGCGGCACCAGGTGGGCCTACACCAAGGCCACGGAAGGGACGTCCTACACCAACCCCTACTTCACCCAGCAGTACAACGGCTCGTACGACATCGGCATGACCCGCGGCGCCTACCACTTCGCCACCCCGGACACGGCAGGCGGCGCCGCCCAGGCCGACTACTTCGTGGACCATGGCGGCGGCTGGTCCAAGGACGCCAAGACCCTGCCCGGCGCCCTCGACATGGAGTGGAACCCGTACGGCGACGCCTGCTACGGCAAGTCCAAGAGCGCCATGGTCAGCTGGATCCGTGACTTCCTGAACCGCTACAAGTCCCGTACCGGCCGAGACGCGGTCATCTACACCGCCACCAGCTGGTGGACCGACTGCACCGGCAACTACGCCGGCTTCGGTACGACCAACCCGCTGTGGATCGCGCGCTACGCCTCGGCCGTGGGCACACTGCCGGCGGGCTGGTCGGCGCACACGATGTGGCAGTACACCTCCACGGGCAAGACGGTCGGCGACCACGACCGCTTCAACGGCTCCCAGGAGCAGCTGAAGAGCCTGGCCACCGGCTGAGCACTCGCGCGGTGCGCTCAGTCGACGTCCACGTCGGCGAACAGCGCGTGCATCGCGCCGAGCACGCGCAGGCACGTTTCGACGTCCGCCATGGTCAGCTCGCCGTCCACCCGGCGCAGCAGCTCGTGCTCGCGGGCCCGTACGGCCGCGATCGCCGCCCGGCCCGGGTCGGTGAGCCGGATGAGCGGGGACCTGCGGTGCGCCGGGTTCGCCACGCTCTCCACCAGGCCCTGCCGTGCCGCGTCGTTCACCATGCGCTGGACGAACTGCCGGCTGAGCGCCTGCGCCCGGCCCATCTGCGGGACCGTCAGCGGCCCCCGGGCGCGCAGCAGATCGAGCACCGCGCGCACTCCGACGGACAGTCCCTCGATCGGCGCCCCCTCCTCCACCTTGCGCTGCACGCGCCGGTAGAGCGGCCCGACCAGGTCGAAGACCTCGGTCAGGCGCTCGGCCAGCTCGTCCCTGCAGGGTCCGGAGGCGTCGGGCGCGGGCGTGGTGCGGTCGTCACTCATGGGACAAGGATGACACCTTGGTTGCCAACACGCCAGAAAGATGACACCTTGGTTGTCATGAATTTCGACTTGGCCTCCCTTCCTGTCCGTTCACTGCAGACCGCCGACGGCTGCCTCGCCTACCGCGAGGCCGGCTCCGGTACGCCCCTTGTCCTCCTGCACGGTGGCTACACCGACCACCGCATGTGGGAGGAGCAGATCCGGGCCTTCGCGCCGAGTCACCGGGTCATCGCCTGGGACGCCCGCGGCCACGGCGCCTCCGACAACGCGACCCGCCCCTTCCGGCAGGTCGACGACCTCGCCGCGCTGCTCCGGGGCCTCGACGCCGCTCCCGCCGTGCTCGTAGGACTGTGCATGGGCGGCGGCATCGCGGTCGACTGCGCTCTCGAGTACCCCGAGCTGGTCCGCGCGGTCGTCGTCAGCGGTTCGGGCACCAGTGAACCCGTCTTCGAGGACCCGTGGGTGCTGGAGTCGATCGCCGCCCAGCAGCGGGCCCTGGCCGCTCTCGACCTGGCGGGCTGGGCCGACGCGTTCGTGCAGTGGGGCGTCGGACCGCACCGCGACCTGGCCGACCTCGACCCCGCCATCGCGCTCGGCCTGCGCGAGATGGGCCTGGGCACCCTGGGCAAGCACACCCCCGACGAGCCCGACCACCACATACCCGTCACGGAGACCTGGGAGCGGGTGCCGGGCATCAAGGTGCCCCTGATCGCCATCAACGGTGAGCTGGACACCGCGGACCACCTGGCCATGGCCACCCGCCTGGCCGGCCTCGTCCAGGGCGGCCGCACCGTCGGCGTCCCGGGTGCGGCCCACTACCCGAACATGGAGAACCCGGCTCGCTTCAACGCCGAACTGTCCGCCTTCCTCGAGAAGTCGGCATAGCCGGAGAGGACGGGTCACCCCGGCTGCCCGTCGTAGGTGAGCGCGGGGCACGGCTCCTGGGTGGTGACGCCGGCCCCGCGCACGGTGCCCGTGCCGTCCTTCCTTGCTGACTCGTGTTACCAGACAGCTCCGCCGGCGTCCCCCTGGCTTATTTACGCGTGTAACCTGGCTACCTGCGCGCGCGGTACCGACGAGCGGAAGGCAAGCATGGCGAGGAAACCGGCCGCGGCCGTCACCAGCGCCGACGTGGCCCGCCTGGCAGGCGTCTCGCGGGCCACCGTTTCCTTCGTGCTGAACGACACCCGGACACACCGGATCAGCGAGGCCACCCGCACCAAGGTGCTCGAAGCCGCGGACACGCTCGGGTACGTGCCGCACGCGGCGGCCCGTTCACTGCGCGCCGGCCGCACCGACATGGTGCTGATCCCGGCCGCCGTGTCCGCCATCGGCCGCCTCCTGAGCGGCTGGATCGACGACCTGCACACGGAGCTGGAGCGGTACGGCTACACGACCGTCCTGCACGCCGGGCGGTTCTCCGACTCCGTCGGTGCGGCGCGCGCCTGGGCCGAACTGCGCCCAGGCGCCGTACTGGCGCTGGACGGCGCGAGCCTGACCGAGGCCGGCGCCGGCGTGCTGCGGCGGGCCGGGGTGCAGGCCCTCATGGCGCTCGCGCCGGACCCGGTCAGAGGGGTCTTCACGGTCCCCTACGACGACCGGCGTGCCGGCGTGCTCGCCACCGAACACCTCGTCGCGCAGGGCAGGCTGCGCCTCGGGGTCGTCATGCCCCGCGAGCGCGGACTGTCCGCGTTCGCCGCGCCCCGCCTGGCCGGCGCCCGGAGCGTCGCCGCCCGGACCGCGGCGGCCGTGACCCCGGTGGAGATGGAGTACACCTACGCGTCCGCCCTCGAGCTGGCCCGCGGCTGGGCCGCGCTCGGCCTGGACGGCGTCTTCGCCTACAACGACGAGTACGCGGCCCTGCTGCTGCGAGCCCTGCAGGACACCGGCCTCGACGTGCCCGGCGAGGTCGCCGTCGTCGGCTGCGACGACCTGGTCACCGCCGTCCTGCAGCGCCCCGCGCTCACCACGGTCCGGCTGGACGTGCTCTCCGCCGCCCGGATCGCCGCGGCGCTGCACAGCCTGATCGAACACGGCACCGCCGAGCCGCTGCCCGCGACGGACCCGGTGCTCGTACGCCGCGAGTCCGCCTGACCGGGCGGACCACGAGCGCGACGGGGCGGACCCCGGGCGCCTGCCGACCGCCGGTGACCCGGTGACGACGGGATGCCGGGACCCTGGTGACCGCCGGGTGTCCGGGTGGCACCTGGATCCTGGCCGCCCGCTGCCCGCTGCCCGCCGCCTGCCGCCCGCCGGTGTCCGGCAACGGCGAACCCCGGCCGTCCGCCGGTGCCCCGGTAAGCAGCCGTCGGGCAGGCGGAGTTCGAGCAGCTGCCGGTCAGGCGGTCAGACGGCGCCGCAGGAAGTCCACGCTCTCCGCCACGATGGCGGGCACCTCCGAGGAGCCGAGGAAGACGTGGTCTGCGCCCTCGACGGGCCGCAGTGTGGCCTCACCTCCCGCGGCCGCCAGAGCCCGCGCGAGGATCTCGCTCTGGTGGTAGGGGACGACCTGGTCGTCGCGGCCGTGGACCAGCAGGAACGGGGGCGGAGTGGCGCCTGCTGCGTACGTCACGGGGCTGGCGGCGCGGGCCCGTTCCCGCAGGTCGCCACCGGGGCCGCCGAGCAGGGCGTCGAACGGATGCGGATAGGGCGGCACGTCCGGCGGGACGGGCGGGGCCGGGAACGGCTGCGTGAGGAGCGGTTCGATGTCGGACACGCCGTACCAGTCGACCACGGCCCGCACCGTGCTGTCCCCGTCCGGGACGCCCTCCCGGCCCTCGAGGCCGGCCCCGTGGGCGTCGGCGCGGACCAGGCCGGCCAGAGCGGCGAGATGACCGCCGGCCGACTCGCCCCAGACGCCGATCCGCAGGGGGTCGATGCCGAGAGCGTCGGCGTGCCGTCGTACGTACCGGACGGCGGCCTTGACGTCGTGCAGCTGGGCGGGGAACGGCGCTTCGAGGCTGTGCCGGTAGTCGATCGGGACGAGGGCCAGGCCGGCGCCGAGGACGGCGCCGTGCAGCAACTCCACCGGCACCGTGGGCGGCGGGTAGCGGCGGTCGCCGTCCAGCCAGCCGCCGCCGTGGATCCACACCACGGCCGGTACGGGCGCCCTGCCCGGCGGCACATGCACGTCCAGCAGACGCGGCCGGTAGCCAGGAGACCTGGCATAGCTCAGCCCGTCGAAGCGGCGTACGCCGCCGGTGCCGGTCACGGCGGGTGCGGGGGCCAGGAATCGGGGCGGCGGCCACGCGGTCTCGAGCTGGGCGGGAGCGGCAGAGGTCATGTCGGGGGCCTTCCGTCGACGGCCGGGCGGGGCCGACGGTCGGTGAAACCGTCGGCGCAGCGCGATGTTACACGTGTAACCTCCGGTCCGGCGGGGGTCTGGAGCCGGAGTGCCGTCGTGGCGCTCCAGGGACACCACGCATCACGATCGAGTACGGCTGAGCACGACTTGAGTACGACTGAGTACGACGACTCAGGCGCCGGCCCCCGAAGATCCGCAAGTCTGAGGGCATGACAACGCCGACACCCTCCCCGCTGACGTACCCGACCCCTCCGCACCCCGCCGGGCCGCCGCCGTCCAGGCCGGGCCGGGCCCGGTGGCTGATCGCCGGTCTCGTGGCACTGCTGGTCGTCGTGGCCGCGGTGGCGGCCGTCCGGTGGATGCGGGACGGCGACTCCGAGCCGCTCGCGGGCAGGCCCCGGGTGACGGACAGCAGCGCCGGACTCTCCTACGGCGTCCCCGACGGCTGGAAGCACGACGCGGCGAAGGACAAGGACCTGATCGGCGCATTCTCCTCACAGATCCGCAATGTCCCGGCCGGCAAGTCCGCCGACACCGGCGCAACCGTGCTCGCGGGCAGAGCGGGGCAGGTCGTGCCCCGCGCCGACCTCGGCCGGACGACGGAGTCCGTTGCGCGTTCCAACGCGGAGTTCTTCTTCCCCGACCAGCCCGCCACCCTGGAGGACTCGCACGCCACCGTGGTCGACGGCCAGCCTGCACACACGGTCGTGCTGCGGATCAAGGCCGAAGACGGCGCCGCTCGGCTGCAGATGACCGTGGTGACGATCGACGGCAAGCGCACCTCCTTCCTGCTCGGGCTCACGACGGGCGCGGCGCAACCGTCGGTCACCGAGGACGTGGAAGCCGTCCTCGCCAGCGCCACCGTCGACTGACCGCCGGCGCGTTCACGTGCCCGAGGGGACCAGCCGGTCGGCCAGCCGGTGGGCCTGGGTGAGAAGTGCACCGTAGGTGGCGAACTCGTCGGGATCGTCCGTCGTGGAGCGGACCAGGTCGCGGCGCAGCTCCGCCAGGGTCCCGCGGAGCTGTGCCACGGCCTCGCGCAGCTCGTCGTCGCAGACGTCGCCGAACCGGCTGTGGCTGTAGAACCGCAGGGCACGGGCGGTCTGGCGCAGGAACTCCGCGTACCGCCGGGCGAGCCCGGGGTGCGGGCGGCGCGCCGGGCGGTCCTCGGTGGCGGCCTCCAGCACCGTGCGGGTCACGCCGGTGGTGTGCACGGCCGCGTAGTCCAGGACCACGAGCGCGTCGTCGTACCCCTTGCCGGGCAGCGGCAGGGCGTCGGTGCGGCGGCGCAGGTTGCCGCGCAGGCTCTCCCGGCCCCAGTCGACGGCCGAGCGTGCCTGTTCCACCAGCCGGTGCAGTCGCAGGGCCCGCTCGTGCCAGGCGCCGGCCCGTTCGGTGTCCCAGTCGTCCTCGGCCAGCCCGTCGGCCACGGCCCGCAGGATGTCGTGCGCCTCCGTGGTCGCGTCCTGCAGCACGGCACGCGTGTCGCGCAGATACAACGGGGGCCGGATCAGCGCGTTGACGGCGATGCCGACGACGGCGCCGAACAGGGCCTCGCCGAGCCGTGCCGCGGAGGTGGCGACGGAGACGGACCCGTTGGTGAGGACGAACAGGGCGCCGGTGGCCGCGTAGATCCCCTGGCTGCCCAGCCGCCGCCACTGGCCCAGCAGCATCGCCAGCGGGAGGACGACCGCCATCGCGGCCACCGTGTCGTGCAGCAGCAGTCCGACCGCGGTGGCCGTCACCGTGCCGGCCGCGATCGCCGCGAGCTGCTGCAGGCCGTGCGCGATCGACCGGTACACGGTCGACTCGACCAGCACCACCGCCACCCAGGGCGCGACGAACGCCACTGGCGCCTGCAGCCACCAGCCCGCGACCGCCCAGGCCACCCACGCGGCCAGCGCGCCCTTCCCCGCCTGAACGGCCAGGTCCCGTTCCCGGCCCGGTCCCGCCCAGGCCCGGCGTGCCGTGTCCGCCGCGGCCGCCAGATCACGCCGTACGCCCTGCCAGGTCACTCGTATCCCATGCACGGTGCACCGGGTGCCACGTCGGGCTGCGCGTCATGCCACCGGGCGGGCGGGCGCGGCCGGGTCTGCGAGGGAGCAGGGGGTGAGCCGTCAGGGCGGTGCCGTGCGCAGGGCGCGCAGCACCGCCCAGACCACCGAGACCAGCGGGACTGCCACGACGGCACCGATCACCCCCGCGACGATGCTGCCCGCGATCACGGACACCGCGACGACCACCGGGTGCAGCCGTACCGCCCAGCTCATCACCAGCGGATGCAGCACGTGCCCCTCCAGCTGGCCGATCACGACGATGAGCACCAGCACCGCCACGGCCGTGAGCGGTCCGCGGCCGGCGAGGGCGACGATCGTGGCGACGCCGAGCGCCACCGGCGAGCCCACCAGTGGCACGAACGCCGCGAAGAACTCCAGCAGGGCCAGCGGCACCGCGAGCGGCACCCGCAGCACGAGCAGGGCGACGCCGACCAGCACGGCGTTCGTGGCGGCCACGATGATGATGCCGCGCGTGTACCCGGAGAAGGACCGCCAGGCCGCCCGCCCCGCCCGGTCCCAGGCCGCACGCGCACCGCTCGGCAGCAGCTGGTCGCGCATCCAGCCCCACAGGCGCTCGCCGGAGTGGATGAAGAACACGGAGGCGAACAGCGCGAGCGCACCGCCCGTGACCAGCTCGACCACCCGTCCGAACTCGCTCAACGCGCTGCTGAGCAGCGCCGACCGGTGTGTGGTGATGTACCGCGTCAACTGGTCCTGCAGCGCGGAGAGCCGGTCGGCACTCACCCGGAACGGCGGTCGCTGAAGCCACTCCTGGATCCGGTGGACACCGCCACGGAAGTCACCCACCAGCCGGTCCCACTCATCCGCCACCGCGCTGCCCACCAGCGCCAGCAGGGCGAGTACCAGCAGCACACTGCCCACCAGCGCCACGGCCACGCTCAGCGGACGCGGCAGGAACCGGGCGAGCAGATCGGTGAGCGGGCGCAGGACGGAGGTCACGATCAGCGCGAGGAACAGGGCTACGGCAATGAGCTGGAAGCTGCCGAGGACGATGAAGACGCCGTAGACGACGATGCCGACGAGAATCAGCCGCCAGGCGTAGGCGGCGGCGATCCGCAGCCAGCGCACCGGCTGCTCGACCGGCGGCACCCTCGGCTCCGGGCGGGACGGGGCCGTCGCCCGCACGGAGTGCGCGGGCCGGCTGCCCAGCACCACTCCTCCGGCCCGGCGCCCGCCGCCCCGCCGGGACGCCCGCCGGCGTGCCTCGCCCACCACCGTCACGGTCTCCTCTCCGCCCGGGGGCCGGCTGACGGCCGGTCACCTCCACAGCACCGTAAGCACACGGCGGGCCAGGGGCGCGCGGAAGGCACCCGCATGCGGCTCGGTCACCGGCCTCGATCGAGGGCATGCTCCACCGCCGGTCGACGGTCCCGGCACGTCCGGGCAGGCGGCGGGGCGTGCCTGGTAGTTCGGCGACGCGGGTGCGGCCCGTCACGAGGTCGAGGTCGTGGCAGACGTCGGACGGCTGCCTGTCACAGGACCTTCACAGACCGCGCGGGTGGGTGCAGCAGGACCTGGGCACTCGCCGGGTGTTCTCGGCCAGGGAGGGGGAACCTCCAGTGATCACCGTCTCGCTTCTGCTGCTTCCGGTGCTCAGTCTGCTGCTGTACGGGCTGGACCAGGTCGAGGACCGATGGGTGCTGCGGCCCCCTGCTACCCGTCGCCACCGGCACCGCCGGCGGGCGCGGGCCGGCCGTCACTGAGCACGGCGGACGTCTCGCCGCACCGGCGGTAGCGGCTGATCGCCCTCCCGAGTTCGATCCGCTCGGGCTCGGGAAGCGTGCCGCCCCGCGCATAGGCGAGGACGTGCTCGGCGACCGTGCGCAGTTTGACGTTCGTCCGCTGCGAGACGTCCCGCAGCGCGCGCCAGCCCTCTTCCGGTGCCAGTTGCCCGAGCACGACGACGGCACCGATGGCCTGGTCGATCACGGCGTGCGAGGTCACTGCGCGCCGCAGCTGCTCGTTCTCGTGTCGCAGCCGGTCGTTCTGCATCGACAGGTCGGTGGCCGACAGCAGCGTCAGCGGCTGCAGCCGGGAGAGGGCGAAGAAGGCCATGGAGCACCTTTTCGGGATGGGGGGCGTCAGTGGTACGCCTGCCCCCGGTGGCCGCTTGCACGCGCATCGGACCGGCATCGCGGATCCCGGTCGCGCCGACCGCCCGGTGCGGCGCCCGCCCCGAAAGGCCGTCGTCCGGGATCAGCCGACGTCCTCGGATTCCCTGTCCGCGCGGCTCACCGGCAACAGCTCGCGGATGTCCGAGGGCAGCGCCATGGCCATCCGTTCGGTCAGTTCCGGGGCCAGAGCGGCATCCAGTACCTCCAGCACGGCGGCGGCGTCCAGCAGCGCCCTGTCCTCGTCCGTGCCGGCCCGGGCGGCGATACGCCCGGCGAAGGCGGTCAGCCCGAACCGCTCGGCCGCCGTTCCGGAGTCCGGCCCGCCGGACGTGTCGGCGGCCTCCCGCATGACGGCCGCCATGTCGGGCGGAAGCTGTGCGGCCACGTGCCGGGCCAGACCGGCCGGAAGCCGTTCCGAGAGCGTGCACACGACAGCGTGCGCAGCCCGCTCGGCCGTGCCCCGGTCGGGCAGCCGGGCCAGCGCCTGCACCTTTCCGATCATCTCGTCGTGCCGCATGAGGCCCATCCCTTCCGCGCGAAGTACCTGACGGTCGCCCGTCCCCGCGAGCGTGGGGGCTCCCGTCGAGTACCCCGTACCCGCGCCCGGTCACCGGCGACGGATACCCGGCCCCGATGGCGTCGCCCGCGGCCACGGACACCGCATGGCCAGCGGGACCGCGTCCGTTCAGCTCCCGGCCGACCGACCGCCGTCACGCTCGGCCACGCTGCGCCGCGCTCCGCACCCGCCCCCGGGTTCCCGGCCGGCCGCGATCCGCCGCGATCCGCCGCGCTCAGCCTCGGTTCCCGGCCGCCTGTACACCGCCGCCCTCCGGTTCAATCCTTGACCGGGCCGTGTGCCGCCGCCCTCCGGTTCGGTTCTAGGCCGGCCAGTTGGCCGACCGCCCTCCGCGGCTCCGCCTCAGTCCTCGGCCGACTGCTGGGTCAGCGTCCAGGCGTACTGCAGCCAGTCCGCCACGGTCAGCGCGCCGAGCCCGCCGGAGACCAGCCGTGTGAACCGCGGCGCCGCCGCGTAGGAGCACACCAGGGCTCCGGCGGCCCAGGCGGCGGTGCAGAACGGGCAGGACACCAGGTCGCCGACCGCCAGCCGGAGCCCGGTGCCGCGGGGCTCGTCCATGACCTCGCTCGCCTCGGCGTCGCCCGTGCGGCGGGTGAACGGTGCACGGAGGAAGCTGGTGATCTTGTCCTTGGTCAGCACCCGGGACGCCTTGTACGTGGCCGCGCCCAGCAGCGCCACGTCCCAGGGCGGCATCTCCTGCGGCAGCTGTACGCCCCGGCGCCGGGCCAGCAGCGCGAAGCCGCCGACGCCCGCCGCGAACACGGAAGCGAGCGCTGCATAGCCCCCGAGCGGTACCTCGCCCTGCGGGTCGTAGCGTGCGGCGTCCGTCGTCATGAGTTCTCCCCGGTGCGTGTCAGGCCCTGCCTCGGGCCGCATCGAGCTGCCGGCCCTGCCTCGGGCCGTAGCAAGCTGTCAGCCCTGCCTCGGGCCGCATCGAGCTGCCGGCCCTGCTTCAGGCCCGCAACGAGTTCCCTCCTGTGCGGCGGCGACACTCTCCTCGGCCCGGCCCACCGTGCCGCCCGGCCCACCGTGCCGCCCGGCCCACGGTGCCGCCCGGCCCACGGTGCCGCCCGGCCCACCGTGCCGCCCGGCCCACCGTGCCGCCCGGCCCCCCCCGCGCCGCCCGGCGCCGGGTGGACGCCGTGATTTGGGCGGGATGGAAGGGGTATAGTATTCATCGACTGATGAATTAATGCCGAAGCATTCCTGGATCCCTGCTCCCGGGAAGGGCAGACCGTCATGGAAAAGACCACGTGCTGTGTCGTCGGAGGCGGCCCCGCGGGCATGGTGCTCGCCCTGCTGCTGGCCCGGGCCGGGATCGAGGTGACGGTCCTGGAGAAACACGCGGACTTCCTGCGCGACTTCCGCGGCGACACGGTCCACCCGTCGACCCTGGCACTGCTGGACGACCTCGGGCTGGCCGAGCGCTTCGCCCGGCTGCCGCAGCGCCGGGTCCGCACCGTCCAGCTGCCGCTGGGCGCCGGCCGCTCACCGGTCACCGTCGCGGACCTCTCGGTGCTGCCCGGTCCCTACGACTATGTGGCGATGGTGCCCCAGTGGGACCTGCTGGACCTGCTCGCCGACGAGGCCGGCCGCGAGCCGTCCTTCCGGCTCCGGATGAACACGGAGGCGACCTCCTTCCTGGTCGAGTCCGGGCGGGTGACCGGGGTGCGCTACCGGACCGCCGACGGCCGCACCGGCGAGCTGCACGCCGTCCTCACCGTCGCCTGCGACGGACGCGGATCGCTGGCCCGCTCCCGGCCGGAACTGGCGCTGCACCGTTTCACCTGCCCGATGGACGCCTGGTGGTTCCGTCTGCCGCGGCACGAAGGCGACCCGTCCGGGCTCTTCGGCAGCGCGGGCGACGGTTTCCTGACGGCCATGATCGACCGCGGTGACTACTGGCAGTGCGCCGCACTCATCCCCAAGGGCACCGACGCCGAGCGCCGCGCCGCGGGCCTGGACCGTTTCCTCGCCGCCTTCGCCGACGCCGTCCCCTGGACCGCCGGCCGGATGCAGGCCCTGCGCTCGTGGGACGACGTCAAGCTCCTCGACGTGCACCTGGACCGCCTGCGCCGCTGGCACCGCCCCGGGCTGCTGTGCATCGGCGACGCCGCGCACGCCATGTCCCCGGTCTTCGGCATCGGGATCAACCTCGCCGTGCAGGACGCCGTGGCGACCGCACGGTGTCTGGCCGGGCCGTTGCGCCGCGGGACCGTGCGGCTGCGCGACGTACGCCGGGTGCAGCGTCGCCGCCGTCCCACCACGGTCGTCACACAGGCACTCCAGCGGGCGGCCCACGCCCGCTTCATCGCCCCGGTCCTGCGGGGCCGGCCGCCCCTGGGCAGCGCGGAGCGGGCCCGCAGGGTGGCCGGGCTGGTCGCCGGTTCACCCTGGCTGCGCAGGCTTCCCGCGTACTTCGTGGCCTACGGCGCCCTCCGGGAACGTCCCCCTGCCGCGGCGGTCCGACGACAGGCGCCTGCCACGTCTCGGTCGGACAGCCGCGCCCCCGGTGACGACGGTCCCGTGGGTGACGTCTCGCCCCGGCCGTAGCGGCGCGGATCGAACATGCCTCACCCAAGGGGGTTCGCGCAGGCTTCCGGGCTCTTCGGGTCGGCGTCGGCGCAGACTGCCCGAGGGGGGCGGGGCGGCAAGCCGGCGACGCACCCGCGCCCGAAATGCGGTCCGGCACCCGCACCCGAAGTGCGGTCCGGTACCCGCACCCGGCGCACGGTCCGGTACCCGCACCCGAAGTACGGTCCGGCACCCGCACCCGGCGAACGGTCCGGCACCCGGGCGGCGCCCACCTGCCCGGTAGGGGCGCGCGCCGACCTCTTACCGTGAGTAAGAGCGTGACGTGGGCATGGCAAGATTAGCGGAAGTCACCGTTTATGGTGGGGGCGTGGCGAACTGGCATCAGCCCTTTCGACCGCCGGCGGTGGAGACTGTCGGCGGCGGCGTATCCGCCCCGGACTTCCGCAAGCCCGTGGGTGTGGCCGAGCTGCGCGCGGCAGCGTCAGCGATCGGCACGACGCTCGACGAGGGCACGACCCGCCTGGAGCTGACCCGGGCGGCCGTGGCGCGAGCGGGCGGCGCGGCCGCGGTGCTGCCCGCCGGCGGCGCGGCCGGCCCGGGGTACGTGGCCGTCAGCGGCAACGAGGACCTCCTTCCCGACGCCCGGCAGGCCGAGGCACTGGTACGCGAGACCGGGGACCCGGCCGAGGGCAGGGCCGTCTCCTGGGGCCCCGGCGCCGGCCGGACCGCACTGTCCGTGCCGCTGGCCACCGGCGGACACTGCTACGGCACGCTGGTGTGTGCACGTACCGAGGCGCCGTTCACCCGTGCCGAGGCGGACCACATGACGTTCCTCGCCGAACGCGCCGCCTCCCACATCCGGCACGCCCGCGAACACGACGCCGTGAGCAGCATCATCGGCAAGCTGCAGCGGGCCCTGCTCGCCGAACCGGGCCGGCCGCACCCGAACCTGGACGTCGCCGTCCGCTACCTGCCCGTCGGGCAGAGCTCGCTGGTCGGCGGCGACTGGTGCGAGACCGTCCGGCTGCACTTCGGCCGTACGCTGCTGGTCGTCGGTGACGTCATGGGGCACGGCCTGGAAGCCGCCATCGACATGACCGCCTATCGATCGTCCCTGCGGTACATCGCCTCCGCCGACCTGCCGCCCCACCGGGTGCTGCGCCAGCTGGACGACATGGCGTCCGCGGAACCGGACCGCAGGCCCGCCACCTGCCTCGTGGCCCGGATCGACCCCAACCGCGGCCAGGTCACCCTGGCGAGCGCCGGTCACCTGCCGCCTGTCGTGATCGACGGGGAAGGCCGTGCCTCGCTGCTTCGGGTGCCGGTCGGGCCGCCCCTCGGCACCGGGCTGGGCGGCTACGAGCCGGCCACGTACCAGCTGGACCCCGGCCAGACGCTGATGCTGTTCACCGACGGGCTCGTCGAACAACGGGGCGAGGACATCGACCACTCCCTGGACAGGCTCACCCGCGTCGGCTTCGGTACCGCCTCCGGCGTCGAGGAGGTCCTCGACACGGTGATCGCGCGGCTGGACGTCCAGCAGGCCGAGGACGACGTCGCCGTACTGGCCGCCCGGATCCGCGACCGCCGTACGCAGGACTGAGCACCCCGGCCCCTTCCCGCGCCGGGGCGCGGTGGCCGCGCGACCACACGGTGGCCGTTCGCCGAAACCGCCACCGGCTCTGCGCCGCTGTGGTGGAGTGGACCCCTTCCGTGCCGTGCCGAGGGAGGCCGTCGTGTCCCGATCCCCGCTAGAGATCTTCCAGAGCTACGTCCACGCCGGAACCCTGACCCGGAACGCCGACGCCCTCGCCGACCAGTTCACCGAGGACGGCGTCTTCGAAGCACCGCTCCTGTCGGCGGGCGCTGCCCTGCCCCGGCGGATGGAGGGACGCGAGGAGATCCGCAGGGCGATGGCCGCGTACTACGAGCGGAACACAGCGGAGACGAGGGCACCCGATCCGGCAAAGTCCGGGTACGTGCTGCACACCACCGCCGATCCCGACGTGTTCATCGTCGAGATCGATGCGGTCTTCGACGGAGACGGACACGGGAACGGAGACGGGAACGGAGACCGAGGCGGGGCGCAGGAGGTGGTCTCGCTGGTGCAGATCTTCCGCCTCCGTGACGGGAAGATCGCCCGGCTCCGCGACTACTTCGCACCCCGGTGGGGGGAGTGACGGACCTGGGCTCGCGAGGGCCTGTGGGCGCACCCGATGCGTGGGTCACGTCACATATGACCTGTTTCGCACCCTCTCCCGGCCGTGCCCGGCACCGGGCTACCGTGGCGGGCAGTCCCTGTTTCCCAGCGCATCTCGGACGGCCTGGCTGTGCTCACTGATCTGTCCCCCCTGATAGCCGCGACGGCACGCTGGCTGACGGTCGCCTACCCGCCGAGCGGCGGCGCGCTGGCCTCCGCGCTGTGCGAGGCGCAGGCCCGGCAGGCCGTGACGGTCGCCGCCGCGCTGCGGTACCCCACCGAGATCGACGCGGCCCTGGTCACGATGGCCGGCCCGGGCGGCGCGGCCCGCCTCGACTGGATCACCGGCGCCGACCACACCGACGACCACCCGGCCGAGGAGTGGGCGTGGCGCACCTGGGTCGACGAGGTCGTGGCCAGCTGGGCCGCCGCGCTGCTCACCGACGCCGGGCTGGCCGAGCTGGCCGTCGCCGCACTCGCCGAGGGCGCGGACACCCCGGCCGCAGCGGCCGAGTTCCGCCGGCTGCTCACCCCCGACGCCGGCGACCGCCGCGCCGCGGCCCTGCTCCGCCACCCCGACCTGCTGGCCCCGGTGGCGGAACTCCACCACGGCCAGCTCCTCGACCGCCTGACCCCGGAGCGTCCCCTGGCGGCCTGATGCCTCCGGTGTCCACGGTGCCGTACGCCTGGTCGTGGGTACGGCCGGGCGGGCCCGCCCGGCACGGGGAAAGGCTGGGCCATGACCTTCAAGAACGCCGTCCAGCGCGGTGGGGCCCATCGCGGCCGGTTCGAGCAGTTCGCCGAGTACGCCTCCAACTTCACCAGCTCGCCGCTGTTCTTCCTCTTCTGCCTGCTGCTCGTCGGCTTCTTCATCGGCGCCCACGCCGCCCATCTGGACCTGGAACTGCTGCTGCTCGCGGGCGAGTCCATGACCGCGGTCGCCCTGCTCCTCCTGGCCCTGCTGAAGAACGCCGAGATGCGCGCCGAGCACGCCATCCAGCGCAAGCTCGACGCGATCGCCGCGGCCCTGCTGGAGGCGTACAGGGAGCAGACGGCCCAGGCCTTCGAGGATCTGCGGAACGCGATCCGGATGGAGGAAGAGACCTGACATAGACGGGCGAAACGCCGCGGCGGTTCTTCACGGCACCCCGTGGAAGGACGACCATGCCGTGTCATGAACATTCTGCTCGTCGCCAGTGCGTTCAACAGCCTCTCCCAGCGCCTGTACGCGGAACTGTCCGACCACGGGCACCAGGTGGACGTCGTACTCGCCACGCACGGCCCCGACCCGGTCCGGGCGGCCGTGCACGAGGTGCGGCCGGACCTGATCGTCGCACCGATGCTCAGAACGGCCGTGCCCGAAGACGTCTGGCAGCAGTACACGTGCCTGATCGTCCACCCCGGGCCGCCCGGTGACCGCGGCCCCTCCTCGCTGGACTGGGCCATCTCCGGGCAGGCCCCCCAGTGGGGCGTGACCGTGCTCCAGGCCGAGGCGGCGATGGACGCGGGTCCCGTCTGGGCGGACGAGCCGTTCCCCGTGCCACCCGCCGGCAAGAGCGACCTCTACCGCAACGAGGCCTCGGACGCCGCCGTCACCGCCGTCCTGACGGCCGTACGCCGCTACGCCGAAGGCTCCCACAAGCCGCTCGCACAGACCGACGAGTCGGTCACGGTCGTCCGGCGCGACTTCTTCCGCCAGGAACGGCGGCGGATCGACTGGGAGCACGACGACACCGGGACGGTTCTGCGCAAGCTCCGCGGAGCCGACTCACAGCCGGGCGTCCTCGACGAACTCCTCGGGCACGAGGTCTTCCTGCACGGCGGCCACCCCGAGGACCGGCTGCGCGGCCGGCCCGGCGCCCTGCTGGCCCAGCGCGCGGGCGCCGTCTGCCGGGCCACCCGGGACGGCGCGGTCTGGATCCCGGAACTGCGCCCCCGCAGGAACTCCGGTGACCCGGCGCCCTTCCGCCGGCCGGCCACCTCGGTGCTCGCCGCGTACCAGCCCGGCCTCGCGCTCCCGGAGGACCCCGCCCCGCTGGAACTCCCGCCCGGCCGGCGCACCTGGACCGACATCCGCTACCGGCAGCATGGTGACGCCGGCTTCCTCACCTTCTCCTTCCCGGGCGGCGCGATGAGCACCGGCCAGTGCCGCAGACTGCTCGCCGCCTACGAGCACGCCCTCACCCGCCCCACCCGGGTCCTCGTCCTCGGTTCGATGCGCGACTTCTTCTCCAACGGCATCCACCTCAACGTCATCGAAGCGGCCCCCGACCCGGCCCAGGAGTCGTGGACCAACCTCAACGCCATGGACGACCTCGTGGAGGCCGTGCTGCGCACCACCGACCGGCTCGTGGTGGCCGCACTCGCGGGCAACGCGGCGGCCGGCGGCGCCATGCTCGCCCTCGCCGCCGACCAGGTCTGGTGCCGCACCGGAGCCGTCCTCAACCCGCACTACCGGCGCATGGGCCTGTACGGCTCCGAGTTCTGGACCTACACCCTGCCCCGCCGCGTCGGTCCGGACCACGCGCACCGGCTCACGACCGAGGCGCTGCCCGTCAGCGCGGCGTCCGCCGAACGCCTCGGCCTCGTGGACCGGCTCGTACCGGCCGCACCGCAGGAGTTCGCGGCCGAGGTGGAACGGCTGGCGGCCGGACTCGCCGCCGCGCCCGGCTCGGAACGGTCGATCGACGCCAAGGCGGCCGCCCGCGCCGCCGGCGAACGCGAACGCCCCCTCAGCACCTACCGGCAGGCCGAACTGGACCGCATGCGCGCCATCTTCTTCGACCCCGAGGCGCCCTACCACGCCCTGCGCGCGGCCTTCGTCCGCAAGACCCCGGCCGGCTCCACCCGGCCCCTCACCCCACCCGCCGGAGACGTCCGGTGACGCCGCGGCTGCTGGTGGCGGGCATCGGCAACATCTTCCTCGGCGACGACTCCTTCGGCCCTGAAGTGATCCGCGCCCTGGCAGACCGCCCGCTGCCGCCCGAGGTGCGCGTCCACGACTACGGCATCCGGGGCTTCGACCTCGCCTACGACCTGCTGGCCGGCTACGCCACCGCGGTCCTGGTCGACGCAGCCCCGCGCGGCCGGCGCCCCGGCACCCTCACCCTCCTCGAAGCCGAACCCCCCGACGGCACCACGCCGCCCGAGGCGCACGGCATGGACCCGGCGAAGGTGCTGGCGCTGGCCACACACCTGGGCGAGGAGCCTCTGCCCCGCATCCTCGTCCTGGCCTGCGAGCCCGCCGTGCTGCCCGAACGCGAGGACGAGCTGCTGCCGGGGCTCAGCGCACCGGTCCGGGAGGCCGTCGACCGGGCCGTGGACGCACTGCACACCCTCGTCCCCGTCCTGCTGGCCGATCCGGCCGCACCGGCACCGCCGTTGGGCCGCCCGGTGGAATCCGGACAGCCGCGCGCGGCAGCGCTGCCCGGCCTGACGACCGGAGCAGCACAAGATCGGTGACACCCCGGACCGCACGGGACGCGGCCCCGGGCCCCGCCGCCGACTCAGAGGAGCTGCGCCCATGTGCCGGTCCGACGTCCAGCAGGCCGTCCTGGCGAAGAACGACGGCCTGGCCACGAGCCTGCGCGCCGACCTCGCCCGGCAGGGCGTGGCCCTGGTCAACCTGCTGTCCAGCCCCGGCAGCGGCAAGACCGAACTGCTCGGCCGGGTACTGGCCCGCGCACGGGAGCGCGGCGTGCCGGCCGCCGCGCTGACCGCGGACCTCGCGACCGAGAACGACGCCGTCCGGCTGGCCCGCTCCGGCCTGCCCGTGCAGCAGCTGCACACCGACGGACTGTGCCACCTGGAGGCCCGCCAGGTCCGCACCCGGCTGACCGACTGGCTGCCCCCGGAGACCTCCGTGCTGTTCGTGGAGAACGTCGGCAACCTGGTCTGCCCGGCCGCCTACGACCTCGGCGAGAACCTGCGGATCGTGCTGATGGCGGTCACCGAGGGCGAGGACAAGCCGCTGAAGTACCCGACCGCGTTCGGCTCCGCCCACCTGGTCGTCATCACCAAGACGGACCTCGCCGGACCGGCCGGCTTCGACGAGAGCCTCTTCCACGAGTACGTGCACAGGGTCAACCCGGGCGTGGAGATCGTCAGGTCCTGCGCGCGCACCGGCGCCGGCGTCGGCACCCTGCTCGACCGCGCCCTCGCCGCCCGCGACGGCATCACCCTGCACCACCCGCCGCTCGCCCCGCACCCGCACGGCCACCACCACACCGTCTCCGCCCCCGCCTCGTGACCGCACCCGCCGGCGGCCTGGTACGCCGCCGGATCATCGTGCGCGGCACGGTGCAGGGCGTCGGCTTCCGGCCCTATGTGCACCGTCTGGCCGCCGGCCTCGCGCTGGCCGGGTTCGTCGGCAACACCGCGGACGGCGTCCTCATCGAGGTGGAGGGCCCCGCCGAGGACGTGGACCGGTTCGCCGGCCGGCTGACCGAGCAGCCGCCCCCGCTGGCCACCGTCACCGGCGTCGGCTGCGAGGACATCCCCGCCACCGGCACCACCGGGCCCTTCGCCATCCGCCCCAGCGAGCAGGCCCAGGGACGCACCCAGCTCCCGCCCGACACCGCGACCTGCGCCGACTGCCTGAGCGAACTCGCCGACCCCGGCGACCGCCGGCACCGCCACCCGTTCGTCACCTGCACCCACTGCGGCCCCCGCTTCACCATCGCCACCGGCATGCCGTACGACCGTCCGGCCACCACCATGGCGGGCTTCCCCATGTGCCCCGCCTGCGCCCGCGAATACGGCGACCCGGCCGACCGGCGTTTCCACGCCCAGCCCGTCGCCTGCCCCCACTGCGGCCCGCGCCTCACCCTCACTCCGGCCGCGGGTCTCGGCGTCCGGCCCGCCCAAGACGCGGAGGCGCTCGCCACGGCCCGGGCGCTGCTCGCCGCCGGGCGGATCGTCGCCGTGAAGGGAGTCGGCGGCTACCACCTGGCCTGTGACGCCACGGACGCCCAGGCCGTCTCCACCCTGCGCAGCCGCAAGGAGCGGGGCGGCAAGGCCTTCGCGGTGATGTGCGCCGACCTCGACACGGCGGAGCGCATCGCGGTGCTCTCCGCCGCCGAACGGACCGCGCTCACCAGCACCCGGCGCCCCATCGTCCTGCTGCGCCGGCGCACCTCCACGGACGGCCCCCGCCTGGCCGGCGAGGTCTGCCCGGGCAGCCCGCACGTCGGCGTGCTGCTGCCCTACACCCCCGTGCACACCCTGCTGTTCGGGCTGCCCGGCGATCCTCCCGGCCCCCGGATGCTGGTCATGACCAGCGGCAACCGCTCCGGCGAGCCCATCGTCACCGACGACGGCGAGGCCCTGCTCCGGCTCGCCGGACTCGCCGACGCCTGGCTCGGCCACGACCGGCCCATCGCCTCCCCGTGCGACGACTCCCTGCTGCGCGTCCGCCCCGACGGCACCGAACAGGTCCTGCGGCGCTCCCGCGGCTACGTCCCGCGCCCCCTGCGCCTTCCGCTCCCGGTCCGCCCCACGCTCGCGGTCGGCGGCGACCTGAAGAACGTCCTGTGCATGGGCGAGGGCGAGCACGCATGGTTCGGGCCCCACATCGGCGACATGGGCGACCTGGCCACCGTCGAGGCCGCCGAGCGTGCCGAACGCCACCTCACCCGCCTCACCAACGTCACCCCGGCTGTGATCGCCGCCGACCGGCATCCCGGCTACCACTCGACGCGCTGGGCGCACCGACGCGCCGCCGGACTCGGCCCGCGCATCCCGCGGCTGGTCCAGCACCACCACGCGCACATCGCCGCCGCCATGGCCGAACACGGCCTCGACGGCACCACGCCCGTGATCGGCGTCGCCTTCGACGGCACCGGATACGGCGACGACGGCACGGTGTGGGGCGGCGAAATCCTGCTCGCCGACTACACCGGCTACCGGCGCTACGCCCACCTGACCCCCGCTCCGCTGCCCGGCGGCGACGCGGGCGTGGCGAACCCCTGCCGGCTGGCCCTGGCCCGGCTGTGGGCGGCGGGGCTGCCCTGGGATCCGGGCCTGCCGAGCGTCCGGGCGTGCACCGAGACCGAACTCGCCGTACTGCGTCAGCAGTTGACACGCGAGGTGGCCTGCGTGCCGACCTCCGGCATGGGCCGGCTCTTCGATGCGGTGTCGTCCCTCGTGGGACTGTGCCAGCGCGCCGGCTACGAGGCGCAGGCGGCGATGGAGCTGGAGGCGGCGGCGCTGGAGGCCAGGGACGCGGACAGGGTCGCGTACCCGGTCGCGCTGGCCAGGACCCCCGGCGGCCGGGGTGCCGTCCCGGGCCGCCGGCTTCCTGACCGGCAGAGCCCGGCGGGCGGGTGGGAGATCAACCCGGCACCCCTCCTGCGTGCACTCCTGAACGACCGGGCCCGCCACACCCCCGTACCCGTGATGGCCGCCCGCTTCCACCGGGGCGTGGCCCGCGCGGTGGCGCACGTCTGCCGCCGGGCCCGTGCGGAGACCGGCCTGACCACCGTCGCCCTCACCGGCGGTGTCTTCGCCAACACCCTGCTGGAGGAGGAGGCCGCCACGCTTCTGGGCACGGCCGGCTTCACGGTCCTCCTGCACGGCGAAGTCCCCCCGAACGACGGGGGTCTGGCGCTCGGCCAGCTGATGGTCGCGGGAACAGCAGTCAACGACGAGACGGAGTGACCCATGTGTCTGGCAGTGCCCGGCAAGGTCGTGTCCATCGACCATCGTGCCGACCCCCTCACCGGGCTGATCGACTTCGGCGGTGTACGCAAACAGGCCTGCCTGGAGTACCTGCCCGACGTCAAGGTGGGGGAGTACGTCATCGTCCACGTCGGCTTCGCCCTGCAGCGCCTGGACGAGCAGTCGGCGCGGGCGTCCCTGGAGCTGTTCGGGCAACTGGGGTTGCTGGAAGAGGAGTTCGGCGACGCCTGGGAGCAGGCGGCGCGGCAGGAGAGCGGGAATGAGGTCCGGTGAAGTACATCGACGAGTTCAACGACCCTGAGCTGGCGCGCCGGCTGCTGGACGAGATCCGGGCCACCGTCACCCGCCCCTGGGCCCTGATGGAGGTCTGCGGCGGCCAGACCCACTCCATCATCCGCCACGGCATCGACCAACTCCTCCCCGAGCAGGTGGAGCTGATCCACGGGCCCGGCTGCCCGGTGTGCGTGACCCCGCTCGACGTCATCGACAAGGCCCTGGCGATCGCCGCCCGCCCCGACGTGATCTTCTGTTCCTTCGGGGACATGCTGCGCGTCCCCGGCACCGACCGGGACCTGTTCCGGGTCAAGGGCGAGGGCGGCGACGTACGGGTCGTCTATTCGCCGCTGGACGCGCTGGACCTGGCCCGCAGACACCCCGAACGGCAGGTGGTCTTCTTCGCCATCGGCTTCGAGACGACCGCCCCGGCCAACGCGATGGCCGTCCACCAGGCCCGGCGCCTGGGCGTGGACAACTTCAGCCTGCTGGTCTCCCACGTCCGCGTCCCGCCGGCGATCGAGGCCATCATGACGGCCCCCACCTGCCGGGTGCAGGGCTTCCTCGCCGCCGGGCACGTGTGCAGCGTGATGGGCACGGCCGAGTACCCGGACCTCGCCGAGAAGCACCGGGTCCCGGTCGTCGTCACCGGCTTCGAGCCGCTGGACATCCTCGAAGGCATCCGCCGTGCCGTGCACCAGCTCGAACGCGGCGAGCACCGGGTGGAGAACGCCTACACCCGCGCCGTACGCGACCAGGGCAACCCGGCGGCCGTCCGCATGATCGAGGAGGTCTTCGAGGTCACCGACCGCAACTGGCGGGGCATCGGCCGCATTCCGGGCAGCGGCTGGCGGCTGACCGACGCCTTCCGCGCGTACGACGCCGAACACCGCTTCGACGTCACCGGCATCCGCACCGAGGAACCCGCCGTGTGCCGAGCCGGCGAAGTCCTCCAGGGGCTGATCAAACCCACCGAGTGCGGGGCGTTCGGCACCTCCTGCACCCCGCGCACCCCGCTCGGCGCCACCATGGTCTCCAACGAGGGTGCCTGCGCCGCCTACTACCTGTATCGCCGGATGAACGCCCCGGCAGCCCAGGGATCCCGGATCCCGCAGGAGGAGATGAACCCCGTTGGCTGACCTCTTCACCCCCGACACGGCCCCCCTCGACCCGGCCGGCTGGACCTGCCCCGCCCCCTTGCGCGACCAGCCCGTCGTGGTCCTGGGCCACGGCGGGGGCGGTGCCCTGTCGGCGGAACTGGTCGAGCAGGTCTTCGCCCCCGCCTACGGCAACGCCACCCTGGCCGCCCTCACCGACTCCGCCGTGCTCCACCTCGGCGGCGCCCGGCTGGCCTTCTCCACCGACTCCTACGTCGTGCGCCCGCTGTTCTTCCCCGGCGGCAGCCTCGGCGACCTGGCCGTCAACGGCACCGTCAACGACCTGGCGATGAGCGGTGCCCGGCCCGCGTTCCTGTCCGCCGCCTTCATCCTGGAGGAGGGCGTGGAAATCGCCGTCGTGGACCGCGTGGCACGCGCCCTCGGCGCTGCCGCCGAGGCGGCGGGCGTCACCGTGGCCACGGGCGACACCAAGGTGGTCGAGTCCGGGCACGGCGACGGCGTCTACGTCACCACGACCGGCGTCGGTCTCGTCCCCGAAGGAGTCGACATCCGCCCGCAGCGCGCCCGGCCGGGCGACGCGGTCATCGTCAGCGGCCCCATCGGCCTGCACGGCGTGGCCGTCATGAGCGTGCGCGAAGGCCTGGAGTTCGGTATCGAGATCACCTCCGACACCGCCCCCCTGGCGGACCTGGTGGCGGCCATGCTGGCGGTCACCCGGGCCATCCACGTGCTGCGCGACCCCACCCGGGGCGGCCTCGGCACGTCCCTCAACGAGATCGCCCGCGCCTCCGGCACCGGGGTGCTGCTGCGGGAGCGGGCGCTGCCGGTCCCGGACGAGGTCGCGAACGCCTGCGGCTTCCTCGGCCTCGACCCGCTGTACGTCGCCAACGAGGGCCGGCTGGTCGCCTTCGTGCCTCCGGAGCACGCCGAAGCGGTCCTGGCGGCCATGCACGCCCATCCGCAGGGCGCGGGTGCCGCACTGATCGGGGAGTGCGTCGCGGACCACCCGGGCATGGTCGTCGTCGCCACCGGCCTCGGCGGAACCCGGGTGGTGGACCTGCCGCTGGGCGAACAACTGCCCCGCATCTGCTGAGCCGTCGCCCCCGAGCCGGCCGACGAACCCCCCGGCCCCCGCCATCAGGCGGGGGCCGGGGGGTTCGCGCCGTCAAGCAGGGGCCGGGGCCGGTTCGACCCCCGTGATCTCCAGCTCCCGCCCGCTGCGCAGCTCCTGCGAGGGCCGGTCGCAGCGCGGGCACCAGAAGAACGGCGGCATACCGACCGCGAACTCCTCGGCACACCCCGCGCACCAGGCATGGGCGGTCACCTGCTCCACGACCAGCTGCGCCCCGGCGAGCGCCGTGCCGTCGCGGGCCACCTCGAAGGCGAAGTGCAGCGCGTCCGGCACCACACCCGCCAGTTCGCCGACGCGGACGGTCACCGACGAGACTGCGCCGGCGCCGTCCGCCCGGGCGATCTCCCCGGCCTGCTCCACGATCGCGGTCGCGATCGACAGCTCGTGCACGCCGGCCTCACGGATACCGGCGGCCTGCGCGCAGCCCGCCGGTCATCCGGTAGATCCGCAGCTCGCGCACGATCCCCGGGAACTCCTTGACGAACAGGGCCGTGGCCAGGCCGCCGACCAGGGCTGCCTGGGCCATGAGCAGCCGGCGTCCGGACATCCCGGCCCGGCCGGCCCTTCGTCTTCTGATGGCGATGTTCATCGCGGTCACTTTCTGCCCTCTCATCCCGGCGAGATGTTCGGCATGTCCTTGATCAGGGCGTCATGCCGTTTCCAGTGGATACCGGTGGAGCGGCGCGCATCGGAGCTGCCGTCCTTGTGGTGTCCGGTCTGGTGCTTGTACGGGCCCCTGTTGCCCTGGTGCAGTCCGCGCACGTGGCTGGGCGTGTCGGGCTTGGCCTGGGGGCGGCCCACTCGGATGCTGCCCATGTCGGATCTCCTTCCGGGTCCTTACGACCGCTCGGTCAGCTCCCTGAAGAACTGTTCTACGGCCGGCCAGACCCGACCGCCACCGGAGAGGCCCTGCCACTCGCGGCGGACCAGGGCGATCATCCGGTAGCAGTCGTCGACCGGCACGATCCAGTGTTCGTCGAGGCCCCGCACGGTGTTCACCAGCAGTGCCTCCACATCGGGGGTCATGGCGGCGAGCTGCGCAACCGTGGCGGCCAGCCGCTGCCAGGCCGCCGCGTCCACCTCCCACCGCATGGCCCCGGCCGGGCTCGGCCCCTGCGCGGTCACCGTGCCGTCGGAGCGCGGCACGAAGAACACCAGGCCCACCGGGACACCCAGCACTGCCGTGTCCACCGGCGGCAGCCGCATCCGGCGCCGGGGCACGAGCCGGTAGCGGCCCTCGCCCGCCCCGTCGTCGGCGAACAGCACCGAGCAGGGGCCGCACACGCACCGCACCTCGGCGGGCCCGGTGTCGTACAGGTGGGGATGGTCCGCGCCGACGCGGGCGGCGCACAGCTCACAGGTCTCGGAATCCTCCCGCGCCGCGCGGCCGGCGGCGGAGCGGATCACCCGGGCGAGTGCCCCGTCCACGCTCACCCGGCCTCCTGGGGCACGGCCCGGCGCTTGATCGTGCTCAGCGGTACGAACGCGGGGGCCGCCTTGCGCTCCGTGCCGACCGGCTCGACGGACTCCAGCTCCGGGGCCACCGCGAGCACGGTCGCCCGCACGGCCTCGGCCATGCCGGCCGATCCGCCGCCGCACCCCGAACCGCATCCGCCGCCGGTGCTCAGCCGCACCCGCGCCACCCGGCCGTCGACGCCGGCCCACTCCAGGTCACCGCCGCGCTCGCGCACCGCCGGCCGCAGCTTCTCCACCGCCCGGGCGGCCCGGGCCTCCGGGGACTCCGGGTGGATGTCGTGCAGGACCAGCAGATGCGCGAGCAACTCGTCGTCGGCCAGCTGCTCCCGCAGTGGCGCCTCCGCATGGTCCAGCACCCGGGCGAGGGCCTCGCCGTAGACCTCGGTCAGCAGCCGCACCGCCTCCAGCGCCGGGCCGGGCGTGGCCTCCAGCGCGGCCAGCACCTCGTCGAGCCGGGCGAGCCGCGCCTCCACCGCCGGGTCCGGGAGCCGTACGGCGGCCTCAGCCATGGTTGGCTCCGTACGTCGGCGAGTGCACGGTGGTCAGGGTCTTGCCCTTGCCCATGTACATGTGGACACCGCACGGCAGACAGGGGTCGAAGCTGCGGACGGTGCGCATGATGTCGACGCCCTTGAAGTCGTCGGGCCCGTTCTCCTCGAAGATCGGCTGGCCCTGGACGGCGTCCTCGTACGGTCCCGGGGTGCCGTAGATGTCGCGGGGGCTGGCGTTCCACGGGGTGGGCGGGTACGGGTGGTAGTTGGCGATCTTCTTGTCCCGGATCACCAGGTGGTGCGAGAGGACCCCGCGCACCGCCTCGTGGAAGCCGCAGCCGATCGACTCGTCCGGCACCTCGAAGTTCTCGTACACCTTCGTGTCGCCGTTCCTGAGCATTCCCATGGCCTCCTCCAGGAACTGCAGGGCCATGGCGGCGGCGTAGGCGATGAAGTACGGCCGGGCGCGGTCCCGTTCGAGTGTGTTGCTCCACTTGGGGATGCGCCACTCCAGGGTCGTCTCCGGCAGCTTCTCGCCCTTGGGCAGGGTGATGCGGATGCTGCCGCCCGTCGTCTTGATGTACGGCGTGTCGACCAGGCCGCTCAGCGCGGTCGACCACAGCCGGGCCAGCGGGCCGCCGCCGGTGTCCAGGGCCAGGTGCTCCCCGGTCCCCGGGTGGTACCAGCGGGGGCTCATCACCCAGCTGTAGTTGCCGTCGAAGTCCCGCTTCTGCGGCACCGGCACCGTGGTCTGGTTCCACGGGTGGCGCATGTCGACGGGGTTGCCGAGGGGGTCGTGGGTGACGAACGGGTCCTCGTTGACCCAGTCCTCGTAGAACGAGCTGCCCAGCATGATGCGCAGGCCGAGGTTGATGTCGATGAGGTTGTTGGTGACGAGCTGCCCGTCGACGATGATGCCCGGGGTGACGTACATCGCCCTGCCCCACTCGTTCATCGTCGCGTAGCGGTAGTCGACGACGTCCGGGTTCTGGAAGGCGCCCCAGCAGCCCAGCATGATGCGGCGCTTGCCGACCTCCTCGTAGCCCGGCAGGGCCTCGTAGAAGAAGTCGAAGACGTCGTCGTTCATCGCCACCGCCTTCTTGATGAAGTCGATGATGCGCATCAGGCGGCTGAGGTAGTCGGTGAAGGTGTTCGGCTGCGGCATCGTGCCGACCCCGCCCGGGTACAGCGTGGAGGGGTGCACATGCCGTCCCTCCATCAGACAGAACATCTCCCGGGTGATCCGGCTGACCTTCAGCGCCTCCTTGTAGACCTCGCCCTCGAACGGGTTGAAGGCCTTCATGATCTCGGCGATGGTCCGGTAGCCGTGGATGTCGCCGCGGGGCGCGTCGGTCCGCTCGGCGCGGGCGAGGAGACCGGGGTTGGTGGCCTTGACCATCGCCTCGCAGAAGTCCACGAAGACCAGGTTGTCCTGGAAGAGCGTGTGGTCGAAGATGTACTCCGCCGCCTCGCCCAGGTTGGTGATGTGCTCGGCCAGCTTCGGCGGCTTCACACCGTACGCCATCTGCTGGGCGTAGTTGGAGCAGGTGGTGTGGTTGTCGCCGCAGATGCCGCAGATCCGCGAGGTGATGAACCCGGCGTCACGCGGGTCCTTGCCTTTCATGAACACCGAATAGCCGCGGAACAGTGACGAGGTGCTGTGGCACTCCACGACTTCCCGGTTGGCGAAGTCGATCTTCGTGTAGATCCCCAGGTTGCCGATGATCCGGGTGATCGGATCCCACGACATGTCCACGATCTGGGCGGGTTTGCGTGCTGACTGCCGGGACTCGGTGGTGGTCATCTGCGGTACTGCCCCTCGCTGTTCGGGTTTCGCGGGTCGGTGGCGGGATGCGGGACGGGCGCGGCCGGCGGCGGTGTCATGCGCGCCAGCGCGGGTCGTAACCGCTGGTCAGCTTCTGCTTGTTGTGGCGCCACTTGGGCTCGTGGTTCACCATGTCGTTGGTCAGGCCGCGCAGCCGGCGGATGACGGCGCCGTAGGGCCTGATCACCATCGACGACAGCGTGCCGCCGGGGGGTTCGTCCATGAACGGCATGAAGGCGTCGGGGAAGCTCGGCATGGTGCAGCCGATGCAGATGCCGCCGACGTTCGGGCAGCCGCCGATGCCGGCCATCCAGCCGCGCTTGGGCACGTTGCAGTTGACGACCGGACCCCAGCAGCCCACCTTCACCTGGCACTTGGGGGAGTTGTAGTCCTTCGAGAAGTCGCCCTGCTCGTAGTAGGCGGCGCGGTCACAGCCCTCGTGCACGGTCTTGCCGAACAGCCACTGCGGACGCAGCATGTGGTCCAGCGGCGGCGGGGGAGCGGCACCGGCGGCGTGCTGCAGTGTCCAGACCAGGGTCTCCATGAAGTTCTCCGGCTGGATCGGACAGCCGGGCACGTTCACGACCGGCAGCCCCGACCGGGCCTTGAAGTCCCAGCCCAGGTAGTCCGCGAGGCCCATGCAGCCGGTCGGGTTGCCGGCCATGGCGTGGATGCCGCCGAACGTCGCACAGGTACCGGCGGCGACCACCGCCCAGGCCCTGGGCGCCAGCTGGTCGATCCAGTCGTTCAGCGTCTGCGGCTCACCGGTGTCCGGGTCGTTGCCGAACGACGTCCAGTAGCCGTCGCCCTCGATGATGTTCTGGTTCGGGATCGAGCCCTCGATGACGAGGATGAAGGGTTCCAGCTCGCCCCGGGCCGCGGCCCGGTACGGGGCCAGGAAGTCCTCGCCGCCCAGGCTGGGTGACAGCACCTTGTTGACGAGGTTCACCTTCGGCAGGCCCGGGATGAGGCCGAGCACGACGTCCTCGATGGAGGGCTGGCCGGCGGCGGTGAGCGAGACGGTGTCACCGTCACAGCTCATGCCCTCGGAGATCCAGAGGATGGTGATCTCGTCGAAGCCTTCGCGGGCCTCGGCCCTGCTGGGCTCGCCGCGTACCTCGGTGGTACCGCTCTGTGTGGTCATGTCTGCGGCCTCCGTTGCAGCCGGTCTCGGAGTCGGTCGTAGGCCGC
Organism: Streptomyces sp. NPDC027663; assembly: GCF_055566415.1. Lineage (NCBI taxonomy): Bacteria > Bacillati > Actinomycetota > Actinomycetes > Kitasatosporales > Streptomycetaceae > Streptomyces > Streptomyces sp. NPDC027663. The sequence goes on along the minus strand of NZ_JBVHSK010000004.1, from coordinate 403,828 downwards.
GGCCGAAGGGGCCGCGAGGGTAGGGGCAGGGAGTTGTTCGGGGGCGTCCGCAGGGGGACGGGACGGCGTGTCGCCGTCGGTCCGGCCGAGCGGTGTCACCTCGTCGGGCCGGAAGTAGTGGAACCGGCCGTACCAGCCGTGCAGTTCGGCGGCCGGGTCGTCGTCCACCGTGACGGCCAGGTGGACACTGCCGTCCACGTCGTGGAAGACCGCGGCGACCTCCGCGGTGCGCCCGTCCAGGAACATGTCCTGGGCGTCGGCACCCCGGCCGCGCGGCCGGAGCCGCACCCGGCTGCCGCCGCCCACCGGCACGCCGTCCACCAGCACGGTGTCCGTCGCCGGGGACAGACCGTCGTCACCGCCCTCCTGCCACCAGGAGGGCCGCGCTTCGGCAGCGGTCCGAGCGGGGGTCAGGGAACGGATGGTGCCGTGCAGCCGGGCGAAGACCTCCTGGGGCATGGTCTCCACCCGGTCGAGGATCTGCGCGGCCCGTGAATCGGTGGCCCGCGCCTCGGCCTTCTCCTCGTCGGTCAGCAGCATCGTGCGCAGCGTGAGGATCTCGTCGATCTCCGCCGCGTCGTGCAGGTCGCCCGGGCTCTCCGGCGCCACCTGCGGATGGTCCGGCAGGATGATCGGCGCCGAGAGCAGCATGGTGCCGGTCGCCCCGTCCTCGGTGCCGGACTGCGGGGGTGCACCGCCGAGCACGGGGAACGTGAAGGCGTTGCGGCAGCCGCGGGCCTGCTCCGCGAGGGTGGCGGGCGGGTCGATCAGCGACACGAACTCCACCCCGTCCCCGGTGAGGAGGGTGTGCGTGGCGAGCAGCGCCTGGCCCAGCACCGCACCGCGTGCAGCCCGGGAGTCCGGGGCCTCGCCGGTGTTCTCGGTGCGCACCCGCAGCCGGTACAGCTCCGGCGTGAGCGGCTCGGCCACGACCGTCGTCCCGGCCCGCACCTCCCGGCGCCGGCGCACCGTCCGGCCCGCCCCCGCCGGCAACGGCTCGTACTCCGTCCCGGCGGGTGCCCCGACGGCGGTGGTCCGACCGCCTTGCAGCAGCTCCGCCAGCGGCAGCACCAGCTCGCTCTCGCGGGGCACCGCCTCCTCGAACGACAGATGGGCCGCACCGTCGCCGGTCCGCAGGGCCTCGACCGGGCGATGCCCCCCGTTGCCGTCGGCCGCCTCCACCTGCTTGTGCTGCATCTGCAGATACCGCACCCGCACCCGGACGACCGGGTCGGCGTCACGGACCCGCAGCAGGCACTCGGTCTGCTGGTACCACGAGTCCGCCGAGCCGGAGATCCCGGGCGCGACCGGCGCGTCCCGCTCCACCCAGTTGCGGGGCAGCAGCACCCCGAACTGCCAGCGGACCCGGTTCTTCGCCGAGGACCGGCGATAGGGATACAGCAGATAGCCCTCGTAGAGCACGGCGTCCGCCACGGCACTCAGCTGCGCACAGCCCTCGCCGACTCCGTTCGCCATGCTCTCTCCTCGCCGTCGATGCGTCCGCGGATCCTTTCCCCACGGTCACACCCGTCACGGCCACGCGCCCCTCCGGCGCACCGTTATTGCGCCGGACAGGGGATTGGCCCGCTGGTTCCGGGACGTTCGACAAGGTCACGGGTGACTCCGGTGCAGACGGCGGTGGCGGTGCAGGTGCACGGACGGCCCACGTCCGATCGACGGTCCGCCGTCCGGCGGGCGGTCGATCGGCCGGACGGCCCGTCCGGTCACCGCGGCTCCGGCCGCTCGGGCAGCCGCTCCAGTGCCACCAGCGCCGCGTCGTCGCCGAGGTCGCCGTGCACATGGCGCAGGAGGTCGCGGCGCAGACCGGTCACCAGCGCTCCAGGGGGCGGCCGGCGTGTGCCTCGACGTGGCCGGGCAGGTCGAGGAAGCGGCCCCGCCGGTCGCGGGCCTCGGTGAAGCCGTCCGTGTACAGCAGCAGGCGGTCTCCCGGGCCGAACGGCACGGTCAGATGAGGCCGTAGTGGTGTGGAGAGCCGTCGGGTGCGCAGGGGCGGGGCGGGGGCCGGTGCGGCCAGACAGGCCAGGGCCGACTCCAGGGGGCGGATCAGGCGGCCGCCCTCGGCAGCGGCGGCCGGGCGGTCGCAGGCGGTGGCCCCGAGGCGGGTCAGGGCCTGCCGCGCGGCGGGCAGCGCGGGGTGCGGCCGGCCACCCCGGCAGGAGTAGGCGCACAGGGCCGTCGTCCGCAGCAGCCGCGCACAGGGCTGGGCGAAGGCGGGGCCCGGGCCGGCCGCGTCGGCCGCCGCGGGCTGCGCGTCGAGGAGCCGGCCCGTGGCGGCCGGCTGCCGCGCCACGTCGGACAAGGTCCGCAGTACCCGGCGGTCGAACCCCTGTCGGGTCCGAGCCCGCGCCCGTACACTGCGGATCCGCAGACATGCAGGCGCTGTTGACCGGGGGGAGCCGTCATGTCCGGAGGTCCGTACGGTCCGGGTGAAGGGTTCGGCGGGCCGCCCGTCCCGCCCGTGCCACCGACTCCGCCGCCGATGCCGTCGGGCCCGCCGCCCGCGCCGCCGGACGCCTGGCGGGCCACGGCGGTCGCCCTGCTCAACCTGAGCGGCCTCGGACTCGGCTACGCGCTCCTGCGGCGCCCGCTCCCGATGGCCGCCTGCTGGGTGGCGACCGGCCTCCTGCTGCTCTTCGCGCTCCCCGCCGACGCCGACGGCGTCCCCGGCGCCGCGCTCGCCGGCTACGCCGTCCTCCTGCTGGCGGCGGCCGTCCACGGCGCGCTCACCGGCCTGCGCACCCCCTTGGCCCGGCCCGCCAGAAGCCCCCTCGCGCTGCTGCTGGGCGTGCTGCTGCTCGCCGTCCCGGCAGGCGGCGCCCTCTGGTACGAGGACGCCCACGCCGAAGCGGTCGAGCAGGCGCTCCTGGACCGCCTGGAGCGGGCGGACGACCTGGTGGCCACGAGCGGCCGACGGCCGTTCGACGCCGCCGAGGACGACTACCGGACGGCTCTGGAGGTCTACCGCGACATCGCCGGGCACCACGCGGGCTCCCGCGCCGCCGGCCGGGTCCCCGGCAGTCTGCGGACCTACTACACGACGGTCGGCTCGGCCTACGGCCACCGGGACTACTGCGATGCCGTGGAGCCACTGAGATTCCTGCGTACCGTGCCCCGCACGATGCCGCGGGACCAGCTCGGCCCGCTGGCCCGCTGGCCCGACGACCGGCTCGCGACCGCGCTGTACGAGTGCGGCGCACAGGACCTGGCGACCGGCGAGGCAGGCTGGGTGACCCGCTTCGGCGACCTGCTGGACACCTTCCCGCGGTCCGGTGCGGCGGCCAGGGTGGGGCCCGCTGTCGACGCGGCGGTGAAGAAGGCGGAGAAGGCCGTCGACGGCGACGAACCCTGCACGGCCGTCGAGCAGTTGCGCACCCTCGGCACCCGGATCGGCGACCTGTCCACGGCGGCCGGCGACCCCGACGACGGGCTGGCGCGGGCCGCGAGCCGGGCCGGCCGCAGCGGCGGCTCCGGAGCGTACGCGTGCGGTGTCGACCAGTACAAGGAGGGCGACTTCGACGCGGCGCAGAAGACCATGGAGCAGTTCGCCGCCGACCACAAGCACGACCGGAACCGGACCCGCGCCCAGAAGATCGCCATAGCCGCCGAGGTCGCCCGGACGCTCCCCGCGGCCGGCCGGAAACTGCCCACCACGGCCTCCGGCGGCAGCATCTCCGTCACCGTCAAGAACGACAGCCCGGACGACATCACCGTGCTGTACACCGGACCGGTCACGGGCAGCTTCACCCTCAAGGGCTGCGGCAACTGCAAGGCGTACTCGCTCACCGACACGCTGTTCACCGGCTTCAAGCCCTGCAACGACAGCGGCAGGCACTATCCGCAGCGCACGATCAGCCTGCCCGTCGGCACCACGTACTTCGTGCACAAGCCGGACGGCGACAGCACCGCCGCACCGGCATCGGACACCGCCGAGCTCAGGTCCGGCTACCTCTACACGGAGTGCGCGTACACGACCCGGCGGCTCGGGTCGGGGTACTGACCGGCGGCCGGAGCGGGCCGGCCGGTACCCCGTGCCGGTCAGCGCCGCCGGCCGGCCCGGCGCCGTACGGCCACGATCGCTGCGGCACCGGCCAGCACCGCACCGGCCGCGACGGCCGCGACGGGCAGGACCGCACCCGAGCCGGTGCTCGCCAGGTCGCCGCCCGAGGACCCCGAGGACGACGACGGGGCGGAACCGCCGGCCGCACCACTGCTCGCACCGGCCGTCGACGTCGAGCCGGACGTGCCGCTCGTCGACGAGCCGCCCGCCGCGGAACCGGAACCGCCGGTGTTCCCCGTGCCACCGGTGGAGGACGCCGAGCCGCCTCCGGCGGAGCCGGTGCCGCCCGCCGAACCGCCGCCGGTCACCTCGAGTTCGACGGCGGCGGTGTCGTTGTCCTTGTCGGAGTCGAAGGGGCGGGGCTGACCCCCGAGCGCCACGGAACCCTCGGCGCCCGGCACGGACTTGTCGATCCGGACCGTGAACTCGTAGCTCTCACCGCGGCCTTCGTCCACCCAGCGCTGACCGGTGCCGCAGTCGTAGCTGCCCGGCGCGGTCTTCTTGCAGGACCCGTCGGCCTTGGTCACCGACGTGCCGGCCGGCATCTTGATCAGTACGCGCGTCGCCGGTGTGTCGAGCTTCCGCAGCACCCAGGCGGGACCGGCGTTGGTGAACTTCACCTCCAGGCCGACGGTTTCACCCACGCGGCCCTGCAGCCGGGCGCCCGTCACCCGGAAGTCGGCCTTGTTGACGGTCGTGACCGTCGTGTCGGCCGCGTCCCAGCCGTCGTGCCGGGCGGAGCCGGGAGCGGCCGGTGTCTCGTCGGGCCGCTGGACCAGCTTCAGCGCGGGGCCCGTGCCCTGCACCGGCTCGGAGGCGCCGTCCGTCGGGGCGGGGTCGTTCTCGGCGACCGACACCCGCAGTTCGTCGTACAGCGCGTGATCGAGCGCCTCGAGCGTCACCGGATGCTCGGGGGCGTACACCACACCGGGCTCGATCCGCTGGTCGAACTCGCAGACCAGGTGCGAGGTGCTCGGCGCCTCGTCGAAGGAAACCACGTCGTAGCGGCGGCAGTTGGACGGCATGGCGGTGTGACTCAGGCCGCGCGTGACGGAGTACGACATCCAGACCTTGCCGAGGACCGAGTCGCCCGTGCGGGTGAAACCGGTCGGCACCCCGAACTCGCCACCCGGCTCGACCCCGTCGACCGGCGCGACGGTGCCCAGCACCAGACCGGCTGCGGACTCGTCGGACTCGTCGGCGGATGCGGGAGCGGCACCCAGCGCGATCAGGGCGACGGCGCCGACCGCACCGGCGGTCTGCCACAGTGCACGGGGGCCTGAGTTGGTGAACGGCATGGAATCCTCGGGATGTGTGACGGCTACGAACGGATGAACGGCACGCCGGCGTGCGTGCCGCTCGGGGAGACTCCTGCCGTGGCGGAAGGGTTGTACGAGAGGGCCACCCCGGTGTCTGCGGGGAGGCCCTCGCTGTCCGGCTGACGGCTGCCCTCAGCCACCCGCGTTGTCGACCCGCATCCGCACCTGCTCCTCCAGCCGCCGCAGGCTGCCGTCCAGGGCGTCGTACACCGCCTGCTCGCCCGGGTCGTGGCCGCCGGCGAAGAACGACAGGTGCACGGTCACCTCGCTGGCGCCGCTGCCGATCCCGGCGACCTGGAGCCAGCCGGTGTAGCTGCCCTGCTCCCGGGTGCCCCACTCCAGGCGCATCTGCTCGGGCCGGGACCGCAGCAGCGCGGGAGTGTCCGCGCCGGAGCGGTCCTCGTGCACGGTCACGGCGGGCGGGTCCTCGACGTCCACGTGCAGGGCGTCCGGGAGCCAGGCGTCGAGCTGGTCGGCATTGGCCGCCTGGTCGAAGACGTGCTCGGGCTGAGCGGGCATCGTGCGGGAACGTTCGTACTCGGTCATCGTGGTACCGCCCCTCCGGTCGGAAGTCGTACCCCGACCGCGTGCCCCTTCCGCGGCAGCCGAAAAGCACCGGTCGCGTGCCCTTCCGCGGCCCCGGGAATTCGGTCGTGTGTCCTTCCACCGCCCCCGGGAATCCGGTCGCGTGCCCCTTCCGCGGCTGTTCGAAAGCTCCGGCAGCGCCGAGTGCGCCGGGCCGGGGGGCCGCCCGGTGTGGGTCAGCCGCCGCGGAAGGCCGGGTATCGAGGCAGCGGGGGCGCCTGCCAGTCGTGGGCCGGTCCTTGCAGAAGCAGTTCCATGGTCCGGGCGAACGCCGGGAACTCCGTCAGTGTGCTCGCCACCTCCCAGCGGTGGCGCAGCAGTTGACGTACCGTCGCAACCGGGCGCCGGGTGCGGTGCAGCGGCCGGTCCTCGTCGGCGAGGGGCAGCAGGGGCACGGTCGAGTGGACCGTCCAGACCGCGATCGCCCGGTGCATCCCGGCCTGCCACACCGTGTCCTCGGCCAGCTCCGGGTAGACGGTCTCGACCTCCGTGCGATAGGTCTGCTCGACCTCCTGCGCCAGTGCGGCCGGCAGCCGGAAGACGCACCAGCAGGTGGAGAAGGGCATCCGGCAGTAGGCCGCCGTCAGGAAGACCGACTGGTAGTCCGCCGCCTCGAAGTCGATGAGGCGCAGCCCGTCCCCGGTGAGCAGGTTGTTGTCGGGGCAGGTGTCCCCGGGCGTGAACGCCGGGTACGGGTCACCGCCCACCGCGCCGGCCGAGGCCAGCTCGTCGGCCAGGCCCGGAGGGACGGCGATGCCTGAACGCTCCAGCAACGGGATCAGCTCGGCGGCTCTCCGCTCGATCCACGGGTCGTCCGCCCGGGACGGCACACCCTGGTCGAACCGGGCCGACAGCCGCGCGAACTCCTCCCGCCCGGTCACCGACCGGACGGCCAGGCGCCCGAGCCCCCGGGCCCAGGCCAGCAGTCCCTCCCTCGCGGCCTTCGGGTCGTCGCCGAGGAGCACGTCCGCCAGCGACGGCGCGTCTCCCAGATCCTCCATGACCAGCAGCGGAGTATCGGGGTCCACGCCCAGCAGTGCCGGGCCGGCCGTCCCGAGGGAGAGCCCGGCGGCCTCGGCGGTGAAGGACCGCAGCCCTTCGGGCTCCTTGCCGTACGCCTTCACGATCACGGTGCCGCCGGCCGCGGTACGGCAGCGCAGGACGGTGCTACGGCGGCTTCCCCCCAGGTCGACCGGGTCGGACAGCTCGGTTCCCAGCAGGCTGCCTGCAGTGCGCACGATCAGATCCATCCGGGCATCCTGCCACCGGCCGCCCGTCGTGGAGGCTCTTCGGGTTCCGCGCCGGGCACACGCTGTGCCGGGCCGCCGGTACGCAGTGCATTGCGGTGCTCACAGGCCCAGGGCGATGGCCATGCGGGTCAGCTCGGCCGTGTTGGTGATGTTGAACTTGGCGCGGATGCGGCGCAGGTAGGCGTCCACGGTGTGGGTGGAGAGTCCCATGTGCCGGGCCGTCTGGAGGTACGTGCGGCCCGCGGCGATGTGCCGGAGCGTCTCTCGCTCGCGCGGAGCCAGCGCGGCGGCGGGGGCTTCGGTGGGCGACGGGGCGAGAGTGGCGCTCATGGTGGTTCCTCCGGCGGAACGACTGGGGGAGTTGTCCGATTAGGGCGTTTTGCCCTTGTTCCTCCAGACTGGTCGCCGGATTTCATGGCGCTGTCCGCTGCCTGTCACAGGCGTGTCACAGGGGGCCGGGGAATGGTTTGAACCACACGGCGGTGGTGTGGACCACGTGTACGGTGTCTCGGCCCTGGCGCCGGCGACCGGGGCCGGCGGGCGCCTCACGCCACGGCTGCGCGGGCCGTCCGCTCGACCAGGGACACGCCGTCGCCCATGGAAGCGCTGCCGTTCGACAGCACCACGACCAGGCACCGGTGGCCCTTGACGGTGACCTCGCCGACGCTGTTGACGTCCCACAGGCCCGTGGTGTTGCGCTGCAGCCAGCCGTTCTTCAGCACCCGCTGGGCGCCCTTGGCGCCGGCCGCGGTGACGCCCCAGGTCTGCTCGGGTGCGACATGACTCATGAGGCCGCGGATGTAGGCGCGGGACTGCGCGTTCAGCGCGGCCGAGCCCGCGCCGCGCGTGTCGAACACGGCCCGCAGCAGCCGTATCTGGTCGCCGGCAGTCGTCTGCGTCAGGCCCCACTTGGCGCCGGGGCCGCCCGTCGTCGAGGTCAGGCCCAGACGTTTGTTGGCCTTCGCCAGCCCGGAGGCCCGGCCGATCTCCCGCCACAGAGCATTGGCGGCCGCGTTGTCGCTGCGCCGGATCATCGGTTCGGCGCGTTTCCGCTCCTCCGCCGTGAGCTGCCGTCCCGCGTCCTGCGCCTGGAGCAGCAGCGCCGCGAGGATGTCGACCTTGACGATGCTGGCGGTGTCGTACGCCCTGTCCTCGCCGTGGATCACGGGCGTCCGGCCGGTGCCGTCCAGGTCCAGCACGGCCGCCGTGGCGTGCGGGGCCTCGGTGGCGGGGGCGGCCCCCGCGGGCGTCGGATGCAGCAGGCCGGCGGAGAGGAGGGCTGCCGCCGAGGCCAGGACGGTGCCGGCCTTGGCGCGCGCGGTGGGGAAGAGGTGGGACGGCATGAGTCACGAACGTAGACAAAATGTGCGCTCGGCGACGTGGCGGCCGTCACTCGGACGCCCGTCATGCCCGGATTGTGAGAAGAGCCACCGACGGGGCGGATCGGGTTGCCCCGGTCGCGTGCGCGGCGGCGTGTACGCGTGGCGGGGGAGCGCTCCTCGCTTATCGTCGGCCAGACACTGACATCCGGAGTGATGATGGAAAAAACGGATGAAATGGTTGGTGTGGCGGAGGGTGTGGCGGTCGTACCCGCCGGACCGCCCGTGCGCCCCATGCGGCCGTGGCCGCTCGGCGCCGCCCTCGCACTCGCCGCCGGAGCCCTGGCCGTGCTCCTCCTCGCGGGCACACCGTGGCTGAACGAGCCGGCCGTCCAGGCCTGGCGCACGGTGAGCCTGGCGATCACCGTCCAGGCACTCCCCTTCCTGCTCCTCGGCACCGCCCTGTCCGGCGCCATCAACGCGTTCGTACCCGCAGACCTCTTCACCAGGGTGCTGCCGAAGCGGCCCGCCCTCGCCGTACCCGTCGCGGGGGTCGCCGGAGCGGTCCTGCCGGGCTGCGAATGCGCCTCCGTCCCCGTCGCGAGCAGCCTGATCCGCCGGGGGGTCCCGCCGTCCGCCGCCTTCGCCTTCCTGCTCTCCGCTCCGGCGGTCAACCCCGTCGTGCTCACCGCCACCGCGGTCGCCTTCCCGGGCAACCCCGCGATGGTCGCCGCCAGGCTGCTCGCCTCCCTCGTCACGGCGGCCGTGATGGGCTGGCTGTGGCTCTGGCTGGGCAAGGACGCATGGCTGCGGCCCCTCCTGCGCCACCGGAACACCGGCCACCGGCACGGCCACAGCCGCTGGACCGAGTTCCGGCTCGGCTTCCAGCACGACTTCCTGCACGCCGGCGGATTCCTCGTCCTCGGCGCCATGGCAGCCGCCACCTTCAACGTCACCGTGCCGCGCTCCGTCCTGGACGCCTTCTCCGGCTCGCCCTGGCTGTCGGTGCTCTTCCTGGCCGGCCTCGCCGTGCTGCTCGCCGTCTGTTCCGAGGCGGACGCCTTCGTCGCAGCCTCCCTCACCGGTTTCTCGCCGACCGCCCGGCTCGCCTTCCTGGTGGTCGGTCCGATGGTCGACCTCAAGCTGATCGCCCTGCAGGCGGGGACCTTCGGCCGGGCCTTCGCCTGGCGGTTCTCCACGGCGACCACCGTCGTGGCGGTCGCCGCGAGCGTCCTGATCGGAGGCGCCCTGCTGTGAAACGCCCCGTCCAGACCCTGCTCCTGGCACTGACCGGGGCAGGTCTGCTGCACGCGACCCTGTTCACCGACACCTACCTGCGCTACGTCAGGGCCGGACTGCGCCCGCTGCTGATCGCCTCCGGAGCGGTCCTGCTGCTGCTCGCCCTCGCGGGAGCGGCCACCTGGGGCAGGCGGCACCCCGCACCCCACGACGACCACCGGACACCACCCGGCCACGACCAGCGGCACGGCCACGAACCCGGCCACGGCCACGATCACGATCACGACCGGCCTGGCCACGGTCACGATCACGGGCTCGGCCAGGGTCAGGATCACGACCGCGGGCCTGGCCACGGTCACGGCCACGACCACACCGGCACCCCGCGCATCGCCTGGCTGCTGTTCCTCCCGGCGGTCAGCCTGGTCTTCTACGCCCCGCCCGCACTCGGCGCGTACACCGCGGCCCGCGCCAACAGCAGGCCGGTCACCGTGCAGAAAGGGTTCGCCCCGCTTCCGGCCACCTCACCCGTGCCGCTGACCCTCACGGACTTCACCAAGCGCGTCCAGCAGGACCGCAGCCGCGCCGTCCAGAGCCGTACCGTCCGGCTGACGGGCTTCGTCACCCCGGCAGGCGAGGACGACGAGGGCTGGTACCTGACCCGCATCATCTTCTCGTGCTGTGCGGCCGACTCGCAGACGGTCAAGGTACGCATGTACGGCACCGAGGCGCCCCCTGCCGACACCTGGCTGGAAGTGACCGGGATCTGGCACGCGCGGGGCACCCTCGGCACGGCGACCGCGGAGGCGGCACTCGACGTCGAGGAGGCCCGGCCCGTCGCCCAGCCGGTGAACGCCTTCACCGACGATCTGCCGCTGCGGCCGTCCTGACCGGGGACGAAGGAGGCGTCCGCGGGGGTTTCGCACGAGGTCCCCGTACGTCTCCGTGACGCAGAAGACGCCGTGCTCCGGGTTGAGGTGCAGGATGGTGTCGTGACGCTCGGCGGCCGGGTCCGCGAGACCGCACGAGAGGAGGCGGTGACGATGACACGGACACCTCCCACGACGGTCAACCGGGTGCGGCTGTGGCGGTGGCGACGCAACCCGCTCCGGCGGCACAGCGACGCCGTCGAGGCCTGGGTCGTCCTCCTCACCTGGGTGCTCGTCCTGGTCGGCGGCACTCTCGCGGGTCTGCTGGCGGCCCACACCTCCGAGTCGGCGTTCGCCGCACGGCTGGCCCGGGTACAGGCCGTGTCCGCCGTCCTCACCGACGACGCGGCCGGCCCCCCGGCCGCCGGGACCGGCTACGACGACGGGCGCGTGTGGGCCGGGGTGCGCTGGACGGACGCGGACGGCTCGGTGCACGCCGACCGGGCGAAGGTCGCGCCGGGCGCCCCGGCCGGCAGCCGCGTGACGGTGTGGACGAACCAGGCGGACCGGGTGGTGCCCGCGCCCGTGACGGGTATGGCGGCGGACCTGCAGGCAGGACTCACCGGTGCCCTGGTCGCCCCGTCGGTCGGCGCGGTGATCTGGGTCGCGGGCTGGGTGGTCCGGGGCCGGCTCATCCGGCGGCGCATGGCCGAGTGGGACGAGGAGTGGAAGCAGATCGGACCCCGCTGGGGGAACCTCAGCGGAGGCCGGGGCTGAGCGCACCGGGGCCCGCCCTCCGGGCAGCCGTGGCTGCTCCCGGTGCGCCGGACCGACGACCGCACCGACGGCGGGGCTTGAGGACGCCCAGCCGGGTTACCCGCCCGGTATGGCGAAGCTGCACGTACCAAGACGACACCGCCGGCAGGCGAGCGACGAGACCCCGGCCCCGCGGATACCGGCGCCCGAGGAAGCAGGGCCCGGCCAGGACGTCGAGCGACGGGCCCCGGACAACCCCGCGAAACTGCCCCGGCGGGCCTGGGCGGCCGCGTTCAGGGGCTCACTGCGCGAGTTCCAGGACGACGAACTCACCGACCGGGCCGCAGCACTCACCTACTACACGGTCCTGTCCCTGTTCCCCGCCCTGCTGGTGCTGGTCTCCCTGCTGGCCGTCGCCGGCAGGTCGGTCACGGACAGGGTGCTCGACAACCTCAAGGACCTGGCCCCGGGCCCCGCCCGCGACATCATCACCCGGGCCGTGGAGCAGTTGCAGAACGGCGCCGCCACCGGTTCGGTCGTGGCACTCGTCGGCATCGTGCTGGCGGTGTGGTCGGCGTCCGGCTATGTGGCCGCCTTCATCCGCGCCGCCAACGCCGTCTACGACATGCCCGAGGGCCGTCCCATGTGGAAGCTGCTCCCGGTGCGCGTCGGCGTCACGGTCGTCCTGATGGTGCTCGCCGTGGCCAGTGCACTCATCGTGGTGTTCACCGGAAGTCTCGCCCGCCGCGCCGGACAGGCGTTCGGAATCGGCGACACGGCGCTGACCGTGTGGGCGGTCGCGAAATGGCCGGTGCTCGTGCTGCTCGTCACCGTGATGATCGCGATCCTGTACTGGGCGGCCCCCAACGCCAAGGTGAAAGGCTTCACCTGGCTGACCCCCGGCAGCTTCCTCGCCCTGCTCATCTGGATGGCCGCCTCCGCCGGATTCGCCTTCTACGTCGCCAACTTCGCCTCCTACAACAAGACCTACGGCACCATGGCCGGCGTCATCGTCTTCCTGGTCTGGCTGTGGATCACCAACCTGGCGATCCTGCTGGGCCTGGAGTTCGACGCGGAGACCGCGCGGCAGCGCGCCATCGCCGGCGGTCACCCGCCGCAGTCCGAGCCCTACACCCAGCCCCGGGACACCAGGAAGTGGGACGAGGAGGACGTACGCCGCCTGGACGAGCCCTGACGCCGTACACCCTCCCGGCCCTCGTCAGGCCCCGTATCCGCCGTCCACCGAGAACTCCGCGCCCGTCACGTACCCGGCGTCCGGCCCGGCCAGGAACGCCACCATGGACGCCACTTCCTCGGCCGTGCCGTAGCGGCCCAGGGCGGTCATGGCCGCCTGGTGGGCCGCGGACGGGCCGTCGGCCGGGTTCATGTCGGTGTCGGTCGGGCCCGGATGCACGACGTTCGCCGTGATGCCGCGCCCGGCCAGTTCCCGGGCCAGCGCCGTCGTCAGCCCGACCATGGCCGACTTGCTCATCGCGTACAGCGTGGCGCCGGGGCCCGGCACGCGCGAGGTGACACAACTGCCGACGGTGACGATCCGCCCGCCGGCCCCCATCAGGGCGGCGGCGGACCGGGCGGCCAGGAACGCTCCGCGCACGTTCACGGAGAGGACCCGGTCGACATCGGCGAGCGACAGGTTCTCCAGCGGGCCCATCACCCCGACGGCCGCGTTGTTCACCAGGACGTCCAGGCCGCCCAGTGCCTCCGCCGCGCGGTGCACCGCGCCCGCCGCTTCCGCCGCGTCCGCGGAGTCCGCGCGCAGGGCCACCGCCCGCCGTCCCAGGGCCTCGACGTCCCGTACGACGTCGTCGGCCGCGTCCTTGCCGTTCACATAGGTCACGGCGATGTCGGCGCCGTCCCGGGCCAGTCGCCGTGCCGTCGCCGCGCCGATGCCTCGGCTGCCGCCGGTGACCAGTACCTTCTTGCCCTGCAGGGCTGCTCGTGAAGTCATGGCTCCATCCCACCGGACGGCCAGCGGGAACACCGGCGGCGAACGGACATCGACCTGCGCAGCCCTCGCCGCACGACGCGCGGTCAGGAGCGGGGGATCCCGCCGGGGCTGACGAGTCCGCTCTCGTAGGCGAGGATCGTGGCCTGGACCCGGTCGCGGAGGCCGAGTTTGGACAGCAGGGCGTTCACATGACTTTTCACGGTGCCTGTGGTCACGCCGAGTTCGGCGCCGATCTCGGCGTTGGTGAGCCCGGCGGCGATCTTCAGCAGCACCTCCCGCTCCCTCAGCGTCAGCCGGCCGAGCACCCCGGTCGCCGCGGGCGGGGGCGGGACGCTGCGGGCGAAGGTGTCGATGAGCCGGCGGGTCACCGCGGGCGCCAGGATGCCTTCGCCGGCTGCGACGACCCGGATCGCGGACAGCAGTTCCTCGGGCCGGGCGTCCTTCAGCAGGAACCCGGACGCGCCGGCACGCAGCGCCTCGTACACGTACTCGTCCAGGTCGAACGTGGTCAGGACCAGCACCCGTGGGCCGTCCTCGACGGCGGTGATCAGCCGGGTCGCGGTGAGTCCGTCCATGCCCGGCATCCGGATGTCCATCAGGACGAGGTCGGCCCCCTCCGCGGCGGCGAGTGACACCGCCGTCGCTCCGTCACCGGCCTCGGCCACCACGGTCAGACCGGGTTCGGCGTCGACGATGGCGGCGAATCCCGCCCGGACCACGGCCTGGTCGTCCACGACGATCACGCGTACGGCGACGGGGACACCTCCTGGACGGGGGCCGGAACGGCTCCGGCCGGCAACGACACCCGTAGCGTACCGGCAGGCTCGCACAGGATCCGGCCCTCACCCGCGGCGACCTGTACCCGCAGCCGCTCGGCGACCGGACCCGCGACGGCGAGCCGCACCCCCGTCACCGTGATCCGCAGGGTGCCGCGGCGCCGCCGCAGGTACACCCGCGCCGGGCCGAGATCGCCCGCGCCGAGCGCGGTCTCGACGATCCGGTACGTCGACACCTGCACCGACGGCGGCAGATCGCGGGCCGCCTCGGGCAGCCCCCGCACCCGTACGTCGCGGCCGGCGGAGCACAGCGTCCGGCACAGCGCGTCGAGGTCGGCGGCGGTCGGCGAGGGAGCGAGCCGGCCGGCGGGGCCGTCCCCCTCACCGTCACCCAGGCTGTGCAGCATCTCGCGCATCGCGGCCAGCGCCGCCCTGGCCGCGCCGGCCACCTCCTCCAGGTCCCCCCGCCGGGCCGCCCCGACCAGTGCCCGGGTGCGCGTGAGCACCGCATCGCGCAACGAGGCGGCCAGCCGCCGGCGTTCGGCCTCCGCGGCCCGGCCCGCCTGCCACAGCGAGCTGGCCCACGCGAACTCGTCGTACGCCAGGGCCCGCAGCCGGCGGCGCCGCACGAACAGACCGGCACCCCACACGGCGGCGAACAGCGGGGCCAGCAGGGCGCAGACGAAGAACGGCAGCAGGACGAAGTCGGCCGGGCCCGCCGGGTCGCCCCCCACGGAGCCGTCGGAGCACGCGACCGCCGTCACGACGCAGGCCGTCCCGAGCGCGCCCACGGCCGGCGCGGGCCAGGTGCGCCCGGGTCCCTGCCCGTACGCGGCGACCGCATACACCGTCAGGACCTCCACCAGCGTCCCGAACAGGAGGAACTCCGCGACCCGGGACGGCAACTGCGCCGCGACGACGGTCAACGGCCCGAGCCACGCCGTCGCCATGACGGCGAGGAACACGGCCCACGGGGCACGCCTGCGCCACACCAGGGGAAGCGCGTGCAGCGCCAGAAGCGCGGTCACGGCGAGCAGCGCCGGCAGCGCGGCGTGCCGTGCGGCGGCCGACCAGTCCTCGGTGACGGCGAGCGCGCACGCCAACGGCAGGATCAACGCCGCCGACGCCAGCGCGGGATCGGTGAACCGCTGCTCCCGCAGGACGTCACGCCGCCAGGCGTCCTCCAGAGGCCGCTGCGGCTCGGCCCCGTCCGGCAGCGTCGCGCGGACCCGCCAGCCGCCCTCCGGCGTGGGCCCGGCGGTCAGCTCGCCGCCGGCCGACGCGGCCCGTTCCCGCATTCCGGCCACACCGCGTCCCGCGCCGAGACCACCAGTGCCCTGTGGCGCGGTGCGTGGCGTCGCGTTCTCCACGGTCAGTTCCAGCAGCCCGTTCACCCTCCGCACCAGCACCTTGGCGGCGGCGCCGGGCGCGTACCGCAACGCGTTCGTCAGGGCCTCGCGGACGATTCCGTGGATCGCCTCGGCCGACGGACCGGCCAGGTCGTCCGGGAACTGCGCGGTCACCGGCCGACCCAACCGGCCGAAGCCCGCGACCAGTTCCTCGATCCGCCAGCTCATGGGCCGGTGATCGGGGCGGTCGGCGTCCCGCAGCAGTCCGACGAGCCGTTGCAGCGACGTCAGCGTCTCGGCGCCGGTGCGCTCCGCGAACGCCAACGCCTCGGCGGCCAGACCGGGCCGGGTGCCGCCGAGCCGGTGCGCGGCGTCCACGGTCACCACGACCGAGGTGAGGTGATGGGCACTCACGTCGTGCAGCTCCCGGGCCAGCCGCCGGCGCTCCTCGTCGCCCGCCAGCCGCCGGGCCTGCTCCGCCCCGGCCAGCCGGCGGGTCGCCGAGAGCCGGCCGGCGAGCCACTGCCGCCGCGCCTCACCGAGTCCCGCGCACAGCAGGTACGCGCCGAGGACGATCAGCATGACCGACAGCAGCGAGGCCCGCAGACCCTCCTGTACGGCGCCCAGCAGCCACTCGACGCCCACGGTGGCGGCGAGCGCCCGTACGGTGACCGGCAGGGGGCAGCGGGCTGCGACGGAGTACAGGGCGATCGGCGGACCGAGGCCGGGGTAGCCGTCCGGCCAGACGAGTCCGCCGAGGACCGCGGTGCCCAGGGTCGCGGCCAGCGCCCGCACGGGGGCCGTCCGGCGCCGCCCCAGCGCGACCGTCTCCACGGCCAGCGCGCAGAGCACGCCGACGAGGGCAGCGCCGCGGAGCGTGCCGTCCGGGCCCACCCCGGGCCACAGCAGGACGCCCTGCCCGGCCGCCAGCAGCAGGGGCAGAAGCCAGTTGCGTGTCGTCTCCATGTCGCCGACGAGCGTAAGGGCCGCAGTGAACGGCAGGCACCGGCCCCGAGGGCGAGGTCCGTCCCCAACCAGAGATAGAGACGCCGGTCATGCCCTGGTCCGATGGCGTTCCCGGGCCTCTTTGGGCAGGCTGACGGCATGACACAGCCACCGCTCGACGAGCAGCTCCCGTACCACCGCCTGGCCCGTCTCGCACCGCAGTACCGGTGGTGGCGCCCGCTGCTCGGCACCCTGGTCGTGGCTGTGGGGTACATGGTGACCCTGATCCTCTTCATGGTCGGCTGCGTGGCCCTGGGCGCAGGCCTCGGATATCCGGAAGACGCGGACGGCTGGCCGGAGTTCGGGCCCGTCCCGGGCACCGCCGTGGACCTGCTGAGCATCGCGGCGGGGATACCCGTCCTGCTGCTGGTCGTGCGCTGGATCGGCGGGCGCCCCGCCGGCTCGGTCTCCTCCGTGACCGGGCGGCTGAGATGGCGCTGGCTGATGCTGTGCGTGCTGACCGCCCTGCCGATCGTCGCCCTGGCGATGGGCGGCATGTTCCTGCTGCCCGCGGACGGCGAGCCGGAGAGCCAGTGGGTGGGATGGCCGGCCTTCGGGCGGGCCGTCGCCATGCTGCTGGTGCTGGTGCCGTTCCAGGCAGCCGCCGAGGAGTACGTCTTCCGTGGCTGGCTGACCCAGACCGCCGGGGCGTTCCTGCGCTCGCCGTGGGCCGCGCTCCTGCCCCAGGCCGTACTGTTCGCCGCCGCCCACGGCTGGGGAACGCCCTGGGGCTTCGCAGACCTGGTGGTGTTCGGGGCGTGCGCGGGCTGGCTGACCTGGCGTACGGGCGGACTGGAGGCGTCCATCGCCCTGCACACGGTCAACAACCTCTTCGCCTTCGGCGTCTCGGCCGCCGTCGTCGACGGACTCGCCAGTGACGAGACCGCCGCCGACGCCGGCTGGCCGGTGGTCGTGCTCGACGTGCTGAGCATCCTGCTGTACACGGCGGCCGTTGCGTGGTGGCTGCGCCGCCGCCGACCGGAGCGGACGGCCCCGGCACCGAAGCCGACGGCTTTCGCCATGCCGTACCCGTACGTCCACGGCTTCCCTGTGCCGTCGTCGTCGCCATGGCCGTCGCCGTCGCCGTGGCCGTTGCCGTGGCCGGGACAGCCGGCAGCCGGCGCGCCTGCGCCGCCGTCGTGGGGTGGTGAGCCGGGGCAGGGTGGGGCTGTTGCGCCGCCGTGGGCGGGGGAGCCCGGGCAGGGTGGGGTTGTTGCGCCGTCGTGGGGTGGTCAGCCGGGGCAGGGCGGGGTCGTTGCGTCGCCGTGGGGTGGTGAGCCGGGTGGGGGCGTCGTCCCGCCCGCGGTGGGAGGGAGCGGTTCGGCCACGGTGGTTCCGCCGGTCCGGGCCGAGCGGCCCGCGCCCGGACCGGCCCTTCCGCCCGCCGCCTCCGCGGGCGAGGCCGGCGACGGCGCGGGCGGAACGTGAGCCGCTGACGTCCGCGGCGTCGGCGCCACCGGGATCCGAGGGCGTCCCGGGCGGCTCTCCGGGCGGCACGCCGGAGGACCACCTCGTCGGGTCGCGTGCGTGGCCGAGGGAAGATCTTTCCGGCGTCCTGTGTCGGTATCCTCGCGAAGGAGACGCAGACCGGCCGGACCGCCACCGAACCCGAGGTCCGACGCGCGTCTCCGGCGCCGTCCGAGGCCGGACCGCCGGCCGGCACCGGCTCCGCCCGCGGTGCGCCCTGCGACCCGCGGGACCCGCCCCGGCCCCCCAAGGCTCCGCACCCGTCAGGAAGTTGAGGTCATGACCGACAAGCTCACCGTGAGCGTCCTGGGCACCGGCATCATGGGCGCCGCGATGGCCCGCAACCTCGTGCGCTCCGGACTCACCGTCCGCGCCTGGAACCGTACCCGCGCCAAGGCCGAACCGCTGGCTGCCGACGGGGCGTACGTCGCCGGTACCCCCGCCGAGGCCGTCGAGGGCGCGGACGTGATCGTGACCATGCTCTACGACGGGCCGGCCACCCTGGACGTGATGCGCGAGGCCGCCCCCGCGCTGCGCTCCGGCACCGCTTGGATGCAGTCCACGACCGCCGGGCTCGAGGGCATCGGTGAGCTGGCCGCGTTCGCCGGCGAGCACGGCCTGGTGTTCTTCGACGCCCCGGTGCTGGGAACCCGCCAGCCCGCGGAGGCCGGCCGGCTCGTCGTACTCGCCGCGGGGCCGAGCGAGCACCGCGGCACCGTGAATCCGGTGTTCGCCGCAGTCGGTGCCCGGACCGTGTGGACCGGCGAGGACGGCGCGGCCGGTACCGCGACCCGCCTGAAGCTCGTCGCCAACAGCTGGGTCATCGCGGCCACCGCCGCGACCGGCGAGGTGCTGGCCCTGGCACACGCGCTCGGCGTCGACCCGCAGAACTTCTTCGACGTGATCGACGGTGGTGCGCTCGACATGGCGTACCTGCGGGTCAAGTCGGGGCTCATCCTGGACGACCGGCTGTCCCCGGCGCAGTTCGCGGTGGACACGGCCGCCAAGGACGCCCGGCTCATCGTCCGGGCGGGCGAGCAGAACGGCGTGCGCCTGGACGTCGCCGCGGCCAGCGCGGAGCGCCTGGAACGTGCCGCCGCTCAGGGCCACGCCGACGAGGACATGGCGGCCGCCTACTTCGCCAGCTTCGGTCCCGACGGCCCGCCGTCCGCCTGAGCACGAGACGATCCGGAGCCACACGGCGGACCGGCACAGGTGTTCGCCGTGCGCGCCGCGCGGCTATGCAGGGATGAACCCCGGCCACCAGGGCGGAACGTTTCCCGGGCACACAGGGGCAGGGTAGGAGTCCGCGATGCCGAGCCAGGTCACCAGGAACCACGTGAACCAGACGGTGAAGCCGAGCCCCGCGGCCAGTGCTGCCCTCGGATGACGTCGTCCCAGGGTGCGGTGCAGGACGACCCACGGAACGGCTGCGGCGATCCATATGACAGGGGCGAGGAGGAGCAGGGCCGTGCTGTCGGCCGCGGCATCGACGCCGACGTCACACGCGGCCCACACCCGGCCGATGGCGGCGATGGAGACCAGCGCGGTCAGCCCCCCGACGAGGACGCCGGACAGCATCCCTGTGGCCCAGGGTCCCGGAGGACTCGGAGGTCCCGCTTGCGCCATCTGTTCTCTCCCTTCCGCGCAGGGACGGAGACGACCCACACCGTGGACCTGGTTCCCTGCGCCCTGTGCGGCCGGACGACTCAGCCGAGCACCAGCGGGAGCCTTGCGGCCGGTCGGCCCAGTCCGGCTCGCTCGGCGCCGGTCGGGGCGCGTCGTCCCGTGCCGACCCGCAGCACGTCCTGGTCGGACCACGAGGCAGGAAAGGCCGCTCCGGCGATCTCCTCCAGCATCGCGCGGGAGCGGGCCAGACTCTCGGCGGGCGGTTGCGCCGCGCCCGGGAGGTGGGCGATCAGGTCGAGGTGGTGCAGGGTCCACTCCAGGACGTAGGCGCAGAGGTAGTCGGCCACGGTGAGGACCTCGCCGCGCGTGCCGACCCGCAGCGCGGGGTCCGCCAGCTCAGCCGCGCGCCCGGCGGCGGAACCGACGTCGTCGAGGTGGAACTTCAGCAGCCCCGGTTCCTCGTACGCGGCGGCCAGCCGGACGGTCAGTGCGTCCAGCGGGTCGTCACCGGCCGGCGGGGAGTCGCTGACGTCCCAGTACGTCACGGCGTTGCGCGTCGGCTCCGCCGCGGCGGGCGTCACGAGGGTGATCAGGACGTCCTGGGCGTCGATGATCAGATGGCACACCAGATCCCGGACAAGCCAGCCGGCACATCCCGAGGGCCGGTCGAAGTCCTCGTCCGGAAGGCCCGCAACCGCCGTACGCAGCGCTGTCCACGAGCGCGAGAACAGGTCCACGGCCGCAAGCTAGCAGCGCGCCGCCGCTCCTTCGACCGGATTACGGCCGTGTCAGGGCCGGTTCGGCACCGGTCGTCCGGAAGAGGCCCCCGTGTGTGCCGCACCGGAGCCGATGAGGACGACGCCGGTGCCGCACCCCGAGCGCGGGTGTTCAAGTAGATGAACCTCGCTCAGGTGGGTGTACATGGCTGCGGGTGGTGTGCAAAGCTCGGCCAACTTCTCTCGGGCGTAAGGAGGTTGGAGGGCGGGCATGAGCGTTTCCCGGCGTACGGTGCTGGCCACGGCCGCCGGCGCGGCGGCCGTGACGGTTTCCGCGGCACCGGCCGCGGGCGCGGCGGAACGGCAGGAACCAGCAGCGACCCTGCGCACACTGCGTGCCGCGGCGGACTACGCCGTGGACAAGGTCCGCACCGTCGCGCCGGGCGTCACCGGCTTCCCCGTCGGAACGAAGTTCGAGAAGTGGACGTACTCGCGCACCGGCGACTGGGTGGGCGGCTTCTGGTCCGGGACGCTGTGGCTGGCCTGGCTCCACAGCGGTGACGACTTCTTCCGCACGAGGGCACTGGAGTCGGCTCGCGCTCTCACCCCCCGCCAGAACGACACGAGCACGCACGATCTGGGCTTCCTCTTCTACCCCTCCTGGGTCACCGCCTGGCGCCTGACCGGTGACGACGAGTGGCGGACCGGCGCGATACGGGCGGCGGACTCCCTGATCCGGCGGTACAACCCCAAGGGGAGGTTCATCAGGGCGTGGGGCGCACTGGCGGACCGCACGAACGCGGGCCGGGTCATCATGGACACGATGATGAACCTCGACCTGCTGGCGTTCGCGAGCCGGCAGACCGGCGACGAGACCTATCTCAACGTCGCCGTGGAGCACGCGAAGACCGCGCAGCGCGTGTTCCCGCGCCCGGACGGATCCACCCCGCATGTGTTCGACTTCGACCCGGACACCGGCGCGCCGATCGGCCCGGACACGGTGCAGGGTTACAGCCCCGCCTCCTGCTGGTCGCGCGGGCAGGCGTGGGGCATCTACGGCTTCACCACGATGTACCGGCGAACCGGCAGCAAGGATTTCCTGGACACCGCACGGAAACTCGCCGACTTCGCCATCGGCGCGCTCGGTCCGGACCACGTCCCGGTGTGGGACTACCGTGCGCCGCAGCAGCCCCACGACATCAAGGACGCCTCGGCGGGCGCCGTCATGGCGTGCGGACTGCTCGACCTGCACGCGGCGACGGGCCGGCACACGTACCACGATGTGGCCCTGCGTCTGCTCACCGCGCTGTCGGAGACCTGCCTGACGAGGCACTCGGCCCGCGCCGAGGCGGTCGTGGCCCGCTGCACCCGCAACCGTCCGGCCGAGGACGGGATCGAGATCTCCCTTCCCTACGCCGACTACTACCTGCTGGAAGGCCTGCTGCGCGTCCTGCGGCCGCGGGACGTCGACCGGGCGATCGACCTGTCGCGCGCGGGGTAGTCGCGGGCCGAGGGCCGCCGGCCGTGGCGTCAGCCGCGTACGGCCGCCGTGCCGGTGCCCTGGCGGTCGGCCGCCCGGGCGTCGGCGACCGGGCGGTTCGTGCGGCCCGTGCGGCGGTTGATCAGGACGACGCCGGCCACGACGACGGTGCCGCCGAGGAGTTCGACGACGTGCGGGACCTCGCCGAGCCAGACGAACGACACCAGCAGTGCCACGGGGGGCACCAGGTACAGGGCGGCGGTGGACACGGCGAGGGGGAGCCGTGCGACGGCGTAGCCCCAGATCACGAAGCCCAGGGCGGAGGGCAGCAGACCGAGGAAGAGGACCGCCGTCAGTGCGGCCGCCGGAGCGTGGCTCACAGCAGGGAAGGCCGCGGGAGCCAGCGGCAGCGCGAACACGGTGCCGGCGACCATGGCGTAGGTGGCGACCTCCAAGCCCGTGTACCGCCTGAGCAGCGGCTTCGAGGCGGAGTGGTAGACGCCCTGGACGACGGCGGCGGCCAGGACCACCAGGGAGGCGGCCGTGAAGCCGGACACCCCGTCGGCCAGGGTGACGACAGCAGTACCCGCCAGGGCGATGACGCTGCCGGCGACGATGTTCCGGGTGAGGGGCTCGGCCAGGAAGGCGCCGGCGAGCAGGATGCTGAACACCGGGGCGACGGCGATCAGGAGACTTGCGGTACCTGCCTCGACATGGATCTCACCCCAGTTCAGCAGGACCTGGTAGGCCGTCATGCCGGTGAGGCCGCACAGGGCGATCTGCGGCAGGTCGCTTCGGCTCGGCATCCGCACATGGGCGAACGGGCCCACGGCGACCAGGGCGACGGCGGCGACGGCCAGCCGGAGAAGCGAGAGAGCCGCCAGCCCGAGGCCGTCCACCCCTACCCGGATCGCCGGGAACGCGGAGGCCCACAGCACGACCGTGCCGACCAGGGCCAGGAAACGGGCGGAAGCGAACCGTGTCTGCATTCCTCCACGATGCCCGCGGCAAAAGGGAAAGGTCCAGTTAGCTTTTTTTGCGCATGACCGCAAAGGATCTTAATGATCGGTGGCCGGCGAAACGGTTCAAAGGAAAGGACATCTTGATTGTGGCCGGTCGAAGCATAAGCTGGAGTGATGCTTGATGTGCGTCGGCTCCGGATCCTGCAGTACCTGGACACTTACGGAACCGTGGCAGCTGCCGCTGAAGCGCTGCACCTGACCGCCCCCGCCGTTTCCCAGCAGCTGACGGTGCTGGAGCGGGAGGCCGGGCTGCCCGTCGTGGAGAAACACGGGCGCACGCTGCGGCTGACCCCGGCCGGAGAGCTGCTGGTGGCGCACGCGGAAGTGGTCCTCGCAGACCTCGCCGCGGCGGAGTCCGACCTCGCGGCCCTCCGCGGCGGCCGGCGCGGAGAGGTCCGGGTGGCCGCATTCGCCTCGGCCGCGCGCACCCTGCTGCCTGCCGTGTTCCGGGCGCTCGCCCGGGAACGCGGGGAACCGGCGCCCGCGCTCACGATCCACCTCGCCGTACTGGAGCCGGAGGAAGCGCTGGACGGACTGCGCAAGCGGGAGATCGACGCAGCCGTCGTACACGGCTACACCGTGCTGCCGCGGAACTTCCCCTCCGGCAGCGAACAGGACGTCCTCCTGGAGGATCCCGTCGTGGCCGTCCTGCACCCCGGCCATGCGGAAAGGCTGGGGCTGGCTCCCGGGAAGCCGGCCGACCTGGCCGATCTCGCCCGTGAACCGTGGCTGACGCCCGGGCCGGAAACCTCTTGCTACGAGATGATCCAGCGCACCTGCGGCGCCGCCGGCTTCGTCCCCGACATCCGGGTACGCAGCAGCGACTTCGCCGTCCTGACGTCACTCGTGGCCGCGGGCGCGGGAGTTGCGCTGGCTCCCCGACTGGCCGTCCCGGAAGGCGCCGGCGACGTCAGCCTGCATCCGCTGGTCGTACCGGTCAGCAGGACTGTCTTCACCGTGAGCCGCTCGGGCACCGCGCGCAGGCCCGACATCCATCACCTGAGCGCTCTCCTCAGGGACGCGGCGGACGCCTGGACCGCCGGCTCGTCCTGACCCGGGGCGCGCCGGGTCCGCTTGTCATCATCGCGGGGATACCGGGTAGGGCCGTCGGTATGCCTTCGCCTGCCGATGCGCCGCCGTCATGGGAGACCCTGCCGCCGCCCGCCGGGAGCGGCCGTGGGTGAGGCCCTGGCACTGGCGTCCGCGCTCTGCTTCGGCGTCACCCACTTCGTGAACGGGCTCGCCTCGCGCAGGGCCGACGGCATCACCGTGGCCCTCTACGCGCAGCTCGGCGGGACCGCGGCCGCGCTGCTGCCGGCGCTGTCGTCCTCCGGCGGCGCCGCGACGGCGGGTGACTACGGGTTCGGGGCACTCTCGGGCGTCGGTACGGGCATCGGGGTCGCGTTCCTGTACCGGGCGATGTCGCAGGGACAGATGAGCGTCGTCGTGCCGGTCAGCGATGTGGGCGCCGTCGCCCTGCCCGTCCTGGCGGGGGTCGCCCTGCTGGGCGAGCGGCCGGCCCCGGCCGCCTGGGTCGGCATCGTCGCCGCCGTACCGGCGCTCTGGCTCGTGTCGCAGGCGTCGGGTCCCGGGCCGGGCCGGGGCAGTGGTCCGCCGGTGACCGCGGGAGTGCCGGCCGCGCTGGCCGCGAGCGCCGGTTTCGGGGTGCAGTTCCTGGCGATGGCCCAAGTGGGCGCGGACGCCGGGCTGTGGCCGGTCGTCGTCAGCCGGGTCGCTTCCGTGCTGGTGATCGTCCTGGTCCTCGTCCGGTACCGTGCTCCCGCGACCATGCCCGGCCGGCTCACGGCGGTGGCCGCCGCGGCCGGTGCGCTCGGAACGGCCGCCATCCTCCTGTATCTCGCCGCCACCCGGCACCAGTTGATGGCCGTGGCCACCGTGCTGTCGGCGCTCTACCCGGCCCTCCCGGTGCTGCTGGCACTGGTCTTCCTGCACGAGCGGCTCACCCGGTGGCAGACCGCCGGCCTGGTGTGCGCGGCTGCCGCCGTCGCACTGATCGCCCTGCGCTGAACACACCCCACCGCCCGGCGTTGAACACGACTGACCGCCCTGCGCTGAACACACCTGACCGCCCTGCGCTGAACACACCTGACCGCCCTGCGCTGAACACACCTGACCGCCCGGCGTTGAACACGACTGACCGCCCTGCGCTGAACACGGTGGTAGGGCCGCCCGGACGAGCCCCGCGTCACCCGCCGATCCACCGTGCCACACGCGACCGCTGCCCAGGACCCCTTAAACCCTGCCGGGGCCCCTGGGGGCTGTAGGGGTGTCCTGCGTCATCGCGCCCTGCCTAGCCTCCGAAAGCGGAGGGGAAGCGGACCGGAAACCGTCCGGTGGCTGTCCGCACGACCGAGGCCCTCACGTCGATCTCGATCGGATGGCGCGCTGGTGACCAACGAAGAGCAACTGCTCGACTATCTCAGGCGGACGACCGCGGACCTGCGGGAGGCGCGGCGACGGCTGCGTGAGAACGAGCGACGCGCACACGGCCCGGTCGCCGTCGTCGGCATCGGGTGCCGCTACCCGGGCGGCGTCACCACCCCCGAGGAACTCTGGGAACTGGTCGCGTCGGGGACCGACGCGGTGTCGGAGTTCCCCGCCGACCGCGGCTGGGACGTGGACGCCCTGTACGACCCCGACCCGGCGCGGCCCGGCAGGACCTACGCCCGCACCGGCGGATTCCTGCACGACGCCGCCGACTTCGACCCCGACTTCTTCGGCATCAGCCCCCGCGAGGCCCTCGCCATGGACCCGCAGCAGCGGCTGCTGCTGGAGACCTCCCACGATGCCTTCGAGCGGGCCGGCATCGTCCCGGCCTCCCTGCGCGGCAGCCGCACCGGTGTGTTCGCCGGTGTGATGTACAACGACTACGCCACCCGCCTCGGCTCCGTACCCGACGACCTCGACGGCTACCTCGCCAACGGAAGCGCCGCCAGCATCGCCTCCGGACGCGTCGCCTACACCTTCGGCCTCGAAGGCCCGGTGGTCACCGTCGACACCGCCTGCTCCTCCTCGCTGGTCGCCCTGCACTGGGCGGTCCGCGCGCTCCAGTCCGGCGAGTGCTCGCTGGCACTGGCCGGCGGCGTCACCGTGATGTCCACGCCGGAGACGTTCGTCGACTTCAGCAGGCAGCGCGGGCTCGCCCCGGACGGCCGCTGCAAGGCGTTCGCGGCGGCGGCCGACGGCACCGGCTGGGGCGAGGGCGCCGGCATGCTGCTGCTCGAACGGCTCGCCGACGCCCGGCGAAACGGCCATCCGGTGCTCGCCGTCATCCGTGGCAGTGCGGTCAACTCCGACGGTGCCAGCAGCCGTCTCACCGCACCCAACGGCCCCTCCCAGCAGCGGGTCATCCGGCAGGCGCTGGCCGGTGCCGGGCTCACCGCCGCCGACGTCGACGTCGTCGAGGCGCACGGCACCGGCACCTCGCTCGGCGACCCCATCGAGGCGCAGGCGCTCCTCGCGACGTACGGCAGGGAACGCCCCGCCGACCGGCCGCTGCTGCTGGGCTCGGTCAAGTCCAACCTGGGGCACACCCAGGCCGCGGCGGGGGTGGCCGGCGTCATCAAGATGGTGCTGGCCATGCAGCACGGCGAGGTTCCGCCCACCCTGCACGTCGACACCCCCACCGACCAGGTCGACTGGAGCGCGGGAGCAGTCGAACTGGCCCTGGAACGGCGCCCGTGGCCCGGCGCCGGACGACCCCGCCGTGCCGCCGTCTCCTCCTTCGGCATCAGCGGCACCAACGCACACGTCGTCCTCGAACAGCCGCCCGCCGAACCGGGGCCGGCCGAGGACGACGACGGGAACGCGGGCGGGGCCGACGCGCCCGCACGGGACGGCGCCTGGCTGCCCTGGATCGTCTCGGGCCGTACCCGCCCCGCCCTCACCGCACAGATCGCGCGCCTGCGCGAGCACCTCGACGCACACCCTGCCGGCCGCCC
The DNA here is from genome assembly GCF_055566415.1 of Streptomyces sp. NPDC027663. Taxonomy (NCBI): domain Bacteria; kingdom Bacillati; phylum Actinomycetota; class Actinomycetes; order Kitasatosporales; family Streptomycetaceae; genus Streptomyces; species Streptomyces sp. NPDC027663. Next base: position 377,041 of record NZ_JBVHSK010000004.1, on the reverse strand, counting down.
GGCCGACCTGGGTCTGTCACTGGCCACCACCCGCGCCCGCTTCGAGCACCGCGCCGTCGCGGTCGGCCGGGACACCGGCGAACTGCTCGACCGGCTCACCGCCGCGACCCCGCACACCCCGGTGGGCGGCAGGACCGCCTTCCTCTTCACCGGCCAGGGAGCGCAGCGCCTCGGCATGGGCAGGTCCCTGCACCGGGCCTTTCCGGTGTACGCGGAGACCTTCGACGCGGTGTGCGCGCTCGCCGACCCGAGCCTGCCGCGGCCGCTCGCCGAGGTGATCGACACCGACGCCGCCCTGCTGACCCGCACCGACTACGCGCAGATCGCCCTCTTCGCCACCGAGGTCGCCCTGTACCGCCTCCTGGAATCCTGGGGCGTCACCCCCGACTACCTCGCCGGACACTCCGTCGGCGAGCTGGCCGCCGCCCATCTCGCCGGGGTGCTCACCCTGCCGGACGCCGTCCGGCTGGTGCTGGCGCGCGGCACCCTGATGGCGGCCCTGCCCGCGGGCGGTGCCATGGCCGCACTGCGCGCCACCGAGGAGGAGGTCGCCCCGCACCTCGACGACCGGGTGGGCCTCGCCGCCGTCAACGGCCCCCGTTCCGTGGTGGTGTCCGGCGCCGAGGACGCCGTGGACGCCCTCGCGGCCCGCTTCGGGAAGAGCAAGCGGCTGGAGGTCTCGCACGCCTTCCACTCGCCGCTGATGGAGCCGATGCTGGCCGACTTCGCCGAGGCCGCCGCCCGGTGCTCCTTCGGGGCGCCGCGGATCCCGATCGTCTCCACGCTCACCGGCGCCCTCGCCGACCCCGGCCGTCTGGCCACGGCCGAGTACTGGGTCGAGCACGTCCGCCGCCCGGTCCGCTTCGCCCCCGCCGTGACCGCCCTGCACGAGCTGGGTGTCCGGGCGTTCCTCGAAGTCGGCCCCGACGCGGCCCTCACCGCCCTGGCCGCCGACTGCCTGCCCGAGGACAGCGTGACCCTCGCCGGGCTGCGCCGCGACGGCGACGAGGAACGCGACCTGGTCACGGCCGTGGCCCGGCTGCACGCGGCCGGCACCGCCGTGGACTGGGCCGCGTTCTTCGCCCCGCACGGCGCCCGGCCGGCCGCCCTGCCCACCTACGCCTTCCAGCGTGAACGCCTCTGGCTGGAGGCCGGCGCGGGCGGCAGCGGCGACGCCGACGGCCTCGGACAGAGCGCCACCGGCCATCCGCTGCTGACCGCCGCGGCCGACCTGCCCGACACCGGGGGAGCGGTCCTCACCGGCCGGCTCTCCCTCGCCTCCCACCCCTGGCTCGCCGACCACGCCGTGCACGGAACCGTACTGCTGCCCGGCACCGCCTTCGTCGAGATGGCCCTGCAGGCCGCGGAGCGCACCGGCTGCGACACCGTCGACGAACTCACCCTGCACGCACCGCTGATCCTGCCCGAGCAGGGGGCACTGGCCGTACAGGTCGCCGTGGGCGGCGAACGCGACGGACGGCGGGAGCTGACCGTCTGGTCCCGCCGGGCCGACACCCCCGACGCCCCGTGGACCCGCAACGCCGTCGGCGTCGTGACCCAGGGGGACGAGGGGAGCCCGGCCGGTCTGGCCGACTGGCCGCCCGAGGACGCCGCACCCGTCGACCTGGACGGCCTCTACCCCGGCCTGGCCCGCACCGGCTACGGCTACGGGGAGGTCTTCCGGGGCCTGCGCGCCATGTGGCGGCGCGGGGACGAACTGTTCGCCGAGGCGGCCCTGCCCGAGAGCGCCCGGGCCACCGCCGCCGCGTTCGGCGTGCACCCGGCGCTCCTGGACGCCGTCCTGCACGTCAACCTGCTGGACCTGCCCGGCGGCCAGGCAGTGCTGCCGTTCGCCTGGGCCGGGGTCACCCTGCACGCGGCCGGCACCGACACCCTGCGCCTGCGGCTGGCCCCGTCCGGCGCCGACGCCGTCACCCTCACCCTCGGCGACGCCACCGGCGCGCCCGTCGCGACCGTGCGCAGCCTCGTGGCCCGGCCCGTCTCCGCCGAGCAACTCGCCGGGGACGGGGACGACCCGCTGTACCGGGTCGACCTCGTCCCCGCTCCCGTTCCGGCCACCACCGCCGACCTCCCCGCCCTGGCCATGTGCGGCCTGGGCGGCACCGGCCCCGACGGCAGTCACCCGGCGGGCGGCGCCGTTCACGGCATCCGTCCAGCGGGCACCGGCCCCGACGACACCCGTCCGGTAGGCACCGTCCCTCACGACCCCGCCCTCGCGCACACCGCCCCCGACGACAGCCCCCTCGCGCACCCCGACCCCGACGACACCGTCCTCGGCGCGTCTCGTCACGCCGACCTCGCCGCCCTCACATCCGCGGGACCGGTACCCGACCTCGTGGTCCTGGCCGTACCGGCCGCCCCGGACTCGGTGACGGACCTGCCGGGCCTGATCCGGGCCCGGGTGAACGCCGTACTGGACACCCTGCGTGCCTGGCCGGCCGACGAGCGCTGCGCCGGCCGCCGGCTCGCCGTGCTCCTGCGCTCCGGCGACCTCACCCACACCGCCCTCCACGGGCTCGTCCGCGCCGCCCAGGCCGAGAACCCCGGCCGGTTCCTGCTGATCGACAGCGACGGCAGCGCCACCCCGGCCTCCGCTCTCGCCACCGCCCTCGCCACCGGCGAACCGGAGGTCGCGGTCCGGGACGGCGAGGTGCGGGTGCCGCGGCTGACCCGTGCCAAGCCCGGCGGCCCGCCCGCCTGGGACCCGGACGGCACCGTGCTGATCACCGGCGGCACCGGCGGCCTCGGTGCCCTGATCGCCCGTCACCTGGTCGCCGAGCACGGCGTACGGCGCCTGCTGCTGGCCGGCCGGCGCGGAGCCGCCGCCCCCGGCGCCGTCGAACTGCGCGACGAGCTGGCCGGGTCGGGCACCGAGGTGATACTCGCCCGCTGCGACGCCGCCGACCGCGCCGACCTTGCCGGGCTGCTCGCCGCGCACGACGTGCGGGCCGTGGTGCACGCCGCCGGTGTCGTCGACAACGGCGTGCTGGCCTCCCTCGACACGGACAAGATCGACCGCGTCCTGCGGCCCAAGGTGGACGCCGCCTGGAACCTGCACGAACTGACCCGCGACAAGGACCTGTCGGCATTCGTCCTGCTGTCCTCCACCGCGGGTCTGCTGGTCGGCGGCGGCCAGGCCAACTACGCCGCCGCCAACACCTTCCTGGACGGCCTCGCCGCCCACCGCCGCTCGCTCGGCCTGCCGGCCGTCTCCCTCGCCTACGGCCTGTGGTCCGGCTCCGGCGGCATGAGCGCCGGCATCGACGCCGCCGACCTGGAACGGCTGCGCCGGCTCGGCCTGCCGCCGCTGACCCCCGCCCAGGGACTGCGCACGTTCGACGCCGGTCTCGGCGCCGAGGACGCCGTACTGGTGCCCGTACGCCTGGACGCCGCCGCGGTGCGCGCCCGGCCGGACGGCGTACCCGCACTGCTGCGCGGCCTGGTACGGCCCGCCCGGCGGCGCAGCACCGGGACCGCCGCGGGCGCCCCGTCGGACTCCTGGCGGGACCGGCTGGCGCCGCTGCCGGACGCCGAACGGGACCGCGCCCTGCTGGAGTTGGTCCGCATCCACGTGGCCGGCGTGCTCGGCCACCCCTCGCCCGAGTCGGTGGACCCCGGACGCGCCTTCCAGGAGATGGGCTTCGACTCGCTCGCGGCCGTGGAACTGCGCAACCTGCTCGCCGGCGCCACCGGCCTCACCCTGCCCGCGACGCTGGTCTTCGACCAGCCGACCCCCCGAACCCTCGCCGCCCACCTCAAGACCGCACTCGTCCCCGGACCGGCCGACCTCACCCGGTCCGCGCTGGCCGAGCTGGACCGCCTCGAGACCGCGCTGCACGGCCTGCCCGACCAGGACGGCAGCCACGCCCGCGTCACCGCGCGCCTCGAAGCACTGCTGCGCAGCTGGCAGGACACCCACGGACGCCACGGCGCGCCCGTGCCGCCGGAGGACTTCGGTGAAGCCAGCGACGACGAACTCTTCGCCAGGATCGACAACGAACTGGGAGCCCAGTGATGGAAGACTCGGCCACGGCCGGCAAGCTCCGCGACTACCTCAAGCGGGCCACGACCGAGCTGGAGCGCAGCCGCCGCCGCGTGCGGGAGCTGGAGGAGCAGGGCCGCGAGCCCGTCGCCATCATCGGCATGGCCTGCCGCTACCCCGGCGGCGTGCGCACCCCGGAAGACCTGTGGCGGATCGTCGACGAGGGCATCGACGTCGTCACCGAGTTCCCCACCGACCGCGGCTGGGACGTCGAGGCGATCTACGACCCCGAGCCCGGCGCCCCCGGAAAGACGTACGTCCGCCACGGCGGCTTCCTGCACGACGCCGCCGAGTGCGACCCCGCCTTCTTCGGCATCAGCCCCAAGGACGCGCCCGGCACCGACCCGCAGCAGCGGCTGCTGCTGGAGGTCACCTGGGAGGCGTTCGAACGGGCCGGGATCGACCCCACCACGGTGAAGGGCACCCCGACCGGTGTCTTCGTGGGCCTGATGCACCACGACTACATCGGCGGCACCATCTCCGGCAGCATCGTCTCCGGCCGCATCGCCTACACCCTGGGCCTGGAGGGCCCGGCGGTCACCATGGACACCGCCTGCTCCTCCTCCCTGGTGGCGCTGCACTCGGCGATCCAGTCGCTGCGCAAGGGCGAGTGCTCCCTGGCGCTCGCGGGCGGCGCCGCCGTCATGGCCAGCCCCGAGATGTTCATCGAGTTCAGCGAGCGCCGTGCACTGTCCCCCGACGGCCGCTGCCACTCCTTCTCCGACGACGCGGCGGGCGCCGCCTGGGCCGAGGGTGCCGGCATACTGCTCGTGGAGCGCCTGTCCGACGCCCTGCGCAACGGCCACGAGGTGCTCGCCGTCGTCCGCGGCTCCGCCGTCAACCAGGACGGCGCCTCCAACGGCCTCACCGCACCCAGCGGCCCCGCCCAGATCCGCGTGATCCAGCAGGCCCTCGCCGACGCCCGGCTCGCCCCGCACCACATCGACGCGGTCGAGGCGCACGGCACCGGCACGACCCTCGGCGACCCCATCGAGGCCCAGGCCGTCATCGCCGCCTACGGTCAGGACCGGCCGGACAACCGGCCGATCTGGCTCGGCTCCATCAAGTCCAACATGGGCCACCCGCAGGCCGCGGCCGGCGTCGGCGCCGTCATCAAGATGGTCATGGCCATGCGCCACGGCACCCTGCCGCGCACCCTGCACGTCGAAAAGCCCTCCACCGCCGTCGACTGGAACGCGGGCGACATCCGCCTGCTCACCGAACCGCAGACCTGGGACACCCCCGACGGACGCCCCCGGCGGGCCGGCGTGTCCTCCTTCGGCATCTCCGGCACCAACGCCCACACCATCCTGGAGCAGGCACCGCCCGCCGAGACCGAGGGCCCCGCCCCGCAGCGCGCCGCGCTGCCCGTCGTCCCCTGGGTGCTCTCCGGCAAGGGCTCCGACGCCGTCCGGCGGCAGGCCGAACGGCTGCTCGCCGTCGCCGCCGACCTCGACCCGTACGACGTCGGCCACTCACTGGCCACCACGCGTGCCGTCTTCCCGCACCGGGCCGCCGTCACCGGCCGCGACCGGGACGAACTGCTGGCCGGTCTGCGCGCCGTCGCCGACGGCAGCCATGCCGCCGTTGCCGCCCCCGAACCCGGCCGGCTCGGCATGCTGTTCTCCGGCCAGGGCTCCCAGCGCCCCGGCATGGGCCGCACCCTGCACGCCGCGTTCCCGGTGTTCGCCGCCGCCTTCGACGAGATCTGCGCCGCCTTCGACGCCCACCTGGACCGGCCGCTGCGCGAGGTGATGTTCGAGGAGGCCGCCGACCCGGCCGCGTCGCCGCTGAACCAGACCGGCTACACACAGGCGGCCCTGTTCACCTTCGAAACCGCCCTGTACCGGCTGCTGGAGCACTGGGGCATCCGCCCGGACCTGCTCGCCGGGCACTCCATCGGCGAGGTCGTCGCCGCGCACGTCGCCGGCGTCCTGGACCTGGACGACGCGGTCGCCCTGGTCGCAGCCCGCGGCCGGCTGATGCAGGAACTGCCGGCCGGCGGCGCGATGGTGTCCCTGCGGGCCTCCGAGGCCGAGGTCACGCCGCTGCTCATCGACGGCGTCGACATCGCGGCCGTCAACGGCCCCCGCTCCGTGGTCATATCCGGTGACGAGGAGGCCGTGCTCGCCGTCGCCGCGAAGCTGGAGAAGTCCACCCGGCTGAAGGTGTCGCACGCCTTCCACTCCCGCCGCATGGACCCGATGCTCGACGCGTTCCGCGAGGTGCTGGCGGCCCTCACGTTCCACGAGCCCGCCCTGCCGGTCGTCTCCAACGTCACCGGCCGCCTGGCCCTGGCCGGCGAACTCACCGCGCCCGGCTACTGGGTACGGCACGTCCGCGAGGCCGTCCGCTTCCACGACGGGGTCACCGCGCTGGCCGCCGAGGGAGCCACCCGCTTCCTGGAGGTCGGCCCCGACTCGGTGCTCACCAACATGGCGCAGGACGTCGTCCCCGACGTCATCGGCACCCAGCGCCGCGACCGGGACGAGGACGCCGCCCTCGTCGACGCCGTCTGCCGACTGCACCTGACCGGCACCGGCCCCGACTGGGCGGCCGTGTTCGCCGGAGGCCGCAGGGTCGACCTGCCCACCTACCCGTTCCGCCGCGACCGGCACTGGGAGGACGCCCCCATCCTGCAGGCCGGGCGATCGGCGGCGGCCCGCGCGGGCGGTGACGCGGCCGACCCGTTCTGGGAGCTGGTCCGGGATCAGGACGTGACCGCCGTCGCCGCCACCCTCGGTGTCGCCGACGAGACGTCCGTCGCCGCCGTCGTACCGGCCCTGGCCGCCTGGCACGAGCAGCGGCGGGCGGACGCCGCCGCCGACGGCTGGCGGTACCGAGTCGCCTGGGAGCCGCTGGCCCCCGTCGCCACCCCGGCGCTCGGCGGGCACTGGCTGGCCGTCGTCCCCGCCGCCGACGACCCCTGGACGACCGCCGTCCTGACCGGGCTCACCGAACGGGGCCTGCGTGTCGACACCCTCACGGCACCGGAGCCGGCCGACCGCGCCGGGCTGGCCGGGCTGCTCGCCGGCCGGGGCGGCGCAGACGGCGTGCTGTCCCTGCTGGCGCCCGCCACCGGACCGACCGCCACCGCCGTCCTCGTACAGGCCCTCGGGGACGCCGGGATCACCGCCCCGCTGTGGTGCGTCACACGCGATGCCGTCGCCCACGGGACGGCCGCCGCCGTCACCGGCTTCGTCCAGGCCCAGGTGTGGGGCCTCGGCCGGGTCGCCGCCCTGGAACACCCCGACCGGTGGGGCGGACTGGTCGACCTGCCCGCCGAGACCGGTCCGCAGACCGTCGCCCGGCTGGCCGCGCTGCTCGGCGACGCCGGAGGCGAGGACCAGGTCGTCATCCGTGAGTCCGGCGCCTACGGCCGGCGCCTGGAGCCCGCCCCGGCCCGCGCCGGCACCCCGTGGAAGCCGTCCGGCACGGTCCTGGTCACCGGTGCCACCGGCGCGGTCGGCGCGGCCGTCGCCCGTCGGCTCGCCGCCGAGGGCGCCGACCATCTGCTGCTGACCTCCCGTCGCGGCATGGACGCGCCCGGCGCCGCCGAACTCGTCCGCGAACTCGCCGGGACCGGCGCCGAGGTGACCCTCGCCGCCTGTGACGTGTCCGACCGCGAGGCACTGGCCGCGCTGCTGGACTCCGTACCGGCCGAGCACCCCCTCACCGCGGTGATGCACCTCGCCGGCGTCCTCGACGACGGAGTCCTGGACGCACTCACCCCCGACCGGTTCACCGCCGTCCTCGCCGCCAAGGCCGACGCCGCCCGCCACCTGCACGAACTGACCGCGGACCGGGACCTGTCGGCGTTCGTGCTGTTCTCCTCCCTGACCGCCACCGTCGGCGGCGCCGGGCAGGCCAACTACGCCGCCGCCAACGCCGGCCTCGACGCCCTCGCCGAGCACCGGCGCGCGGCCGGACTGCCCGCCACCTCCGTGGCCTGGGGGCCCTGGGGCGGCGACGGCATGGCCGCCCACGGCACGGTCCGCTCGGCGGCCCGGGCGATGGGCATGTCCCTCCTCGACCCGGATCGCGCGCTGACCGCCCTGCAACGCGCCCTGGACGGCGGCGACACCACCGTCACCGTCGCCGACGTCGACTGGTCCGTGTTCACACCCGCGTTCACGTCGAGCCGGCCCAGCGCCCTGCTGTCCGCGCTGCCCGGGGCACGCCGCGGCACCGGCGGGGGCGCCGAGGCCGGCACGGCCGACGGCTTCGCCGAGAAGCTCGCCGGCCTCACCGGCGGCGAACGCGACCGCGCCCTGCAGGAGCTGGTGTGCGGCCAGGCCGCCGCGGTCCTCGGCTACGGCGGCGCCGACGCCGTCGAGCCGACCACCGCCTTCCGCGACCTCGGCTTCGACTCGCTCACCTCCGTCGACCTGCGCAACCGGATCAGCAGTGCCGCCGGGGTGCCGCTGCCGGCCACCCTCATCTTCGACTACGCCACCCCCGCCGCCCTCGCCAAGCACCTGGGCACCGAACTCGCGGGCGCCGACACCACCGTCGACTCGGTCGTCGCCGAACTCGAACGGGTCGCGGCCCGGCTCGGCGACCTCACCGCCGAGGACATCGAGCAGGGCCGGATCACGACCCGCCTCCAGACACTGCTCGGCGACCTGAACAAGACCCTCGGACAGGACGCCGACGGCGTCGCCGGACGGCTGGAGGACGCCTCCGCCGACGACGTCTTCGCCTTCATCGACAACGAACTCGGCTCGGCGTGACCCCACCCTCCCACGACACCCCGGCCCCACCGCAGTCCACCTCTTCGCACAGGAGTGGCGACACCCGATGACCAACGACGAAAAGCTGCTCTCCTACCTCAAGCGGGTCTCCGCCGATCTGGCCCAGACCCGCCAGCGGCTGCGCGAGGTGGAGACCCAGGACCGGGAACCCATCGCCATCGTCGGGATGAGCTGCCGCTTCCCCGGCGGCGTGACCACCCCGGAGGAGTTCTGGCGGCTCGTCCACGACGGCACCGACGCCATCGGTGACTTCCCCGAGGACCGGGGCTGGGACGTCGACGGGCTGTACGACCCCGACCCGGACGCCACCGGCAGGACCTACCTGACGCGTGGCGGTTTCCTGGCCGACGCGGCCGGGTTCGAGCCGGACTTCTTCGGCATCAGCCCCCGCGAGGCGGTCGCGATGGACCCCCAGCAGCGGCTGCTGCTGGAGGTGTCGTGGGAGGCCCTGGAACGGGCCCGGATCGCCCCCGACTCGGCGCAAGGCGCCCGGATCGGGGTGTTCGCCGGCACCAACGGCCAGGACTACAAGGACCTGCTGGCACACACCCCGGACAGCGAGGCAGCCCTCGGCACCGGCGTCCTGGCCGCCGTGATCTCCGGCCGCATCTCCTACACCCTGGGCCTGGAGGGTCCGGCCGTCACCATCGACACCGCCTGCTCCTCGGCACTCGTCGCGGTGCACCTCGCCGTGCAGGCGCTGCGCAACAAGGAATGCACCCTCGCCCTCGCGGGCGGCGCGACCGTGATGTCCACGCCGGGCAACTTCATCGCCTTCTCCCGGCAGCGCGGCCTCGCCCTCGACGGGCGCTGCAAGTCCTTCGCGGACGCGGCGGACGGCACCGGCTGGAGCGAGGGCGCCGGCATGCTGGTGCTGGAACGGCTCGGCGACGCCCGGCGCAACGGACACGAGGTGCTCGCCGTCGTCCGCGGCTCCGCCGTCAACCAGGACGGTGCCTCCAACGGCCTGACCGCGCCGAACGGGCCCTCCCAGCAGCGCGTCATCCGCGCCGCGCTGGCCGGCGCACAGCTCTCCCCGGCCGACGTGGACCTGCTGGAGGCGCACGGCACCGGCACCACCCTGGGCGACCCGATCGAGGCCCAGGCACTGCTCGCCACCTACGGACAGGACCGGCCGGCCGACGCCCCGCTGTGGCTCGGGTCGGTGAAGTCCAACATCGGGCACACCCAGGCCGCGGCCGGTGTCGCCGGCATCATCAAGGCGGTCATGGCGATGCGGCACCGGGTCCTGCCCAAGTCGCTGTTCGCCGACGAGCCGTCCACCAAGGTCGACTGGGGCCAGGGCCAGGTCCGGCTGCTGACCGGCAACCGGCCCTGGACCGACCCCGGCCGTCCCCGCCGGGCCGCGGTCTCCTCCTTCGGCGCCAGCGGCACCAACGCGCACACCATCCTGGAGGAAGCCCCCGCCGAAGAACCGGCTGAAGCGGAAGCCGGGCCCCGTACGGCGCCGCCCCTGGTGCCGTGGGTGGTCTCCGGCCGTACCGAGCGCGCCCTGCGCGAGCAGGCCGCCCGCCTGGTGGCCGCCGCAGGCGAGCTGGACCCGGTGGACGTGGCGCACTCCCTGGCCGCCACCCGCACCGCCCACCAGTACCGGGCCGTGGTCCTCGGCACCGACCGGGACGCGCTCGTGACGGCCATGACCCGGGTCGCCGAAGGGGGCCGGGGTGCCGCCTCCGGCCGTGTCCGCAAGGGACAGACCGCCTTCCTGTTCACCGGACAGGGCGCACAGCGGGCCGGCATGGGCCGGGAACTGCACGCGCACTTCCCGGTGTTCGCCCGTGCCTTCGACGAGATCTGCGCGCTCTTCGGCGACGACGAGCTGCACGGCCTGGTGCTCGGCGACGACCCCGAGCCGCTGCACCGCACCGCCCGCACCCAGACCGCGCTGTTCGCCTTCGAGGTCGCGCTGTACCGGCTGGTGGAGTCCTGGGGCGTCACACCCGACTACCTGGCCGGGCACTCCATCGGCGAGATCGCCGCCGCCCATGTCGCGGGCGTCCTGGACCTGAAGGACGCGACCACGCTGGTGGCCGCCCGCGGCCGGCTCATGCAGGCGCTGCCCGAGGGCGGCGCGATGATCGCCGTACGCGCCACCGAGGACGAGGTCCGCCCGCTGCTCACCGAGCGGGTCTCCATCGCCGCCGTCAACGGCCCCGGCTCCGTGGTGATCTCGGGCGACGCCGCCGAGGCCGAGGCGGTGGCCGCCCGCTTCGACAAGAGCCGGCGCCTGAAGGTCTCGCACGCCTTCCACTCGCCGCTCATGGAACCGATGCTGGCCGGATTCCGGTCGGTCGTGCAGTCCCTGACCTTCCACCGGGCCACCGTCCCGGTCGTCTCCAACGTCACCGGCGCCCTCGCCACGCAGGACATCGCCACCCCCGACTACTGGGTACGGCACGTGCGCGAGGCGGTCCGCTTCCACGACGGCATACGCTCCCTCGCCGCCGAAGGTGTCACCCGCTTCCTCGAACTCGGTCCGGACGCCGTGCTCACGGCCATGGCCCGCGAGTGCCTGGCCGCAGAGGGCACCGGCACCGACGCCGTGCTGGCCGCCGCCAGCCGCCGCGAGCGCGACGAGACCGAGACCCTGCTCACCGCCCTGGCCCAGATGTACGCGGGCGGCGCCGCAGTGGACTGGACGGCGCTGTTCACCGGCGCCGGCACCGTCGACCTGCCGACCACCGCCTTCCAGCGCGACCGGTTCTGGCCCGAGACGACCGCACCGGTCGGCGACGTCGGGTCCGCCGGCCTCGACTCCGCCGACCACCCGCTGCTCGGCGCGGCCACCGTGCTGGCCGACTCCGACGGCGCCGTGCTCACCGGCCGGCTCTCGCTGCGCACCCACTCCTGGCTCGCGGACCACGTCGTCGGCGGCTCGGTCGTCGTCCCCGGCACCGCCATGGTCGAGCTGGCCGTCCGCGCCGGTGACCAGGTCGGCTGCGGGCACCTGGCGGAACTCGCCCTGGAAATACCGCTGGTGCTGCCCCCGGACGACGGCGTCCGCGTCCAGGTCGCCGTCGGGGCGCCCGACGCGGCCGGGGCCCGTACGGTGCACGTGTACGCCCGCACCGAGAGCCTGCCCGTCGACGAGCCGTGGACCCTGCACGCCTCCGGCCTCCTCGGCGCCGGCCCCGGCACCCCGGGCACCCGCCTCGACGTCTGGCCCCCCGAGGACGCCGAACCCCTCGACACCACCGGCCTGTACGAGCGGCACGCCGCCGCCGGACTGGAGTACGGGCCCGTCTTCCAGGCCCTGACCGCCGCCTGGCGGCGCGGCGACGAGGTGTTCGCCGACGTACGGCTGCCCGAGCGGCCCGCCGCCGACGCCCCCCGCTTCGGCCTGCACCCGGCCGCCTTCGACGCGGCCCTGCACTCCCTGGCCCTGCTCGGCGACGGATCCGCCGACGACACCGCCCGGCTGCCCTTCATGTTCGCGGGCGTCACCCTGCACGCCGTCGGCGCCTCCGTGCTGCGCGCCCGGCTGGTTCCCACCGGGCCGCACGCCTTCGCCGTCGACCTGGCCGACGCCACCGGCGCCCCCGTCGCCACGGTCACCTCGCTGGCCTCCCGTCCGCTCACCAACCTGCGCGCCGCGCGGGACACCGGCCCCGACCCCCTGTACGCGCTCGACTGGCAGCCGCTGCCCCTGGACGCCGACGCCCCCGCCACCGGCCACCGGGTGCTGCACAGCACGCCGGGGACGGAAGCCACCGCCGTACGAAAGGCACTGCACGCCGCGCTCACGGCCCTCCAGGACGACGACCCCCGCCCGCTGGTCGTCGTCACGCAGGGCGCGGTGAGCGTCGCGGGGGAGGACGTCTGCGACCTCGCGGGCGCCGCCGTATGGGGCCTGGTGCGGTCCGCGCAGTCAGAGAACCCGCACCGGTTCCTGCTGCTCGACCTCGAACCGGGCGCGGACGCGACCGACGTCCTGCCGGCCGTGCTCGCCTCCGGCGAACCGCAGCTCGCACTGCGCTCCGGCACCGCCCGCGCGGCCCGGCTGGTGCACGCCGGACCACCCGCCGAGTTCACCGAGCCGCAACTCGACCCCGAGGGCACCGTCCTGCTGACCGGGGCCACCGGCGGCCTCGGCCCGGTGCTCGCCCGCCACCTGGTCACCGCCTACGGCGTCCGGCACCTCGCGCTGCTCAGCCGGTCGGGCAGGGCCGACGACCTGATCGCCGAACTCGCCGGGCTCGGCGCGACCGCGACCGCCCACGCCTGCGACGTCGCCGACCGGGACGCTCTCGCCGCCGTCCTGGCCGGCATCCCCGCCGAGCACCCGCTCACCGCGGTCGTGCACGCCGCCGGTGTCCTGGACGACGGCGTGGTCTCCTCGCTCACCCCCGAGCGGATCGACGCGGTCCTCGCCCCGAAGGCGCTCGGCGCCCTCCACCTCCACGAGCTGACCGCCGGCCTCTCGGCGTTCGTGCTGTTCTCGTCCGTCGCAGGCACCGTCGGCGCCCCGGGCCAGGGCAACTACGCCGCGGCCAACGCCTTCCTGGACGCCCTCGCCGCCCACCGCCACGCCCAGGGCGCCCCTGCGCTGTCGCTGGCTTGGGGGCCGTGGGCTCCGTCCGGCGGCATGACCAGCTCCCTGGACGAGGCCGACCACGCCCGCATGGCGCGCGGAGGCATGACCGCCCTGTCCACCGAGGACGGCACCGCGCTGTTCGACCGGGCGGTGCGGTCCGGACGGCCCGCCCTGGCACCGGTGCGGCTCAGCCTGCCCGCGCTGCGCGCCCAGGGCACCGGCCTCGCGCCCGTCTTCCGCGCCCTGGCCGGCCGCCCGGTACGCCGGGACGCCGCCGCCGAGGGCGCCGGTCTCACCTTCGCCGAGCGCATGGGCGCACTCGGGGACGAGGAACGCGCGGAGGCGCTGCTCCACACGGTCCGCGCCCACGTCGCCGCCGTCCTCGGGCATGCGAACCCGGGCAGCGTCGAGACCGACCGGGCCTTCAAGGACCTCGGCTTCGACTCGCTGGCCGCCATCGAGCTGCGCAACTCCCTCTCCGCCGAGCTGGACCAGCGGCTGGCCGCCACCCTCGTCTTCGACCACCCGTCGCCCGAAGCACTCGCCGCCCACCTCGGCACCCTGGTCGGCGGCGCCCGCACCGCGGCCCGCCGGGGCAGCCGGCACAGCGGCAGGGCACACGCGGACGAACCGCTGGCGATCGTGGGTCTGGCGTGCCGCTACCCGGGCGGCGTCCGCACGCCCGAGGACCTGTGGCGGCTCGTCGCCGACGGCACCGACGCCATCACCCCCTTCCCCGCGAACCGGGGCTGGGACGTGGACCGTATCGTCGACCCCACCCGGCAGCGCCCCGACACCTCCTACGTCGGCGAGGGCGGATTCCTGCACGGCGCGGGCGAGTTCGACGCCGCGTTCTTCGGTATCAGCCCCAAGGAAGCCCTCGTCATGGACCCGCAGCAGCGGCTGCTCCTGGAGGCCTCCTGGGAAGCGCTGGAGAGCGCGGGCATCGACCCGCACACCCTCAAGGGCAGCCGAACCGGGGTGTTCGCCGGTGTCCAGTACCACGACTACTTCGGCAGCTTCGGCTCCGGCAGCATCATCTCCGGCCGTATCGCCTACACCCTGGGCCTGGAAGGGCCCTCGCTGTCCGTCGACACCGCCTGCTCCTCCTCGCTGGTGGCGCTGCACCTGGCCGCCCAGTCGCTGAGGCAGGGCGAGTCCGGCCTCGCCCTGGTCGGCGGCGTCGCCGTCATGGCCACCCCGGAGACGTTCATCGAGTTCAGCAGGCAGGGCGCGCTCGCTCCCGACGCCCGCACCCGCGCCTTCGCCGACGCGGCCGGCGGCACCGTGTGGGGCGAGGGCGTGGGCGTCCTGGTCGTGGAACGGCTCTCCGACGCCCGCCGCAACGGCCACCCGATCCTGGCCGTCGTCCGCGGCACCGCCGTGAACCAGGACGGCGCCTCCAACGGGCTCACCGCCCCCAACGGCCCCTCCCAGGAACGCGTCATCCTCGAAGCCCTGGAGAACGCCCGCCTCACCACCGCCGACGTGGACGCGGTGGAGGCACACGGCACCGGTACGACGCTGGGCGACCCGATCGAGGCGCAGGCACTGCTGGCCACCTACGGCCAGGACCGCGAGGAGCCGCTGTGGCTCGGGTCCGTCAAGTCCAACATCGGGCACACGCAGGCCGCCGCCGGGGTCGCCGGCGTCATCAAGATGGTGATGGCGATGCGCCACGGGGTCCTGCCGCAGACCCTGCACGTCGACGCGCCGTCCACCAAGGTCGACTGGGACGCCGGGAAGGTACGGCTGCTGACCGAGCAGCGGGACTGGCCACAGCAGGGCCGTCCGCGCCGGGCCGGTGTGTCCTCCTTCGGCATCTCCGGCACCAACGCCCACGTCATCCTCGAACAGGCCCCACCCGCACCCGCCGAGCCGGAACCCGCCGGACCTCAGGGCCTCGCCGTCCCCTGGCTGCTCACCGCCAGGACGCCCGCCGCACTCGCCGGGCAGGCCGCCGCGCTCCTCGGCCACCTCGACACGCACCCCGGACTCGACCCGTCCGACATCGGCTGGTCGCTCGCCACCACCCGGGCCCGCTTCGCCCACCGGGCCTCGATCACCGGAGCCGGCCCGGCCGAACTACGGGACGCCCTGGCCGCGCTGGCCGACGGCACCACCGCCCGCAACCTCGCCGAGGGCACCGCGGCCGGCCGCGCCCGGCCCGTGTTCGTCTTCCCCGGCCAGGGCTCCCAGTGGTCCGGCATGGCCACCGAACTCCTCACCGAGTCCCCGGTGTTCGCCGCCCGCATGGCCGAGTGCGCCGCAGCGCTCGCGCCGTACACGGACTGGGACTTCCCCACCGAGCTGCGCGGGGACCCGGACCGCGTGGACGTCGTCCAGCCGCTGCTGTGGGCCGTCATGGTGTCCCTGGCGCACACCTGGAGCGCGTACGGCGTCGCCCCTGCGGCCGTCATCGGCCACTCCCAGGGTGAGATCGCCGCGGCCTGCGCGGTCGGCGCCCTGTCGCTGGAGGACGGGGCCCGCGTCGTCGCCCTGCGCTCCCAGGCCATCGCCGAACTGCTGTCCGGCTCCGGCGGCATGATGTCCGTCGGCGAGGGCGCCGACGCGGTCCGTACCCGGCTCGCGTCCTGGGACGGCCGGCTGTCGGTCGCCGCCGTCAACGGCGCCGCCTCCACGGTGGTGTCCGGCGACCCCGACGCCCTGGACGAACTCTTGGCGCAGCTCCGCAAGGAGAAGGTCCGCGCCAAGCGCCTGCCCGTGGACTACGCCTCCCACAGCGCCCACGTCGAGACCCTGCGCGAACGTCTGGCGGACGTCCTCGACGGCATCGAGCCGCGCAGCACCCAGGTGCCGTTCTACTCGACGGTCACCGGCGGCCCGGTCGACACCGCGGAACTCGGCGCCGGCTACTGGTACACCAACCTGCGCGGAACCGTGCTGTTCGAGCAGGCGGTGCGCGCCGCCGTCGCCGACGGACACCACCTCTTCATCGAGTCCAGCCCGCACCCGGTGCTGACCGTCGGCATCCAGGAGACCGACGACGCCGTGGCCGCCGTCGGTTCCCTGCGCCGCGACGAGGGCGGCCGGGACCGGCTGCTGACCTCCCTGGGCGAGGCCTTCACCCAGGGCGCCACGGTCGACTGGACCGCCGTCGCCGAGGGCCGCCGGCCACGCCGCGTCCCGCTGCCCGGCTACGCCTTCCAGCGCGAGTGGTACTGGCTCGACAGCACCGCGAGCGGCGCCGACGTCACCTCCGCCGGCCTCGCCCCCACCGACCACGCCCTGCTCGGCGCCGCGATGGTACGGGCCGACAGCGAGGGCGCCGTCCTCACCGGCCGCCTCTCCCCGGGCACCCAGCCGTGGCTGGAGGACCACCGGGTCGGCGGCCGGCTGCTCTTCCCCGGCACCGGGCACCTGGAACTCGCCCTGCGCGCCGGCGACCAGGTCGGCTGCGGCGACATCGCCGAACTCACCCTGCACGCACCGCTGGTCCTGCCCGATCACGGCGCCGTCCAGCTCCAGGCCGTCGTCGGCGCGCCCGAGGGCGACACCCGCCCGGTCACCCTCTGGTCGCGCCCGGAGAGCGCCGACGAGGACCTGCCCTGGACCCGGCACGCCGACGGACTGCTCGCCCCGACCGGCACCCTCCCGGTCACCGCCGACCCGATCACCGCATGGCCCCCGCAGGGCGCCGAACCCGTAACCCTCGACGGCCTGTACGACGAACTCGCCGCCCTCGGCCTCGCCTACGGCCCCCTGTTCCAGGGCCTGCGCGCCGCCTGGCGCACCGCGGACGCCCTGTACGCGGAGGTCGCCACCGACGCCGTACCCGACGGCTTCGGGCTGCACCCGGCCCTGTCGGACGCCGCCCTGCACACCGTCGGTCTCACCGACGCCGCGGGCGACGAGGCCCTGCTGCCGTTCGCCTGGTCCGGGGTACGGCTGCACGCCACCGGCGCGACCGCGCTGCGTGTCCGCGTCCGGCCCACCGGCGAGGGCACCGTCTCGCTCACGCTCGCCGACCCCACGGGCGCGCCCGTCGCAACCGTCGAGTCGCTGACGCTGCGGCCCCTGAGGACCGAGTCGCTGGAAGCCGCGGCACGTTCGGCCCGCGCGGGCGCGCTGTACCGCGTCGACTGGGTGCCGGCACCTGCCGCCACGGCTGCCGCCGGGGCGTTGGACGTCGTGCTTGCCCCGGCCGGGGTGAACGCCGCCGAGACGCGGGCGGCTGTCGACACGGTCCTGCACGAGCTGCGCACCCGGCTCGCCGACGACGACGTCACCCTCGTCGTCGTCACCGGCACCGATCCGGCCGGCGCCGCGGTCGGCGGCCTGGTTCGCTCGGCCCAGTCCGAGAATCCCGGCCGCATCGTCCTCGTCGAGGCCGAAGCCGCGGAGGTGCCCGAAGCCGAGCGGCTCGCCGAGGCGGTCGCCACCAGGGAGCCGCATCTGGCCCTGCGGGACGGCTCCTGGCTGGTGCCGCGACTGGCCCGGGTGCCCAACGGCGACCCGGACCCGGCTCCCGTCGCTGCTGCGCCGGGCACGGCCCGCGTCGCCGCTGCATCGGGCACAGCCCTCGACGTCGGCGACCCGGCCCCCGGCACCGGCGACGCGAGCACGGGAGCCGCCGGGCGGGCTTCCGCTCCGGGCACCGGCGACGCGGGCAGTGGAGCCGACGACTCGGCTTCCGCCTCAGGCGCCGGAGCCCCGAGCGCCGGAGCCGACGAGCCGGCTTCCGCCCCAGGCGCCGGCGACCCGAGCATCGCAGCCGACGACCCGACCCCCGCCCCCGGTGCCGGCGGTCTGGGCACCGGGACGGTCCTGCTCACCGGGGCCACCGGCGCCCTCGGCCGGATCCTCGGCCGGCATCTCGTCGCCGAGCGGAATGTCCGGCATCTGGTGCTGCTCAGCCGGAGCGGTGCCACCGACGACCTCGTCGCCGAGCTCACCGGGCTGGGCGCCGAGGTGACGAGCGTCGCCTGCGACGTGGCCGACCGGGCCGCGCTCGCCGCCGTGCTGGACGCCGTACCCGCCGACCGGCCGCTGTCCGCCGTGATCCACGCGGCAGGCGTCCTCGCCGACGGCGTGCTCGCCTCGCTGACCCCGGAGCACATCGACGCGGTGTTCCGGCCGAAGGCCGACGCCGCCTGGCACCTGCACGAACTCACCGCCGGCCTGGACCTGTCGGCATTCGTGCTGTTCTCCTCGTCCGCAGCCACGCTCGGCTCGCCGGGCCAGGCCAACTACGCAGCCGCCAACGCCTACCTGGACGCGCTCGCCGTGCACCGCCGGGCCCTCGGGCTGCCCGCGCACTCCCTCGCCTGGGGCCTGTGGGCGCAGGCCGGCGGCATGACCGGCACGCTCGACGCGGCGGACCTCACGCGCATCGCCCGCGGTGGTGTCGCCCCCCTGGAGACCACGGAGGGCGTCGCCCTCTTCGACGCCGCCCTGCGCGGCGACGACCCCGCCGTGCTGCCGGTCAGGCTCGACCTGGCCGCCCTGCGCGCCCAGGGCGAGGGCCTGGCCCCGCTGTTCCGCACCCTCGTACCCGTGCGCCGGGCCGGTGCGGCCACCGGGCAGAGCACGGCCGGCGGCGCCGAAGCCCTGCGGGGGCGCCTGGCCGGGCTGCTGGAGGGTGAGCGCGAACCGTTCCTCTCCGAACTCGTGCAAAGCCATGTCGCGGCCGTCCTCGGCTACCGCTCCGCCCAGGACGTCGGCCGCACCCTGGCCTTCCGGGAACTCGGCTTCGACTCCCTGGCGGCCGTGGAACTGCGCAACCGGCTCAACGCGGCCACCGGCCTCCGCCTGCCCGCCACCCTGGTGTTCGACCACCCGACCCCGGCGGAACTGGCGGCGTACCTGCTCGGCGAACTCACCGGCACGCTCGCCGAGCCCACCGCCCGCCCCGCGCCCCGCGACGCCGCCACCGACGAACCGATCGCCGTCGTCGGCATGGCCTGCCGCTTCCCCGGCGGCATCGGCTCGCCGGAGGACCTGTGGCGGATGGTGGCCGAAGGCCGCGACGCCGTCGGCGAGTTCCCCGCGGACCGCGGCTGGGACGTCGACAACCTGTACGACCCGACGCTGGACCGTCCGGGCACCAGCTACACCCGGCACGGCTCCTTCCTGTACGACGCCGCCGACTTCGACCCGGCGTTCTTCGCCATGGACGACGAGGAAGCCCTGGTCACCGACCCCCAGCAGCGGCTGCTGCTGGAGACCTCCTGGGAGGCGCTGGAGCGCGCCTCCATCGACCCGGCAAGCCTGCGCGGCTCCGACACCGGCGTGTTCGCGGGCGTGATGTACCACGACTACTTCGGCAGCTTCGGCTCCGGCAGTGTGGTCTCCGGCCGCGTCGCCTACACCCTGGGCCTGGAGGGGCCCACCCTCTCCGTCGACACGGCCTGCTCCTCGTCGCTGGTCGCCCTGCACCTGGCCGCCCAGTCGCTGCGGCAGGGCGACTGCTCGCTGGCGCTGGCCGGCGGCGTGACCGTCATGGCCACCCCGGGCACGTTCGTGGAGTTCAGCCGGCACCGCGGCCTGTCCCGGGACGGCCGCTGCAAGCCCTTCGCGGACGCCGCCGACGGCACCGGCTTCGGCGAGGGAGCCGGCGTCCTGCTGCTGGAGCGGCTCTCGGACGCCCGCCGCAACGGCCGCAGGATCCTCGCCGTGCTGCGCGGCACCGCCGTCAACCAGGACGGCGCCTCCAACGGCATCAGCGCCCCCAACGGCCCCGCCCAGCAGCGTGTCATCCGGCGCGCCCTGCAGGTGGCCGGCGTCCGTCCCGGCGAGGTCGACGTGGTCGAGGCCCACGGCACCGGCACCACCCTCGGCGACCCCATCGAGGCCCAGGCGCTGATCGCCACCTACGGCGCCGAGCACAGCACGGACAGTCCGCTGTGGCTCGGCTCGGTCAAGTCCAACCTGGGCCACACCCAGGCCGCCGCCGGTGTCGCCGGTGTGATCAAGATGGTCGAGGCCATCCGCAACCAGACGCTGCCCGCCAGCCTCGGAATCGACCGGCCCTCGCGGCACGTGGAGTGGGAGGGCGCGGGCGTCCGCCTGCTCACCGAGTCCCGTCCCTGGCCCGACCCGGGCCGCCCGCGCCGCGCCGGCATCTCCTCCTTCGGCATCTCCGGCACCAACGCCCATGTGATCATCGAGGCCGCGCCCGCCGAAGAGCCGGGCGGGTCGCCCGCAGACCCGTCGGGCCGGCCCGCAGACCAGGCGGGTCAGCCCGCAGACCGGTCGGGCCAGTCTGCAGACGCGGCGGGTCAGCCCGCAGACCGGTCGGGCCAGTCTGCAGACCCGTCGGGCAGGCCCGCAGACCCGTCGGGTCAGCCTGCAGACGCGGCGGGGCAGCCCGCGGACCAGGCCGCCGGCACCGTGCCGTGGCTGCTGTCCGGGCACACCCCGGACGCCCTGCGCGCCCAGGCGGCCCGGCTGCTGGAGCATCTGTCCACCGCCCCCGACACCGACCCGCACCACCTGGCCGGCGCGCTCGCCCACACCCGTGCCCGACTCGGCCACCGTGCCGCCGTCCTCGGCCGCACCCGGGACGAACTGACCGCTGGCGTCCGGGCCGTCGCCGAGGGCCGTACGCCCCCGTCCGGGGTCCTCGGCACCGCCTCCGACGGCCGGCTCGCCTTCCTCTTCTCCGGCCAGGGCTCGCAGTTGCCGGGCATGGGCACCCGCCTCGCGGCGGCCTTCCCCGCCTTCGCCGCCGCCTTCGACGAGGTACGGGCCCACCTGGACCCGCTGCTGGACCGGCCGCTCGCCGACGTGCTGGACTCCGCCGAACTGCTGGAGCGCACCGAGTACACCCAGCCCGCCCTCTTCGCCGTTGAAGTGGCCCTGTACCGGCTGCTGGAGTCGTTCGACGTCCGGCCCGACCTGCTCGCCGGGCATTCCGTCGGCGAGTTCGCCGCCGCCCATGCCGCGGGCGTCCTCGGCCTCCGGGACGCCTGCACCCTCGTCGCCGCCCGGGGACGCCTCATGCAGGCCCTCCCCGAGGGCGGTGCGATGATCGCCGTACGGGCCGGCGAGGAGGAGGTCGCGCCGCTGCTGGGCGACGGCGTGGGCATCGCCGCCGTCAACGGGCCCGCGTCCGTGGTCGTCTCCGGCCCCGCCGGACCGGCCCGCGCCCTCGCCGCCCGCTTCGAGCGCACCAGGGAGCTGGCCGTCAGCCACGCCTTCCACTCGGCCCTGATGGAGCCGATGCTGGAGGAGTTCCGCGAGATCGCCGCGTCCCTGTCGTACGGCCCGCTGCGCATCCCGCTGGTCTCCACCCTCACCGGCGAACCCGCCGCCTCCGACGAGCTGTCCACGCCCGGCTACTGGGTGCGGCACGCCCGCGAGGCCGTACGCTTCGCCAACGCCGTCACCGCCCTGCACGGGGCCGGCGTCCGGCACTTCGCGGAGGTCGGCCCCGGCAGCGCACTGACCGCGGCCGCGGGCGAGTGCCTGCCCGACGGTACGGCCGTCGTGCCGCTGCTGCGCAAGGACCGCGTGGAGACCGAGGCCCTGCTCACCGGGCTCGCCGCGCTGCACGTGCACGGCAGCGCCGTCGACTGGGCGGCCCTGCTGCCCCACCGTGACGGCTCGGACCTGCCGACCTACGCCTTCCGGCGCAGCCGCTACTGGATGACCGGCGACCTCGGCCTGCCGCGTCCGGCCGCCGACCACCCGCTGCTCGGCACCGCCGTCGAACTCGCCGGCACCGACGGCACCCTGTACACGGGCCGGCTGTCCCTCGCCGACCATCCCTGGCTGGCGGACCACGCCGTCGGGGGAGTGCCGCTGCTGCCGGGCACCGCCTTCGCCGAGATGGCTCTCGCCGCCGGGGCCCGCGTCGAATGCGGCGCGGTGGACGACCTGACCGTCACCGAACCACTGGTGCTGCCCATGGACGGCGCCGTACGCCTCCAGTGCACGGTCGGCGAGCCGGACGCGACCGGTGCCCGCGCCTTCCGCGTGTACGCCGCCGCGGCCGACGGCGATCCGTGGACCACCCACGCCACCGGCACGCTGCGGTCCGCCGGGGCGGACCCGGTGCACGACCTCACCGCCTGGCCGCCGCCGGGCGCCGAACCCGTCGACCTGGACGGCGTCTACGACCGGCTGGCGGACCTGGGCGCCGAATACGGGCCCGGCTTCCAGGGCCTGCAGGCGGCCTGGCGGCGCGGGGACGAGGCGTACGCCGAGGTCGCCGTCCCCGTCGGCACCGCCGCGTACGGACTGCACCCGGCGCTGTTCGACTCCGCCCTGCACACCATCGGGCTGCGCGCCGGAGCCGGGGAACGCATGACGCTGCCCTTCGCCTGGAACGGCGTCGAGCTGTACGCCCGGGGCGCGACCGCCCTGCGGGTGCGGATCGCCCCGGCCGGCACCGGCGCGGTGCGCATCGAGGCCGCCGACGAGACCGGCCGGCCGGTGGTGCGGGTGGCCTCCCTGTCGCTGCGCGAGGTGGACCCGGAGCGGATCGCCGCTGCCGCCGCGGGCGGACACGACGACCTGTTCGCCCTCGACTGGGTGCCTGTCCCCGTGCCCGCGGCCCCGCAGGCCGGACGCTGGACCGTACTCGGCCCCGGCCGACGGGAACTGGCCGGCGCCCTGGCCGGTGAGGTCGCCGAGGTCTCCGTCGCCGCCGGCCTGGCCGAGGCCGCCGCACAGGCACCCGACACCCTCGTCGTCGTCCACACCGGGGGCGACGGACCGGACGCGGTCCGGGCCGGTGCCGGCCGGCTGCTCGCCCAGGTGCAGGAGTGGCTCGCCGACGCCCGCTTCGCCGACACCACGCTGGTCGTGGCGACACGCCGGGCCGCCGGCCCAGGGGACGTCACCGATCCCGGCGCCGCCGCCGCATGGGGCCTCATCCGATCCGCCCAGTCCGAGCACCCCGACCGCCTGGTACTCGCCGACCTGGACGACACCGACGCCTCCCGCCGCCTGCTGCCCTCGGCGACCGCCACCGGTGAACCCCAACTGGCCCTGCGCGACGGCGGAGCGAGCGTCCCCCGCCTGGCGCGCGCGCCACGACTGGCCGAACCCGTCCCGGCCGACTGGTCCGGCGGGGTCCTCGTCACCGGCGGCACCGGCGCCCTGGGCCGGCTGGTCGCCCGGCACCTGGTCACCGCGCACGGCGCCGAACGGCTGGTGCTGCTCAGCCGCAGCGGGCCCGACGCACCCGGCGCGGCCGGGCTGACCGGAGAACTGAGCGCGCTCGGCGCACAGGTGACCGTCGTCGCCTGCGACGCCGCCGACCGCGCCGCCCTCGCCCGGGTCCTGGACGAACACCCGGTCTCCGCGGTCGTGCACACCGCCGGCGTCCTCGCCGACGCCGTCCTGACGACGCTCACGTCCGAGCTGCTGGACGCGGTGCTGCGACCGAAGCTGGACGCCGCCTGGAACCTGCACGAACTGACCCGGGAACGGCCGCTGAAGGCGTTCGTGCTGTTCTCCTCCGCGGCCGGCCTGCTCGGCAGCCCCGGCCAGTCCGGGTACGCCGCGGGCAACACCTTCCTCGACGCCCTCGCCGGCCACCGCCGCTCGCTCGGTCTGCCCGCGGTCTCGCTCGCCTGGGGCGCCTGGGCGGGCAGCGGAGGCATGGCCGACCGGCTCGGCGACGGCGACGCCCGCCGCATCGCCTCCGGCGGTGTGCCCGCCCTCGACGCGGAGGCGGGGCTCGCCCTGTTCGACACGGCGGTGGGCCGCGCCGAACCGGTTCTGCTGCCGGCCCGCCTCGACCTCGCCCCCCGCGAGGCGGCCCGCATCGCCCCGCCGCTGCGCTCCCTGGTACGGGCACCGCGCCGGACCGGGCCCGCGGCGCCGGCCACCTCGTCGGCGCTGCGCCGCGAACTGGCCGCGCTCACACCCGAAGAGCGGTCCGAACGGCTGCTGCGGCTGGTGCGGGACGAGGCCGCGGCGGTGCTCGGCATCGAGGAGTTCGACGCCGGCCTGCCCTTCAAGGACCTCGGCTTCGACTCGCTGACCGCCGTCGAGTTCCGCAACCGGCTCAACGAGGCCACCGGCCTGCGGCTGACCGCCACGCTGGTCTTCGACCACCCCAGCCCGGCCGCGCTCACCGCCCACCTCGCCGCCGAGCTGGCCCCCCGCACCGCCGACGGCCCGCGCGACGAGGAGGACACCGTGCGGGCGGCGCTCGCCGCCATCCCGGTGGGACGGCTCCGGGAGGCCGGCCTGCTGGACAGCCTGCTGGAACTCGCCGGACTGCGACCGGCGCCGGAGCCCGCGGCAGCCGGCGGGCCCGGCCGCGCATCGATCGACGCGATGGACGCGGAGAGCCTGATCAGCATGGCGCTCGACGATCTCGTCGGGGACGACGACGCCGTGTGACGACGACGCCCTGTGACGGCGGCGACGCCCCGTGACGACGCCTGCGACCCTGCGACAAGGAAGAGGACCATGGCCGAGGCCGAGAAGCCGGACACCAGGATGGTCGAGGCACTGCGCGCCTCGCTGAAGGAGACCGAGCGGCTGCGGGAACGCAACCGCGCACTGACCGCGGCGGCCCGGGAACCGGTCGCGATCGTCGGCATGGCCTGCCGCTACCCGGGCGGCGTCCGGTCCCCCGAGGACCTGTGGCGCCTGGTCGCGGACGGCGGCGAGGGCATCACCCCGTTCCCCGAGGACCGCGGCTGGGACCCCGGCCTGTACGACCCGACACCGGGCGTGCCCGGCCGCTCCTACACCCGCGAGGGCGGATTCCTGCACGACGCGGGCGACTTCGACGCCGCCTTCTTCGGCATCGCCCCGAACGAGGCCCTCGTCATGGACCCGCAGCAGCGGCTGCTGCTGGAGGGCACCTGGGAGGCGCTGGAGAACGCGGGCATCGACCCGGTGACACTGCGCGGCAGCCGCACCGGCGTGTTCGCGGGCCTCATGTACCACGACTACTTCGGCAGCTTCGGCTCCGGCAGCATCGTCTCCGGCCGCATCGCCTACACCCTCGGCCTGGAAGGCCCCACGCTCACCGTCGACACGGCCTGCTCCTCGTCGCTGGTGGCGCTGCACCTGGCCGCCCAGTCGCTCCGGCAGGGCGAATGCACCCTGGCGCTGGCCGGGGGAGTGACCGTGATGGCCTCGCCGGGCACGTACGTGGAGTTCAGCCGGCAGGGCGCCCTCTCCGCGGACGGGCGCTGCCGCTCCTTCGCCGACGACGCCTCCGGCACCGGGTTCTCCGAGGGGCTGGGCGTCCTGGTGCTGGAGCGGCTGAGCGACGCCCGGCGCAACGGCCACGAGGTGCTGGCCGTCGTCCGCGGCTCCGCCGTCAACCAGGACGGCGCCTCCAACGGACTCACGGCGCCGAACGGTCCGTCGCAGCAGCGGGTGATCCGGCAGGCACTGGCGGCGGCCCGGCTGTCGGCCGCCGATGTGGACGTGGTGGAGGCGCACGGCACCGGCACGACACTGGGCGACCCGATCGAGGCGCAGGCGCTGCTGGCCACCTACGGCCAGGACCGGCCCGCGGACGCCCCGTTGTGGCTGGGCTCGGTCAAGTCCAACATCGGGCACACGCAGGCCGCCGCCGGTGTCGCGGGCGTCATCAAGATGGTCATGGCGATGCGCAACGGCGTGCTGCCCAGGACCCTGCACGCGGACCAGCCGTCCACGAAGGTCGACTGGGACACGGGACGGGTACGCCTGCTGACCGGACAGCGGCAGTGGCCCCGGACGGACCGTCCGCGCCGGGCGGGCATCTCCTCCTTCGGGATCAGCGGCACCAACGCCCACACCGTCATCGAGGAGGCGGTCCCGGAGGACCGGACGGACACCGAGCCGGACGCCCCGGCCGTCGTATGGCCCCTGTCCGCCCGTTCCGCCGCGGACCTCCCCGCACAGGCCGAGCGTCTGCACGCCTTCCTGGAGCGGCGGCCCGAGCTGCACCCGGCCGCCGTCGCCCGCGCCCTGGGCACCCGGCGCACCACCTTCGACCACCGAGCGGCCGTCACCGGCACCGACCGGGACCAGCTCCTGTCCGGCCTGCGTTCCCTCGCCGCCGGTGCGCCCGCCCCGACGGCCGCGACCGGCACGGCGCGGCCGGGGACCCGCACGGCGTTCCTGTTCACCGGGCAGGGCGCCCAGCGCCTCGGCATGGGCCTCGAACTGCGCGCCCGCTACCCGGTGTTCGCCGACGCCTTCGACGCCGTCGACGCCCGGCTCGGCCTCGACCTCGCCGGGCTGCCGGCGGGCGCCGACGCCGGCGCCGTCCACCGCACGCAGTACGCGCAGACGGCGCTGTTCGCCTTCGAGGTGGCCCTGTTCCGGCTGCTGGAGTCCTTCGGCGTGCGGCCCGACCTCCTGGCCGGGCACTCCGTCGGGGAACTCGCCGCCGCCCATGTGGCGGGTGTCCTCGACCTGGACGACGCCTGCACCCTGGTCGCCGCCCGCGGCCGGCTCATGCAGGCACTGCCGGAAGGCGGCGCGATGATCGCCGTCCAGGCCACCGAGGACGAGATACGGCCGCTGCTCAACGACCGCGTGGGGCTCGCCGCGGTCAACGGTCCGGCCTCCGTGGTTCTTTCGGGCGAGGAGAACGCGGTGCTCGCCGCCGCCGAAGGCTTCGCGAAGACCAAGCGCCTCGCCGTCTCACACGCCTTCCACTCGCCCCTCATGGACGGCATGCTTGACGAATTCCGTTCCGTGGCCGAGACGTTGGCCTACCGACGGCCGGACGTTCCGTTGGTGTCGACTCTCACCGGCCGGCTCGCCGACGGCGAGCAGCTGTGCGACCCCGGGTACTGGGTGCGGCACGTACGGCAGACGGTCCGGTTCGCCGACGCCGTGAAGTCCCTCACCGCCGCGGGAGTCGGCCGCTTCGTGGAACTCGGACCCGACGCCGTGCTGACCGGCCTCGCCCGCGAGTGCGCGCAGGACGAAGGTGCCGTCTTCGTCGCCCTCGGCAGGCGCCACGGAAGCGAGCCCGCGGCCCTCATGGCCGGCCTGGCCCGACTCCACACCGACGGCCTCACCCCCGACTGGACGGCGCTGTTCCCCGGCACGGCACGCGCCGGTCTGCCCACCTACGCCTTCCGGCACGAGCGGTACTGGCTCGACGCGGACGTGGCTCTCAGCGCCGGCCCGCTCGCCGGACCGGCTCCCGGCGCGGCCGCCGACACGGCGGAGCCGTTGCGGCACCGGCTGGCCGGTATCCCGGCGGCCGAGCAGGAGACGCTGCTCACCGAGACGGTCCGGGCCCAGACCGCCGCGATCCTCGGCCACGCGGGCCCGGAGGCGGTCCGGCCCGATGCCGTCTTCCTGGAGATCGGCATGGACTCCGTCTCCGCGGCCGAACTCCGCAACGCCCTCGGGACCGCCCTGGGCATCACCGTGCCCGCCGGTTCCGTCTTCGACCACCGCACCCCGGCCGCACTCGCCGCCGCTCTGCGCGGGCACCTGGCCACCGGCGGACCGGAACCGGACGACGGCGCCGGTGACCTCGAAACGGTCAGCGGCCTGGTGCGGCGCGCGGCGGCCGGCGGGCGGATGCCGCAGGCCATCGAACTGCTGCGGAACGTCGCCGAGATCCTCCCCGGCTTCTCCACCCTGACCGAACTCGGTGCCGTCACCGACCCGGTGCGGCTGGCCGGCGGCGACAGCGCCCCGCGGCTCGTCTGCCTGCCCTCACCGATGGCCCTCGGCGGCGCCCACCAGTACGCGCGTTTCGCCCGGCACTTCCACGGCCGCCGTGACGTCCTGGTGCCCACCGTCCCGGGCTTCGCACCCGGCGAGGCGCTGCCGCGGTCGGTGGACGCGGTGGTCGAGGTGGTCGTCGAGGGCATCCGCCGGGCCTGCCCCGACGAGCGGCCGTACGTGCTCGTCGGCTACTCCTCCGGCGGCCAGTTCGCCCACGCGGCGGCCGAGTTCATGGAACGGGCCGGACGCCCGGCCTCCGGCGTGGTGCTGCTCGACACCTATCTGCCCGGGGACGACGGCAAGGACGAGCTGTGGCGGCAGATGTTCGACGGCATGCTGGACCGCGAGTCCTCCCTCGGCGGCTTCGGCACCGCCCGGCTCGCCGCGATGAGCCGCTACAGCGACCTCATCCAGCACTGCGTTCCGGGCGCCCTGGCGGCGCCGGTGCTCTTCGTGCGGCCCGAGGAATCCTTCGCGACCGGTACCGGTGCCGGCGACTGGCGGGCGACCTGGCCCGCGGAGCACCGGCCGGCCGACGTCCCCGGCACGCACTTCACGATTCTGGAGGATTTCGCCGGGTCCACCGCCGAGGCGGTCGAGAAGTGGCTGACCAGCACGGTGACCGGCTGACCCGAACCCACCGGAAAACACCCGCCGCCCTCTGGAAACCGGTGGCGGCCCCGGCCGTACGGAGGAGGCCGGACATCCCGCGGGGCGCGATGGTCGAAAGGCCGTCCGCGCCCTGCGGCTTCTTCACTTACCGGCTTCGCGGAAATGCGCCAGCCAGGCCTCGATATCACAGCGGACACTGTCCGGGTCGACACCTAAATGCACGGCGATTTCATCCGCGGCCAATTCCGGCTGCCAGCCGCTGCGCTGGAGCGCCAGCCACATCGTCGTGCCACGCGGGCCGCACCGGTGCCGCTTCCCGGTGCGCCGGGAGAACAGCTCCAGATATCCGTCGGGCCGGACCTGCGCGGCCAGCTCGTGGTCAGGCCTCCTGGCCATGAGACTTCCCATCTTTCGTGAATTTCCTCGGACGGCTTCGACCGTACCCGCAGACACGCCCCGGGACACGGGCAGCAACCGGCCCTTTCCCGGGGGACCCAGATATGCGGACCAGGGTGGTGACACCGCGGCACAAAGCTGGCGGGTGCCTGCCGATACCTGCCGTGCCGAGGTAGAGAAACCTCTACCTCGAACCGGCCGGAGAATGCCAATGTGCCGCCGGCGCATCGTTCCTAATCTTGTCCTCAGACACCGCGTGAGAAGCGCGATATCTCATAGGGGAGCCACGTGCACACTTCACACGACCTCCGCCGGGCGGAGGCGGTACGGCTGGACGCCGTGTCGAAGACGTACGGCCGGGGAGACAGCCAGGTGGCTGCGCTCCGGGAGCTCACCATGAGCTTCGCCGACGGCACCTTCACCGCCGTCATGGGCCCCTCCGGGTCGGGCAAGAGCACCTTCCTGCACTGCGCCGCGGGACTGGTCCGGCCCAGTTCCGGCACGGTCACCGTCGGCGGCACCGACCTCGCGGGCCTGGACGACACCCGGCTGACCAAGCTGCGCCGCGACCGGATCGGCTTCATCTTCCAGTCCTTCAACCTGCTGCCCGCGCTGACGGTCATGCAGAACATCACGCTCCCGCTGCAACTCGCCGGGCAGCGGCCCGACAAGGCCCTGATCCGCAACGTCGTACAGCGCGTGGGCCTGGCCGAGCGGCTCGGCCACCTGCCGTCCCAGCTGTCCGGCGGCCAGCAGCAGCGCGTCGCCATCGCCCGCGCCCTGGTCACCCGGCCCGCCGTCGTCTTCGCCGACGAACCCACCGGCGCCCTCGACACCCGCACCGCCGCCTCCGTGCTGGCCCTGCTGCGCGAGTCCGTCGACACCGCCCGCCAGACGCTGGTCATGGTCACCCACGACCCGGTGGCCGCCTCCTACGCCGACCGTGTCGTCTTCCTCGCCGACGGCACCTTCGCCGGCGAACTGCACCGGCCCACGGCCGACGCCGTCGCGGCCCGCATGACCAGGCTCGGCGCCTGGGAGGACGACAGCCACCGGCAGGCCGCGACGCAGCCCTCCGGAGGTCGGTACTGATGTGGCGACTGGCACTGCGCACCCTCAAGTTCCGTAAGGCGAGCTTCATCGCGACCTTCCTCGCCATGTTCCTCGGCGCCGCGATCGTCATCGGCTGCGGCGGCCTGATGGAGACGGGCGTCCGCATGGCGGCCGACCCGCAGCGCCTGCAGGGCGCCCCCGTCGTCGTCACCGGCGAACAGACCCACCGATCCTCCGCCCTGACCGAGCGTCACCGCATCGACCCCGCACTGGTCGGCACGGTGGCCGAGGCCGACGGCGTACGCACGGCCGTCGCCGACGTGTCCTTCCCGGCCACCGTCCTCGAGGACGGCAAACCGGTGACCGGCAAGTCCGGCTCGTACGGCCACGGCTGGGCCGCGGCGCGGCTCACCCCCTATACCCTCGCCGCCGGTAAACCCCCCGTCGCCGGCGGCGAGGTCGTTCTCGACGCGGACCTCGCCCGGCGGGCCGGCGCCCGCGCGGGGTCCTCGGTCGACATCGTCGTCCAGGGCACCACCCGTCGGCTCCGGGTCAGCGGCATCGCCGAGCAGCACGGCGACCGCAACCCCGACGCCGCCGTGTTCTTCACGGACGACCAGGCACGCGGCCTCGCCGGCGGCCGGATCGACTCCATCGGCGTCCTGCCCGAACCGGGCGCCGGCACCGCCGCCGTCGCGGACGCGGTGCGCTCCGCCGTCGGTGACCGCGCCGAGGTGCTCACCGGCGAGCGCCGGGGGCTGGCCGAACTGCCCGGCACCCTCTCCAGCCGGCGCACCGTCGTCATCCTCGCCGCGGTCTTCGGCTCGTCGGTCGTGCTGATCGTCATGTTCGGCGTCGCCTCCACGCTCGGCCTCGCCCTCCAGCAGCGCGCCCGCGAGATGGCCCTGCTGCGCGCCGTCGGCTCCACCCCGCAGCAACTGCGCCGCATGATCCTCGCCGAGACGGCCGTGCTGTCCGTGGCATCCGTGCTGCTCGCCCTGGCACCCGGATACGCCATCGGCCGGCTGCTGTTCGGGGTGCTGACCTCCAGCGGCGTGGTGTCACCGGAGATCGTCTACCACGCCGGCTGGATCCCGATGGCCGTCGGAGCGATCGTCACCGTGCTCGCCGCGGCCGGCGCCACCCGGTTCGCCGGACGACGGGCCGCCCGCACCGAACCGGTCGCCGCCCTGGCCGAATCCACCGCCGGCACCCGCTGGTTCAGCGTGCCCCGGCTGCTGCTCGCCCTGTTCTTCCTCGCCAACGGCATCGGCCTCGCGATCGCCACCGCCACCGTGATGGACGACGGCCCCACCCTCGCCAGCACCGCCGGACCCGCCTCCGTACTGTTCTGCATCGGCCTCGCCCTGCTCGCGCCGGGCATCACCAAGGCCATGGTGGCGCTGCTCCGGCTGCCGATACGCGCCCTCTCCGGACTGTCCGGGCGCCTCGCACTGCGCAACGCCGCCACCGCCAACGTCCGCATGGCGGGCGCCGTGGCACCGATCGTCCTGCTCATCGGCATCGCCACCGGCACCCTCTACATGCAGTCCACCGAGGACCACGTCTCCCGGACCTCCTACGACCGCAACATCCTCGCCGACTACGTCCTCGACTCCACGACCGGCGGATTCGCCCCCGGCACCGTCGACCGGGTGCGCGCCACTCCCGGTGTGGCCGCGGCCTCCGAGTTCGTCACCAGCCGCGGTTTCGTGGACCGGCCCGACGGCCCGGCCGACGTCGACCTGCGCGGCGTCTCCGCCGACGGCGTGCGGCAGAGCCTCGACCTGCCCGTGGTGTCCGGCTCCCTGACCGCCCTGCGCGGCGACACCGTGGCCCTGTCCGACAAAAAGGCCCGCGAGTACGGCGTGCAGGTCGGCGACCGGCTGCCGATGCACCTCGGCGACGGCACCGCCGTACGCCCCACCGTCGTGGCCCTCTACGCCGACAACCCCAAGCAGGAGTACCTGACGCTGCCCGCGCCGGCGCTCGCCCCGCACACCGGGGACGGGCTGCCCCACCAGATCCTGGTCCGCACCGCCTCCGGCAGCGGTACCGAGGTCCACGACCGCCTCGCGGCGCTGGCCGCTTCGGTGCCCGGCACCGAACTGGACGACAGCTCCTCGCTGGCCGGCCGCAACAACCAGATCCAGCAGATCCTGGTGTCCGCCAACTACACCATCGTCGCCATGATCGTGGGGTACGCCGCGATCACCGTCGTCAACACCCTGGTGTCCGTCACCCGGAAACGGCGCGCGGAGTTCGGCCTGCAACAGCTCACCGGCGCCACCCGCGCCCAGGTGCTCGGCATGCTGACCGTCGAGGGCGTGCTGATCGGCATCATCGCCACCGTCCTCGGCACCATCGCCTCCGCGACGACCATCGTCCCCTACAGCCTCGTCAAGAGCGACTCGTACCTGCCCTCCGGATCCATCGGCACCTACCTCGTCATCGTCGGCGGATCGCTGCTGCTGGTGTTCGGCGCCACGCTGCTGCCCTCGTGGCGCGGGATGCGCACCCCCGCCGTGGAGACGGTGCAGGCCGCGTGAGCCACCCCCTGGCCGGGCCGTCCCCGCTCCCCCCGGGCGGGGACGGCCCCTCCATGACCGCGGGGCGGGGATGGGAGCATGAGGGCATGAAGTCTGTGCCGGTCTCCTGGCGCGGCCGGTTCGGCCGCGCCGCCCTGGACACCCTGGTCGGCGTGGCGATCGCCACCGGAGCCCTGCTCTCGGTCGTCCTCTTCGTCACCACCACCTACTTCATCATCCTGTGTCTGATCGGCATCGGCTTCCTCACGCTGCCCTACCTGACCCGGGCGGTGCGCCGGCTGTGCGACCTCAACCGGCGCGCGGCCGCCCGCTACGGCGTTCCGGTGGAGCGGCCCTACCGGCCCGAACCGGAGGAGATCGAGAAGGACATCGTCGGCTGGATGCGCCGCTGCAAGTGGATCCTCGCCGACCCGGCCACCTGGCGGGACCTGCTGTGGCTGCTGCTCAACTGTGCCGTCGGCCTCATCGGTTTCGTGCCGGCCGGACTGCTCTACTACGCGGGGGAGGGACTGTTCCTGGCCGCCGGCCTGTGGCAGCCCCTCGCGGACGGCGGAAGCGGCCGCTGGTACGCCTCCGTCACGGTCGACAGCTGGCCCGCCGCGGCGGCCGCCGGGCTGCTGGCACTCGTCGTACTGACCGGCTGGCTCTTCCTCGGACCAATGGTGCTCAAGGGGCACGCCTACTTCGTCCGCTTCCTGCTCGGCCCGACCCGCCAGGCCCAACTGGCCTCCCGGGTGCAGCACTTGTCCGAGACCCGCTCCGGTGCCCTCGACATCCAGGCCGCCGAGCTGCGCCGGATCGAGCGCGACCTGCACGACGGGGCACAGGCCCGGCTCGTCAGCCTCGGACTGCAACTCGGGGCCGTCGACCGGAAGATGAACCAGGACCCCGAGGAGGCCCGGCGGCTGCTGCGGCAGGCACGCACCTCGTCCGTGCAGGCTCTGCGCGAACTGCGCGACCTGGTCCACGGCATCCACCCGCCGGTCCTCGCCGAACGCGGCCTGTCCGACGCCCTGCGCGCCCTCGGCCTGGCCAGCCCCCTGCACGTCACCGCCGTGGTGGACCTGCCCGGCAGACTGCCCGACCCGGTCGAGTCCGCCGTCTACTTCGCGGTGTCGGAACTGCTCACCAACGCCCTCAAGCACGCCGACGCGCAGCGCGTGGAGATCGTCGCCTGGTACGACGAGGGCATCCTGCACGCCCGGGTCACCGACGACGGCCGTGGTGGCGCAGACCTGTCGGCCGGGAGCGGTCTGGAGGGCATCCGACGGCGGCTGGCATCCTTTGACGGGGTCCTGGAGATCGACAGCCCCCCGGGCGGTCCGACCGTGATGAAGATGGAGCTACCGTGCGCGTTGTCCTCGCCGAAGACCTCTTCCTCCTGAGGCAGGGGATCATCCAACTGCTGGAGGCGTACGAGTTCGAGGTGGTCGCCGCCGTCGACAACGGCACGGACCTCGCCGCCGCGATCACCGAGCACCGGCCCGACGTGGCCATCGTCGACGTACGGCTGCCGCCCACCTTCACCACCGAGGGCCTCCAGGCCGCCCTGCGCGCCCGCCGTGAACAGCCCGGCCTGCCCATCCTCGTGCTCTCCCAGCACGTCGAGCAGATGTACGCGCGGGAACTGCTGGCCGACGGCACCGGCGGCGTCGGCTACCTGCTGAAGGACAGCGTCCTGGACGACGAGCAGTTCATCGACGCCGTACGACGGGTGGCGGCCGGCGGGACGGCCATGGACACCGCCGTGGTCGCCCAGCTGATGACCAGCCACTCCCGGGACGAGCCGCTCGCCGCGCTCACCGGGCGCGAGCGCGAGGTGCTGGAACTCATGGCCGAGGGCTGCTCGAACACGGCGATCGCCCAGCGGCTCACCGTCACCGAGGGCGCGGCGGCCAAGCACATCTCCAACATCTTCACCAAGCTGATGCTGCCGCCGTCGAGCGACAGCAACCGCCGCGTGCTCGCGGTGCTGGCCTATCTCAACGCCTGAGCACCTCCGTTGGGGCCGGTAGGGGTGGCCGGCCGCTCCGGTGCGCACAAGACTTCTGGGGCACGTCCCGCGCCGTGCACCTCAGTCACCGCCCCGAAGGGAACGTCCGCCCCATGACCACGCTCACCGAGCACGACCGCTTGTGGATACGCCGCTACCACCCCCGTCCGGACGCGGCGGCCAGGCTCGTGTGCCTGCCGCACGCGGGCGGCTCGGCGAGCTTCTACCACCGGGTGTCGGCGAGCATGCCGCCGTTCGTGGACGTGCTCGCCGTGCAGTACCCGGGGCGCCAGGACCGGCGGGGCGAGCCGTGCGCCGAGAGCATCGGCGAACTCGCCGAGCAGGTCACCCCCGTACTGCTGCCGTGGACCGACCGCCCCCTGCTCTTCTTCGGCCACAGCATGGGCGCGACCCTGGGTTACGAGGTCGCCCGCCGGCTCGAACGCGACCACGGAGTCGTCCTGCAGGCGCTGTTCGCCTCCGCCCGCCGAGCCCCTTCCTGCCCGCGCGACGAGAGCGTCCATCTGCGTGACGACGACGGACTGGTGGCGGAGATGCGGCAGTTGAGCGGCACGGACGCGGCGATCCTCGACGACGAGGAGCTGATCCGGATGGCCCTGCCCGCGATCCGCGCCGACTACCGGGCCGCCGAGACCTACGTCTACGAGCCGGGCCCGAACCTGCGCTGTCCGGTCGTCGGCCTGGTCGGCGACGACGACCCCAAGGTCACCGTGGACGAGGCACGCGCCTGGTCACGCCACACAGACGCGTCCTTCGACCTCCATGTGTTCCAAGGGGGCCACTTCTACCTGACGGCCCACCAGGACGCGATCCTCGCGCTCCTGGCGAAGCAGGCGGTGCGGTCATGACGGCGGTTCTCGTCACCGGCTGCAGCAGCGGCATCGGCCTGGAGACGGCGCTCGCGTTCGCCCGGCGCGGGGCCCGCGTGCACGCCTGCGTGCGCAACCCCGCCGGCGCGGAGGAACTGCTGCGGCGCGCCCGCGCCGAGGACCTCACCCTCGACGTGCCCCGGCTGGACGTCACCGACGACGCCTCCGTCACCGCCGCCGTCACCGCGGTGCAGGACCGGCACGGACCGGTCGACGTCCTGGTCAACAACGCCGGGATCGACGTCGCCGGACCCGCCGAGACCCTGCCGCTCGACCAGGCGCGCGCCGTCATGGAGACCAACTTCTGGGGCCCGCTGCGCATGGCCCGCGCCGTGCTGCCCGGGATGCGCGCCCGTGGCAGCGGAGTCGTCGTCAACGTCTCGTCCCTCGCGGGCCGGACCTTCGCCGTGCCGCACGGCGGCTTCTACGCGGCGAGCAAGGCCGCCCTGGGCGCGCTCAGCGAGGCCCTGTACGCGGAGGTCCAGCCCTTCGGTATCCGGGTGGTCTGCCTGGAACCGGGCAGCTTCGCCTCCGCCATCCAGCGCAGGCCCGCCGCCGGGCCGGAGCTTGCCGAGACCGACCCGTACCACGCGGACCACGCCTGGCTGGTCCGGTTCCTCGCCCGCGTGGCGGAAGGCGCCGCCGAATGCAGCGAGGCGGCGCAGGCGGTGGTCGCCGCGGCCGGTGACCCCGGCACACCCCTGCACACGGCGGTCGGCGAGGACGCCGAAGCGGCGCAGCGGTTCCTGGCGGGCGTCTCCTACGAGCAGTGGCTGCCGCGCTTCCTCGAACAGGCCGAGTCCCTCGCGGGCCCGCGTCCCCACCGGTCCTGAACGGCTCCGCCCCTCCGGCGGCGGCCCCCGCCCCACCGGTCAGGCGGCCGGTGACCGGCCCGCGCTCTGCTCCCGGTAGCGCCCCGGTGTCGTACCGAACTCCCGCTCGAAGGCGTGGGAGAGCGCATACGGACTGCCGTAGCCGACCCGGCCGGCGATGGTGGCCAGGGTCTGCCGGGTGTCCCGGAGCAGGGCGGCGGCAAGCGTCAGGCGCCACCAGGTGAGATACGTCATCGGCGGACGGCCGACCAGGCTGGTGAACCGGCGTGCCAGGGTGGGGCGGGAGACGCCCGCCTCCGCGGCGAGGCGGTCGTTGGTCCAGGGGGCGGACGGGTCCGAGTGCAGTGCCCGCAGCGCGGTGGCCGTCACCGGGTCGCCCAGTACGCCGGGCCACGCTCCGCTGGTGGCGTCGGTCATCCAGGAGCGGATCATGTAGACGAGGAGGAGGTCGAGCAGGCTCGGGAGCGCGATGCAGGCGCCGGGCCGTCTCGCGTCCAGCTCGCCGGCGAGGAGATCGATGGCCGCGCGCAGTTCCGGGTGGCTGCCCACGCGGTGGGGAAGGTGGACGACGTCGGGCAGTTCCGCCATGAGGGGGTGCAGGCGGCTGCGGTCGAGCCGGTACTTGCCGCACAGCATCTCCGCCGAGCCGCGACCGGCCCGGGCCTGCGGTTCCTTCCCCGCACGCCATTGCTCGAACGGCACCGCCTTCTCCACCGCGGCCGCATCGACGGGGGAATCGGCCAGCACATGGCCTGCGCCATGGGGCAGCAGCACCGCGTCACCCACGCCGAGGGACACCGGGGCGCCGCCGTCGGGCAGCAGCCAGCAACCGCCCTTCAGGACGACGTGGAAGCCCGCACCGGCGTACGGGGCCAGCCGGGCACACCAACTCCCCGCCATGTGCACCCGGTTGGACGAGGGGCGCCCGAGGCGCACGGCGGAGATCGCGTCACTCACCACATCCATCCCCGCAGGATATCCACGACATCGAGAGTGAGACGGACACGTATTCCACTGAGCCGTGCACGCATTGAGGGGATCGCCCGGCGTCCATAGAGTCGAACGCATGACGAACGAGAGTGTGCAGACCATCGTGCTGGGGGATGTCGAGGTCATCCGGGTCGTCGAGTGGCAGGGCCCCTTCGCACCCGTCTCCGGCCTGGTTCCGGAGGCGGGCGCCGACCTGTGGAAGGACAACGAGGCCTGGCTGGCGCCGGACCACTGGGACCCGGACAGCGACCGGGCGACGGTTGCGCTGCAGACCTGGGTCCTGCGCAGCGGTGGGCGCACCGTCCTGGTCGACACCGGGGTGGGCAACGGGCGAGAGCGGCCGGGCTCCCCGGCGTTCCACCACTGGCAGGGAGACTTCCTCGGCCTCCTGGCGCGGGCGGGAGTCCGCCCGCAGGATGTCGACGTCGTCGTCAACACCCACATCCACGGCGACCACGTCGGCTGGAACACCAGGGACGTGGACGGGGAATGGGTGCCGACCTTCCCCCACGCCGAGTACCTCGTCCCGGCCGCCGACGACTTCCACTTCGGTCCGGACAACGCGTACGGCAACGGCCTGCGGGTGGACGACCGACTGATCTACGAGGACAGCATCGCGCCGGTCCACCGCGCCGGGCAGGCCGTGCGGTGGGACGGCTTCCACCGCATCGACGAGCATCTCACCCTCGAGTCCGCCCCCGGCCACACCCCCGGCTCGTCTGTGCTGCGGCTCGCCTCCGGCAGCGACCGGGCCGTCTTCGTCGGGGACCTGCTGCACAGCCCGGTGCAGATCCTCAAGCCCTCCTGCAACAGCTGCTTCTGCCTGGCCCCGGACGAGGCGGCGGCCAGCCGCCGGCGGATCCTCGGGCGGGCCGCGGACGAACGGGAGCTGGTCGTCCCGGCGCACTTCGGCGGCGCCGGCGCCGTGGAGGTCCGGCGGGGGGCCGACGGCTTCACCCTCGGCCCCTGGGCGACGGCCCGCACGGAATAGCGAGCGCCGGCCGCCGGGGGCGACGCCTGTCCGCGGGCAGCCTGCCGCCGCTCCACGGCCGGGCTCGTCCGCCGGGCCCCGGCCGCGGTCCGGCGGGCCCGGATGGTCATGGCGTCGTCACCCGCACACTTTCCTCAAGGATTCAGCCGAGCACGCGGATGGTGCGCGAGGGGCACAGGTCGACGGCCTGGAGGACCTCCCCGCGGAGGTCCTCGGCCGGCGATTCCTGCAGCACGACGACGAGACCGTCGGCGTCCTGGTCGAACACCTCCGGGCTGAGCAGTGCGCACTGGCCGGAGCCCACGCACCGGTCGCGTTCGGTGGTGACACGCATGGGAGGGACTCCGTTCGGGCCGGCCGTCACCACGTGACGGGGAGTTCGTAGACGCCGTAGACCATGGCGTCGTCCTTGAACCGCAGGGTGTCCGGCTCGGCCGCCAGACGCAGCCCGGGGATGCGGCGCAGCAGCGTGCCGTAGACGGCCTCCAGCTCCACCCGGGCCAGGTTGGCGCCGATGCACTGGTGGATGCCGTAGCCGAAGGCGAGGTGGCTGCGGGCCTCCTTGCGGTGGATGTCCAGGGTGCCCGGGTCGGCGAAGACGGACTCGTCGTGGTCGGCGGCGTTGTTGAGGGCGAGGATGCCCTCGCCGGCGCGGATGGTGACGTCGCCGACCTCGATGTCCTCCACCGCGACCCGAGCCGTGCCGGAGTCGGAGATGGAGAAGACGCGGAGCAACTCCTCGATGGCGTTCGGGAGGAGAGCGGGATCGGCCTGCAACGCGGCCATCTGCTCGGGGTGCTGCAGCAGTGCCAGCACGCCGAGGGCGATCATGTTGGCCGTCGTCTCGTGGCCGCCGACCAGCATCAGGCGCGCCATGGTCACCACGTCGGCATGGTCGGCGACCTGCTCGGTGCGGTTCTTCTCCAGGAAACGGCTGATCAGGTCGTCACCCGGGGCGCTCTCCTTGAGGGTGACGAGCTTGTCCAGGTACATGTCCAGGGCCTGCACCGCCGCCCCGTACTCCGCCGGGCTCAGGTCGTGGTTCATCATCGCCGCCGACCACTCCTCGAACTGGGCGTGGTCCTCGTACGGCACGCCGAGCAGCTCGCAGATCACCAGCGAGGGCACCGGCAGTGCGAGCGCGGTGACCAGGTCCACCGGGCCGCCGGCGGCCAGCATGGCGTCCACCTGCTCGTCGACGATCTCCTGGATGCGCGGGCGCATCTTTTTCACCCGCCGGGCGGTGAACTCCGGTATGAGCATGCGTCGTTGGGCGGAGTGCTCGGGCGGGTCCATGTTCAGCATCATCAGCCGGACCTGGGCCAGCAGCTCCTCGGGGATGTGGAACTGGTGCGGATAGCCCGGCAGTTTCAGGTTGGAGCTGACCCGGCTGTCGCCCAGCACCTGCCGGACGTGCTCGTGCCGGGTGACCAGCCAGGTCGGCTTGCCGTTCACCTTCAGCGCGGCGCGCGAGACGGGGTTCCCGGCGCGCAGTTCGGCGTACTCGCGCGGTTCGCTGAACGGACAGGTGCGCCGCATCGGGAACTGCGGAAGCGGCGACCCCGCCTCGGGCGCGGCGTCGGCGGACTGGGTCATGGCTGCCTTTCGGAAGGGGGGCGGTGACGGAAGGGGGCGGTGCGGGGTGTCCGCCGTCACCAGGTGACGGGCAGCTCGTACAGGCCGTAGACGATGGCGTCGTCCTTGAACCGCAGCGCGTCGACCGGGGTGGCCAGGCGCAGTCGGGGGACGCGCCGGAACAGCGTCGTGTAGACGACGTCCAGCTCCATGCGCGCGAGGTTCTGGCCGATGCACTGGTGGACGCCGTAGCCGAAGGCGAGGTGGCTGCGGGCCTCACGCCGCACGTCCAGGCGGTCGGGGTCGGGGAAGACCCGCTCGTCGTGGTTGGCGGCGTTGTTCAGCGGCAGGATGCCGTCGCCGGCCCGGATGGTGACCTCGCCCAGCTCGATGTCCTCCACGGCGACCCGCGCGGTGCCCGCGTCGGAGATGGAGAAGAAGCGCAGCAGCTCCTCCACCGCCTTCGGCATCAGATCCGGCTCCTCGCGTACGGCGGCGAGCTGCTCGGGGTGCTCCAGCAGGGCGAGCACGCCCAGGGCGATCATGTTCGCGGTGGTCTCGTGCCCGGTGACCAGCATCAGCTTGGACATGCTGACGATGTCGGAGTGCTCCACCGCGGGCGCCTGCCGGTTGGACTCGATCAGCCGGCTGATCATGTCGTCGCCCGGTTCGCTCTCCTTGGCGGTGACCAGACCGTCCACGTACCGGTCGAGTTCGTAGTGCGCGCGACCCCGGTCCTCGTCGCTGATGTCGTGGTTCATGATGGCCCACGCCCACTCCTCGAACCGGCCGTGGTCCTCGTAGGGGACCCCGAGCAGTTCGCAGATCACCAGCGAGGGCACCGGCAGGGCGAGGGCGGTGACCAGGTCCACCGGGGAATCCGTGCCCTTGGCGAGCATCTGGTCG
This sequence comes from Streptomyces sp. NPDC027663, assembly GCF_055566415.1. Classification (NCBI taxonomy): domain Bacteria; kingdom Bacillati; phylum Actinomycetota; class Actinomycetes; order Kitasatosporales; family Streptomycetaceae; genus Streptomyces; species Streptomyces sp. NPDC027663. The sequence continues at coordinate 336,259 of NZ_JBVHSK010000004.1, read as the reverse complement.
ATCTGCTGGTCCACGATCTGCTGCACCCGGCCGCGCAGCTCCCGCATCCGGCGGACACTGAACTCCGGTGCCAGCATGCGGCGTTGGACCGTGTGGTCGGGCGGGTCCATGGACAGGAAGGTCAGCGGCACCGACTGGAGCGTCTCCTCCGGCACCGGCACCTGCAGGGGGTACCCGGGCAGCTTCAGGTTCGCGCTGACCCGCTCGTCCCCCAGCAGCTTCTTGTACAGGTCGTGCCGGGTGATCAGCCAGGTCCGCTTGCCGTTGACCTTGAGCCGGGCCCGGGAGACCGGTTCGCTCTCGCGCAGCCCGGCGTAGGCGGCCGGCGGGCTGAAGGGACAGGCCCGCCGCATCGGGAACTCCGGCAGCGCGGCGTCGTCGGCCGGTTCGGCAGGTGCAGTCATCATGTCCTCTTCGGGCGGGAGGGAACGGGACGCGCCGGTGTCGGAGCGGGTCCGGGCTCGGCGCCGGTGCGGCGCTGACGGCCGTCTCCCGCACGCTAGGCAGGCACGGCCGGGGGTCTAAACCCCTAGGCGCCCCTAGGGCTTCGGGGCGTGTCGCCGGATCGGGACGTCCCCCTGGGGCCCCAGTCGCCCGCCCAGCGCCTAGGGGCGGCTAGGGGTCCGGTGGCGGCGCGGGTCCGGTTAGCGTCGGCTGCGGACCACGGCAGATGCACGGATCACCCACCCTCCGGATCTGCGGTCCCGGCCCGGCGTCCTCGTCCAGGCCGCCGCCGCGTCCCGCAGCCGAGCAGAGGTGATCAGCGTGTCCCCGGAAGCCAGCGCGAAGGGCACCGTCCCCTTCGGGGAGTACCGGACCTGGTACCGGGTGACCGGTGAGCCGGGTGCGGGACGCCCAGCGGTCGTCGTCGTGCACGGCGGGCCCGGCAGCACCCACGACTACCTGTTGCCGCTCGCCCGCCTCGCCGAGGACGGCTGGCCCGTCGTCCACTACGACCAGCTCGGCAACGGCGGCTCCACCCACCTGCCCGGCAAGCGCGCAGAGTTCTGGAGCGTCGAGCTGTTCGAGGCCGAACTCACCAACTTGCTGGACCGGTTGGGGATCGCCGACGACTACGTGCTGTTCGGCCAGTCCTGGGGCGGCCCGCTGTGTGCCCGGCACGCCATGCCCGGGCCACCCGGCCTGCGCGCACTGGTGATCGCCAACGCGCCGGCCTCGTACCCGGTCTGGCTGCAGGAGATGGCACGGCTGCGTGCCGCGCTGCCGCCGGACGTGGAGGAGACGCTGCGGCGCCACGAGGCGGCCGGCACGTACGACAGCGAGGAGTACCTGGCCGCGATGCGGGTCTTCTACGACCGTCATGTGTGCCGTGTGACGCCCTGGCCGCGGGACTTCCTGTCCTCCTTCATGGAGATCTACAACGACCCGACCGTCTACTACGCGATGAACGGGCCCAACGAGTTCCATGTCATCGGCTCGCTGAAGGACTGGTCGATCGTCGACGAGCTGGACCGGATCCGCACCCCGACCCTGCTGATCAGCGGCCGTCACGACGAGGCCACACCGGCCGTCGTACAGCCGTACCACGACCGGATCCCCGGGGCCCGCTGGGAGATCTTCGAGGAGTCCAGCCACCTTCCGCACCTGGAGGAACCCGAGCGGTTCTTCGAGGTGATGACCGACTTCCTCAAGAGCCTGTGACCCACGCACCCGTGAGAGGGCATCCCGCCATGGCACACGACACCGCTCTCGTCTTCCCCGGCATGGGCCCCGTCCCGTTCGCCGAGGTGGGCAGGTTCATGGTGGCCAACCCCATCGCCCGGGACCTGGTCGCCGTCGCCGACGAGGCGCTCGGCTACTCGCTCGTGGACGCCTTCCGGACCTTTCCCGGCGACTACTCGGAGGCCGCCCAGGTCGCCTTCTTCGTCAACTGCCTGGCCTGCGCCCACTGGGCCCGGGAGCGCCTCGGCGTGCGGCCCGACATCGTCGCCGGGCCCAGCTTCGGCGAGAAGGCCGCCATCGCTTACACCGGCGCCCTGGAGCTGCCCGACGCGGTCCGCCTGACCGCCGAGATCGCCCGCTGCCTGGAGGAGTACTTCGCCGAGGAGCACACGGACATCGTCACGCTGTCCTTCGTCCGCGCCCCGCGTGACGGGCTCGACGCGATCCTCGCCGAACTGGCCGAGGCGGGGGAGTGGCACGAGATCTCCTGCCACATCGACGACGGCTTCCACATGATCTCGCTCCCCGAGCACCGCGTGCAGTGGATGGAGGAGCGGCTGCGCGCCGTCGGCAGTCTCCCGCTGTACACCATGCGGCCCCCCATGCACGCCTCGGCGTTCCGCTCGCTGCGCGACAAGGCCGAACGCGAGGTGGTCTCCCGCTACTCCTTCGCCGACCCCCGACTGCCCGTCGTCGCCGACCAGGACGGCCGGCTGCTGCACACCGGCGAAGAGCTGCGCACGATGCTGCTCGACGGCTTCGACCACCCGATGAACTGGCCGAGCGTCACCACCGCCCTCAAGGACGCCGGCGCCCGCCGCCTGTGCGTCGCCGGGCCCGACAGCCTCTTCGGCCGGGTGCCCTGCGCAACCCGCAACTTCGACGTCGTCGCCGCACAGCCGCGGCTGGCGATGACCCCCCGGCGCCGCTCGCGCGCCGCCTGACCAGCCCGACTCGTTGGAGGCTCCCATGTTTGACGACCGCTTCGAACACATACTCCGCCCCTTCCTGCCGTTCCTGCCGCCGCAGGAGGAGCTGACCCCGGAATCCGACCTGAGGGACCTCGGCCTGGACTCGCTCGGCACGGTCCAGCTCCTCGGCACCCTGGAGCAGGACTACCAGGTCCGCTTCCGCGACAGCGCGCTGACCATGGACACCTTCCGCACCGCCGGGGTGCTCTGGGACACCGTGCAGGACATGCAGCACACCGCCGCGAGCTGACGGAGCGGCCACCGTGGATCCCACCATGGACGGCACACTGTCCGGCCGGTTCCTGCGCGGCCTGGCCCTCGCCCCCGACCGGCCCGCGCTGCGCGCCGACGCCGTCGACGTCACCTACCGCGAACTGCACGAACGCGCCCTGGTCCTGGCCGGCTCCCTGCTGGCCGGACTGCCCGGCCGCACGCCCGCCGTGGGGGTGCTGGCCGGCAAGGGACCCACGGCGTACGCGGCCCTGCTGGCCGGCCTGTACAGCGGCGTCACCGTCGTACCGCTCCAGCCGGCCTTCCCCGCGGCCCGCACCCGGCAGATGATCGAGGCCGCCGGCGTCGGCGCACTGCTCGCCGACGACGACGCGCTGCCCGCCCTGACCGCGCTGCACGCGGACGGTGTCACCCTGCCGACGCTGTTCGCGCCCGGCGGGCATCCGATGCCGGCGCTCGCCGTCGACCCGGACAGCGCCCTGAAGTCGCCGATGCCCGCAAGGCCCTCCGGGATCGCCTACGTGCTGTTCACCTCCGGCTCCACCGGCCGGCCCAAGGGCGTGCCGGTCACGCACGCCAACACCGCGCACTACTTCCACCTGCTCGATCAGCGCTACGACTTCGGTCCGCACGACGTCTTCTCGCAGACCTTCGACCTCAACTTCGACTGCGCGATGTTCGATCTCTTCTGCGCCTGGGGCGCCGGCGCCGCCGTCGTTCCCGTACCGGCGCGGGCCTACGCGCACCTGCCGGAGTTCGTGGCCGAGCAGGGCATGTCCGTGTGGTTCTCCACGCCCAGCGCGATCACCCTGGTGCGCCGCACCGGCGGGCTCGCGCCGGGCGCGCTGCCGTCGCTGCGGTGGAGCTTCTTCGCGGGGGAGGCGCTCAGCTGCAAGGACGCCGAGGACTGGGCCGCCGCCGCGCCGGGCGCCGTGCTGGAGAACCTGTACGGCCCGACCGAGCTGACCGTCACCATCACCGCGCAGCGCTGGACACCGGGGCGCCACCTCAACGACATGGTGCCCATCGGCGCCGTGCACCCGGGCCACGAGACGCTGCTGCTGGACGCCCGTGGCGTGCCCGCCGACGGCGTCGAGGGTGAGCTGTGCATCGCCGGGCCCCAGCTGACGCCCGGCTACCTCGACCCGGCCGACGACACCGGACGCTTCCTGGAGCACGACGGCCACCGCTTCTACCGCACCGGCGACCGCGTGCGGCGCGCCGACGACGGCGGCTGGCTGTACCTGGGCCGGCAGGACGCACAGGTCCAGGTGCACGGCGTACGGGTGGAGCTGGCCGAGGTGGACGCCGCCGTACGCACCTGCCCGGGCGTCGAGGACGCCGTGACCGTGGCGGTGCCCGTGGACGGCACGGTGGAGCTGGCCGTCTTCCACACCGGCGATCCGGTGCCGCCCGCCCGGCTCGCCCGCCGGCTGCGGGAGCTGCTGCCGGCCGCGGTCGTGCCGCGCGCCTACCACCACCTGGACGCCCTCCCGCTCAACTCCAACCGCAAGACCGATCGCAGGAAGCTCGCCTCCCGGGCCACGGCCATGCGGCAGCCCGCCGGCGCGGGGAGCACACACGAAAGGCGGCAGGAGTCGCAGTGAACGGTCAACCGACAGCGCAGGCCCGCACCGACGCCAGGGTGCACGACCTGCTGGACGAGGCCACCGCCGAGCACCCCGACGCCCCGGCGGTCGCCGACGGCACGGGCCGCTGGACGTACCGGGAACTGGCCGCCCACAGCCACGCCGTCGACGCCTGGCTGGAAGGGCGCGGCATCACCCACGGCGACCGGGTCCTGGTCCAGCTGCCCAGCACCCGCGAACTGGTCGCGCTGATGTACGGCGCCGCCCGCCGCGGAGCCGTCCTGGTCCCCGTCAACACCGGCATGAAGGACTTCCACCTGCGGGCGGTCGTCGAGAACGCGGAGCCCTCGCTGATCGTCGTCACCGACCCCGCCGTGGCCCGGATCGCCGCCCTCGCCGAAGGCGTGCCCGTCCTCGGTCTCGGCGGGGTGTGGGCGGCCGTCACCGCACTGCGGGTGCAGGGGGCCCGGTCCGGCGGGGCCGAGGTCGCCCCCGAGGACCTCGCCGTGCTCGTCTACACCTCCGGCTCGACCGCCGCCCCGAAGGGGGTGATCTGCCCGCACGGCCGCATGGTCTTCGCCACCGAGGCCATCAACCTGGAACTCGGCTACCGGCGCGACGACGTGGTGTTCTGCCGCTTCCCCATCTCCTGGGACTACGGCCTGTACAAGGTGCTGCTCACCGCGGCCGGCCGCAGCGAACTCGTGCTGGCGGACGGCGAGTCGGACCTGGTGCTGCTGCGCCGCATCCGGGAGACCGGCGCCACCGTCGTCCCGGTCGTGCCGTCGCTGGCCACCATGATCGTCGCCCTCGCCGAACGCGAGCCGAGCCGCGAGTCGCGCGTGCGCATGTTCACCAACACCGGTGCCGCGCTGCCCAAGTCCACCGCCGACGGGCTGCGTTCGGCGTTCCCAGGCGCTGAGGTGATCATCCAGTTCGGGCAGACGGAGTGCAAGCGCGTCTCCGTGCTGCCGCCCGCCCACCAGGACGCCAAGCCCGACTCGGTCGGCCGCCCGCTGCCCGGCACCCGCGCCTTCGCCGTGGACGACGACGGCAACCCGCTGCCGCCCTACGAGACCGGCGAGATCGTGGTCGAGGGCCCGCACGTCATGCCCGGCTACTGGCGGGCACCCGAACAGACCGCACGCGCCTTCCGCCCCGCCCCGGGCGGCGGACTCCGGCTGCACACCGGCGACTTCGGCCACGTCGACGAGGACGGCTACCTCTACTACGAGGGCCGCCGCGACGACATGTTCAAGCACAAGGGCGTGCGCATGAGCACCACGGAGATCGAGAGCGCCGCCACCGACGTCCCCGGCGTCCGCGCCGCCGCCGTCCTGCCGCCGGCCGAAGGCCGGGCCCTCGCGGTGTTCGCCGAGGGCGACATCGACCCGCACGCCCTGCTCAAGGAGCTGTCGCTGCGGCTGGAGCCCGCCAAGGTGCCCGGCGTGAGCCGCATCGTCGCCGAGCTGCCGCTGACCCCGCACGGCAAGCACGACCGCAAGCAGCTCGCCCGCCTCCTGGAAGGAACCACCCCGTGACCGGCCCCACCGAGCTGGCCGAGCGCTTCGGCACCCCGTCCTACGTGTACGACCTGGACCGGGTGGCGGCCGCCCGCGACGACCTGTTCGCCGCGCTGCCCGACGAGGTCGAGGTGTTCTACGCCGCCAAGGCCAACCCGCACCCGGAACTGCTGCGCGAACTGCGCTCCGGCGGCGCCCGCGGCTGCCGCGCCGAGATCAGCTCCGTCGGCGAACTCGACGCCGCCCTCCAGGCCGGCTACCCCGGCGACCGGATCCTCTACACGGGTCCCGGCAAGACCACCGAGGAACTGACCGAGGCGCTGAGGCGCGGCGTACGCCTGTTCTCCACCGAGTCCCACGGCGACCTGCGCCGCGTCGGCGAGACCGCCCGGAAGCTCGGCGTCACCGCCGACTGCCTGATCCGGGTCAACAACGCCACCGGCGCCGCGGCCACCAGCATCCGGATGACCGGCGTGCCCTCGCAGTTCGGCTTCGACAGCGAGACGCTGCCCGGCCTCGCCGCCGAACTGCGCGAGGTGCCCGGCACCCGCATCGCCGGGCTGCACTTCTTCCCGCTGAGCAACGCCAAGGACGAGGCGAGCCTGATCGCCGAGTTCCGCCACACCATCGCCACCGCCGCCGCCCTCCAGGAGGCCCTCGGCGTCACGTTCCGCTTCGTCGACATCGGCGGCGGCTTCGCCGCACCCTACGCCGTGCAGGGCCGGCGGCCGGTCTACCGCGAACTGCGCGACGCCCTCGCCGAGTCACTGGACGAGCACTTCCCCGGCTGGCGCAAGGGCGCCCCCCGGATCGCGTGCGAGTCGGGGCGCTACCTGGTCGCCGACAGCGGCACCCTGCTCACCTCCGTCGTCAACGTCAAGGACAGCCGTGGTCAGCGCTACGTCGTCCTCGACGCCGGCATCAACACCTTCGGCGGCATGTCCGGCCTCGGCCGCATCCTGCCCGTGACGGTCGAGCCGCACGAGTCCGTCGGCACGGACGGCACCCCCGCGAGCCTCGCCGGCCCGCTGTGCACCCCGGGCGACCTGCTCGGCCGGAACGTCCCGCTGGCCGACCCGGCACCCGGCGACCTGCTGACCGTGCCCAACGCCGGCTCCTACGGCCCCACCGCCAGCCTGCTGATGTTCCTCGGCAGGCCCGCACCCGCCGAGATCGTCGTCCGCGGCGACGACCTCGTCTCCGTCTCCCGGATCCAGCACATCCGCACATTCGAACCCTCCACCCACGGACAGGCCCTGTGATGAGCCCCTACCCGACCACCCCCGCCCCCGGCGACCAGCCCGTGCTCGTGGCCGGCGGCATCTCCGACTCCCACACCTGGAACCTCGTCTACCTCCAGCTCCTCCTCGAGGAGCACGGGCACCGCGTGGTCAATCTCGGCCCCTGCGTCCCGGAGGAGCTGCTGATCACCGAGGCCCTCGCCCACCGCCCGGCCCTCATCGTCGTCAGCAGCGTCAACGGACACGGCTACCACGACGGCATGCGCACCGTCACCCGGCTGCGCGAGCACCCCGAACTCACCGGCGTACCCGCCGTCATCGGCGGCAAGCTCGGCATCGCCGGACCCTGCGGCAGCGATGAGGTGGCCGCGCTGCGCGCCGCCGGCTACGACGCGGTGTTCGACGACAGCGCCGAAGGTGTCGCCGAGTTCCGGCGGATGCTCGCGACGCTGCCGCAGCGGGCCCTGGTGTGACCGGCGTCGGGTTCGGCGCGTTCGTGCGCCGGGCTCATGACGCCGGCCACCTGGTGGTCCAGCCCCGGATGGGAATGAGCAGCCCGGAGCGGATGCGGGCCGGACTGCTCGCCACCCGGAACACGGCGGCGACCACCGTCGGCACGATCACCCTGGACAGCTACACCCGGGTCGGCGACCTGGAGTCGGCCGAACTGGCCGTCCTGGAGGACGTCGCCCTCAACGGCTATCCCATCGTGAGCCACGACAAGGCCACCACCCGGAAGGTGCTCGACGGGATCCACGGCCCCGACTTCCCGGTCCAGGTCCGGCACGGCTCGGCCGCGCCGCAGGACATCTTCCGGGCGCTGACCGCCGCCGGGCTCGACGCCTCCGAAGGCGGCCCGGTCTCCTACTGCCTGCCCTACGGCCGGGTCCCGCTGCGCGAGTCCGTCGCCCACTGGGCCGCCTCCTGCGAACTGTTCGCCGCTCTGCGCGAGTCCGGCGCCGAACCGCACCTGGAAACCTTCGGCGGCTGCGTCCTCGGCCAGCTCTGCCCGCCCAGCCTGCTCGTCGCCGTCAGCGTCCTGGAAGCGATGTTCTTCCACCGGTACGGCATCCGCAGCATTTCGGTGAGCTATGCCCAGCAGACCGATCCGCGCCAGGACGCCGAAGCGGTGGCAGCGTTGCGCAGCCTGTGCGCGCAGTACCTGCCGGACACCGAGTGGCATGTCGTCGTCTACGCCTATATGGGGCTGTTCCCGGAAACCGAGCAAGGCGCCTACCGGCTGCTCGGAAAAGCGGCAGAACTGACTGTCGCGAGCGGCTCGGAACGGCTGATCGTGAAAACCGTCGCGGAATCCCGCCGTATTCCGACCGTGGCCGAGAACGTCGCCGCCCTCGAACATGCGGCACAGGTCGCCGCACGCACCTCCCGCGCCCCGCTGGAAGGCACCGGTACCCAGCTGTACGCCGAGGCATCGGCCCTGGTGAACGGGGTGCTGGCCCTGGACGACGACCTCGGCGCCGCGCTCCTGACGGCGTTCGGACGGGGATTTCTCGACGTTCCCTACTGTCTGCATCCCGACAACGCGGGATTCAGCCGGAGTTATATCGACGCGGACGGCCGGCTGCGTTGGGCCGACATCGGGAAGATGCCGCTGCGTGGTATCGCCGACGTACGCCCGGCGCAGGCCATCACCTCCGCGGGTCTGCTCGACTCCCTGTCGTACGTGCGCCGTTCGTTCGACAGGTACGACCCCGAGGACGCCCGGCCGGTCAATGTGCCAGCCCCTAGGGGTGCTTAAGGGTGTGGCCGTGCGAAGGCCGTCACTAGCGTGTGGAAAAAGGTGAGGAAAACCGGTGTCGGCCGAAAGTGGAGATGCGTGGATGAACGGGCCCGGATCCGATTCAGCTCTGGCACGACGGCTCGCCACGGCCGTACCGTCCCAGCACCGCAGGCTGGTGACCGAACTCGTGCGCACGGCTGTGACCGAGGCGATCGAGGCGGCCCGGCCGGGCACGGTGGACGCTCTCGACCCGGCCGCCCCGTTCGCCGCGCAGGGACTGGACTCGCTCGCCGCGGTCGACCTGCACCGCCGGCTGACCGAGCGGACCGGCCTCGCCCTGCCGGTCGGCCTCGCCTACGACAGCCCGACGGTGCACGACCTGGCCGCCCGGCTGCTCGCCGAGGTCCACGGCACGACCGACGACTTCACCGGACCGCCGGCCGGTGACGGCACCGCCGAGGAACCCATCGCGGTCGTCGGCATCGGCTGCCGCTTCCCCGGCGGCGTCTCCTCGCCCGCCGACCTGTGGCGGCTGCTGACCGAGGGCGGCGAAGTGCTGTCGGGCTTCCCGCAGGACCGCGGCTGGGACCTGGACGCCCTCTTCGACGAGGACCCCGAGGTCCCGGGCAGCGCCTACGTGCGCAGCGGCGGATTCCTCGACACCGCCACCGAGTTCGACGCCGACTTCTTCGGCATCAGCCCGCGCGAAGCACTCGGCATGGACCCGCAGCAGCGGCTCGTCCTGGAGACCTCCTGGCAGGCCCTGGAGGACGCCGGCATCGACCCCACGGCGCTGCGCGGCACCCCGGCCGGCATGTTCTTCGGCGCCGAGGTGCAGGAGTACGGGCCGCGCCTGCACGACGCCCCGGACGGCCTCGACGCCTACCTGCTCGCCGGCAACGCCCCCAGCGTCATCTCCGGCCGCGTCGCCTATGTGCTGGGCGCCGAAGGCCCTGCGGTCACTGTCGACACCGCCTGCTCCGCCTCCCTGGTCGCCGTCCACCTGGCATGCCGCTCGCTGCGGCAGGGCGAGTCATCGCTCGCCCTCGCCGGAGGCGTGGCCGTGATGGGTGGCCCGGGCGTGTTCACCGCCTTCAGCCGGCAGCGGGGCCTCGCGCCCGACGGCCGCTGCAAGGCGTTCGCGGCCGCCGCGGACGGCACCGGCTTCGCCGAGGGCGTCGGTGTGCTCGTCCTGGAGCGCCTCGGCGACGCCCGCCGCAACGGGCACCGCGTCCTGGCCGTCGTCCGCGGCTCCGCCGTCAACCAGGACGGCGCCTCCAACGGCCTGACCGCACCCAACGGCACCTCCCAGCAGCGGCTGATCCGCCGGGCCCTCGCCGACGCCGGCCTCACCGCCGCCGACGTCGACGTGGTCGAGGCGCACGGCACCGGAACCCGGCTCGGCGACCCTATCGAGGCCACCGCGCTCCTGGCCACCTACGGCCAGGGCCGCCCCGCCGACGCCCCGCTGCTCCTCGGCTCCGTCAAGTCCAACCTCGGGCACACCCAGGCCGCCGCCGGCGCCGCCGGCCTGATCAAGACGATCCTCGCCATGCGGCACGGGCAGATACCGGCCACGCTGCACGTCGACACGCCCACCCCGCACGTGGACTGGTCCTCCGGAGCCGTCCGGCTCGTCACCGAACAGCGCTCGTGGCCCGAGACCGGCCGGTCCCGGCGGGCCGGCGTGTCGTCCTTCGGCGTCAGCGGAACCAACGCACACGTCATCCTGGAACAGCCCGAGCCGGAGCAGCCGGCCCCGGACGCCCGCCCGGCCCACCCCACCCCGACCCCGCTGCCCTTCACCCTGTCCGCCCGTGGTGAAGCCGCCCTCCGGGCTCGTGCCGCCGACCTGCTGGACCTGGTGGACGAGGCGGACCCGCTCGATCTCGCCCACTCGCTGGCCACCACCCGGGCCGCCCTGCACGACCGGGCCGTCCTCGTCGCCACCGACCGCGCCGAACTGCGCGCCGCGCTGCACGACCTGGCCTCCGGCGCCGTGCCCCTCGGCGATCGGGCCGACGGCGAACTCGGCTTCCTGTTCACCGGACAGGGCAGCCAGCGCGTCGGCATGGGCCGCGAACTCGCCGCCACCCACCCGGTGTTCGGGGACGCCCTGGAGGACGCCTGCGCCCACTTCGACCTCCAGCTGGCCCGGCCGCTGAAGGACGTCCTGTTCGCCGGGCCCGGCACCCCCGAGGCCGAGCTGCTGCACCGCACCGAGTACGCGCAACCAGCCCTGTTCGCCGTCGAGGTGGCCCTCTACCGGCTGCTGGAGAGCTGGGGCCTGACTCCGGACCAGCTCGCCGGGCACTCCGTCGGCGAGATCGCCGCCGCCCACGTGGCCGGCGTGCTCACCCTGCAGGACGCGACGATCCTGGTCGCCGCCCGCGGCCGGCTCATGCAGCAACTCCCCGAGGGCGGCGCCATGGTCGCCGTACGCGCAGCCGAGGACGAGGTGGCACCGCTGCTCACCGCGCGCACCGGCATCGCCGCGGTCAACGGACCCGCCGCCGTGGTCGTCTCCGGCGCCGCGGCCGACGTCGACCGCATCGCCGCCGAACTCGCCGCGCGCGGGCACGACACCAAGCGCCTGCGGGTCAGCCACGCCTTCCACTCGCCGCTGATGGAGCCGATGCTGGCCGAGTTCCGGCGCGTCGTGCACGTCCTGGACTACGCCGAGCCGAAGCTCGCCCTCGTCTCGACCGTCACCGGCGCCCCTGTCACCACCGAGCTGTGCGACCCCGAGTACTGGGTGGAGCACGTCCGCGCCCGGGTCCGCTTCCAGGACGCCGTCCGTACGCTCGCCGACGGCGGGGTACGCACGTTCCTGGAGGTCGGCCCGGACGCAGTGCTGTCCGCCATGGGCCCGGACTGCACCGAAGTACCCGGCACCGCCTTCCTGCCCGTGCTGCGGCGCGAGCGGCCCGAGACACGGGAGGCCCTCGCCGCGCTCGCCGCCGCCCACGCCCGAGGCGTCCCCGTCGACTGGGCGCGGCACTTCGCCGGGCTGGGCGGGCGCCGCATCGACCTGCCCGGCTACCCCTTCCAGCGGCAGCGCTTCTGGCTGGAGCAGAGCAGCGCCACCGACGCCACCGGACTCGGCCAGCTCCCCGCCGGTCACCCGCTGCTGGCGGCCGTGGTCGCCGTCGGCGCCGAGGGCGTCGTCCTGACCGGCCGGCTGTCCACCCGCACCCAGCCCTGGCTCGCCGACCACGTCATCGCCGGCCGGGTGCTGTTCCCCGGCACCGCCTTCGTCGAACTCGCTCTGCGCGCCGGGGACCACGTCGGCGCGGCCGGCCTGGAGGAGCTGACGCTCGGCGCCCCGCTCGTGCTGCGCGCCGACGAAGACGTGGCAGTACAGGTCGCCGTGGGGGAGCCAGACGACGCCGGGCGCCGCAGCGTCACGGTCCACACCCGCGCCGACGAGGCGGCGCCCTGGACCCAGCACGCCGCCGGTGCCCTCACCACGACCGCCCCGGCCGCCGCAGCGGACCTGACCGTGTGGCCGCCCCGGGACGCCCGGCCGCTCGACACCGCGAGCGTCTACGCGGACCTCGCCGAGCAGGGCTACGGCTACGGGCCCGCCTTCCAGGGGCTGCGCGCCGCCTGGCGGCACGGAGACGACGTGTACGCCGAAGTCGCCCTGCCCGCGGAAGCCGCCGCCGGCGCACCCGGGTTCGGCCTCCACCCGGCCCTGCTCGACGCCGCGCTGCACGCCGCCGACCTCGACGCCCCGCCGCGCCCCGAGGTACGGGTGCCGTTCGCCTGGACCGGTGTCACCCTGCACGCCGCCGGCGCGCCCGCCCTCCGCGTGAAGATCACCCGCAGCGGCGCCGACACCATCGCCCTGCACCTCGCCGACGCCACCGGCGCCCCGGTGGCCGACATCGAGGCACTGACCTCCCGTCCCGTACCGGACAACGACGTCCTGTACGCCGTGCGGTGGTCGCCGTACCCCCGAGCGGCGACCACCGCACCCCTGCGTACCGCCGTCCTCGCCGACGCCGCCGGCCCGGACGCCGTCGACGCCCTGCTCGACGGCCCCGCCCCGGACGCCGTCGTACACCAAGTGCCGGGCCCGACGGGCGCCGACGCCCCCGCGGCGCGCGCCCACGTCCGGCACGTCCTGCGACTGCTGCGCACCTGGCAGGCCGACGAGCGCCTCGCCGAGACCCGGCTCGTCGTCGTCACCCCGCCCGGCAGCCCCGCCCACGCGGCCGTCCGCGGACTGGTCCGATCCGCCCAGGCGGAGAACCCGGGCCGGTACGTCCTGGTCGAGCACGACACGCTGCCCTCCGACGCCGGCCTGCGCCAGATCCTCGCGACCGGGGAACCCGAACTCTCCCTCGCCGAGGGCCGCTTCAGCGTGCCGCGGCTGACCGCACTGCCCTCCGGCCAGGAACCCGGCCCCGACTGGGGCACCGTCCTCGTCACCGGCGGCACCGGCGGCCTCGGCGCCCTGCTCGCCCGGCACCTGGTCCGCGCGCACGGCGTACGCCGTCTGGTGCTCGCCGGCCGCCGCGGTACGGCACCGGAACTGCACGCCGAACTCACCACGCTCGGCGCCGAGGTGACCGTCGCCGCCTGTGACGTCGGCGACCGAGAGGCCCTGCGCCGCCTCCTGCGCGCACACCCCGTCGACTCCGTCGTCCACGCGGCCGGCACGGTCCGCGACGGCGTCGTGGACACCCTCACCGACGAGATGGTCGACGAGGTCTTCCACGCCAAGGCGCTCGGCGCCTGGCACCTGCACGAGCTGACCCGAGGCCGGGACCTCGCCCACTTCGTACTGTTCTCCTCCCTCGCCGCCGTCCTCGACGGCCCCGGCCAGGGCAACTACGCCGCCGCCAACGCCTACCTCGACGCCCTCGCCGAGCACCGCGCCGCCCTCGGCCTGCCGGCCACCGCCCTGGCGTGGGGCCTGTGGGACACCGGCAGCGGCATGGGCGCCGCACTGGACGACACGGCCCGGGAGCGCATCGCCGCCCACGGCATCCCCGGTCTGTCCGCGACACGCTCCCTGGAGCTGTTCGACGCCGCCGTCCGCTCCCGTGCGTCCCGCCCGGTGCCCGTGGAGATCGACGCCGCCGCCGTACGCCGCCGCCCCGACGGGATACCGCCCCTGCTGACCTCGCTCGTCCGCCCGGTCACCCGCCGCGCCACGGCGGCCACCGGCACTCCGGCCCCGGACACGGCCGGACGGCTTGCCGCGCTGCCCGCCGCCGACCGTGACCGCGTGCTCCTGGACCTGGTGCGCACCGAAGTGGCGGCGGTGCTCCGGCACGACGGGCCGTCCGCGGTCGACCCCGGCCGGGCGTTCACCGACCTCGGCTTCGACTCGCTGGCCTCCGTCGAGCTGCGCAACCGGCTGGGCACCGCCACCGGCCTGCGGCTGCCCGCCACCCTCGTCTTCGACCACCCCACCTCCCGCGTACTCGCCGACCACATCCGCGACACGCTCTTCGGCACCGGCGAGCAGCACACCGCAGCCCTCACCACCCGCACCGCCGCCGACGACGACCCGATCGTCATCGTCGGCATGAGCTGCCGCTACCCCGGCGGGGTCCGCTCCCCGGAGGACCTCTGGCGGCTCGTCGCCGACGGCGTCGACGCGGTCGGCGGCTTCCCGGCGGACCGCGGCTGGGACACCGAGGCGCTGTACGACCCGGAGCCGGGCACCCCCGGCCGCACCTACACCCGCGAGGGCTCCTTCCTCTACGACGCCGCCGAGTTCGACGCCGGCTTCTTCGGCATCGGCCCGCGCGAGGCCACCGCCATGGACCCGCAGCAACGACTGCTCCTGGAGGTGTCCTGGGAGGCGCTGGAGCGCTCCGCGATCGACCCGCACCGCCTGCGCGGCTCCCGCACCGGCGTGTTCGCGGGCGTGATGTACCACGACTACGGCACCTGGCTGGCCGACGTCCCCGAGGACCTCGCCGCCTACCTCGGCAACGGCAGCCTCGGCAGCGTCGTCTCGGGCCGGGTCGCCTACGCCCTCGGCCTGGAGGGGCCGGCCGTCACCGTCGACACCGCGTGCTCCTCCTCGCTGGTCACCCTGCACCTCGCGGCCCAGGCACTGCGCCAGGGCGAGTGCGACCTCGCCCTGGCCGGCGGCGTCACCGTGATGTCGACGCCCGACACCTTCACCGACTTCGCCCGGCAGCGCGGACTGGCCGCCGACGGCCGCTGCAAGTCCTTCGCCGCCGCGGCCGACGGCACCGGCTGGGGCGAGGGCGCCGGCATGCTCGTCGTCGAACGGCTCTCCGACGCGCGCCGCAACGGCCACCGGGTGCTCGCGCTGGTCCGCGGCTCCGCCGTCAACTCCGACGGCGCCTCCAACGGCCTGACCGCCCCCAACGGCCCGTCCCAGCAGCGCGTCATCCGCGCCGCCCTGGCCGCCGCCGGAATCACCGCGGCCGACGTCGACGCCGTCGAGGCGCACGGCACCGGCACCACGCTCGGCGACCCGATCGAGGCCCAGGCACTGCTCGCCACCTACGGCCAGGACCGGCCTGCCGGTGAGCCGCTGTGGCTGGGATCCATCAAGTCGAACATGGGGCACACCCAGGCCGCGGCCGGTGTCGCCGGAGTCATCAAGATGGTGATGGCGATGCGCAACGGGGTACTGCCGCGGACACTGCACGTCGACGCGCCGTCCCATCAGGTCGACTGGGGCGCCGGCGCCGTGGCCCTGCTCACCGGGCAGCGCCCGTGGCAGACGCCGGACCGGCCGCGCCGCGCCGGGGTGTCCTCGTTCGGGATCAGCGGCACCAACGCCCATGTGATCCTGGAGGAGTTCACCGAACCCGAGCCCCCGCGGGCGGACCCCGCCACCGCCCCGCCGGTGCTCGCCCTGCCCGTCTCCGCCCGCTCGTCCGAGGCCCTGCGCGGCCAGGCCCGCCGCCTCCTGGAGCTGACGGGCACCGCCCCCGCCGACCTCGGCCTGGCCCTGGCCACCACCCGCGGCACCCACCCCCACCGCGCCGTCCTCCTCACGACCGGCGCCGACCAGACCGCCACCGCACTGGACGCCCTGGCACGCGGCACCGAGGCACCAGGACTGCTCGTCACGGGCCGCGCCACCGACGGTTCGCTGGCCTACCTGTTCTCCGGACAGGGCGCCCAGCGCCCCGGCATGGGCCGCGACTGGTACGACGCCTTCCCCGTCTACGCCGAGCACTTCGACCGTGTCGCCGCACTCTTCGACAAGCACCTGGACAGGCCCCTCGCCGAGGTCGTACTCGGCGACGACGCCGAGACCCTGGAGCGGACCGAGTACACGCAGGCCGCGCTGTTCACCACCCAGGTCGCGCTCTACCGGCTGCTGGAGTCCTTCGGACTGCGCCCGGACCGGCTGGCCGGCCACTCCGTCGGCGAGTTCGCCGCCGCACACGTCGCCGGTGTGTGGTCGCTGCAGGACGCCGTCACCGCGGTTGCCGCCCGCGGCCGGCTCATGCAGGCGCTGCCCCAGGGCGGCGCGATGATCGCCGTGCAGGCGTCCGAGGAGGAGGTGACACCGCTGCTGGACGGGCGGCGGTGCGCGATCGCCGCCGTCAATGGCCCCCGCGCGGTGGTGGTCTCCGGTGACGAGGACGCCGTCACCGAGGTCGCCGCCCATTTCACGACCACCCGCAGGCTGCGCGTGTCGCACGCCTTCCATTCGCCCCGCATGGAGCCCATGCTGGCCGGCTTCCGGGAGGTCATGCAGGCCGTCGAGGCGGCGGAGCCGGCCGTGCCGATCGTCTCCACCCTCACCGGCACCACGGCCACCGCCGCCGAACTCGGTTCCGCCGACTACTGGGTACGGCACGTGCGGGAGACCGTGCGCTTCGCCGACGCCGTCGGGACGCTGGCCGCGCAGGGCACCGACACCTTCCTCGAACTCGGCGCCGCTCCCGTCCTCACCGCCCTGGGACCCGACTGCCTGCCGGACGCCGAGGACACGGTCTTCGTCCCCACCGCGCGGAAGGACACCGGCCGGCTGTCCGGCCTGCTCGCCGCCCTGGCCGCCGTGCACACCCGCGGCTGGGACGTCGACTGGGCGGCGCTGTACGAAAGGTACGAGGGGCGCCGCGTCGAGCTGCCCACCTACGCCTTCGACCACCGCCGGTACTGGCTGCCCACGCCCGCCGTCACCGCCGGCGACGCCGCGGGGCATGGGCTCGCCGCCGCCGACCACCCGCTGGTCAGCGCCCGCCTGGACCTGCCCGGCGACGCCGGTCTGCTGCTCACCGGCCGCATCTCCACCGCCACCCACCCGGTCCTCGCCGAACACGCCGTGCTGGGCACGGCCCTGGTGCCCGGCGCCGCACTGGTCGACCTCGCCCTGCACGCCGGACACCTCACCGGACACCCCGTCCTGGAGGAACTCACCCTGCAGACCCCGCTGGTGCTGCCCGCGGACACCGCCGTGCGCCTCCAGGTCGCCGCCCGCCCCGACGGGACCGTCGAGATCCACTCGCGGACCGAGGACGCCCCCGCGGACGAAGGCTGGACACAGCACGCCACCGGTACCCTCACCGGGCCCGCCGCCGCGGCCCCGCCCGCGACCGGCACCTGGCCGCCGCCCGGCGCCGACCCGCTCGACGTCACCGGCCTCTACCCGCGCCTGCACGCCGAGGGCTACGACTACGGCCCCGTCTTCCGCGGCGTACGGGCCGCCTGGCGGCACGGCGACACCCTCCTCGCCGAACTCGAACTGCCCGCAGGCGCCCAGCAGGACGCGGCCCGGCACGCCCTGCACCCGGCGCTGCTGGACTCCGCCCTGCACGTCACCTCGCTCCTGGACGGCGATGCGGAGCCCGACGAGCCAGGCACCATCGCCCTGCCCTTCGCCTGGACCGGCGTCACCCTGCACGCCCAGGGCTCCCTCACCGCCCGCGTCCGCGTCACCCGCGGCACCGACGGCACCCGCATCGAACTGACGGACACCGAGGGCCGGCCCCTCGCCACCGTCGAGGCGTACGTCACCCGTCCGGTCACCGCCGACCGGCTCGCCCGGCAGCAGCGGCACCTGTACGCCGTCACCGACGAGGCGCTGCCCGAGGCCGCCGGGCGCCCCGACCGCCGCACCTGGGCGGTCCTCGGCGACGACGACCTCGGCCTCGGCGCCCCGCTGCACGCCGGCCTGGACACGCTCGGCACCACCGTGCCGGACGTGGTGATCCTGCCGGTCACCGCCCCGCACACCGAGGGCGGGCAACTGCCCGGCATCATGCGTGCCGCCCTGGGCCGCACCCTGGAGACCCTGCGGGCGTGGACGGCCGACGAGCGCTACGCCGGCTCGGTGCTCGTGGTCCTCACCGGCGGCGGCCTCGCCGACGCCGCGGTCCACGGGCTGGTGCGGGCCGCGCAGGCCGAGGACCCCGGCCGGATCCTCCTCGTCGCACGCACCGGGTCCGACGGACCCGTACCGGACCGGGCCGCGCTGGCCGCCCTGCTCGACTCCGGTGAGCCGGAGGTGCGGTGGCGGGCGGGCCGGGCGCACGCGCCCCGCCTGGTGCGCGCCGGCGACTCCCCGGGGGCGGACCGCCCGTGGGGGACCGTCCTCGTCACCGGTGGCACCGGCGGTCTCGGCGCCCTGGTGGCCCGCCACCTCGCCGAGCGGCACGGCGTCACGCGCCTGGTCCTCACCAGCCGCCGCGGCCCCGACGCGCCCGGCGCCGCCGGACTGCTCGCGGAGCTGAAGGGCCGGGGCGCCGAGGCGGACATCGTCGCCTGCGACGTGTCCGACCGGGCCGCGCTCGCCGCCCTGCTCGCCGCGCACCCCGTCGACAGCGTCGTCCACACCGCGGGCGTCCTGGACGACGGTCTGGTCGTCTCACTGACCCCCGAGCGGCTGGACACCGTCCTGCGGCCCAAGGCGGACGCCGCCTGGCACCTGCACGAACTCACCCGGTCGCGGGAACTGTCCCGCTTCGTGCTGTTCTCCTCGGCCGCCGGCACCCTCGACGCCTCGGGCCAGGGCAACTACGCCGCCGCCAACGTCTTCCTCGACGCGCTGGCCGCCCACCGTGCCGCCCTCGGCCTGCCCGCCACCTCCCTGGCCTGGGGCCTGTGGTCCGGCGCAGGCATGGGCGCGGGGCTCGACGCGGAAGAGGTCCAGCGCATCGAACGCTCCGGCATCGGCGCGCTCGAACCGGACGAGGGGCTGGCGCTGTTCGACGCCGCCGTGTCCTGCGGCAGCCCCGCCCTGGTGCCCGTACGACTGGACACCGCGGTCCTGCGCCGCCGTGGCGAGGACCTGCCCGCCGTGCTGCGGACCCTGGCCGGCGTCACCCACCGCACGGACCACGACGGCCGGGCCCGCACCCTGGGCGGACAACTCGCCGAACTCCCCGCCGCCGACCACGAGCACACCGTGCTGGAGGCGGTGCGCACCGAGGTCGCGGCCGTCCTCGGCCACGCCGGACCCGCCGCCGTAGAACCGCGCCGCGCCTTCACCGAGCTGGGCTTCGACTCGCTCGCCGCGGTCGAGCTGCGCAACCGGCTGAACGCGGTCTGCGGACTGCGGCTGCCGTCCACGCTGATCTTCGACTACGCCACCCCTGCGGCGCTCGCCGCCCACCTCCTCGAACGGCTCCTGCCGGACACCACGGACCCCGAGCCCGCCGCGCCCCCGCACGGCGACGACGAACTGCGGGCCCTGATCTCCCGCATCCCCGTCGACCGCATCCGGGAAGCCGGCCTCCTCGACAGCCTGCTGAAGCTGTCCGAGGCGGCAGCGGCCCCCGCACCCGCCGACCGGGCCCTGGACATCAAGTCGATGGCCGTGGCCGACCTCGTGCGCGCCGCGCTCGACCGCAGCAGCACCCACTGAATCCTCTCCCGGGTGCCGGACGACGCGCCGCGTCCGGCACCGGGCCACTGTTTCCGGCGCACCCTCCACCGCCTCACCAGCGCCGCCGAGCCAGCAGGGAGCGACACCGACCGTGGACACATCCGTCGAGCAGATCGTCGAGGCGCTGCGCGAGTCATTGCTCGAGAACGAGCGGCTGCGCCGGCAGAACGAACGGATCACCGAGGCGGCCCTCGAACCCGTGGCGATCGTCGCGATGAGCTGCCGCTACCCCGGCGGCGTCAGCACTCCCGAACAGCTGTGGCAGCTGGTCGACTCCGGCACGGACGCCGTGGGCGACTTCCCCGGGGACCGCGGCTGGGACGTCGAGGCCATCCACGACCCCGACCCCGACGCCCCCGGCAAGACGCACGTCCGCGAGGGCGGGTTCCTCTACGACGCACCGCAGTTCGACCCCGGTTTCTTCGGCATCAGCCCCCGCGAGGCCCTCGCCATGGACCCGCAGCAGCGGCTGCTGCTGGAGACCGCCTGGGAGGCGTTCGAACGCGCCGGCATCGACCCGCACACCCTCAAGGGCAGCCGCACCGGCATCTACGCGGGCCTGATGTACCACGACTACGGCAGCTGGCTCACCGACGTACCGGAGGGCGTCGAGGGCTACCTCGGCAACGGCAACCTGGGCAGCGTCGCCTCCGGGCGCGTGTCCTACATCCTCGGCCTGGAGGGGCCGGCCGTCACCGTCGACACCGCCTGCTCCTCCTCGCTCGTCGCCCTCCACCTCGCCGTGCAGGCGCTGCGCACCGGCGAGTGCGGCCTCGCCCTCGCCGGCGGTGTGACCGTGATGTCGACGCCCGACACCTTCATCGACTTCTCCCGCCAGCGGGGCCTCGCCGCGGACGGCCGCTGCAAGTCCTTCGCGGAGGGCGCCGACGGCACCGGCTGGGGCGAGGGCGCAGGTCTGCTCCTGCTGGAGCGGCTCAGCGACGCCCGGCGCAACGGCCACAAGGTGCTGGCCCTGGTGCGCGGCTCCGCCGTCAACCAGGACGGCGCCTCCAACGGGCTCACCGCCCCCAACGGCCCCTCCCAGCAACGTGTCATCCGCGCGGCCCTCGCCGACGCCCGCCTGGAACCCCGCCAGGTGCACGCCGTCGAAGCGCACGGCACCGGTACCCCGCTCGGCGACCCGATCGAGGCGCAGGCACTGCTGGCCACCTACGGCCAGGACCGCGAGGAGCCGCTGTGGCTCGGGTCCGTCAAGTCCAACATCGGGCACACGCAGGCCGCCGCCGGTGTCGCCGGCGTCATCAAGATGGTGATGGCCATGCGGCACGGCCGGCTGCCCAGGACCCTGCACGCCGAGCGGCCGACCTCCCAGGTCGACTGGGCCGCCGGCGCCGTCGAACTGCTCGGCGAGGCTCGCGCCTGGCCCGTCGACGGCGAGCCCCGCCGGGCCGCCGTGTCCTCCTTCGGCATCAGCGGCACCAACGCCCACGTCATCGTCGAGGCCGCGCCCGAGGCCGAGCCCCGCGCGCAGGAGCCGTCCTGGACCGGGCCGCTGCCGCTGGTGCTGTCCGGCAAGGGCGAACAGGGTCTCGCCGCCCAGGCCCGCCTCCTCCTCCACCACCTCACCACCGGTACCGACCCCGTCCCCGACGTCGCCCACACCCTGGCCACCGGGCGCGCCGCACTGGACGAGCGGGCGGTCGTCACCGGCGCCGACCTGCCCGCCCTCACCGCGGGCCTGACCGCGCTCGCCGAGGGCGGGGCCGCGCCGAACGTGGTCCGCGGCAGGCCGGCGGGGGAGTCCCGGATCGTCTTCGTCTTCCCCGGCCAGGGCTCCCAGTGGACCGGAATGGCCGCCGAACTGCTCGACGCCTCACCCGTGTTCGCCTCGCGCATGGCCGACTGCGCCACGGCCCTCGCACCCGTCACCGACTGGGACCTCATCGAGACCGTACGGGCGCGGCAGCCGCTGGAGCGGGTGGACGTCGTCCAACCCGTGCTGTGGGCGGTCATGGTGTCGCTCGCCGAGGTGTGGCGCGCCCACGGCGTCCGGCCCGCGGCCGTCATCGGCCACTCGCAGGGCGAGATCGCCGCCGCCTGCGTGGCCGGCGCACTCTCCCTCGCCGACGGCGCCCGCGTCGTGGCCCTGCGCAGCCAGGCCATCGCCCATGAACTGTCCGGCCGCGGCGGCATGATGTCCGTGGCCCTGCCCGAGGCCCGGGTGCGCGACCTCCTCGCCCCGTACGACGGCCGGGTCTCGGTGGCCGCCGTCAACGGCACCTCCTCCGTGGTGCTGTCCGGAGACGCCGACGCCCTCGACGAACTCCGCGAGACCATCGTGGCCGGCGGCGACCGCGCCAAACGGGTCCCGGTCGACTACGCCTCGCACAGCGCGCACGTCGAGTCGATCCGGGAACGTCTCCTCACCGACCTGGCGGGTGTGCAGGCCCGGCCCGCCGAGGTGCCGTTCTACTCCACCGTCACCGGCGCCCGGCTCGACACCACCGGCCTGGACGGCGGCTACTGGTACACCAACCTGCGGCAGAGCGTGCTGTTCGAGCCGACCACACGCACCCTGCTCGACGCCGGGTACGGGGTGTTCGTGGAGTGCAGCCCGCACCCCGTGCTCCTGCACAGCATCGAGGAGACCGCCGACGCCGCGGGCGCCGACATCACCGGCCTCGGCTCGCTGCAGCGGGACAACGGCGGCCCCGAGCGCGTCCTGGCCGCCCTGGGCGAGGCTTTCGTCGCCGGCGTGCCGGTCGACTGGCCGGCCGTGTTCGACGGCATGCCGGTTCGCTCCGCCGACCTGCCCACCTACGCCTTCCAGCGCGAGCGGTACTGGCTCGGCCGGTCCGCCTCCGCCGGCGACGTCACCGCCGCCGGGCTCCGGACCACCGGTCACCCGCTGCTGGGCGCCGCCGTCCCGGTCGCCGAGGGCGGCACCCTGTTCACCGGCCGCCTCTCCACCGTCACCGCACCGTGGCTCGCCGACCACGCCGTGTCCGGCACCACCCTGCTGCCCGGCACCGCCCTCGTGGAACTGGCGCTCGGCGCCGGCCACGACCTCGGCTGCGGGCACCTGGCCGAACTCACCCTCCAGGCACCACTGCTGCTCCCCGGCCGGGGGGCGGTCCAGCTGCAACTGCAGGTGGCCGCCCCCGACGACACCGGCCACCGCGCACTGACCGTCCACTCCCGCCCCGAGGACGCCGACGACCCCGCCTGGGCCCTGCACGCCACCGGCCTGCTCGCCCCGCAGATCACACCGCCCGCCGTCGACCTCGCGGCCTGGCCGCCCCAGGGCGCCGAACCCGTACCGGCCGACGACGCCTACGCCCACCTGGCCGGCCTCGGCTACGACTACGGGCCCGCGTTCCAGGGGCTGCGCGCCGTATGGCGGCGCGGTGACGAGACCTTCGCCGAGGTCGAACTCCCCGTGGACGCAGGGAACTTCGCCCTGCACCCGGCCCTCCTCGACGCCGCCCTGCACGCCGACGGTCTCGGCACCGGCGGCTCCGGCGGCTCCGGCGGACCGGCCACCGCCCGGCTGCCGTTCGCCTGGACCGGCGTCTCGCTGTACGCGGCCGGAGCCACCGCGCTGCGGGTCCGGCTGCACGGCTCCGAGACGCTGTCCCTCCAGCTGGCCGACCCCACCGGCGCCCCGGTCGCCGAGGTCGAGACCCTGGTCTCCCGGCCCGTCGACCCCGCCGCCCTCACCGCGAGCGCCCGCACGGACGATCTGTACCGCCTGGACTGGCCGGCGCTGCCCGTGCCCGAGGCGCCCGCACCCGGGTACGCCGTCCTGGACGAACGGGGCCCGGCCGCGCTGGACACCGTGCCCGCGTGGGCGGTGCTGCGGGCCGGCGGCGACGGCCCCGACCCGCGCCCGGCGACCCGGCGGTCCCTGGCCGCCGTACAGGCATGGCTGGCCGACGAACGTACCGCCTCCGCCCGGCTGCTGGTGCTCACCCGGGGCGCCGTGGCCGTGGGGGAGGAGGACGTCACCGACCTGGCGGGCGCCGCCGTGTGGGGCCTGGTCCGGGCCGCGGAAGGTGAGCATCCCGGGCGGTTCGTGCTCGTGGACGCCGACGGCGACGACGCCGCTGCCGCGGTGGCCGCCGCGGCGGCGAGCGACGAGCCCCAGCTCGCCCTGCGCAACGGCACCGTGCACGTGCCCCGGCTGGCCCGCACCACCCCGGCGGGCCGGCCACCGGTCCTCGACCCGGACGGCACCGTACTGATCACCGGCGGCACCGGAGTCCTCGGCTCCCTGGTCGCCCGGCACCTGGTCGCCGGGCACGGAGTGCGCCGCCTGGTGCTGGCCGGGCGCAGCGGTACCACCGCCCACGACTTCACCGGCCTGGACGCGGAGATCGTCGTGGCCCGCTGTGACGCCGCCGACCGCGACCAACTGGCCCGGCTCATCGCCGAGACACCGTCCGACCGGCCGCTGACCGCGGTCGTCCACCTCGCCGGCGTGCTCGACGACGGGCTGGTGACCGACCAGACGCCCGAACGCCTGGACGCCGTACTGCGCCCCAAGGCCGACGCCGCCCGGCACCTGCACGAACTCACCCGCGACCTCGGCCTCGCCGCGTTCGTCCTGTTCTCCTCCGCCGCCGGCACGGTCGACGGCGCCGGACAGTCCGGCTACGCCGCCGCCAACGCCTTCCTCGACGCCCTGGCCGCCCACCGCAGGCACCACGGCCTGCCCGCCCACTCCCTGGCCTGGGGTTTCTGGGAACAGCGCACCGGCATGACCGCCCACCTCACCGACGCCGACGTGGCACGCATGGTGCGCGCCGGCATCCGTCCCCTGACCACCGCCCAGGGCCTGCGCCTGCTCGACGCCGCCCTCGCCGCCGACGAGCCGCTGCTGCTCCCGGTCGGCGTGGACCTGACCGTGCTCCGCCGCGCCACCGATGTCCCGTCCGTACTGCGCGGCCTGGTACCGGCCCGCGCCCGCCGCACCGCGGCCTCCCGCACGGACTCCTCGTCGCTCGCCGGCCGGCTGGCCGCCCTCGGTCCCGCCGAACGCGACGCGGCCCTCATGGAGCTGGTCCGCACGCACGCCGCCGCCGTGCTCGGCCACGGCAGCGACATGACGCTCGATCCGCGCCGCTCCTTCCGCGAGGTGGGCTTCGACTCGCTGACCGCGGTGGAGCTGCGCAACCGCCTCGGCAACGCCGTAGGCCTGCGCCTGCCCGCCACCCTCGTCTTCGACCACCCCGACGCGGGCGCACTCGTGGCCCACCTGAGGACGGAACTCTTCGGCGCGCAGGCCGAGGCCGTCGCCGAAGTCGCGGTCCAGGGCCCGGACGAGCCGGTCGCCATCGTCGCCATGGCCTGCCGCTACCCCGGAGGCGTCACCACACCCGAAGAGCTGTGGCGGCTGCTGGCCGACGGCGGTGACGGCATCGGCGCCTTCCCCGCCGACCGGGGCTGGGACCTGGACGGCCTGTACGACCCGGAACCCGGCAAGGCAGGCCACTCCTCCACCCGGGCCGGCGGATTCCTCTACGACGCCGCCGACTTCGACCCCGACTTCTTCGGCATCGGCCCGCGCGAGGCCCTGGCCATGGACCCGCAGCAGCGGCTGCTGCTGGAGACGTCCTGGGAGGCGCTGGAGCGGGCCGGCATCGACCCGCACTCCGTGCGCGGCAGCCGCACCGGTGTCTTCGCGGGCGTCATGTACCACGACTACGGCAGCCGGTTGCAGCGCGTCCCCGAGTCCGTGCGCGACTACCTGGGCAACGGCAGTCTCGGCAGCGTGGCCTCCGGCCGGGTCGCCTACACGCTCGGCCTGGAGGGCCCGACGCTCACCGTCGACACGGCCTGCTCGTCGTCGCTGGTGGCGCTGCACCTGGCCGCGCAGGCGCTGCGGCAGGGCGAGTGCACCCTGGCGCTGGCCGGGGGTGTGTCCGTGATGTCGACCGTCGACACGTTCGTGGACTTCAGCAGGCAGCGCAACCTCGCCGCCGACGGCCACGCCAAGTCCTTCGCCGACGCCGCCGACGGCACGGCCCTGTCCGAGGGTGCCGGAGTGCTCGTCCTGGAACGGCTGTCGGACGCGCGGCGCAACGGGCATCCGGTGCTGGCCGTGGTGCGGGGCTCCGCGGTGAACCAGGACGGTGCCTCCAACGGGCTCACGGCGCCGAACGGTCCGTCGCAGCAGCGGGTGATCCGGCAGGCACTGGCGGCGGCCCGGCTGTCGGCCGCCGATGTGGACGTGGTGGAGGCGCACGGCACCGGCACGACACTGGGCGACCCGATCGAGGCACAGGCGCTGCTGGCCACCTACGGCCAAGGCCGCCGCGACGAAGCCCCGTTGTGGCTGGGCTCGGTGAAGTCCAACATCGGGCACACGCAGGCCGCCGCCGGTGTCGCGGGCGTCATCAAGATGGTCATGGCGATGCGCAACGGCGTGCTGCCGAAGACCCTGCACGTCGACGCGCCGTCCACGAAGGTCGACTGGGACGCCGGGAACGTGCGCCTGCTGACGGAGGAGCAGGCCTGGCCGGCGACGGACCGCCCACGCCGCGCCGGCGTGTCGTCCTTCGGCATCAGCGGCACCAACGTGCACACGATCATCGAGGAGGCACCGGCCGGAGCAGCGGGAGCAGCCGAGGCCCCCGCACCGGCCGGGGAAGCCGCCCCCTCCGCACGCGCAGGGGCGCCCGCACCGGCCGTGGGACCGGCACCGGCCGTGGGACCGGCACCAGCCGTGGAATCAAGGCCGGCCGTGGAATGGGCGTCGGCCCCGGTGCTGCCTCTCGTGCTCTCCGGTGCCACCCCCGAGGCACTGGCCGCCCAGGCCACACGGCTGCGGACGGTCGCCGACCGGCCCCTGCCCGACCTCGCCCTCTCCCTGGCCACCGGCCGGGCCGCCCTCACCCACCGCGGCGCGGTCGTCGCCCGCGACCGGGACGAACTCCTCACGGGACTCGCCGCACTGGCCGACGGATCCGCCGCCGACACCGTGGTCCGGGGCCGGCCCGCCGGCGGCAAGTCCGCCTTCCTCTTCACCGGTCAGGGCGCCCAGCGCGCCGGCATGGGCCGCGGTCTGTACGCCGCCCACCCCGTCTTCCGGCAGGCGCTCGACACGGCCTGCCAGGCGCTCGACGCCCACCTCGACCGTCCGCTGAAGGACGTGATGTGGGCCGAGCCCGGCAGCGAGGAGGCCGGCCTGCTCGACCACACCCTCTACACGCAGAGCGCCCTGTTCGCCGTCGAGACCGCCCTGTACCGGCTGCTGGAGTCCCACGGCATCCGCCCGGACTGGCTGGCCGGCCACTCCATCGGCGAACTCACCGCCGCGCACGTCGCAGGCGTGTGGGACCTGGCGGACGCCGCCCGGCTGGTCGCCGCGCGCGGCCGGCTGATGCAGGCGCTGCCCGCCGGCGGAGCGATGCTCGCCCTCGACGCCACCGAGGACGAGGTGCTGCCCCACCTCGGCCCCGAGGTGTCCGTCGCCGCCGTCAACGGCCCCCGCGCCGTCGTCGTCTCCGGCACCGAGGCCGCCGTGGAAGCCGTGGCCGGGGCCTTCGCCGGCCGCCGTATCAAGCGGCTGCGGGTCAGCCACGCCTTCCACTCCCCGCTGATGGACCCCATGCTGGCGGAGTTCGAGAAGACCGCCCGTGCACTGCGCTACGCACCGCCCGCGATCCCCGTCGTCTCCGACGTGACCGGAGAACGCGCCGGCGAGGACCGGTTGTGCGACCCCGAGTACTGGGTCCGGCACGTCCGCGAGGCCGTCCGCTTCGGCGACGCCGTCCGCACGCTGGAGGCTGACGGAGTGCGCACCTTCCTCGAACTCGGCCCCGACGCCGTCCTGTCGGGCATGGGCGCACACGCCGTCGCCGACGCAGGACAGGCGGCGTTCGTCCCGGCCCTGCGCCGTGACCGGGACGAGGAGCAGGCCTTCGCGACCCTGCTCGGCACCGCTCACGTCCGCGGCCTGACCGTCGACTGGCAGCGGGTGTTCGCCGGCACCGGCGCCCGCCGCACCGACCTGCCGACCTACGCCTTCCAGCGACAGCGGCTGTGGCTGGCCGACGAGCCCGGCGCCGCCACCGACGCGGGCGGTCTCGGCCAGGTTCCGGCGAGGCACCCGATGCTCGGCGCAGCCCTGGAACTGGCCGGCGACGACCGGGTGGCCCTGACCGGCCGCCTGTCCCTGACCACTCACCCGTGGCTCGCCGACCACGCCGTCGCGGGCGTCGTCCTCGTCCCGGGCAGTGCCTTCGTGGAACTGGCCGTCCAGGCCGGCGACCGCACGCACTGCCCGCAGGTGGACGAACTCACCCTGGAACGCCCCCTCGTCCTGCCCGAGCACGGCGCCGTCCACCTCCAGGTGGCCGCCGCGGCCCCCGACTCCGACGGCCGCCGGCAACTGACCGTGCACGCCCGCCCGGAGGGCACGGACGGCGAGTGGACCCGGCACGCCACCGGCGTCCTCGCCCCGCGCACCACCCCCGAACCGTCCGCCGAGACCGCCTGGCCCCCCGCCGGAGCCGTACCGGTCGACGTCACCGGCACATACGACCATCTGGCCGGACAGGGCTACCACTACGGCCCGTCGTTCCGCTGCCTGCGCGGAGCGTGGCGGCTCGGCGAGGAGGTCTGCGCCGAACTCGCCCTGCCCGACGCCGACGCGGCCGACGGCTTCGGCCTGCACCCCGCGCTGCTCGACTCCACGCTGCACGCCATCGACCTGCTCGACGGCCAGGACCCGGCCGTGATGACCCTGCCCTTCTCCTGGGAAGGTGTCACCCTGTACGCGACCGGCGCCACGGCGGTACGGCTGCGCCTGACCCCGCACGGCACCGACCACATGACCCTGCGCCTGTACGACGGCGCCGGGGCGCCCGTGGCCGAGGTGACGTCCCTGCGCATCCGTCAGGTGACCGCCGAGCAGCTCGACGCGGCCTCGCCCGCACCCGGCGACCTGTTCCGGGTGCGCTGGACCGCGCTGCCGGTCACGGCGGACGACCCGGCGCCCGCGCCCCGGACCCTCACCGTGACCGCGGACGGCGACCCCGGCGGTGAACTGCCCGTGCTGGCCCGCCGGACCGCCGTACAGGCCCTCGCCGCACTGCACGGGCACCTCGCCGGCGCACCGGACGCGGCGCCGCTGGTAGTGCTGACCCGGAGCGCCGTCGCCGTGCACACCGACGGCGCGCCCGACCCCGCCCAGGCCGTGATCTGGGGCATGGTGCGGGCGGCGGCGGTCGAGCACCCCGGCCGGTTCGTGCTCGTCGACACCGACGACGACCCCGCCTCGGCCGCCGTGCTGCCGGCAGCCGTCGCCACCGGCGCACCCGAACTCGCCCTGCGCGAAGGCACTGTGTACGTGCCGGAACTCGCCAGGTCGACCGACGCGGAGCAGGACGGGTCGCCCGGCCTGGACCCCGGCGGCACCGTCCTCGTCACCGGCGGCACCGGCAGCCTCGGCCGGCTCCTCGCCCGGCACCTGGTCACCCGGCACGGCGTACGCCGTCTGCTGCTGGCCGGCCGCGGCGGACGCCTCCCCGAGCCCGCCGCCCTGGACGACCTGGCCGCCCTGGGCGCGACCGTGACGGTCGCCGCCTGCGACGTCACGGACCGGGCGGCGCTCGCCGCGTTGCTGGCCTCCGTGCCGGCCGAGCACCCGCTGACCGCCGTGGTGCACGCCGCGGGCGTCCTGGACGACGGGCTGCTCACCGACCTCACGCCGCAGCGGCTGGAGGCGGTGATGCGGCCCAAGGCCGACGCCGCCTGGCATCTGCACGAGCTGACCCGCCACCTCGGCCTCGCCGCGTTCGTCCTGTTCTCCTCCGCCGCCGGCACCCTGGGCGCCGCGGGCCAGGCCAACTACGCAGCGGCCAACGCCTTCCTGGACGCCCTCGCCGCGGTGCGCCGGGCCGAGGGACTCCCGGCCCTCTCGCTCGGCTGGGGTCTGTGGGACACCGGCGAGGGCATGGCGGCCGGGCTCGGCGAGACCGAGCTGCGCCGACTGGCCCGCGACGGAATCCTGCCGCTGGCCGCCGACCGGGCGCTGACCCTGTTCGACCGTGCGCTGAGCGCCGGCGGCACCCCGGCCGCCGACCGCGCCCTGCTGCTGCCGGTCCGCGTCCAGGTCACCGAGGACGCCCCCGCCCTGGTACGGGGCCTCGCCCCGGCGGCCGTACGCCGCACCGCCCAGGCGGCCACCACCGGCGCACCGGCCCCCGCCGGGTCACTGCCCGGGCGGCTGGCCGGGCTGGCTTCCGCCGACGCGCTGCGGCTGCTGGTGGAAACGGTGTGCGGTCATGTCGCCGACGTCCTCGGACACGGCTCCGGCAGCGCCGTCGACCCCCAGCGATCACTGGGCGACCTGGGCGTGGACTCGCTGGCCGCCCTGGAACTGCGCAACCGGCTCGGCGCCGACACCGGCCTGAGGCTGTCCTCCACGCTCACCTTCGACCACCCGACCGCCGACGCCCTGGCCCGGCACCTGTTCGAGGAACTCGGCGGGGACACCTCCGGCGACGTCGTGGACATCGAGGCCGAAGTGGTGCGCCTGGAGACGGTGCTGGGCGACGTGCTGGACTCGGCCGCGCTGGACGCGGAGCAGCGGGCCCGGGTGGCCGCCCGGCTCCGCACCCTCAGTGCACGCTGGGACGGTACCGGCGAGTGGCGGGACAACGGGGCCGGCCGCACCGACGGCGAGGGGCTGGAGACCGCCAGCGCGGACGAGCTGTTCGGCATCCTGGACGACGAACTCGGCAGCTTCAGCTGACACCTGGGGCCGCACGGCAGGCAGCGCGGCCCCACCGGTGACACCACCGGTGGGGCCGCGCTCCGCCGCGCGGATGAGGGGCGGGAGCGCTCTCAGACCGTGCGCGACGAGCGGGAGCGTCGTCCGATCGGGCGGATCGTGCGTGACGAGCGGGGGCGCTCTCCGACTGTGCGCAGCGCGCTGGATCGCTGTCGGACCGTGCGCCACGGGCGGGAGCGCAGCGTCGTCCGATCGGGCGGATCGTGTGCGACGAGCGGGGGCGTTCTCCGGCCGTGACCGGCACGCGGGAGCGCTCTCAGACCGTGCACGACGAAGGGGAGTGCTCTCATCCCGTGGAGGAGTGGGTGCTGGCCCAGCGGTCCGACAGTTTCGGGATGCGGTGCTCCAGCATCTTGGAGGGCAGTTCGGAGCGGCTGGCCACGTTCAGCTTGCGGTAGACGCGGGTGAGATGCTGCTCCACCGTGCTGATCGTGACGTGCAGGCGGGTGCTGATCTCACGGTTGGTGTACCCGAGCGCGGCCAGCCCGGCGACTCGGCACTCCGCGTCGCTCAGGATGGCGGGGCCCGCCTCCGGCTCGGAGCTGTCGGGTCGTACCGGGTCCTCCAGCAGGTGCGCGTCGACCGGCGACTCGATGCGGCAGGCCTCGGCCTCCCGTGCCGCCTGCCGCGCCACCAGCCGGGCACGGGCGTACTCGCCCAGCTCGTAGTGCGCGGCGGACAGGTCGGCGTACGCCTGGGCCAGCGCGTACCGGTCCCCGCACGCCTTGAGCAGGTCGATCGACTCGCGCAGCAGCGAGGCCCGGCGGTGCGGCTTGCTGGTGGCGGCCAGCAGGCGCAGCGCCATGGCCCGGGCCCGGGAACTGTGCCCGCCCGGCAGCCGCAGCTGCTCCTCGGCCCACTCCCGGGCCGTGCGGGCCTTGCCGATCCGCAGATTGGCCAGGGCCAGGTCGGACCGCCATGGAATGCCCTTCTGCAGGCTGGGGTTGCCCTCCCGCAGCAGCCGCCCGCACGCCTCGAAGTCGTTGAGCGCGGCGAACGGCCGGTCGGTGGCGAGGTAGTGGTGCCCGCGCGCACGCAGATACTGGATGCCGAAGACGGTACGGAACATCGGCTCGGGCACATCGTGCTTCAGCAGCTCCTCGGCCTCCGCATGGGAGCCCATGGCGGTGAGCGCGGAGAGCGCCGTCGACACCGGGAGGCCGATGAGCACCCCCCAGCTCTGGGCGCGCAGTATGCCGAGCGCGTCGAGCGCACCCTGCGCGGCGCTGGTCACGTCTCCTTGGAGCAGGGCGATCTCCGCCCGGATGCTGCCGAGCAGGGCCTGCCAGGTCGTCGCCCGGCGTTCCACCGCGCATGCCAGCAGCGCGTCACAGGCCTCGGCGGCGAGCGCGGGCCGGTCCGCGTGGGCGATGGCCAGCAGCGACATGGCGACCAGCTCGAGGTTGAGGTGGTCGAGTCGGTGCCCTTGGAGTGCCTGGGCGACGGCCGCGGCGGACTCGTCGGTGGCCTCACCACCGACGAGTGCCGCCACCCGGGCGGCCAGCCCGCAGGTGTCGGCGAGCGCCTGGCGGCGGCGCTGGTCGCGGCCGTCGACCGGGGCACTTCTGCCGGGGAGCGCGACGCCGTAGAACCACTGCCGGACGAACTCCACCTCGGCGATGATCTGGGCGTCGGCGGTCGACTGTGCGCGGACGAGCGTGGCCACGGCCTGGGCGGCCAGTTCGGTGTCGCCCCGCCACAGCATGTACCGCAGGACGGTGGCGGTGTCCCGCATGGTCAGCTCGCCCGCCAGCGCGGACGTGCGCAGGGGCTCCAGGTGCGGAGCGGCCGCCGCCGGGTTGGTGCGCCATTCCGCGCGGGCGAGCGCCACCGAAAGGGCGTGGCGTTCGCGCTCGTCGGCGCAGTCGCGCAGGACCAGGCCGAGATAGGCGGTGCAGCGCTTCACGTCGTCCGCCGCCAGCGCCTCCTCCGCGGCGGCGCGCAGGATCCCCGCGCCCCATCCCTCCGGGACGAGGTTCGCGGCACGGAGGTGCCGCGCCACCTCGACGGCGGGGGCGCCGGAACGATACAGCATGTGGGCGGCCCGGCCGTGCAGCTCGGCGCGTGCGGCGGCGTCCATGTCCTCCAGGACCGCCGCGGCGGCGGTCGGGTGCCGGAAGGCACGGCCGTCCAGCAGCCCCGAGGAGTTGAGCACGTCGACGGCCTCCTGGGTGCCGGCCGGCGTGGTCCCGGTCAGCTCTCCGACAGGAACCTTCTGCGCGAGGGTGCCGAGCGCGGCCAGCGCCCGGGCCACCCGGACATGGCTCTCCTCGCCGCGGTGCAGCAGCGACAGCACGGCCTGGCGGTAGGCGGCGCCTGCGACGGGGCTGCCTATCTCGGGCCCGAAGCGGGTGCTGTCGTCCAGGAGGGCGTGCACCAGGAGGGGGCTGCCCGCGGTGGCTCCGTGGTAGGCGCTGCGGACGGTGCCGGGCAGGGCCCGTCCGGCCTGCGCTGCGAGCAGTTCGCCGATGCTCGCCTCCGACAGCGGGGCCAGGCGTACGCGTCGGTGCGGCTGGCGGAGCAGCTCGGTGTGCGCCGGCGAGCGCATCGCGCCGAGGTGGCCCGAAGTGGCGCAGACGACGAGCAGCCGCCGGGAGCGGCTCCGGCGCAGCAGGTTGACGATCGTGCGCAGGGAGGCCCGGTCCATGGCGTGGGCGTCGTCCACGGCGATGACCAGGGGGCGTTCGTCGCGGGCGAGGCGCAGCAGTGCATCGGTCGTGTCGTGACCCGTGGGTGCGTGGACGGCATGGTGCCCCGGTTCCGCGGAGGGGCGGTTCTTCGCCTGCGTGATCACGGGCGGGGCGTGGTGCACGACCGTGAACTCCGCATCCGCGTTGCGTAGTAATTGTCCCGCCAGGCTCATTGGCTGATTTCTTTCGGACGGGCAGGCCGTACCGGTCAGTATGCGTGCGCCGGTGTTGTTCAGCGTCGTGAGGAATTCATGTACCAGCTGGGTCTTCCCGGATCCGGGTCCGCCCGTGATGATCACGAGCCGGCCGTGTCCCCGCGCGCTGTCGGCGAACGCCTCGCCCAGGGTGTGAAGTTCTCTCGTGCGGCCGAAAAGGTGCATCGTGGATCCCCCCTTGAATCTTTTTCCGAGTGAGGTCGTGCCCCGTTTCCCCCGTGACGAGGCTGCATCCGTACAAGGCGGTGCGTGGGAAAATTCTCCGAGGG
This sequence comes from Streptomyces sp. NPDC027663, assembly GCF_055566415.1. NCBI lineage: Bacteria > Bacillati > Actinomycetota > Actinomycetes > Kitasatosporales > Streptomycetaceae > Streptomyces > Streptomyces sp. NPDC027663. Next base: position 302,501 of record NZ_JBVHSK010000004.1, on the reverse strand, counting down.
TGACGGCGCTGCCGCAAAGGCGGCGCGCCGGTCCTGTCCGGTCCCTGACGGATGGGCTTCCGACGGCACGCGAAGCGGGGGCGGGACCGGCCCGTCAGGTCTCCCGGCCGGGCCTCGGCGCGCCCCGGGGAAGGATGTGCGGCCACGCTGCCGAGCCTGCATCCTGCGCGTTCCGCGTCGGTCCACCGGTGCGATCCGAACCTGCACCGCGAAAGAGGCGTCGCATCCTGTGGTCCCCCGTTTTGCATCCGTCGCGTACCGCGGGTGGGCCTCAATGCTACGTCCCATTGATGTGCCGATTCTTACCGCCGGTACAGCCGTGAGGTGGCCGGAAATCCTGGACCGAACGGTTCCAGCCAATTTCTGGCCGACTTCGATTCGGTCGCCCCGGGTTTGCCGGTCGACTACCGAATAAATATTAGATGCTCATAGCAGGCAGAAAGGCTATCTGTCCAGGCCAACGTTGTCAACTGTCGCCCTGTTCACGGCTCTTGCCTACTCTCCGGATGGTCCACCGAGGGGTCCTTTTACAGTCCGTTGATTTACCGGACGGTTAAAGGAAGGGGCCGGACATGACCAATCGTGACATCGGTCACGGGAAAGCGCTTCCGGTGCCCGTTCGGGCAACCGGCATTGTGCCGGGGGTCTCTGACTCTTTGTGCTCTTTTCAGAATGCTGCCGTCCTCGCCGAGCCGTGCTGACGTGGGAGTACGGAGCTGTTCCGCCTGGCCGAGAGGGAATGAACACGCAGCTGCGCCGGCGCCGCACAAGACCGCCGGACCGCCGCTCGACGAGCCCCGGGCACCGCCCTTTCCCGACGGCCGGTCGGCAGCGACCGGCACGAGGCCGCCCCTCCTGGAGTTCTGTCCCGGAGCAAGCGTTTGAGTACCGGTGAACAACGCGTGCGCGTGGGTGTGAAAACGGTCAGGGAAGAATCGAGTCGACGTACCCGCCGTCGACACGAAGGGCACCGCCGGTCGTGGCCGAGGCCTGCTCGGAGCTGAGGTAGACCACCATGTGCGCGATCTCCTCGGGTTCGATGAGCCGCTGCAGCAGCGACTGCGGGCGGTACTCGCGCATGAACGCCCGCTGTGCCTCCTCCCAGGGCAGCTCCCGGTCGACGAGGCCGTATACGAAGTCCTCGACGCCGCCGGTGTGCGTGGGGCCCGCGATGACGGAGTTCACCGTCACGCCCGTGCCCGCCGCCTTCTTGGCGAATCCCCGGCTCACCGCCAGCAGCGCGGTCTTCGACATCCCGTAGTGGATCATCTCCGCGGGGATGACGACCGCCGAGTCGCTGGCGATGTACTGCACCCGGCCCCAGCCGCGCTCCATCATCCGCGGCAGGTACAACCGGGTCAGCCGAACGGCGGCGAGGACGTTCACCTCGAAGTAGCGCCGCCACTCCTCGTCGGTGATCTCGAACGGGTCGGCGGATCCGAAGACGCCCAGGTTGTTGACGAGGATGTCCACCTCGGGCAGTGCCGCGGCCACCCGGGCCACGCCCTCGTCGCCCGCCACGTCGGCGGCCACCGGCACCAGGTCGGTGCCGGGAGCCTCCCGGGCCAGCGACGCGAGACTCTCGGCCACCCGCCTCTCGTCACGGCCGTTGACGCCCACTCGGGCCCCGGCCCGGGCGAGGGCGACGGCGATGGCCGCACCGATACCCTGCGTGGAGCCGGTGACCAGTGCGGTGCGACCTGTCAGATCGATGTGCATGAGCGGGCGGGTTCCCTTCGTGCGCGAGCAGATGCCACGGCCCGTCAAGTCTGACCGCCGGGCACGCCGGACCGGCGAAGCACGCGGGCGTGATCGGCCGTTCGGAGCTGCTTCGCACGAGGCACCCGCCACCACCGGTTGCCCACCCCCTTCCGCTCCCCCTGCTCAGGCACGGTTTCCCACGCAGCCAGGGCGACGGGCGACGGGAAACCCGTCGACTGCGGCGGCCCGCTGCCGCGACGCTGATGCCGTCAGCACCGAGCACGACCTGCGACGACGCAGGAGAACTGCAAGGGGGAACCATGCGCAAGACGATTCGCGGGGCTGCCGCGTTCGCCACCGCCGCGGCCGCCGTTCTGGCCATGGCCGGCGCGGCGCACGCCAAGCCGGCGGCCGACCCGTGGGCCGGCTGCCCGGACGGCGCGGTGTGCGTCTACCCGCAGAACCAGAACCCGGCCCAGTCGCCGAGCCTGGTGTTCTACAGCTACGGGCCGCACAACCTCAGCAACCAGTACGGCCACCACTGGGTCCTCAACAACCAGTACGGCGGCGCCACCGCGAGCCTGTGCACGGGCTACAACGGTGCCGGCTGCGGCGCCCCCATCGCCGAGGGGACGGGCGTCTACGCCGACCTCACACCGATCAACTCCATCACCCTCAACCGGCCGTAACCCCACCCTCGGCCGGCGGAGGGACCCACGGGGGGAGCTTCCGGAACCGCAACCGCGGTTCCGGAAGCTCGTTTTCGGTCACTCCGTACCCATGGCTGGGCCACCTGTCCCATCCCGGCAGTAACCTGGGCTACCGCCGTCTCACGGCCTGGGCAACGCTTTGCCATGGGGGACGCCTTGGGGGAGCCGCAACACGGAGCCGACACCGGCAACCGGAACGAGAACGACGGGGGACGGACGGCGCCGACCACGCCGTCCTTCCCCGCACAGCTACGACGACTGAGGCAGCACCGCGGCCTGTCGCTCGCCGACCTGGCCAGACAGACCCATTACAGCAAGGGCTATCTGAGCAAGATCGAGACCGGTGCGAAGCGGGCGACCGCGGACGTGGCCCGCCGCTGCGACCAGATCCTGCGCGCCGAGGGCGCGTTGCTGCGCCTGGTCGTACCGCCGCGCCCGGCCGAACCGGACGACGGCAACGATGTCACCGGCCCCGCCTGCCCCTATCCGGGCCTGTCCGCGTTCACCGCGCAGGACGCCGGCCGGTACTTCGGCCGGGAGCGGGCCACGGCCGCACTCGTGGAGCGACTGTTCGGCAGAGTCGGCGCAGGGCCGCTGCTGCTCGTCGCCCCCTCGGGCGCAGGCAAGTCGTCCCTGCTCAACGCCGGTCTCGTGCCGGCACTGCGGCGCCCCGGCGGCTTCCCGATGGCCGGCGCCGACCGCTGGCCGGTCGTCACCCTCACGCCGACCGCGCACCCCCTGGACGAGCTGCTGGAACGCACGACCAAGGCCCTCGGCGGCGACCTGGACCTCACCGCCGCCCGGCTGGGCGAGCGGCCCGAGGCCCTTCTGGCGTCCGTGCGGACCCGCACGGAGGCGGCCCCGGCCGGGCAGCGGCCGCCACCACCGTCCCGGCTCGTCCTGCTCGTCGACCAGTTCGAGGAACTCTTCACCCTCTGCGCCGACGAGACCGAACGGCGCACCTTCGCCCGCGTGCTGTGCGCACTGGCCGCCCCGCCGCCTTCACCCGCCCACGATCCCGCGGTGGTCGTCCTGGGCGTGCGCGCCGACTTCTCCGGCCGCTGCCTCGAACTGCCGGAGCTCGCCGCCGTCTTCACCGACGGCCTCCACGTACTGCCCCCGATGACCACGGCGGAGCTGCGCGAGTCCATCACCCGCCCGGCCGAACTCGCCGGAGTCACCCTCGACCCCGGCCTGGTGCCGCTGCTGCTGCGGGACGCCGGGCTGACCGGAGCACCCGGCGCGCAGGGCGTCCCCACCGGTGCGCTCCCGCTGATCTCCCACGCTCTGCTGGCCACCTGGCGCCACCGCGAGGCCGGCACGCTGACCGTCGCCGGGTACGAGAGCACCGGCGGCATCCAGGGGGCCGTGGCACGCACCGCCGAGGACGCGTTCGCCCGGCTGTACCCCGCCGAGCAGCGGACCATCCGGCGCATCCTGTCCCGGCTCGTGCAGGTCTCGGACGGGGCCGGCGCCACCCGGCGCCGGGTCGGCCGTACCGCCCTCATGACGCAGCTCGCCGACGCGGAAGGCGCCGGCACCGCGCTCGACGTCTTCGTCCGCGCCCGGCTCGTGACCGTCGACAGCGACAGCGTCGAGATCACGCACGAGGCGCTGCTGCACAGCTGGCCCCGGCTGCGGACATGGATCAGCGCCGACCGGGCCGGCCTCCTCGCCCGCCAGCAACTCGCCCATGCCGCGGCCGCATGGGAACGCGAGGGCCGTGACCCGTCGGCGCTCTACCGCGGCACCCGGCTGGACACCGTACGGGCCTGGGCCGAGGACACGGACGGCCTCGGCCCGCTCGGCCCCGTCGAGGACGCCTTCCTGCGTGCCAGCCAGGCCGAGGAGGAGACCAGGCAGCGGCTGGCGAGGCGTCAGACCAGGCTGCGCCAGGCGATGGTGGTGACCCTCGTCGTCCTGCTCGGCTGTGCGCTGGCCGCCGGCGGGCTCGCCCACCGGCAACGGGCCGACGCGCTCGCCCAGGAGCGTCTCGCCCGCTCCCAGGCCCTCGCCGCCCGGTCGACCCTGCTGGCCGGGGGCCGCCCCGAGGCGTCCATGCTGCTGGCCGCCGAGGCCTACCGCACCGAACCGACCGCCACGGCCCGCGGCGCTCTGCTCAGCACCCAGGCGGAGCCGTTCGCGGCCCGGCTCGGCGGACACCGCGGACCGGTCAACGCGGTCGCCTTCGCACCGGGCGGCCGGCTGCTGGCCACCGGCAGCTCGGACGGCACGGTCCGGCTGCGCCGGCTGCCCGGTCACGGGACCACCGCGACGCTCACCGTCCCCGGGCGGATCCGCGCCATCGCCTTCAGCCCGGACGGCCGTACCCTCGCCGTCACGTCGTCCTCCGGACCGGTACGGCTGTGGTCGCCGGGCCGCTCCGCCCGCGCCACCGCCCTGCCGGCAGCGGACACCGGCGGAGCCCGCGCGGTCGCCTTCGCCCCCCGCGGCCACACCCTCGCCGTCGCCACCGCCCAGGGAGCCCTCCAGCTCTGGGACACGGCCGCAACTCCCAGGCGGGTGGCCCGGCTCGAAGGCCACTCCGGCCAGATCGACGCGCTCGCGTTCGCCCCGGACGGCAAGCTGCTGGCCTCGGCCGGCGCGGACCGGACCGTACGGCTGTGGGATCCCCGCGGGGCCGCGCAGGTGGCCGTCCTGCGCGGTCACACCGACGAGGTGCTGGGCCTGGCCTTCGCCCCCGACGGCCGGAGCCTGGCCAGCGGGGGAGTGGACCGGACGGTACGGCTGTGGGACGTCGGCGGCCGACGGGCCACGGCCACGCTCACCGGGCACAGCGACGACGTCAACGCCGTGGCCTACACCCCCGACGGCACCACCGTGGTCAGCGCGAGCGGGGACAGTGCGACCAGGCTCTGGGACGTCCGCAGCGGACGGCTCGTCACGACCCTCACCGGACACACCGACTACGTGATGTCCGTCGCCGTCGACGCCACCGGCACGCTCCTCGCCACCGGCGGGTTCGACCAGTCCGTGGTCCTGTGGGACCTGCGCGGCAGGACCCTGGCCGCCCGGCCGTTCACCGAGGTGTCCGCCCTCGCCTACCGCCCGGACGGGCGACTGCTGGCCACCGCCGACGCCGATCACACCGTACGCCTGTGGGACCCGGTCCGGCGCGGCACTGCGACGACCCTGGAGAGCCGGCAGGGAAGCGTCACCACGGTGGCGTTCGCGCCGGACGGCGCCACTCTCGCCTCGGCCGGCTCCGACGGGACGGTGGTGCTGTGGGACCTGACGGCCCGCCGCCGGCACACCGTGCTGCACGGCCACCGCGGAGCCGTGTTCGCGCTGGCGTTCGCGCCGGACGGCCGCACCCTCGCCTCGGCCGGTGCCGACCGCACCCTGCGCCTCTGGGACGTCACTGGCCGTCGCCCGCTCGCCGTCCTCACTGGCCACGCCGACTACGTCAACGACGTCGCCTTCAGCCCCGACGGACGGACCCTGGCCAGCGCCGGCGACGACCTGACGGTGCGTCTGTGGAATGCCCGCACGCACCGGCCGCTGGCCACGCTGACCGGTCACACCGGAGCGGTCCGCGGCGTCGCCTTCAGCCCCGACGGCCACACCCTGGCCAGTTGCGGCAACGACGGCACCGTACGCCTGTGGGACGTCGTGGGGCACCGGCCACTCGGCTCGCTGACGGGCCACACCGGATCGGTGCGCGGCCTCGTCTTCTCACCGGACGGACGGCTGCTCGCGAGCAGTGGCAACGACCGGACGGTGCGGCTGTGGGACGTGCCCGGCCGGCGGCCCTGGGCCACGCTCACCGGGCACACCAACGCGGTGTGGGGCGTGGCCTTCGCGCCCGGCGGCCGGACCGTGGCGAGCAGCAGCAACGACGGCACCGTCCGCATGTGGAACCTGGACGTCGGGGCCCGGCTGGCGGAGATCTGCCGCATGAACCGGGCCATGGACCCCGCGACCCGCCGCACCCTGCTCCCCGGCGAGCCGGCCCCCGGCACGTCCGCATGCCCGCGCCACTGAACAACCGCCCTGCACGGCGGGGGTTTCCCCGGCGTTTCCCGTTGCCCGTCCCAGGAGGTCCGCCCCACAGCCTCGACCGGTGCGCCACGGCCGGGAAATCTGGGCACCAGACCACCCCTCCCACCCGACCGGACGACCAGACCAGGAAACGGGGGTCCCGGCATGCTCAGGCGAACCGGAGCCATCGCCACACTCATCGCCCTGCTCACCACTCTCTTCCTCACCCCGTCCGCGATCGCCGCCGACCGGCCGGCCAGGACGGCGGACGACACCTGCGGCGTCCTCGCACCGGGCGCCTCCGCGGCGGCCGAACGGGCCGTCGACGCCGCCTGCGCACAGGTCGCGGCCGGCGTCTGGTACACCTGGGGCGGCGGCCACGGCGCCCAGCCCGGGCCCACCTACGGCAAGGTGGACCCCACCGACCCGGCCAGCGAACACGACCCCGAACGCCTCGGCTTCGACTGCTCCGGCCTGGTCCGCCACGCCTACGCCCAGGCCGCCGGCGCCGACATCCTCGACGGGGACGCGAGCACCCAGTACTACACCCACCGCACCGCCGACCGCTTCACCGCGTCCGACGGCCTCGCCCCCCTGCACCCCGGCGACCTGCTCGCCTACGGCACCTCCGCGGACCTGCACCACATCGCCATCTACCTCGGTGCCGGCAAGATGGTGGAGGCGAGGCAGTCCGGCACCAAGCTGATGGTCAGTGACGTCCGCCTCGGCGGAGACTACTTCGGGGCCGTCCGCGTCAACACCGGCACCGTGGAAGGTCCCGTCTTCCGCACCTGGGGCACCGGCGTCTGGACCAAGGCCCAGCCCTCCGTCAGGGCCGCCCGGGTCTACGCCTTTCCCGGTCCGACTACCATCCGCGTCGCCTGCCAGAAGCACGCCGAGGTCGTCACCGCCGAGGGATACACCAACGACGCATGGTCCTACCTCCCCGACTACCACGCCTGGGTCACCAACATCTACATCCAGGGCCCGGCCTGGCTGGACGGCGTACGGACCTGCACGACCCCGTGACGCGCGCACGGCACAGCCGTCGTCAGTGCCCTCCGGCACGGTGCCGCGCATGATCGACGGACTCGACCGCATCGACTGGTCGCCCCTGACCCACGCCTACGGCGCCGCCGAGAAGGTCCCGGCACGGCTGCGGGCCATGGGCTCGGCGGACGCCGGGGCCCGGGGGCGGGCGCTCGGCGACTTCTGCAGCGCGGTGCACCACCGGGGCACGTCCTGGCGCGTCTCACCTGAACCCGACGGACGACGCACCAGGCCGGCGCCCGCCCGCCCGGCCGCACGTGCGGGAACCCGAAGCAGACCGGGCAGGGGGCTGCCGTCAGGAGCCGGTGAGGACGACCAGCCGCTGGGTCGCCCGGGTCATCGCGACATAGCGGTCCACCGCCCCTTCGATGCCCTCGCCGAACTTCTCCGGGTCGACGAGGACGACCAGGTCGAACTCGAGGCCCTTGGACAGTTCCGGGGTCAGCGACCGGACGCGGGGCACGGCCGTGAAGGCGGGGTCGCCGATGACGCAGGCGATCCCGTCGGCATGTGTGGCGAGCCAGTCGTCGACGATCGCGCGCAGGTCCGCAGCGGAGCCGCGCGCGACGGGGATGCCGTTGCCGCGGATGGACGCCGGCACGTTGGCGTCCGGGAGCGCGGCGCGGATGACCGGCTCGGCCTCCGCCATGATTTCCCGCGGCGTACGGTAGTTGACGGTCAGCGACGCCTGGTCGATCCGGTCGAACCCGACCCGCTGGAGCCGTTCCTGCCACGACTCCGTGAACCCGTGCCGGGCCTGGGCCCGGTCCCCGACGATGGTGAAGCTCCGGGACGGGCAGCGCAGCAACAGCATCTGCCACTCCGCGTCGGTCAGTTCCTGGGCCTCGTCCACGACGATGTGCGCGAACGGCCCGGCGAGCAGGTCCGGTTCGGTGCCGGGCAGCGCGCCCTCGTCGACCAGAGTGTCCTTCAGATCCTGCCCGAGCAGCATCGTCACCGCGCCCTCGCCGTCGTCGTCGGCCGCGAGCACGTCGTCGATCACGCTCGCCATGCGCGCGCGTTCGGCGGCGGCGGACGCCCTGCGCCGGCGTTCCCGCCCTTCCGCCTCCGGGTCGCCGAGCCGCTGCCGGGCCGCGTCCAGGAGCGGCAGGTCCGGCACCGTCCAGGCCTGGGCGTCCGCGCGCTGCAGCCTGCGGACATCCTCGGGACCGAGCCAGGGAGCGCACATCCGCAGGTAGGCGGGGACCGACCACAGGTCCGAGACCAGGTCGGCCGCTTCGAGCAGCGGCCATGCCCGGTTGAGGGCCCCGACCAGCTCCTTGTCCTGCCGCAGCGCCCTTTGGAACTGCTCGGCCGGCATGTCGTCGCCGTCGTACCTCTCCTGGAGGATCGCGACCAGCTTCTGCCAGATCTGGTCACGTGCCTCGTTGTGCGGAGTACCTGGTTCCGGAGCCTCGAACGCCTCCGCCCAGTCAGCGGCGGTCAGCTGGATGCCGGTCCAGTCGACGGTGACCGTCATCTCCTCGGCGGGCGGCTCCTCGTAGAACCGTACGGCGGTCTCGATCGCCCGCACCATCTGCGCGGAGGACTTCAGACGGGCCACCTCCGGATCGGCCTCGGCCACGGCTTCGGCACCCTCGGCGACGAGGTCCCGCAGGATGCAGGTCTGCACGCCCTCCTCGCCGAGGCTGGGCAGGACATCGGCGACGTACGCCAGATAGGGCCGGTGCGGACCGACGAACAGCACGCCGCCCCGGCGGTGACCCAGACGCGGGTCGGAATACAGCAGACAGGCGGTACGGTGCAGCGCGACGACGGTCTTGCCCGTGCCCGGACCGCCGTCGACCACGAGAGCCCCGCGGGACCCGGCGCGGATGATGGCGTCCTGGTCGGCCTGGATGGTGCCCAGCACATCGCGCATCCGCGGCGACCTGCTGCTGCTCAGATGGGCGATGAAGGCGGACTGGTCGTCGAGCGCGGCATGCCCGGCGAAACCGTCGGCGGTGAACACCTCGTCCCAGTAGTCGCTGATCAGGCCGCCGGTCCAGCGGTACCTGCGGCGGCTCGCCAGCCCCATCGGATCGGCGTGGGTGGCGCCGAAGAACGGCTCGGCGGCGGGGGAGCGCCAGTCGATGAGCAGTCGGCGCCCCGTGCTGTCCGTGAGGCCGAGTCGTCCCACGTACACGGGCTCGGGGTCGTCCGCGCCGACCATGCGGCCGAGGCAGAGGTCCAGCCCGTGGCGGCGCAGCGCGCGCAGCCGACCGGTCAGCCGGTGGACCTCCACGTCCCGGTCCATCGCGGCCCGGCCCACCCCGCCGGGCGCCTTGAGCTGGGCGTCGAGGCGCTCGGACGCCTCGGCGATCGCCTGCTCCAGGCACTGCGCGACGGCCGCGAAGTGCTGCTCGTCGTCGGCGATCAGTGCCGGGCCGGCCTTGGCGGCGAGTCGGTCGGGAAGGTCGAAGGCACTGGTGGTCAGGGGGTTCATCGATTCGGCTCCGAAGTGGGTTCGCTCGCGGGTGTCGTGTGCGGCGGGGTTGTTCACGCGGATGTGGGCGCCCTTCCTCCACCGAAGGTGTCGAGCAGCAGCTTCGCGCCCACCGCCGCGCCGTCGCTGCGGACGGTGCAGGCCACGGCGGCCGCCCGGGCGCGAGTTCCGGGGGACAGGACCGAGCCGAGCGCGGCCGACAGGGACTCGAAGGTCGCAACCGGGCCGTCGTGCGCCGCGCCGATGCCCAGCGCGGCCACCCGGCCGGCCCAGTACGGCTGGTCCGCCGACTGCGGCACCACCACCTGCGGCACACCGGCCCGGGCGGCCGTGGTCGTGGTACCCGCGCCGCCGTGATGCACGACGGCGGCCACCCGCCCGAACAGCGCCTGCTGATTGACCTCGCCGACGACGAAGCAGTCGTCCTGGTCGTCGATCGGGCCGAGGTCCGCCCAGCCGCGGGCGACCAGCACCCGGCGGCCCTGCGCCCGCACCGCCCCGACGGCCACCCGCGCCGCATCCGCCGAGCCGTGCAGGGGCATGCTGCCGAACCCGACGTACACCGGCGGTTCGCCGGCCTCCAGGAACGCCACCAGCTCGTCCGGCAGCGGGCGCTGGTCCGGCAGGACCCACGCGCCGGTCTGTACGACGTCCAGGTCCGGCGTCTGCTGCCACGGATCCAGGACCGGATCCGTCGCCAGCCACGGCCGGTCACCGATGACGAAGTCCCGCACGTCGTCCACCGGGGGCAGACCGATCGACGCCCGACTGCCGTTGAGCGCCTCACCGAACAGCGCGTTGGCGTTCCGCGCATCCAGCTCCCACAGCACCTCGGCGTCCGTCACCCCGGGCGGGAGCGGCCGGCCCGGGTAGGCCAGTGGCCGACGCCGCGGCGACGGGAGGGTGAGCTGCTGGAAGGTCACGGACACGGAGGGGATGCCCAGTTTCTCGGCCACCGTCAGCGCGCCGGCCGCGGCCGGGATCATGCCGGTCGCCACCAGCACGTCGCACCCCTCGGCCGCAGCGGTGACCACGTCCAGCTGGCCGGCGATCAAGTCGGCCGCGCGCCGGGGCAGGGACGACGGCGGCGGCGCCGCCTTGGTCAGCGCGCGCGCCGACGGGCCGACCGGCACCAGCGGTACCCCCACCCCGGCCAGCCGCTGCGCGAAGTCCTCGTCGGGCGGCGCACACACGCGCACCTGCGCGCCGAACTCCCGCAGCCGCACGGCGAGTCCCGCCAGCGGTTCGACATCTCCACGCGACCCATACGTAGACAAAAGCACACGCATTTGCCGAATCCCCCATTTTCCGTAGCTTCCGGCCTCGGCCGGCAATTCTGCGGCACGACGGGGGCCTTGCCGCAAGCCCCCTGGTGCGCTATAAGTTGAGAGTGGCAAGGAGCGGACGACCTCCTTGCCTTTGCTGTTTTCGGGGGATCGAAACGACGTTTCCGTCGCAGCCGGGCAGTTGTAGCGTGTCGGGGTGACGGCGAACAACGTGCACCGGGAACTGGGCGAGGCCGCCTGGTCATGGGTGCTGAACCAGATCCGTGAGGACGAAGGCCCCTGGCTGCCGGTGGAGGTTGCCGAGGACGGCCCCGCCACCTCACCCGCGGAGGACCGCGACTCGCTGTACGCGGGGATCGCCGGCCTCGCGCCGGTGCTGGCGGAGATCGCCCGGTACCGGGAGCTGAGCGAGAGCGAACAGGCTCTGGCGACCGCGATCGTGGCCAGGCTCTCGACGGAGGCGGAACGGCGGGTCGAACCATCGTTGTACGACGGTCTGGCAGGCGACGTCGTGGCGCTGAAGCTGCTCGCCCCGGGCCAGGAGTCGGTCCCAATGAAGCGGCTGGCGGACCTGGCCGGCCCGGAAGGCTGGAAGACCACCCTCGAGTTCGAACCCGGCTCCGACGCACCGCTCAACGACATCGTCATGGGCACGGCCGGAGTGGTGCTGACAGCGATCTGGGCGGGCGGCGAGCGCGCGGAGCAGATCGCCACGACCGGCTGTGAGGCCCTGCTCGGGGTGGCCGACCGGACCACCGCGGGCCTGGACTGGGGGATGGCACCCGGCATCGCATCGCGCAGTCCGAACTACTCGCACGGCACCGCCGGGGTCGCCACGGCGCTGGCCGTGACGGGGGCGGCACTCGGCCGCGACGACTTCGTCGAGGCCGCGGTACAGGGGGCCCGGCACGTCCTGTCCGTCGGCTCCTTGGAGGACGGCGGATTCATCGTCCCGCACACCATCCCGCCGTCGACACGGGAGGTGGAACCGGTGACGTACACCTGGTGCCACGGCCCGGCAGGCACCTCGCACCTGTTCACGGCGCTGTCGCACGCGGGTGTGTCCGAGGTGTCGGGCATCGCGGTCGGCGAGCTGCGGGACCGCTGCCTGACCTCGATCCTGACCTCGGGTGTCCCGGAGCGCCTGCGCCCCGGCTTCTGGGACAACGACGGCCGCTGCTGCGGCACGGCGGGCGTCGGCGACGTGTTCCTGGACGCTGCGCAGGACTGCGCGGGCTCGGCACGGGCGGAAGTCTTCCAGCAGGCGGCGTGCACCATGGGCGACGCTCTGGTGGAGCGGGCGATCAGGGACGAGACGGGCGCCCGCTGGCGCTTCCTGGAACACCGCAAGAACCCCCCGCTGCTCCCGCCGGCCACCACCTGGATGCAGGGCGCGGCAGGCATCGCCGCCTACCTCCTCCGCCTCGGCCGCTTCCACGAGACCGGCCCGACCGCTCCGGTGGTGGACCGTCCGGACCAGTGGTGGGCGGTGCCGGCACAGGTGCGCAGTACGGCCTCGTGAGCGCGGCCACCGGCCTCCCGAGACCCTGCGGCGAACGCGACTGTCACCGTCCTGTACGGGACTCCCTGCCACCGGCAGGCACGCGCGGGGCGATCCGGCGCCCTGCCGGTCCGAAGGGATGCGTCCGCCCCGTCACCGCGGTGCGGTTCGCTTGTGGATGGCCCCGCCGGGGGCGTACCAGCCGGCCTTCTTCCGGACGGCCGGGCTCGGGTCCTCGGCGTGGGCCGTCTCCAGGGGGGTGAGCGCGGCGGCGTGGGTGTGGGCGAACTTGCCGACGAGTTCGCCGGCCATGCTCCGGACATGAGGGTCGGGGTCGGAGCCCAGGGGGCGCAGTGCGGGTTCGAGCACTCGGTCCGCTCCCGGTGCGCAGACGTCGCCCTTGCACCGGTCGCAGGCCAGGGCGTGGAAGGCGGAGATCCTGACGCGGGCGTCGGGGTCGTCGGCCATGGCGACGAGTTCGTCCATGGAATCGATGTCGCCAGGTGGTCCAGGAGGCGGCATCGGGACGTGAGGAAGCGCGGGGCGAAGCGGGGGCTTCACCCCGCGCTACGGCCGGCCACTCACCGTGTGCGGAGCGTGCTCAGCGGGCCGGTCCGCTGCCGCCGGGCGCGATGCGGCCACGCCAGCTGCCGGACTCCGCGCCGCGTTCCTCGATGAACTGCTTGAACCGCTTCATGTCGCCCTTGACGCGCCGGTCGATGGTGCCTATCACGTCGGCGACCTTCTCGGCGGCGCTGCTGGGCTCGATGTCCATCACCAGCTCCACCCTCGTATGGGTCTCGTCCAGGGGCTCGAAGCGGACCGTGCCCTTCTGGTTGGTGTCGCCGCTGGTGGTGCGCCAGGTGATGCGCTCGTCGGGGAACTGGTCGACGATCTCGGTGTCGAACTCGCGCCGCACTCCGGCGATCTTGGTGGTCCAGTGATTGTGCCGGTCGTCCAGCTGAGTGACCTCCTCGACGCCTTCCATGAAGTTCGGGAACTGATCGAACTGCGTCCACTGGTTGTACGCGGTGTGCAGAGGAACGTCGACGTCCACCGCTTCCTTGACCCTGCTCATCTCTGTACCTCCGTCGTCACTGCTCGACTTTCCGAAGGCCCGTCGGCCCGTCGTGCGGGCCGGGACCCAGGACCGGCGAGTACCCGGGCAGCCGACGGTCATGACCGTGGACTCCCAGCGTGACGCGGCCGCTACGGCACGTCGATGAGCCGCGGCGCGGCCGCATGCGCCCGAAGCTGCGAAGCGGTGCGGATCCAGCCACTGTCCCCACTTTCCGGCCACCGCCCCTGACGTGGTGTTTTACTGTGTCTGCCATCAGTTCCGGCGACAGGACGTGTGAGGTATTCGCGAACATGCCGACCGAGACGTTTGAGTTTCAGGTAGAGGCCCGTCAGCTGCTTCAGCTGATGATTCACTCGGTCTACTCGAACAAGGATGTCTTCCTGCGGGAGCTGGTCTCCAACGCATCCGACGCGCTGGACAAGCTGCGCCTCGAGAAGCTGTGGGACGACTCGCTCGACGCCGACGTGTCCGATCTGCACATCGAGATCGACGTCGACAACGACGCCCGCACCCTCACCGTGCGGGACAACGGCATCGGGATGTCGTACGACGAGGTAGGCCGGCTCATCGGAACGATCGCCAACTCGGGCACCGCAAAGTTCCTGCAGGAACTGCAGGAGGCCAAGGACGCGGCCGGAGAGCAGGGGCTCATCGGCCAGTTCGGCGTCGGCTTCTACTCCGGCTTCATGGTGGCGGACGAGGTCACCCTGCTGACCCGGCGCGCAGGTGAGAAACAGGGCACCCGCTGGTCGTCGCGCGGGGAGGGCACGTACACGCTGGAGACGGTGGACGACGCGCCGCAGGGCACGTCGGTCACGCTCCACCTGAAGCCGGCCGACCCCGAGAACCAGCTCCATGACTACACCTCCCCGTGGAAGATCAAGGAGATCGTCAAGCGGTACTCGGACTTCATCACCTGGCCCATCCGGATGGTGCCGGAAGGCTCCGCCGCAGCCGAGGAGAGTGGCGAGGCCCCCGCGCCCGAGACCCTCAACTCCATGAAGGCACTGTGGGCGCGGCCCCGTGACGAGGTGTCCGAGGACGAGTACCACGAGCTGTACAAGCACATCGGCCACGACTGGCGCGACCCGCTGGAGACCATTCGCCTCCAGGCGGAGGGCACCTTCGAGTACCAGGCCCTGCTGTTCCTGCCCGCGCACGCTCCCCATGACCTGTTCACGCGGGACGTCAAGCGTGGTGTGCAGCTGTACGTCAAGCGCGTGTTCATCATGGACGACTGCGAGGCGCTGCTGCCGCCGTACCTCCGCTTCGTCAAGGGCGTCGTGGACGCGGCGGACCTCTCGCTCAACGTGTCCCGCGAGATCCTCCAGCAGGACCGCCACATCGAGCTGATGCGCCGACGGCTGACGAAGAAGGTCCTGTCCACGGTCAAGGAGATGATGACCAAGGACCACGAGCGGTACGGCACGTTCTGGCGGGAGTTCGGCACGGTCCTGAAGGAGGGACTGGTCACCGACTCCGAGAACCGCGACGCCATCCTCGCCGTCGCCTCGTTCGCGAGCACGCACCACGACACCGAGCCGACCACGCTGAAGAGTTACGTGGAGCGGATGAAGGACGGGCAGGAGGGCATCTACTACCTGACCGGTGAGTCCCGGCAGAGCATCGAGAACTCGCCGCACATGGAGGCGTTCCGGGAGCGGGGCATCGAGGTGCTGCTGCTCACCGACGCCGTCGACGAGGTGTGGGCCGACGCGGTCGGCGAGTACGAGGGCAAGAAGCTGCGGTCCGTCGCCAAGGGACAGATCGACCTCGACGCCGGGGACGAGGACACCTCCGAGGGCGAGCGGGAGAAGCGGACCGAGGAGTACGCCGGGCTGCTCGGCTGGATGAAGGAGCAGCTGGACGAGGACATCAAGGAAGTACGCCTGTCCTCCCGCCTCACCGTCTCACCGGCCTGTGTCGTCTCCGACGCGCACGACCTGACCCCGGCCCTGGAGAACATGTACCGCGCGATGGGCCAGGAAGTGCCCCAGGCCAAGCGGATCCTGGAACTCAACCCGGACCACCGGCTCGTGAAGGGCCTCAACCAGGCCTACCAGGAGCGCGAGGACCGCGCGGAACTCGCCGAGACGGCCGAACTCCTGCACGCCCTGGCGGTGCTCGCCGAGGGCGGCCGGCCGAAGGAACCGGCCCGGTTCGTCAAGCTGATGGCGGACCGGCTGGAACGCGCGCTGTAGACCGGCTCCACCACGCGGCGGCGGCCTGCCCGGAGAATCCCGGGCAGCCGCCGCCGAGTCACCGCTGCCCTCGCCCCCAGCGCCGCGGCGGACCGCCGGAACGGCTCGCCACGACGGCGCCGCCTTCCACCGCAACGACGGTTCTGCCACCGAGGAGCGCTGCACGGGACGGCCCGGACGGTCAGGATCGAGTCGAACTGCGGTGCGGAAACCTCGGGGTCCGCGGCCGGCCGGCGGATACGGATGAGGCGGGCGGCAGCGAGACGCGCGGATGCGACGCGGGTGACGACCTGCCGGCCGTGCACGCTCCGGTCCGTCCGGGCGCTGGTGCTTCGCAACCGTTCCAGGCCGTTCCAGGCCGTTCCAGGCCGGGTCCTCTGCCGTGCAACGCCGGACGGTATCGGCGGCGCAGCGGGTTGTGCCTGGCGGGTGCCACGACGGACCACCCGGCCGGTGCACGGCGCTCTCGTCGGTGCCCTTCCGTCACGGCTGGATCCTTGCGCTCCGGCATGCGGGCGGGACGGCGCCGGACGGTCCCCTGTGTCGTGTGTGCCGTGTGTACGCGACCGGCCTGAACGAAGCGGTGAGCATGCCCGCCGCGTGTACGGCCACGGAGAAGGTGGCATGCATGGGTCCGTCGTGTGCGCCGCGGAAAGGAAGGACTCAGGGTGACCGTCGGACCGGTGGCGTTCGGCTGTGCCGCACCGTTGCAGGAGCCGGAGGCGTTTCCACCGGAACGACCGGAGGCGCTTCCACCGGAACGACGCGAGGCGCTTCCACCGGAACGACCAGAGGCATCACCGGAACGGAATGGGCGGGAGGCCTCCTCGGCTCCGCCCGCCACGCCGCCGACCGCGGCCTTCGGCTCGCCCCGCCGTGCGTGATGGTGGCGTGGTGACCGCTCGCAGTGTCCGTGCCGAGCCCGGGACATGCGGATGCCGGTGTCCCTTGTCTTTCGAAGGGGCTGGACGTGCCAGAGCCGTTTGAAGACGTGACCCCTGCCGCCGCCGGCAGACCCGCGTTCCCGGCGGAGGTGGACGCACCGCCCACCGTGGGCGTGGAGGAGGAGTTCATCCTGGCCGACCGGCGCAGCCGCAGGGCCGTGCACAGGGCCCCGGCCGTGGTCCCCGCCGCCCAGGAGCTCCTGGGCGCGCCGCACGCCACGGCGGAGATCTCGCAGTGCCAGGTGGAGACCGTCAGCGCCGTGTGCCGTACGGCCGCCGAACTGGAGGCCGAGATAGTGCGTTTGCGCAGGGGCGCGGCCGCCGCCGCGGCCGAACACGGCTGCCTTCTGGTGCCCAGCGGCACCGCGATCCTCGGCACCCCCGGCCCGCCCCCCGTCCTCGACCAGCCCCGGTACCACGCCGTCATCCACCACTTCGGGCCCGTGGCCCACCACCAGGGCGTCAACGCCTGCCATGTACACGTGGGAGTGGCCGATCGCGAGGAGGCCGTCCAGGCGGTCAACCACTTACGGGGCTGGATGCCTCTGCTGCTGGCACTCACCGCCAACTCCCCCTTCTACGACGGGTCGGACACCGGATACGAGAGCTGGCGCACCGCCGTCTGGAGCCGGTGGCCCGCGGCGGGACCTCCGCCCCACCTGCGCAGCGCGGACCACTACGACAGGCTGGTCGACCAGCTCGTGGCCACCGGAGCGGCGATGGACCGGGGCATGATCTACTGGCACGTCCGGCCCTCGGCCCACGTTCCCACCATCGAGGTGCGCATCGCCGACGTGATGCCGGAGCCCACCGTCACGGCCGCGTACGCACTGCTCGTACGAGCCCTGGTCGCACACGCCATGGAGACGGTGCGCACCGGCGAACCCGCGCCCGAGCCACCGGACCTGCTGCTCAGGGCCGCCTGCTGGCAGGCCGCCCGGTACGGACCGGCCGGCGCCCTGCCCGCCACCCACACGCGCGACTGCACGCCCTCGCCCGTCGCCCGCCTGGTGGACGAGCTGTGGAAACGGGTCGAGCCGAAGCTCAGCCGGTACGGCGACGACCGGTGTGTCGGCGACTGGCTGAGCGACGTCCAGCACCGCGGGACCGGCTCCACGCGCCAGCGACGCGTCGCGGGACGACACGAAGGCCGGCTCCAGGCAGTGGTGGACGATCTCGCGGTCGGTCTTCCCTGAGCGGACACCGGCCGGGACCCGCGGCGCCTGGGCTCCTCGGAAGGCGCCCAGGTCGGCAAAGACCCGGTGTTCGGGCCGCATGCGGATGACGAGGTACTCGCCGAGCCGGGTCCGGTCGTACATGAGGCTCCGCCAGAAACTGCTCACGTTCTCGCTCGGTGAGTGTCACGTGACCGACCCTGACGCCCGGCCGAGGGCGCGTCGCGAGCCGTCAGTCCGATTCGCGTTCCAGGACCCGGCGGGCCGCCTCCGCCTCCGCCGCCGGCGGGGACAGCTCGTCCAGGGTGTCCAGTTCGTCGTCCGATTCCAGTTCCCGTTCCCAGGCCGCCGCGAGCTGCTCCTGCTCCGCGCGCGGCTTCGCGCCGACGGTCTCCCGGTGGCCGGGGTCCAGCGCCGCCAGGAATCGTTCCACCGGGTCCGTCGGCATGCAGTGCTCCTTCTCGCCGCTGAGGGGTGCCGCTCCCGGCCCAGCATGGCCAACCCCGCCCGCCGCGCCCGCCCGACACGGCCCGGGGCCACCCTGATGGCCCTGCGCCATCCACGCGATCCACGACAGCCCTCGACCCGGCACCCGCTGGACAGGCTGGAGCCATGACGAGCGACTGGCGCACGGATCGCATCGGCGCCGCTCTGCGGGGCGGCAACCCGGCGGTGCTGCGGCGCCCCGGCTCGGCTCGGGGTTCGCGGTGACCGGCGATGTCCGGTTCCTGCCGGGCCACTCGGTGCTGCTCGGTGCTGCTCGGTGCTGCTCGTGGACGAACTCGGCGCTCAGGTCTGCCGGGAGTGCACCGGGTCGTTGGCGACCTCCTCCGGGCACTTCCGGTGCGGTCGGCTCGTCCGCCGGTCGCGTCGCCAGTCGAACACCGCGAGCGCCAGGGACGCGGCCATGCCGACGAGGCCGGCGACCAGGGCGGTGACCAGAGCTGTGCGGTAGTCGTGGCTCCTGCCGAGGACCAGGTAGAAGAGGCCGGGCAGCACGGCTGTCCCCAGCGCCGCCCCGAGCCGTTGGCCGGTCTGCAGGGCACCGCCCGCCGCGCCCGCCATGCTCACCGGCACGTCCCGCAGGGTCATCGTGATGTTCGGGGAGACCACGAAGCCCCCGCCGATGCCGCCGAGGAACAGGACCGGGGCGGCGACCCAGGGAGCTGTGTGGAGCGGCGCGAAGCGCAGCAGCAGCGCGGTGCCGCCCAGGCCGGCGATCACACCCGTGAGGCCCCACACGGTGAGCACGCGGCCGAACCGCTCCACCAGCCGGCCGGCGACCACCGCCGCGCTCGCCGAGCCGAGGGCGAAGGGCGTCACGGCGAGGCCGGACCGCAGCGGGGAGAAACCGAGGCCGCGTTGGTAGAAGAGGGCGAAGACCAGCCAGACGCCGCTGAAGCCGATGAAGTACAACGTGCCGATGCCGGCACCGACGGCGTACCCGCGCACGGTCGTGAAGAGCCGCGGGTCCAGCAACGGCTGGGCACCTCGGGCGACGAGGCGGCGTTGCCACCGGACGAAGACGGCGAGGATCGCTGCACCGGCCGGGAACAGCCACCACAGGTGCCTGAGACCGCCCGACTCCGCCTGGACCAGCGGGTACATCAGCGCGAGGACGCCGAGGCCGAGGAGCAGAACGCCGGGCACGTCCACCCGGCCCCGCCCGCTGCCCCGGGTGCGGGGAAGCAGGTGCCGGCCGAGGAGCACGGCGAGGATGCCGATGGGGACGTTGACGTAGAAGATCCACCGCCAGCCCTGGGGACCGGAGGCGAGGGCGAGGATGACGCCGCCGGTGATCGGGCCGGCGGCGGAACTGATGCCGACGGTGGAGCCGAAGAGCCCGAAGGCGCGGCCGCGTTCGGCACCACGGAACATCTGCTGGATGAGCGCGGAGTTCTGGGGTGCCATGAAGCCGGCCGCCAGGCCCTGCGCGAGGCGGCCCACCACCAGCAGTTCGATGTTCGGGGCCGCTCCGCACGCCGCACTGAAGATCACGAAGCCGCTGAGGGACAGCAGGAAGATACGGCGCCGGTCCAGGGCGTCGCCGAGGCGGCCGGCGGTGACGAGGGCGAGGGCGAAGGTCAGTGCGTATCCGGAGACCACCCACTGCACCTGCGCGGGGGAGGCGTGCAGCTCGCGCTGGACGGTGGGCAGTGCGACCGCCACGATCGTCACGTCGAGCAGGCTCATGAAGCCGGCCACCAGGGTGACCCAGAGAGCATGCCACCGGTTCGGGTCCGGCTCGTAACCGGTCTCCCGGGCGCCCGGGTCACGACCGCCCGACGCTGATGCCGACGCTGTCACCTGGACTCCTCTCACCAGGGCGGTCCCGGGCGGATCACGTTCCCCCGCAGGGCACGGGGACACATACCTCACCACCCGCCACGGCAACCCTCGAGCGTGCAAGGGGCCGCGCAGACCGCCACGGGCAGGGGCGGGCACCGTCGGCGCCGTCGAGCCCGACAGCTCCGGCGGGGCGCGCCGGTGTGGTCCGTCGGCGTCGTGGCGACGGTCGGTGAGCGGCGCCGATTTGCCTTCGAGCGCACTCCAGCGTCCACACTGATCGCGACGGAATCCGAGCCGAGGACAGAACGGCGGCAGCAAGATGGCGACGACGAGCAGGGCGGGACACCCGCTGCCGTACGACACCTACCGCGAGGCGATCGAGCGGGAGACCCGCCGCTTCGCCGAGGCGGTGAGCGGCGCCGACCCCGCGGGCACCGTGCCCTCCTGCCCCGACTGGACGCCGGCCGACCTCACCCGGCACGTGGGCTCGCTGCAGCGCTGGTTCTGCGCACTCCTGACCCAGCGGGTGCAGGAGCCTCCGCGCAGCCGAGATGTGGAGCTGGGGCTGCCCGAACGCGCGGAGGACTACGCGGACTGGGTGGTGGCGGGGATCCCCGGCGTGGCGGCCGTCCTGCGGGACACGGATCCGGAGGCGCCGATGTGGGTCTGGGGCGAGGACCGGCATGCGCGGTTCTGGGCCCGCCGGATGCTCTTCGAGACACTGGTGCACCGGGTGGACGCCGAGTGGGCGGCCGGCCGGGAGTCGGACCTCGACCCTGCTCTGGCGGCGGACGGTGTGGACGAGTTCCTGGTCAACCTGCCCTACGCGGGGCTCTTCGCCCCCGGTGTGGCGAAGCTGCGCGGCGACGGCGAGACCATCGCGTTCCGGTGCACCGACGCCGGCGGCGAGGAGTGGCGGGTGCGGCTGGACGAGGACGGCCTGCGCCTGCTGCCGGCCGTCGGCGGCGACGCGCAGGCCGAGCCGCCCACGGCGGCGGTACACGGGCCGGCGGCGGATCTCCTGCTGCTGCTCTACGGCCGTCGCTCCCGTCAGGAGCCGGCATTCCGTGTATCGGGAGACGACACGGTCCTCGAACGCTGGTTCGCCCACACCGCCTTCTGATCTCCTCCGCGCCCGGTTCCCGGCTCATCCGCCCGGTGACGCAGGCGATGCGGACCGCAGGCCGCCGGGAAGGCACACGGCGAGCGCCGCGATGTCGTCCTGCAGCCGGCCGCCGCTGTGGTCCAGCAGGTCGTCGTGGAGGTGTTCCAGGAGTTCCCGGGGTGGCAGGGCGCGCCAGGAGTGCAGCCGCCGGAGAAGCGGATAGAAGGAGCCTGCCGCGTCGCGCGTCTCCGTGATGCCGTCCGTGTACAGCAGGAGCTGGTCGCCGGGCCGGAACGAGTAGGCGTCGACGTGGTACGGCTCCCCGACCAGCATGCCGAGGTTCAGCGGCGGAGCCGAACGGCCGTTGTCCAGTTCGCGCACCTCGGCGGACCGGATGAGGACCGGGGGCGGATGGCCGCAGTTGACGACGCGGATCACCCGGGCCTGTGTGCTGACCTCGGCGAAGACGGCGGTGACGAACCGTTCGCCCACCTCGCCTCCGCCCAGCAGCATCGCCCTGCGGTTCATGCTCGTCTCCACCCGGTCGGCCAGGGCGGGCAGCGTCGGCTCGTCGTGCGCCGCCTCGCGGAACGCGCCGAGCAGGGCCGCGGCGGTCTCCACCGCCAGCAGCCCCTTGCCGCGGACGTCGCCGATGAGCAGCCGGACCCCGTACCCGGTGGGGACGGCCTCGTAGAGATCACCGCCGATGCGCGCCTCCGCGGCGGCCGACAGATAGAGGCTCTCCAGGATCAGGGTGCCGATCCGGTGGGGGACCGGTCTCAGCAGGACCCGCTGTGCGATGTCGGCCACGAAACGCACGTCGGCCAGTGTGCGTTCGCGGCGGGTGCGATGTGCGGCCAGGATCGTGCCGAGGACGCCCACCAGAGCCGTGCAGATGTAGGAGGCGACGTAGTGGCGGTCCCACAGGTAGCCGACCGACCGGCCGGCACAGCACGGGGTGCCGGCGAGCACTCCTTCCATGAAGACGGCGAACGCCGTGGCGCCGGCCACGACGCCGGGTCCGTGGGCGAAAGCGGTCACCAGCGGCAGGGCGATGAGCACGAAGCTCACCGGCCACTCCACCGGCGTCACGGGCTCCAGTGCCAGCAGGGCGACGACGAAGAGCACCGGTAGCCAGCGCATCCATGCGGGAGGCGCCGGCAACTGCGTCCGCGTACCGGCGCCGGCCTCCCGGTCCCGACCGCTGTGTCCACGCCACGGCATACGTGGTCTTCGCACACGGACTCCTGTCACAGAAAATCGACAAGACTTCCAGCCTTCCGTGCCCGGCCACGGCGCGCCGGTCATTGCTCCACTCAACGGCATGTTCCGGCATGGGCATTGACTCCCCGGCCGGCTATTGGTTGAGTGGCTGAGCCACTGAACCACTGTCGTTGGAGGCCGGGGTGGAAGTACTTCCACGCGAGACGATCGTCGACGTACTGGAGAGGAAGCTGCGTGAGGACATCCTCGCCGGGCGCCACCCGGCCGGGAGCTATCTGCCCCCCGAACGCGAACTCGCCGACGGCTTCGGCGTCACCCGCACCACGCTCAAGCACGCCTTCGGCAGGCTGGTGCAGTCCGGCCTGCTGGAGACCCGCCATGGAGTGGGCACGCGCGTACGGGACTTCCTGCGCCTGGGCGGAACCGATCTGCTGCCCATGCTCGTGCGGCACAGCCCCGACTGGATCGGCGAGATCTTCGAAGTCCGCCGCAGCATCGGCGCGTTGATCGCGGAACGCGCCGCGGCCAACGCCGGCGCAGCACACGTCACCGAACTGCGCAGGCTGCTGCAGGCCCTCGGCCAGGCGGCCGGCGGCGACCCGGCTCAGCTCGCGGACGCCGAGGTGCACCGGGCGCTCGCCCGTGCCACGGGCAACCGCGTGTACGTCCTGCTGACCAACACCCTGTTCAACGCCTACATGCCGGTGCGGGCCGCGCTGGCCGGCCCGTTCGAGGACGCCCGGACCGCGCACGACCGCCTCGCACCGGTCGTCGAGGCCGTGGCCGCCGGCGACCCGGAAGCCGCACGCACCGCCGCCGGGCACTACCTGTCGGCGACGGAACGCATCATGCTCGAAGGTCTCGCGCGCTCCGGCGGACGCCGGGGGGATGCCCGGTGACCTCACGCGGAACGACGTTCCGGGAGACGATGCTGGGCCGGGTCCGCCTGGCCGGCGACGAGGCCGACCGCCCGGTGCGGCTGGACCTCCTGGCCCGCGCCGACAGCGTGCTCCTGCCCCATCGGACGACCCGGGCGCGGCTGACCGGACGGATCCGGATAGCCGGCCGCGCCGACGACCCCGAGGCCGAGGGCGAGTTGGAGATCTCCCCCCTGGCACGCCGCAGGATCCGCTACCGGCTCGGCTTCCGGCTGGACGGCCGGAGCCTGCTGCTGGACGGCTGGAAGGCGGTGTCCCTCAGCCGTCCCGTGACCTCGATGACCGTGCTGCCGTACACCCTCTACGAGGACGGCCGACGCGTCGGCGAGGGCACCCTGCGCTTTCCCCTCGCCACCGGACTGCTGCCCTTCCTCGCCGGCTTCCGGTTCCCGCGGGCGACCGAGCCCGCCACCGACCGCCACCTCGCGCCGCGCTGGGACGGCACACCCGGGCGGACGGAGGTCTGGTACACCACCCTGACCGATCCGGCCACCGGCAGCGGCCTCTGGCTGCACCACGAGGTCGTCGCCCCGCACGACGGCGCACCCGCCTACGCACACGGCTGGATCGCCGTCTTCCCCAAGGACGGGCCGGCCGAGCACGCCCGCTTCGGCCCCACCCCCTGGACGATGCCCCCCGACGGTTTCACCGCAGCGGACACCAGTGCCACCGCCGGCCGGCTCACCGGCTCGGCCGGGCCGTTCACCTGGGCGCTCACCGAGGCGAACCAAGGCCCGCCGCTGCACACCTTCCCGCGCTGGTCCTGGCGCCACCCCTGGCTGCCCGCCTCGCACATGCTGCCCGCCACCACCGCCCGCTACAGCGGAACCGTCCGCCACCGCACCGGCGAGCTGCAGCTCGCCGACGCACCCGGCGCGAGCGCCCGCATCTACGGCCACGGCAACGCCCGCCGCTGGGCCTGGCTCCACGCCGACCTCGGAGACGGAGACGTCCTGGAGATCGTCGCCGCGGTCTCGATGCGCCGCGGACTCGACCGGCTGCCGCCCCTGGTGTTCCTGCGCCTGCACCGCAACGGCCGCACCTGGCCCCGGCGCGCGGAGCGGACCGCCGTCGGCTGGGCGGGCATCGGCCGGTTCCGCGCGGACATCGGCCTTCCGCGCTGGCGCGTCGAGGGCCGCGCGGGCCTGCGCCGCATCCGGGTCACCGTGACCCAGCCACCGGAAGGAACCCTCACCCTCGACTACACCGACCCGGACGGATCCGCCGCGGTGTGCCGCAACAGCGAGCGCGCGGACGCGGAGGTCCGCCTGGAGCGCTGGTGGGGCCGCTGGCGGCCGGAGGCGACATGGCGACTGGCCGGCACCGCACACGCGGAGGTCGGCGACCGGTGAACACATCACCCCACGCGCTGACGGGACTCGTGGCCGCCGTACTTGCCGACGACGGGACGGCCGAGTGGACCAGGGCCGTCCCCCGGCGCGTCGCGGCCCTGCTCGACGCCATGCCCGCACCGGCACGCACGGCACTACGCGGGGCGGCCGCGGCGATCGACGCCTACGCCGTCGCCCGGACGGGCAGGCGGCTGGCCGCGCTCGGCGACGCGGAACGCGAGCACGTCGTGACGTCGCTCGCCGCACGCCCTTCCCTGCTGCCGCTCCTGGACGCGGTGAAGGTACCGCTCCTGCTGGCCGCCGGCACCGAACGCATGCTGCACCACGGCCTCGCGCCCGCGGTGTCCGCCCCCGCGGACCCACCGCTCGACTGCACGCCCTCCCACCACTGGCCCACACGATCCACGGCGGACGCGGTCGTCGTCGGATCGGGCGCCGGCGGCGCGATGGCCGCCCGGACGCTCGCCGCCGCGGGCATGCACGTGGTCGTACTCGAAGAGGGACAGCACCACACCACCGAGTCGTTCGGACGACGGGCTCCCCTCGACCGCTTCATCGACCTGTACCGGGACGGCGGCGCGACCATCGCCGTGGGCAATCCCCCGGTGGTGCTGCCCGTGGGCCGTGCCGTCGGCGGTACCACCGTCGTCAACTCCGGCACCTGCTACCGCACACCGGACCACGTACTGGCCCGCTGGCTGAACCACCACGGATTCGCCGCCGCCGACGGCTTCGACGCACACCTCGACGAGGTCGAACGCACCCTGCGGGTGGCACGGCAGCCACTGGACGTGCTCGGCGACAACGGCCTGCTCGCACTGGCCGGAGCCAGGCAGCTCGGCTGGGCCGCGGCGCCCCTGCGCCGCAACGCCCCCGGCTGCCGGGGCTCCTGCCAGTGCGTGGTCGGCTGCCCCACCGGCGCCAAACAGAGCGTCCAGCTGTCCGTGCTGCCCGACGCCTGTGCCGCGGGCGCCCGTATCGTGACCGGCGCGCGCGTACGGCGCATCCTCACCGACCGCGACCGGCCGGGTGGCCCACGGGCCGCCGGGATCGTCGCCGCCCGCCCGGACGGCAGCGAACTGGAGATCCTCTGCCCCCTGGTCGTGGTCGCCGCCGGCGCACTGCACACCCCACCACTGCTGCGCCGCTCCGGCCTGGGCGGGCACCCACGACTCGGCCGCAACCTCAGCGTGCACCCCGCCATCAGCGTCGCGGGCCGCTTCAGCCATCCGGTCACCGGCTGGAAGGGCGTCCTGCAGAGCGTCGGAGTGGAGCAACTGCACACCGACGGCATCCTGATCGAGGCCACCGCGGCGCCCCCGGGCATGAGCTCCTTCGTACTGCCGGGGATCGGCCGCGAACTGCGCCACGAACTCGAGCGGACGGAGCAACTGGCCACCCTCGGCGCCATGATCGCCGACCGTCCCTCGGGCCAGGTCCTCGGCCGTGAGCGCCCGCTCCTGCGCTACGACCTCGCGCCGCGGGACGCGGGCCGACTCCTCAGTGCCCAACGGGCCATGGGACGCCTGCTGTTCGCCGCCGGCGCCGAGGAGGTGCTGACGGGCGTCCCCCGGGCCCCGCGTGCCCGTACCCCCGCCCAACTGGAGGCGCTGCTCGACACGGTGAGCGCCCGCCACCTCCACGTCTCCGCGTTCCACCCCACCGGCACGGCCGCGGCCGGCACCGACCCGGACCGGTCACCGGCCGACCCGGAAGGACGACTGCGAGGAGTGCACGGCGTACTGATCGCGGACGGCGCCGTACTGCCGAGCTGTCCGGAGGTGAACCCGCAACTGAGCATCATGGCCGCGGCCCTGGGCATCGCGGGACGGTACGTGGCGCAGGCCCGGTGAAGCAGGCCCGTGCGCGCTCCTGCGGGGCGAGTGAGGCGGCGGTCGCCGCCTCCGGTGGTGCTCCCGCCGCCGATCCGCCCCGCCGGGCCGGTGTCAGACCGCGTCGGGCAGCGCGAAGACGGCGCAGGTCGCGCTTCCGTGCGCGTACAGCTTGCCGTCGGCCGCCCCGACGATCCGCGCTTGCGCGGTCGCCGTCGTACGGCCGGCATGGATGGCCCGGCCTTCGCAGCGCAGCGTCGCGGTGGTGGCGAACACCGGCCTGACCAGGTTCACGCCGAGCTGGACGGTGGTGTACGCGCGGCCGGCCGGCAGGGCGGTGAGTACGGCGGTACCGAGCGCGGAGTCGAGGAGGGTGGCCATGAAGCCTCCGTGCACCGTGCCCATGGGGTTGAACAGATGCTCCCCGGGCTCGCCCTCGAAGACGGCGGTTCCCTCCTCGGCCTCCACGAGCCGGAAGCCGAGGGTCCCGCAGATCGGCGCTTCGGGCAGAGTTCCGTCCAGGCTCATGCGGGCCAGCTGCAGGCCCGTACGGCCACCGGCAGCCGCGTAGCCCTTCGGGGGGTCCCAGGTGTGGGTGCGCGTGCGGGCCCCTTCGGCTGCTTCGCGGGCGAGGGTGGAGTGCTGCGCCATGGTGCTGTCCGTTCTTCTGCGGCCCTCTCGGGGCACGGGTGTGTGCGTCGGGAGCCGGGCGGCAGCGCGTCGTGCACGTGCCGCCCGGCGAGGGGATCGGGAGCCCTGCCCGTCCGGATCAGGGAAGCTTGACCGCCAGGAGGTCGACCGGACGGATGTCCGGCGCCTCGCTGAGCATGGTCGAGGCGGCCTCCGTCAGCGCGGCGGCGATCCTGCCCCGGAGATGACCCTGGCGGCCCTGCTCGTCGCCGAAGGTGTCGAAGACGCCGAAGGTGGTGGCGCTCTGCCGGAACGCGAACCAGGTCACCGTGTGGTCCTCCTCCTGCGCGAGCTGCAACGCGTCACGCAGCAGGGCCGCCACCTTGTCGGCGTACTCGGGCTTGGCCTCGATGCGGGCCAGCAGTCCGAGCTCGGTCATGATGCACTCCTGTGGGTTGCTCTTCGTGAAAGAAGGTGAAGGAAAGGGGGCTGGTGCCGGTACCGGGCACCGCGTCTCGTCCGGACACCGAGAAATCTAGGCCGCCGAGATCGCCTCCCCCAGTGCCGGAAGCGACGCGTGCGATACCGTTTCCGCCACCATCGGTGCCGAGCGCCACGCACACCTCAGCGCCGGCCCCTGCGAGCCCCAGGCACATGACGCACACCGCGGCCGCCGCCCGTGCGGGGGCCACCCGCACGGATGCCTCCGGACCCCTGGCTCCTCTAGCCACGGCCGGAAACCCCAGGTCCCGCTCATGGGCGCGAATGGCGCCGTGCACAGCGCGCCGCTGCCGCTTCCCCCACCGGTCACACCGGTCGCCGACCAGGGAGTTCCAGTGCTAGAAAAGGGAGATGAGCGGACGTTTTCGCTGGCCATGGGTGCGAGCGGCGCCGCCGCCCGGCTCCCGCAGGTCAACCGATCCGTCCCGTGGCCGGAGGCCCCGGCCGTCACGCGGACTCCGCCGTCTCTCGCCGTCCCTGAGCGTTCGCACGCTGGCCGCCCAGGTCTTCCTGCTGCAGGCGCTGATCATGATGGTGCTGGTCGCGGTGGCGGCCGCCGCCCTGCTGATCCAGGGTCGGTACGACGCCGAGCGCAGCGCCCGGGACCGCTCGCTGGCCGCTGCCGAGGCGTTCGCGCACGCGCCCGGCACGGCGCTCGCACTGCGCTCGCCCGACCCGACCGCCCGGCTGCAGCCCGCGGCGGAGCAGGCGAGGAAGGGAGCCGGCGTCGATTTCGTCAGCGTTCTCGACAAACACGGCATCAGGCTGACCGACTCCGACCCCGCCCTGATCGGCACCAAGGCCCAGGGGGTCGGCCGGGCCGCCACGGGCGAGACGTTCACGGAGACGTTCCACGGCCGGCCGACCGACGCCGTGCGCGCGGTCGTACCCGTCACGGACGCGAGCAGGCGCGTGGTCGGCATGGTCACCGCCGGGATCCAGTACGCCAACGTGGGTCATGTGCTGAACCAGCAGCTGCCGATGCTGCTCGGCGCGGCGGCCGGGACACTCGTGCTGGCGACCGGCGGCGCGGCCCTGGTCAGCCGCCGGCTGCTCCGGCAGACCCACGGCCTCGGACCGGTCGAGATGACCCGGATGTACGAGCACCACGACGCCGTCCTGCACGCCGTGCGCGAGGGCGTCCTGATCGTCGGCGGCGACGGGCGCGTGCTCCTGGCCAACGACGAGGCACGCCGGCTGCTGGACCTGCCGGAGGACGCCGACCAGCGACACGTCGGGGAGCTGGCGCTGGGGCCTGGGCTCACCCGGTTGCTGGACTCCGGCGAGACCGCGTCCGACGAGGTCATCCGGGCCCGGGACCGGCTGCTGGCGGTGAACATCCGGCCCACCGCCCCGTTCGGTGGGGCCCAGGGCCTGGTCGCCACCTTCCGTGACACCACGGACCTCAGGGCACTGTCCGGCCAGGCCGAGGTGGCGCGGGGCCGGCTGTCGTTCCTGTACGAGGCGGGCATGCGGATCGGCACCACGCTCGACATGCGGCGCACGGCCGAGGAACTGTCCGAGATGGCCGTCCCGCGCCTGGCCGACTTCGCCACCGTGGAACTCCTCGACACCGTGCTGCGCGGGGAGGAGCCCACGAGTGCGGTGCACGAGATGCGCCGTTCCGCGCTGTGTGCGTCGCAGGCCGGGCATCCGCTGCAGCCCGTGGGCGAGGTGATCCGGTTCGTGATGGCCGACACCCCGATGGTGGCGGCGCTGCGCCGCGGCAAGGCCGTCCTGGTGCCCGACCTGCACGCGGCCGGGGACTGGCGGGCCCAGGACCCCGAGGGTGCGCGGCGGGCGCTGGCCTATGGCATCCACTCCCTCATCACGGTGCCGCTGCGGGCCCGCGGGGTGGTCCTCGGCATGGCCAACTTCTGGCGGGGTTCGGGCGCCCCCCGGTTCGAGGACGAGGACGTCGCCGTCGCCGAGGAACTGGTGGCCCGTGCCGCCGTCGCGATCGACAACGCACGCCGGTACTCGCGCGAGCACATGATGGCCGTGACACTGCAGCGCAACCTTCTGCCGCTGGGCCTTCCGGAGCAGGACGCGCTGGAGATCGCCAGCCGCTACCTGCCGGCGCAGTCCGGTGTGGGCGGCGACTGGTTCGACGTCATCCCGCTGCCCGGCTTCCGGGTGGCACTGGTCGTCGGTGACATCGTGGGGCACGGGATGCAGGCCGCGGTGACCATGGGACGGCTGCGCACGGCCGTACTGAACTTCTCCTCGCTGGACCTGGCCCCCGACGAGCTGCTCGGACACCTGGACGAGATGGTGACCAGGCTGGACTCGCCGACCGCGACCGCCGACGACGACCGCGTCCCGCTCACCGGTGCCACCTGCCTCTACGTCATCTACGATCCGGTGGGCGGGCACTGCACCCTGTCCCGCGCCGGGCACCTCGCACCCGCGGTGGTGGACCCCCAGGGCAGGGTGACCTTCCCCGACCTCCCGCTCTCCCCGCCCCTCGGCGTGGGCGGGCACCCGTTCGAGGCCGGCGAGCTGGACCTGCCCGAGGGCAGCCGGCTCGTCCTGTTCACCGACGGCCTCGTCGAGAACCGCTCACGGGACATCGACGAGGGTCTGCGCGTCCTCTGCTCCACCGTCGCCCACGCGGACCGCACACCGGAGGAGACCTGCCGCGCCCTCGTGGAAACGATGCTGCCCGAACACCCCACCGACGACGTGGCGCTGCTGGTCGCCCGGACCCGGCTGCTCAACCCCTCGTGCGTCGCCACCTGGGACGTCCCCTCCGACGTGACGGCCGTCCCCCGGGTACGCAACGAGGTGAGCCGGCGACTCGCCGACTGGCAGCTGGAGGAAGCGGCGTTCGCCACGGAACTGATCCTCAGCGAGCTCCTCACCAACGCCGTCCGCTACGGCGCTCCGCCCGTACGAGTGAGGCTGCTCCTGGGCCGCACCCTGGTCTGCGAGGTCTCGGACGGCAGCAACACCTCACCCCGCCTGCGACGCGCGGCCACGACCGACGAAGGCGGCCGCGGCCTGTTCCTCGTCTCCCAGTTCGCGGACATGTGGGGCGTCCGCTATGCCCCGCGGGGAAAGGTGATCTGGGCCGAGCAGACGCTGGACCGCGTCGTGGAACCGGACCCGACGGCCCTGTTCGACCTGCTGGACTTCTGACGCCGGCCGGCCGGAGACCGTCCGCCATGGTCAGGGCTGGACGGCCGGCCGGAAGCTCTGGGTCCCTGAGCCGTCGCACGGCCGCTGGGTGAGCTGAATGCTGTCGGTGGCGGTGCCGGACGCGGTCAGGCACTTCCCGCTGTGCCGGGCAGTGAAGTGGTACTGCCCGACGGCCTCTCGCACCGGCTTCCATTGCTGATTGGTGCCTCCGGCGTAGGCCCACAACTGCAGCGGCGCGTTGTCGGCCGTGGAACGGTCGGCCACATCGATGACCTGCTGTGGGTTGCCGCGGGCGGCGATGCGCACGTATCCGCTGTCGGTGCCGCGGAACTGGAACTGCTGTGCCGGGGTGCCGTTGCAGGCGTACTGCTGGACAACCGTCCCGTTGGCCGTTCCGGCCGCCCGGGCATCGACGCACGACCCGTTTCCGGTGTTCTGCACGGTGTACCAGGAGGTCTCGGAAATACCGTCCGCAGGCGGCTGCGAGGACGTCCCGCCGCCCAGCCATTTCAGCCCGTCCAGGACGAACTGATTCTGCGTCGCACTGGCGAAGGTGGACGACAGCGGCGTGTCGGTGTCGTAGTTCATCGCGTTGTGGCCGAAGTTCGCGTACAGCATCTTGTACTTGGTGTTCGTCCACAGGATCGGGTAATAGCCGCTGTACCAGGTCTGGGCGGGGTCGGTGCCGAGCGGGAAGCTGCTGGGGTCGACGGACGCGAGGATCTTGATGTCGGGGTTCTGGCGCAGGTCGTTGGACCAGCTGTACCACTCGCTGACGGACGACGTGAACGTGGGGGGCAGATTCCTGGTGGAGGCGTGCGTGCGGTCCTCCACCCGGAGTGCGGCCGTGGTCGGGCCCCAGGTGTTCGACCGGAAGTTCCCGCTGCCCAGGAACTGGTTGTGATACCAGGGCCAGCTCTGCGCATCGGTGGTGAACGCCGACACGTGGAAGCCCATCCACGCGCCGCCGTTGCGCATGTACCGCTCGAATCCCGCGCGCTGGGCAGCCGACTGCGGCGCATCGTCCAGGAAGAGCACGACCTGGTAGCTGCCGACGCCGCCGTTCGCGAGGAGGTCCCAGTTGTTGCTGGCGGTGTAGGTGAAGCCGTTCGCGGCGGCCTGCCGCGGAAACCATTCGTTGGCTTCACGGACGAAACTGATGTGGGCCGCATCCCAGGTGCCGTTGTACAGCGCCAGAACCCGGAACGGCTCCGCGGCTGTCGCGGCCCGGGCGGTGGGCTGCGACACCAGGCTCACCAGCGCTGTGACGAGGAATGCCAGCCACAGGGCGACGTGCGCTCTGCCAGATCTCACCTGTTGCATCCGATGTTCCCTTCATGGCCGGGGCCGAGGGGGGAAGAGCCGGGCTCGGCGGTGCGGGCAGGAGGCGGCCGCACGGCAGTCCGCGCCCGCCGTTCATGTACGTGAGTGCTGGGCGCATCCGTGGAAGCCACCGGTCGCAGAACCTAAAGGTCTGGACCAGAAGCGTCAAGAGGTGACGCCAAGAAAGTCCCGTGCCGCACCGGTGAGTTGAGCATCTGAAGCCAAGGAGCGGCGGTCAGGTCACGCGTGGGTCGTCAAGACCATGTACGGCGCGATCCGGCTCTCCGCCGGGGCCTCCGGGGAAGGACTCCCGCCGGAAAGTGTGGGCAGGTCCACGGTGGGGGAGGGGAAACCGGCGCCGGTGAGGAAGGAGCGGTACCGGTCGAGGGAGCGGTAGTGGGTGGCGCTGGTCATCATGGTGCCGTCGCGCAGACGCAACAGCGTGGCCACGGTGTCGCCGTCGCCGTACACGGCTCCCGGCTCGCCGTGCCGCAAGGTGGAGAAGGTGACGCCGGTCGCCGCCGGGTTCAGGTCGGCGAGGAGGTAGGGGGCGCCGGGGCGCAGGACGCGGTGGATCTCGGCGGTGAGGCCGGCCAGCCGGTCGTCGTCGGGGTCGGTGCAGTACACCAGGCAGCACACGGCGGCATCGACGCTGTCGTCGGCGAGCCAGTCCAGGGTGCGACCGTCGAACTGCCGGTAGGAGATACGAGGGTGCGGGCGGTCCGTGCGAGCGATCTCCAGCATGTCCGCCGAGGGGTCGAGAGCCTGGACCGTCCACTCCCCGGTACCCGCGAGCTGCGCCGCGACCGCTCCGGTGCCGCACCCGACGTCCAGCGCCAGCCGGTCGGCTCCGGAGCCGCCGGCCAGCCGCTCCAGCACGGCCGGGAAGATCAGCTGCTCGGCCAGCCGCATGTCGCGGCCCCGGTAGGCGTCGGCCGCGGCGGAGGTCTCCCAGCCGAGGGGGTCTTCGTGGGCCATCAAGGTCGCTGCCTCCTGCGCTGAACCGGGCCCGGACATCGAAGCGGGGCGCCCGACGGCAGCGTGACACACAGCACTGTGCCGGTCGTCCGTGGCGCCGGAAGATTCCCTCGACAGCGCGTCTGACGTGTGGACCGTTGACGCGGGACGCGTGAGCCCAGCCCCCCTCGGGCCCAGCAAGCCCTTCTCCCTGCCCGCTCGGGCCCAGCGATCACTGCGCAGCGGCCGCGGCGTCCTTCTGCAGCTGGACCGCCGTCAGGAGACTCAGCTGCGGCTCCGCCTGGCGCAGGGCCTTCACTGCCGCCACCGAGGCGATGTCCCCGGTGAATCCGACGGCGGCGAGCCGGGACCGGACCCAGCGGGCGCGCAGCTGAAGGTTGTTGGCAGCGGCCGTGGACGCGAGGACCGCGGCCGCACGCTCCAGTCCCGCGCGCTCCTCGGCCGGAGCCTCGGCCAGGGCCCGCTGCAGGGCCGCCGCCGCCACGTCCGAGTCCCGGATGACCAGCACGTAGTCCTGTTTCTTGTTCAGTCCTGCGAATCCCATCATACGGATCATCGTGGCTCTCGGTTTCCGCCGGAGCCAAGCGACTTGAGCAGTTCCAGAGCCTCCGCCCAGGGCGAGGCTCCTGCCCTGGTGCAGGACAGCGGTACGGACCGCGATCGGCGCCGCGGTCCGTACCGTCGTGGCGGGCGGGGCCGGCCTGTCGTGGGGGGCCGGCCCGACTCGGTCAGCGGGCCGAACCCGCCTTGTTCAGCTGCGCGACGGCCTTGGCGAGGCCGTTGACCCAGAGCTGGTTGACCCGGGAGCGCTCGGTGGCGTTCGGGTACCGGTTGGTGCAGGACGGGCCGGGGCCGCCACCCGACATCAGCTCGCTGCACGGGCCGCTGTAGTGATCGGGAAGACCGAGCACATGGCCGGTCTCGTGGGCGGCGACGCGGATCGAGTCGTACTGCCGGTTCTGCGCGTAGTCCAGGAAGATGTAGCCGCGGCCGTGGCCGTTGGTGGAGGCGTACGATCCGCGCGGGTCGCTGCCCTCGTAGTACGCGAAGTCGGCGCCGCCCGTCGTCGATTGGAGCTTGACGTTCGACACGGAGCTGTTCCATATGGACGCGGCGCTCGATATCTGCGAGCGGAAGCTCGGGGCCTGGGAGGCGTTGTAGTAGACGGTCACCACCTTCAGGGAGGGCTGAGCGGCCTGCCGCTCGGCGACCGACTTCAGTACGGCGTCGAAGAACGCCTTGTTCCCGGCGTTCTCGGCCGCGCCCACGTAGCCGGCGTGCGTGGCGCGGGCGGGTGCTGCTGTGGTGTTCCCGGCGCGCGCCGGGCTCGCGGTGCCCAGTGCGGCGGAGGCCAGGCCGAGGCCGAGCGCCAGGGCCAGAAGTCTCCGGGAGTTCTTCGACCCGTTGCGGGTACGGAACGACGCCATGTGGGGGCTCCTACTCGTTCTGTGGGGGTTGAACGATCGGTTGCCAGTGAGTCTCGGTGAGGTCAACGTGACCGGGGATGATGGCAAATGGGGATAGCGCGAGGCTATCGACGGCCAACTCATCCACATTCGTTGGAACTTGAACAGCTGGTGCGGTGCCCGGCCCCGTCCTACGCTCCCCCCATGGAGCTCGAGGTGAGGCATCTGCGCGTTCTCTGCGCCATCGCCGACACCGGCAGCCTGCACAAGGCGGCACGCCAACTCGGCGTGGCGCAACCCTCGTTGAGTACCCAGCTGGGGCGCATCGAGCGCGCTCTCGGTGCCCAGCTCTTCGTGCGCGACCGGACCGGCTGCCGGGCCACCCCGCTGGGGCTGGCGGTGCTGAGCCGGGCCAGGCCGCTGGTTGCGGAGTTCGCCGCGATCGTCACCGAGACCAGGGCGGCGGCCGCCCGCGCCGCCGGTGGCTTCCATCTGCGCATCGGCGCCACGGCGAGCCGGGCCATCCCGGGCTGGCTACGCCTGCTGCGGGCTCGCTCGTCGCGCATCGAGCCGACGCTGCAGATGAACGTGTCCGCCAACGCCCTGCTGGCCATGGTCGCCGCCGGCCGGCTCGACATGGCCTTCGTGCACGAGGTCGAGGGCAGCCCGCTGCGCATCCCCCCGGGCCTGAGCGTGCGCGTGCTCATGGAGCGCGAACCGCAGTTCGTCACGCTCGCCGCGGACCATCCGGCGGCCGCGCAGCCGGAGGTCAGCCTTGCCGACCTGGCCGGCGACCGCTGGATGGTCGACGCCACGGTCGACGGCGAGTGGGACGCACTGTGCCGGGTACTGCGTGCCGCGGGCCTGGACTCGGAGATGCTGCACGGCGACTACCTCACCGCGTACTCGCTGGCCGCCACCGGCGAGGTGGTCACGGTCAGCCAGCCCACCGCCCACCCCCGCCCCGACCTCGCCATCCGCCCCCTGCACGGCGATCCGATAGGAGTACGCCTGCTGCTCGCGGCCCGCACGGAGGGCGAACTGGACGACGCCTACCCGGAGCTGGAGCAGGCCTACTGGGCGGTGGCCCACGAGGCGCCGGTCTACCGGAAGTGGCTGGAACGCGCGCACCGGCCCGGCATGCCGGCCCCGGCCGGCGCGGGCGGGGAAGCGCACGTGCTGCCGGTGCGCCGGCAGAGCGGCTGCGTGTCGACGGCCACGAGGCCGCAGGTGAACAGAGGCCGGGGACCGACCGCCTGGTGACGTTCGGCCCGCGCCGTCGGCTCGGGGGCCGGGTGTTCAGCATGCCGCCGGCAGGTGGTTCGGGAATCACCAGGACAGGGCCTGTCCTGGCCTTTACGAAGAGCCCGCCGCCGGCTCACCGACCGTCAACGCCGCCGTCCCCAGGCCGTCACCATGCCGGGTCCCAGCTCCGCGAACCGGGGCGAGGCCAGGTATGCGAGGGCCTCGTCGACGCCTGCCGCGTCCACCAGACCGGTCTCCTCCAGCGCGGGGCGCATCCGGCTCCATGTCTCGCACCAGAAGCGGGCCAGGGGGCTGCCCGCGACCAGCGGTGGTGTGAACAGCTCCGCGGCTACGTCGTCCAGGCCCTCTTCTCGCAGGAAGTGCGGGTACGCCGGGACGGAGGAGGTGTCGGTGCCGATCGTCGACCGCAGTGCCTGCCACATGGCGTCCATGGTCCGCCGGTACGCGGAGGAGGTGTCCAGCACGTTCGGCACCTCCAGGGCATCGCCCAGCACCAGCCACCCTCCGGGGTTCAGCCATCCGGCGAGCCGTGTGATGAGCCGGCGGCGCTGGGGGAGGTGCATGAGGACGAACCTGGCATGGACGAGGTCGAAGCTGCCGGGCCGCAGACCGTCGTCGGTGAGATCGGCGGTGACCACCCGCAGGCGTCGGTCCGCGAGGGGTTCCAGTCCGCTGGTGTCCCGGTCCAGCGCGACCACCTCGTCGACGCCTGCCACGTCCAGGAGCCAGCGCGCCACCGTTCCGGTCCCGGCGCCCACCTCCAGGCAGCGGCTGCCCGGCCCGGCACCGAGAGCCCGCAGCCGGCGTGTGGTCACCGGGTCGTAGACCAGCGCGGCGGCGTCGATCCGCTCGGCTTCCCCAGGACGTTCCGGTTCGAACAGGTCCTCGCCGTAGTGGCCGTCCCCGGCGGCGGCCCCTGAAGGTGGCGGAGAAGTGGTCATGACCGGACCTCCTGGGTCGGGGCAGTGGTATCCGAACATAGAGGTGGGA
The DNA here is from genome assembly GCF_055566415.1 of Streptomyces sp. NPDC027663. Lineage (NCBI taxonomy): Bacteria > Bacillati > Actinomycetota > Actinomycetes > Kitasatosporales > Streptomycetaceae > Streptomyces > Streptomyces sp. NPDC027663. The sequence goes on along the minus strand of NZ_JBVHSK010000004.1, from coordinate 265,429 downwards.
AACGGGAGTTTCCGCTCGGCGCGCGCACGGCTCACCCGGCCCGCTCGCGCAGCGGCCGCCGGCTGCTCGGGCCGTCCCGCGCCCAGGCTGTGCGTGCGTTGTCGGCACGGGCAACTAAGCTCCCGCGCATGAGTGAAGCGGGCAGCGACAACAGCGGCAGACGGGTTGTCGACGGGCGGTTCGAGCTGGAGAAACGGCTCGGCGGTGGCGGTATGGGCATGGTGTGGCTGGCCCGGGATCTGGTGTTGCACCGGAGCGTGGCCGTCAAGGAGGTCCGGCCGCCCGATCCGGATCTCGCCGAGTACGATCCCGACGCCGCACGAATGCTGCGGGAGCGGGTCCTGCGAGAGGCCCGCGCGCTGGCCCGGGTCGACCACCCCAACGTGGTGACGATCCACCACATCGTGGACGGCGGCCCCGGTACGTACCCCTGGCTCGTCATGGAACTCGTCACCGGCGGCTCGCTGGCCGACCGCCTCGCCCGTGGGCCCATGGACCCGCGGGAAGCGGCGCTGACCGGCCGGGAGGTGCTGGCCGCGCTGCGTGCGGCGCACGAGGTCGGCATCCAGCACCGTGACGTGAAACCGGCCAACGTACTGCTGCGTCCCGACGGGCGTCCGGTGCTCACCGACTTCGGCATCGCGGCGATCCGCGAGTCGACCGCCCTGACCGCCACCGGGTCGATCATCGGCACCGCCGACTACATGGCTCCGGAACGGGTCTCGGGTCAGGACGGTGGTCCTGCCTCGGATCTGTGGTCGCTCGGCATGATGCTCTACGCCGCCGTGGAGGGCCGGCATCCGCTGCGCCGGGGCACGACCCTGGCGACGCTCGCCGCCGTCCTGAGCGAAGAGATCCCGCCACCGGTCCGGGCCGGCGCACTGACGGACGTCCTGCGGCGGCTCCTCGTCCGTGACCCCGCGGCACGCCCCGGCGCCCCGGAACTGGAGCGCATGCTGGACGCGGCGGCCGGCGCGGCCGACACCCCCACCTCCTACCCGCTCCAACCCCCGCCCGCCACCCCGGCTCCCGGCTACGCGACGCCGGCACCCGCCACCCCGGCTCCCGGCCACGCGACAGCGGCACCCGACACCCCGGCTCCCGGCTACGCGCCGGCAACCCCGGCCGCGCCGGCTCCCGGCTCCGGCGCGGCGGTGCCGGGCTTCGGTCCGCCACCCGGGACGCCCACGGGACCGTACGGCGCCCGCCCCGCGCACACGGCTGCGGCAGGCCCCGAGGATGCGCGGCCCTCGGCCATGACCGCGCCCGTGACCGTGCGACCCGGCCGCCGCCGGCGGTGGGTGTGGGTGACCCTGCCCGCCGCGGGAGTGGCCCTCGCCGGCACGCTCATAGGGACCCTGTGGCCGGACGGTGGCGCGGAGGACTCCGGCTCGGGCGGGTCCCCGAAGTCCGCCGACCCGGACACACGGTCACCGTCCGAGGGCAGGACGACTCACTCCGCCACGCCTGTGGAGAAGGAGGAAACCGGCAACACGGACCTGCTCACCCCGGCCGGCATCCGCACCGCCGTCGCGGCTCTGGAGAAGGAGTCCGGCCGGGACCGTTTCGGAAGCCTCACGGTGTACCCGCAGTACGCCATCGCCGAGATGATGGTGGAGGGCAGCGACTCCAAGTACGACGAGTACACCTACCGCGTCGGTCAGGGCGTGGAGAAGGGCATCATCAGCGGGAAGCTGCTCAGCACCGACTCACCTGTCACCCTGGACGCGTACGACTGGAACGCGGTGCCGGCCCTGCTGCGCGAGGCCGGGAAGAAGCTGAAGGTCGACCATGTGACCACCCGTTACCTGGTGCTGAACACACCGGACCCGGTCTTCGGCGACCCCGCCGGCATGTCGGTGTACCTCAGCAACGCCTACAGCGAGACCGGCTACCTGCAGGCGGATCCCAAGGGCAAGGTGCTGAGAATCGTGCCCAACGACGACTGAGGAACGCGCCGGGCACGAAGGGCAGGGGAGCCCGCCCCCGGGCGGGGCGCCCCTGTCCCGGGGCCCGGGGGCAGCAAGAGCGCAGGCGCACCCGGGGCGGAGCGAGGACCGACGGGACGCCCCGGGAACGGTCCGGCGCATGCCGTGTTCCGGTCAGTCGAGGAGCAGGGGATCGGGCAGGGTAGCCGAGCGGTGCATGCAGAGCAGGGTGTGCACGACTCCCGCGAGACCGGACATCAGGCTGGGCGAGAACGCCTCACGGGCCAGGCCGCCGACCGGGCCGCGTTGTTCCAGCCCGGTGAGGATCTCACCGTCGAGGCGGTCGCGGTCGCCGAAGCCGAGGGTGGTGAGGAACCGCCAGAGGCCGAGGTCGCCGTGGCACAGCGTGTGACTCCAGCCGAACCCCTCGGCGGCGCAGGCACGGGCGGCCCGGTGAGCCATGTCGAGATGGGCGGGGTCGCCCGCGCGCCGGTGCAGGTCGAGCATGCCGAGGCCGACCCCGGCGCTGCCGTGGCACCAGCTGGTGAAGAAGTCCTCCTCGGCGCCGATGCGGACGTCGAGCCAGTTGCCCTGGCCGGGCTGCCACAGGGACTCCTGGAAGGCGAAGGCCCGTTCGGCGAGGTGCTGCCAGGCGCGCCGTTCCGCCGTGGAACCCGCTTCGCCGAGCGCGAGCCGGGCCAGTGCCCAGCCGATGCCGGTGGCGCCGTGCGCGAAGCCGCCGATGCCCTCGGGGTTGAGCCGGGTCGTCCAACGGGCTCCCTGCGAGTCGACGGTGGCCAGCCGTTGAAGCCGGCGGCCGATGTGCGCGGCGGCGGCCAGCCAGCGGTCCTGTCCGGTCGCCTCGGCCAGACCGAGCAACGGGACGATGCCACCGGCCGCCCCGTTGAGGAGATCCACCTCGATGTCGTCGTCCACGAGCGGGCCTTCGAGCAGCGCGGCCCGTTCGGCGGCCCGCGCGAGCGGCCACCGCTCCCCGAGCACCCGGTGCAGCGCCAGCCACGTCCACACCTGCGACGCGGCACCGCTGAACGCACCGGCCGACGGTGTGGGCGTCTGCTCCTCGGTGCCGGTCAGCACCCGCAGCGCGCCCTCGAAGGTCTCCGCGACGCCCGGCACCTCGTCGGCGCGGCCGGCCCGGACCTCGGTCACGTACTCCGCGAGCACCAGGGCCACCCCGCCCTGCCCGGTGTAGAGGTCGGCAGGCAGGACCCTGATGGACCAGCCCGCCGGTGTGAAGACGGGACTGATCCAGGTGACCGTGCCGTCCGTGCCGTGTACCGCCCCCTCGCACAGCCGGCCCACCATCCGCGCGGCCAGCTGCCGTCGGCGCCGCTCGCGGTCCCGGGTGTGCGGCTGCTCGGCTGCGGCCTGCACACGCGCGGGCAGGGAACGCTCGTTGAGGTAGGCGCCCACCAGGGCGTCCTGGATCACCGATTCCTCCAGCGCGAAGTCGGCGGTGCACCAGTCGTCGACGGTCGCGCGTACGGCGGCCGCATCGACGGTGAAGCCGAACATCGGCACGTCACCCGCCAGCAGGTCGGCGATCTCGCCGTCGATGGTCTGGCGGTCCGCCGGCGCGCCCGGCAGCACCTCCGCGTTGCGCCGCAGGATGTCCCGGGCCCGCTCGACGGCCGCGGCCTCGTCGTGCAGCGACGCCGGGTGCCAGAGCATGCGGCCGATGTCGACGTACGCCTGGGTCGGCCGCAGGATCCGCCGCGCCCGGGCCCCTTCGAAACGGCGCAGCAGTTGCACGGGGTCCGTGCCGGGCCGGCGCAGGTGCGCGGTCATCTCGCGGAAGCCGGCCAGGATCCGGTCCCAGTACGCGCTCAGCACGGGCGTGGGACTGGGGTGGTTGCCGGCGGTCGGCATCGCCACCAGGTCCACCTCGAAACGGGCCGCGGCGGTGCCGCCGTCCGCGATCACCGGGTTCGGGATCAGCGGCTGCTGGCCCGGCAGCGCCCCCAGACCGGATATGTCGACCCCGCCGAGCGCGAAGCCGGTGCCCCGCACGGGCAGGAGACCGGTGCGCAGTACCGTGCGCCGGATGGCCGCTGCCGCCACGTCCACCGCGTCGCCCCGGCCGCTGGGCGGGAAGGGGGCGGGTGCGTCGAAGAGTGTCTCGGCGTCCACGACGACCGGCACCGGGCCGGCCGCGATCATGTTCTCGGCGTGCATGTCGGTGCCGCCGGAGAAGCGGAGGACGGCCAGCCAGTGCCCCATGTTGCGGTAGAAGGCGGAGAGTTCCGTGTCGTCCGCGCAGTAGCGGTGGTGGACGAACTCGGCCCAGCCGTAGCCTGCGCGGACCAGTGTGCGGGGCACGCGGATCCGTGCGTCCGGTGCCGGGGCACCGGGGAAGTCCGCGAACAGCTCGTCCAGCAGCTCACCGAGAGCGACGTCCGTCTCGGACCGGCGTGGCTTGTACATGACAGTCCCGCCGGTGAGGTCGAGCCGGCTGACGGTCAGGCCGCCGCCATGGCTGTCCCCGGCCCCGAAGGTCACGGCACGGAGCCGGCCCGCCGGCGTGCCGAGCAGTGGCTCGAGCAGGTGCCGGTCGGCGGCGAGTCGCTCCGCGAGAGCGGCCGTGGCCGCGACGGACAGGCGCGCGACCGCGGCGATCCGCCGGCCGAGGGCCGGGTAACGGTCGGCCAGCTTGTCGAGGTAGCCCTCCTCGCAGGCCTGCTCGACGAACGCGGTCCAGGTGCTCGTGTCCCCTTCCGGACCGGTCGGTGCGTCCTGCGCACCGGCGCCCCGCGCCAGGCGCAGCGCGTGCAGTTCCAGCAGGAAGAGACGGGCGAGCTTGGCGTGCAGCGAGCCGAGCAGCGCGTCGTGTCCGGCCTCGAGGAAGACGTCCCGCTCTTCCCGGGCCAACGCGCTCACGGCCGCCAGACGCCGGGCCAGGTCCTCCCGCCATGGGCTCGCGATGCCGCGTACGGGCTCGGAGAACCACTCCACCTGCTCGCCACCGTCCGGAGCCGACCCGCTCACCCTTGGCCCTCCCTGCTTCGCGGTACGCCGTGCCCGCTCGGGCACGCGCGGAAAAGACACGGGGAACAGCGCGAGCATGCCCTGGCACCTGCGCACCCGGCGTACGGGGCGGACCTGTCGGACATGCCGCGCGGTTCCCCGCGGGACCTACCTGTGCCGCGGACGATCAGCGGCACCGATCAGGATGCGAGCGTCAGCAGCACCAGCTGCCGCGCGATCCGCTCGGGCTGGAACAGAAGCCGTACAGGGAGTCGCTCGGGTCGGTGAGCGCGGCCTCCGCGGCGGCACCGCCGACGTACAGCGGGCCGGCGGGGTTGAGCTGGCCGTACGCGCTCTCCGCACCAGACAGCCAGGCTTCGAGGACTGCGGTGGTGTGAACACTGGTCTGAGACATCGGTGGCCTCCGAAGACGCGAGTGGGAGGGCGAATTGCCCAGGCCGAGTATCGCCGTGTTCGACAGTCCGTCAGATGACAAATCAAGCCACACTCAGGGTCGATCCGGCCAGCCGACTCCTGTGGCCCAGGCTCCCGGGCGCGCCGCGCGGGACGGGTGGGTCAGCCGGTGCCCAGCGCGGTGAGAAGGCGTGCGCAGCGCTCCGTCATCTCCGTCGCGCTCTGCTCCGGGTGGTCGGACCACCAGCGCATGACGGCCGTCACGGCGTACTGCCAGACGCTGTTGAGGAGTTCGTGGTCGAGCCGGTCGTCATGCCCGGCGCGGGCGAGGAGGCCGGCGGCACCCGCCGCGCCCATGGCGGCGAGGCGGCCCCGGTAGAGGCCCACGGCGTCGCGGACCTCGCCGGACGGCGGCAGGGCCGGGTCGTAGAGGACGGACCAGGCGTGCCGGCAGTGCTCGACCGCGGCGAAGATCGCGGAGAGGGTGTCCAGCGCATGACCGGTCGAGCCGCTGCGGGACCCGGCACCTGCCACCGCATCGGCCAGCAGCGAGCCGACCCGGTGGACGCAGGCGAGGTACAGGCCGTCCTTGGAGTCGAAGTAGCTGTAGACCAGCGGCTTGGAGATGCCCGCGCGCTGCGCGACCGCGGCGACGGACACGCCTGCGTACCCGTGCCGCCCGAACTCCTCCACGGCCACGTCGATGATCTGCCGTTCCCGGTCGGTGCGGGAGACGCCCTTGGTACCGGCCTTGCCCATGGGACTCACTCTAGCGCGTTATATGACCCACAGGTAATTTACTCGATGGTCAATTCAGGCGATGCACGGGACGGAGAGTCATGACGCGGTCGTGGTGGGGATGGGGCAATGACGAGGACGCGGTGCGCGGCGCCGAGCTCCAGGCGCTGCTGGGCCGCGTGCGGGCGTTGATGCCGGGTGACCTGACCGACCACCAGCCGCCGGACATCTCCTCGCTCGGCCTGCCCGCGCCCCGGGTCACCGCACCGGCCTCGCTCGCCGGACTGTGTTCCGCGGAGCCGGCCGACCGCGCCGCCCATGCGCACGGCAAGGCGTACCGGGACGTCGTACGCAACCTGCAGGGCGACCTGCGTCATGTACCGGACCTCGTCGCGCGGCCCCGCGACGAGCGCGAGGTGACCGACCTCCTCGACTGGTGCTCCCGCGACGGTGTCGCCGTGATCCCGTACGGCGGCGGCAGCTCGGTGGTCGGCGGTGTGGAGCCGCGGTGCGACGGGCACCGAGCCGTGGTCACCATGGACATGGGGCGCATGGACCGCGTCCTGGAGATCGACCGGACCAGCCGCGCCGCGCGCGTGCAGGCCGGCGTGTTCGGCCCGCATCTGGAGGACCAACTGCGGTCGCACGGGCTGACCTTGCGTCACTTTCCGCAGTCGTTCGAGTTCTCCACGCTCGGCGGCTGGCTCGCCACCCGTGCCGGCGGCCACTACGCCACCCTGTACACGCACATCGACGACCTGGTCGAGTCGATGCGCGTGGTCACGCCGAGCGGCGTCAGTGCCTCGCGCCGGCTCCCGGGCTCCGGCGCGGGGCCGTCACCGGACCGGCTCTTCCTGGGCAGTGAGGGAACGCTCGGCGTCATCACCGAGGCCTGGATGCGCCTGCAGCAACGCCCCCGTTGGCGCGCCGGTGCGTCGGTGCGGTTCCCGGACTACGCGGCTGCGGTGGCGGCCACCCGGGCCGTTGCGCAGAGCGGGCTGAACCCGGCGAACTGCCGCCTCCTGGACGCGGCCGAGTCACTTCTCAACGCGGGCGTGAGCGTGGGCGGAGGAGTGCTCGTCCTCGGCTTCGAGTCCGCCGACCATCCGGTGCACCACAGTCTGGAGCGGGCCGTGGAGCTGTGCCGCGACCACGGCGGGGAACCGTCCGCGCAGGCCACGGGGAAACCGGGCGAGGCCGCCGGCGCGGGCTCCGCGGACGGGTCGGCCGTGCGGACCTGGCGCTCGTCGTTCCTTCGCATGCCCTACCAGCGCGATGTGCTGGCACGCCACGCGGTGATCGCCGAGACGTTCGAGACGGCGTGCACCTGGGACCGTTTCGAAGCGCTCCACCAGGCGGTCACCGAGGCGGCGCAGGCGGCCATGCGCGAGGTCACCGGGACCGGTGTGGTCACGTGCCGGTTCACCCACGTCTACCCGGACGGACCGGCGCCGTACTTCGGTGTGTACGCACCCGGCCGCTGGGGCAGCACCGTGGCCCAGTGGGACCACATCAAGGCCGCGGTGTCCGAGGTGATCGAGGCGTCCGGCGGCACGATCACCCATCACCACGCGGTCGGACGCGATCACCGCCCCTGGTACGACCGCCAGCGCCCCGACCCCTTCGCCGCCGCGCTGACGGCCGCCAAGGCTGCCCTCGACCCGGCCGGCGTCCTCAATCCAGGGGTGCTTCTTCCGGCGCCGTGAGATCGGAGGCCGAGGCCCTGACCGAGGACGAGCGGCGGGCCCGTATCCGCCCCCCATGATGAGCAAGCGCTTAGTAACATGGGGGTGGAGAAGTCCGCATGACTGGGAGGACAACCATGCCGGTGCCGGAAGCCGAAGCCTTCTACGAGCGGGAGGCCCACGACCGGTTCCTCCCCACCGCCTACACCCGGGGCCCCTGGGACGCCGACTCCCAGCACGCCGGCCCGCCCGCCGCGCTGCTCGGCCTGGCCGTCGAGCAGCGGCCGGACGCCCGGCCGGACATGCGGACCGTCCGGCTCACCTACGAGATCATGCGCCCGGTCCCGATACGGCCGCTGACCGTGGCCACGCGCGTCCTGCGCGCCGGGCGCACCGTCGAACTGGTGGAGGCCTCCCTGGTCCCCGACGGCGGCAAGGAAGTGATGCGGGTGACGGCATTGCTGATGAAGACCGCCCCGGACTCGGTCCCGCAGGTGTCGCAGGCCCGGCAGCTGCCCGGCCCCGAGGCCGTACCCGCGAAGGCCTTCTTCCCGGTTCCGTGGGAGCAGGGCTACCACACCGCCATGGACCTGCGGTTCGCCGCCGGTTCCTTCCTCGAACCGGGCCCCGCCACGGCGTGGATGCGGATGCGGGTGCCCTTGGTCGCGGGCGAAGAGATCACGCCGCTCAGCCGGGTGCTCACGGCAGCCGACTCGGGCAACGGCGTCAGCGCCGAGCTGGACTTCCACCGGTACGTCTTCATCAACGCCGACCTCACCGTCAGCCTGCACCGCCACCCCGAGGGCGAGTGGGTCTGCCTGGACGCCCGGACCATGGTGGATGGCGCCGGCATCGGCCTCGCGGAATCCGCCCTGCACGACGAGAAGGGTCCGCTGGGCCGCAGCACCCAGAGCCTCTACGTCGCCGCACGAGGCTGAGCCGGCACCCCTGGGCCCGCGCACGACCCGGCGGGCACTGCCGCCCCGAGCGTTCCGGACGCCCGCGTGCAGGCCCGCCTGGTGCGGTCCGCGCCTGCGCCCGCGCCTGCGCCCGCTCCCGGACTCCCTGCCGACCGGACCCGAGACGCCCGGCGGCCGGGTCCGAGTCCCGGCCGCACGGCACCGGACCCACCCGATCGGCGGGCGAACCGACGGCCGGCAGCCACACATGCGGCTTACGATCGTGTATGTGGCAGACATCCCCGATGGGCTGATCGGACTGGAGCGAGCCGCCGAGGAGGCGCGCGCTCGTCTCGCGGGCCTGACCGGCGATCAGTACGCGGCCCAGGAACGCCGCTGGCGCGAGGCCTCGGACGCCGTGCGAGCGGCGATCACCGAGTACGCGGAGGCCACCGGGTCCAGCCGGCAGGACGTGGAGCATGCGGTGCGGCTGGCCCTGCACTGCGCGCAGGAGGACCCGGCCGTCGAGTAGCGGGGGCGGCGCTCAGCGCCCGGGAGCGGGCGGGGGCTCGGAACCGGCCTGCGCGGGCGCCGGCCGTCGTCCCTCACCCCGCCACGAGATCGGCCCACCGGCTGACCCCGCCCGCATGCACGCGTACCCCGTGACGCGCCGCCAGCGCGCGCACGATCACCTCGCCGCGTCCGCACTCCTCGGGGTCCAGCCCCAGCCGGGACTCTCCCGCCGGGAACGCGGGTCCCGCGTCGGTGACCTCGATACGCAGGGTGCCCGTCCCGTCGTGCCGGACCCACGACAGCCGCAGCGCGGCCGGGGGCAGAGCATGGATCAGAGCGTTGGTGACCAGTTCGGACACCACCAGCAGCGAGTCCTCCACGATCTCGGGGGACACGTTCCATTCCGCGAGGACCGCACCCACGCGTCGGCGAACGGCCGAGACGGCCCCGGCGACGGGCGGCAGCGGACAGACGTGTTCGCATGCCTCCCGAACCAGCGTGTTGAGCTGTACCGCCATTTTGTCTCCTGGGATGATCACTGCCCCGCCGGGGCGCCGGGCCGGGCACTATGCCGACCTCCAAGCACGCTAAGGAGCAGCAGCGAGGGGGTCAATGAACGATGGTCGGCATTACCGAACGCCGCAGCTCGACCGGGAACCAACAGCCGTCACCTGCACGACCAGCGAACGGTCCCGTGCAGTAATAGGCTCGCTTCATGGCCGGCCCAGTCCAGTCGATCGAACGGGCGGCGGCGATCCTGCGTCTGCTCGCCGGCGGGCCCCGCCGACTCGGGCTCGGCGAGGTGGCGGCCTCGCTCGGGCTGGCGAAGGGCACCGCCTACGGCATCCTGCGCACGCTCCAGCACGTGGACTTCGTGGAGCGGGACGCGGCGACCGGAAAGTACCAGCTCGGAGCCGCCCTCCTGCACCTCGGCACGAGCTACCTGGACGTCAACGAGCTGCGCTCCCGCTCCATCAACTGGGCCGACGCCCTGGCCGCCCGCAGCGGGGAGGCCGTCCGCCTGGGCACCCCGCTGGAAGGCAAGGTCCTCGTCATCCACCACGTCTTCCGGCCGGACGACACACTCCAGACCCTGGACGTCGGCGCACTGCTGCCCCTGCACGCCTCCTCGCTCGGCAAGGTGCTGCTCGCCTACGGGACCGCTGTCCCGGAGCCCTCCACGGATCCGGAACTGGAGGCGTACACCCGGCACACGCTGTCCACCCCCGAGCAGCTCGGTCGGGCGCTCGCCGAGGTCAGGGAACTCGGCTGGGCCGCCGAGATCCAGGAGATGAGCATGGGGGAGGCCGGGCTCGCGGCACCGATCCGGGGCCATGGCGGCCTGGTCGTCGGCGCCATCGGCCTGTCCGGCCCGGTGGAGCGGATCTGTGACGGCCAGGGCCGTCCGCGGCCGAGTCTGATCACCCTGCTCCGTGAGGCCGCACGGGCGATCTCCAGAGAACTGGGCGCCGGCCGCTGGTAGGTCCGGCCCGCTCTTCCGCAACCCGGGGAAGGCAGAACGATCATGGTGGAACGGTATGTAATGTCCATCGACCAGGGCACCAATTCCACCCGATGCATTCTGTTCGATCACCGCGGGCGGCTGGTCTCGGTGGCGCAGCAGGAGCACGAGCAGTACTTTCCGCGGCCCGGCTGGGTCGAGCACGACGCCACCGAGATATGGCACAACCTCCAGCGCGTGGTGCCCGAAGCCCTGTCCGTCGCCGGTGTCGACGCCGGCCGGATCGCCGCCGTCGGCCTGGCCAACCAGAGGGAGACGACGCTGCTCTGGGACCGGCGGACGGGTGCTCCCGTCGGCAGGGCGATCGTCTGGCAGGACACCCGCACGGCTCCGCTCGTCGACGCACTCAAACACCGGCCCGGAGAGGAATTCTTCCTGGAGCGGTGCAGCCTGGTGCCCTCGACCTATTTCTCGGCGCTCAAGCTCCGCTGGATGCTCGACAACGTCAAAGGGCTCGAGCAGCGCGCCCAGAACGGCGAGGTGCTGTTCGGGACGATGGAGAGCTGGCTGATCTGGAACCTCACCGGAGGCGCCGACGGCGGTCTGCACATCACCGACCCCACCAACGCCAGCCGCACCATGATGATGAACATCCGCACCCTCGCCTGGGACGACGACCTGCTGGCGCTCTTCGGCGTCCCCCGCCCGATCCTCCCCGAGATCAGGCCGTCCGCCGAGTCGTACGGCGAGGCCCGCACCGTGCTGCCCGGCGTCTGCATCGCTGCCGCCCTCGGCGACCAGCAGGCCGCGCTCTTCGGCCAGACCTGCTTCTCCCCGGGCGAGGCCAAGTGCACGTACGGGACGGGCAGCTTTCTGCTGCTCAACACCGGCACCGAACTCGTGCGGTCCCGCCACGGGCTCCTGACGACCGTCGCGTACAAGATCGGCGACCAGCCACCGGTGTACGCCCTGGAGGGCTCGATCGCCGTCACCGGCTCGCTCGTCCAGTGGTTCCGCGACCGCCTGGGCCTGATCAACAGCGCGCCCGAGATCGAGACCCTCGCCCGTACGGTCGAGGACAACGGCGGCTGCTACATCGTGCCGGCCTTCTCCGGACTGTTCGCGCCCCGCTGGCGCAGCGACGCGCGCGGAGTCATCGTCGGCCTCACCTCGTACATCACCAAGGGGCACCTGGCACGTGCCGTCCTGGAGGCCACCGGCTGGCAGACACGTGAGGTCGTCGACGCCATGAACGCCGACTCCTCCGTCGCCCTGAAGCAGCTCAAGGTGGACGGCGGCATGACGGCCGACAACCTGCTCATGCAGTTCGTGGCCGACGTGCTCGACGTCCCCGTGGTGCGGCCCATGGTCATCGAGACGGTCTCCCTGGGCGCCGCATACGCCGCCGGACTCGCCGCCGGATACTGGCCCGACCTCGAAGTCCTGCGCCGCAACTGGCACCGCGCCGGCCAATGGCTGCCCGCCATGGCGCCCGAGCGGCGCGAGTCGGAGTACGAGAACTGGCAGCGAGCCGTGGAACGGTCCCTGGGCTGGGCGAGGCCGCCCCGGTCCGAGGAAGCGGGCTGAGACGCGCGCGCAGCCGCGGCGGGAGGCTGGCCGGAAGTCGTCAGCAGCTGTCCGGCGAGTTCTAGTCTCGGCTTCGCTGGATGATCTCGGTGAAGGGACTGGACTGCTGTGGCGGACAAGAGGGTTGTCGTCGTGACCGGCGGAGGAACGGGCATCGGGGAGGCCACGGCCCGGCTGCTGCGCGAGGGCGGGCACGAGGTGGTCGTCGCCGGCCGGCGGGCCGAACCCCTGCGGCGCCTGGAGCGGGAGACCGGAGCGCTGGCCCACCCCAGCGACGTGGGGGACCCCGATGCGGCCGAGGAGCTGGTCCGGGCGGCACTGGCCGCGTACGGACGGATCGACGGGCTGGTGCTCAACGCGGGCATCGGGCGCGGGGGAACGGTGGGGGACATGTCGCTGCAGGACTGGGACGAGGTGATGCGCACCAACGTCACGGGTCCGCTTCTGCTGCTGCGGGCGGCGATACCGCACCTGCTGCAGTCCCGGGGATCGGTGGTCGCCGTCGCCTCGGTGTCCGCACTGCGCAACGGCACCAGCAACGCCCCGTACGCCACCTCCAAGGCCGCCCTGCTCCAGCTGTGCCGTTCCGTCGCCGTGGACTACGGGCGTCAGGGGGTGCGGGCCAACATCGTGTGTCCCGGCTGGGTACGGACCGAGATGGCCGACCGGCGCATGGCCCGCTTCGTGCAGGAGGCGGACCTCGGGGACGGAGGCGTGGACGCCGGGTACGCGGAGGCGACCAGGGCGCTGCCCCTGGGCAGGCCGGGAGAGCCGCGCGAGATCGCCGAGGTGATCGGCTGGCTGCTGTCCCCGGCGGCGTCGTACGTCAACGGCGCGGTGCTCACGGCCGACGGCGGGGCGACCGCCCTCGACCCCGGAACGCTCGCCTTCGACTTCCGCATGGCCCCGCGCGGCGGCGAGGACTCAGCCCCTGCCCGGTGAGTGCGGCCCGCTGCCCGGCCCCGGCGTCCCCCGCCTCGTGCCGACCGGGTGTTCCGGTCCGGCGGACCCGCCGCCGGACGTTGCCGCGCACTGCGCGACCGCCAGTTGTGCGGCGGCACTGTCCAGCAGCGTGTCCAGGACGACCGGGTAGGCGCTGTGGGGCATGCGCGCGGCCAGCAGGGGGGCGGTCGCGGCGATGTGGGGGTAGGACTCGGCGGGGAGCCGGGCGTAGGTGGAGGTCCACATCTCCTCGTCGGTCGCCCGGGCCTCTTCGGTCAGGGCGAGCGCTCCGGCGTCCAGGGCCGCGAAGGCGAGGCTCAGGTCGATGAAGGCGTGGTAGAGGCGGACCGCGGCGTCGTCCGGGAAGCCGGCGGTGCGCAGTATGCCGAGGATCGTCTCGTCGACCGCGATCTCGCGCGGGCGGCCGGTGACCCGGCTCGCGGTCAGGGCGGCGGCCTGCGGATGGGCCAGATACGAGGAGTGGACGGCGAGCCCGAGAGCCCGCAGGTCGCTCCGCCACTCGCCCGTCGCCGACCAGCTGTCCAGCGCCCGTCCCATCAGCTCCTCGCCGATGGCCCGGGTCAGGTCGTCCATGCCGGCGAAGTACCGGTAGAGCGTGCTGGGGTCCGCGCCGAGGGCGGTGCCCAGCCGGCGTGCGGTGAGTCCGGTACTGCCATGCTCCCGCAGCACCCGCAGCGCGGTGCGCACGATCAGTTGCTCGGACAGCACCGTGCCCTGCTGTGTCGGCCGGCGCCTGCGCCGCGCCGACTCGGGCACCACCTGCTTGGCCATGCGCACCACTCCACCTCGTCGCCGTGACGGCGGACCCTTATGCCAACGCCGTTGACTCTACAGGGGCCCGTCCCGTTGCATCAGGGCATCCCGCAGGGCGTCCGCCCGTGCGGGAGCCGTTGTGTGTGCTTCCAGGGAAGAGGTCTGTGACATGCGAGTACTCCTCGTCGGCGCTGGTGGTGTCGGAACCGCCGTCACCCGGATCGCGGCCCGCCGCGGCTTTCTGACCCACATGGTCGTGGCCGACTACGACCCGGACCGGGCCGAGGCCGCCGTGGCAGCGCTGAAGGAGCACGGGGACCGGTTCAGCGCCCGGCGCCTGGACGCCTCCGACGAGGACGCCGTGCGCCGGCTGCTCTCGGAGGAGCGCTGCGACGTGCTGCTGAACGCGACCGACCCGCGGTTCGTGATGCCGCTCTTCCGCGCGGCTCTCGCGGCCGGAGCGCACTACGTGGACATGGCGATGTCGTTGTCCGCCCCGCACGCCGAGCGCCCCTACGAGGAGTGTGGCGTCAAGCTCGGCGACGGCCAGTTCGAGCTGGCCGGCCGGTGGGCGGACTCGGGCCGGCTGGCCCTGGTCGGCATGGGCGTGGAGCCCGGCCTGTCCGACGTCTTCGCCCGGTACGCCGCCGACGAGCTCTTCGACGAGATCGAGGAGATCGGCGTCCGTGACGGATCCGACCTCACCGTGGAGGGCTACGACTTCGCCCCCTCCTTCAGCATCTGGACCACCATCGAGGAGTGCCTGAACCCTCCGGTGGTCTACGAGAAGGACCGCGGCTGGTTCACCACCGCGCCCTTCAGCGAGCCGGAGGTCTTCGACTTCCCCGAGGGCATCGGCCCGGTCGAGTGCGTGAACGTGGAACACGAGGAGGTACTTCTGATACCGCGCTGGGTGGACGCCCGCCGGGTGACGTTCAAGTACGGCCTGGGCGACGACTTCATCGCCAAGCTGAAGACGCTGCACGAACTGGGCCTGGACGCCACCGCCAAGGTCACCGTCCCCGGTGCGGACGGTCCCGTGAGCGTGTCCCCGCGGGACGTGGTCGCCGCCTGTCTGCCCGACCCGGCCACCCTGGGCGAGCGGATGACCGGCAAGACCTGCGCGGGCACCTGGGTGAAGGGCACGAAGAACGGCACAGCGCGCGAGGTGTACCTCTACCACGTGGTCGACAACCAGTGGTCCATGCGTGAGTACGGCTCCCAGGCCGTGGTCTGGCAGACCGCCGTCAACCCGGTCGTGGCCCTGGAACTCCTCGCCACCGGCGTCTGGGCGGGCCAGGGCGTCCTCGGCCCCGAGGCGCTCCCGCCCCGCCCCTTCCTGGACCTGCTCACGGAGTACGGCTCACCGTGGGGCCTGCGCGAGCAGGGCTGAGGCGCGCGGGCAGCCGGGCGCGGTCATCCACGGCGTCCGGCGCCGGCCGACCCCGTCTCCGTCGGCCTGCGCCCGTCAGGCGCTCTACCGGGACGGTCGGGCGGCCTACGGGGACGGTCGGGCGGCCTACGGGGATGGTCAGGCGGCCTACGGGGATGGCCAAGCGGCCTAGAGGGACGGCCAGGCGGCCTAGAGGGACGGCCAGGCGGCCTACCGGGACGGCCAGGCGGCCTACCGGGACGGCCGGCCGGACCTGGTCGCCGGCTCCTGTGCCAGCTTCTCCTTCTCGGCCTTGAGCTTGCGCCACACCGTGCCGAGGGCCGCTATGTCCTGCTCGTCGAGGAGGTCGGTGAAGACCGGCGCCAGGACCTCGCGGCGGGTGGCGTCCGCCTCCTCGAAGAGCCGGCGGCCCTCGGCGGTGAGCGAGACCTCGACCGACCTCGCGTCACGTGCCGACGGGGTGCGCTCCACCAGACCGCGGGCCTGCAGGGCGTCCACGACCCGGGAGACCTGGCTGCGACTGAGCATGGTGCTGTTGCCGAGGACGGAGGCGGGCACGGGCTCGGGACTGGACGCGAGCCACAGCATGACCTCGAACCAGGAGACGGGGAGATCGTGCGCCTTGACCAGGGCCCGGTCGACGCGCTCGGTCATCACCGTGCCCGCCCACACCAGCCCGTAGAAGGCGTAGTCGGCGGCGGGCATCTCGGCCTGGGGAAGCTTCTTCGGCATGGACCGAGTATAGGCGAGTTGCGTGTGCGCACACACAAAGCTATGTTGTGTGTGCACGCACATAAGTGACCGTGAAACGGAAGGCTCCGCCATGTCCACCACCCCCCGCACCGTCCTCATCACCGGTACCTCCTCCGGAATCGGCCTCGCCGCCGCCGTCGCCGCCGCCCGGGCCGGCTGGCGTACCGTCGCCACCCTCCGCGACACCTCGCGCGCCGACGCGCTGCGCAAGGCTGCCGTCGAAGCAGGCGTCGAACTCGACATCCGCCGGCTCGACGTGACCGACGAGGCGTCCGTCACCGCCGCCGTCGAAGGCGTGATCGCCGACTACGGCCGCCTGGACGCCGTCGTCAACAACGCGGGCGCCGGCCACCTGGGCACGCTCGAGAACGACGGGATGGACGACATCCGCAAGGTGATGGAGGTCAACTTCTTCGGCGTGCTCAACGTCTCCAAGGCCGCCATGGCACACCTGCGCGCCACCGGCGGCCGTCTGATCACCGTCACCAGCGTCGGTGGTGTCATCGGTCAGCCGTTCAACGAGGCCTACTGCGCCGCCAAGTTCGCCGTCGAGGGCTACATGGAGAGCCTGGCTCCGGTCGCACGCACCCTGGGCGTGAGCGTGTCCGTCGTGGAACCCGGCGCCGTGGCCACCGAGTTCGTGAACAACATCGGCTTCGACCTCGAGGCCGACATCGCCGCCGGCCCGTACTCCGGCGCCATGCGCCGCTACATCGACCGCACCGTCGAGCAGTTCCTGGAAGGCAGCGCCCAGACCCCGGACGCGGCGGCGGAGGCGGTCATGGAGGCTCTCGACGCCGACCGGCCCGCCTTCCGGATCCAGACCTCCGACTGGGCCCGTACCTTCGTGGGCACCAAGCTGGCCGACGCCGACGGCTCCGCGGTGCAGGGTCTCACCGGCGCCTGGGTCGCCTGACCGGGCCCTGCCCCGTCGCCCGGCCGGTCTCTGCGCCGAGGGAACCGGTACCGGGGGAGGCGGCGTCCATGGGTGCACAAGATCATCAATGGATGCAGAGAGGTTTCAGATGACCAGTTCAGCCACCCGCTACCTCTATCTCGTCCGGCACGGTGAGGCCATGCCGGACGAGAGCGGGCTGACGGAGGGCGGCCGTCGGCAAGCCGCCCTGCTGGGAGAACGCCTTCGGGGCATCCCCTTCGCGGCCGTGCACCATGGCCCGCTGCCCCGGGCGGAGCAGACCGCACGCCTGATCGGCGAACAGCTGAAGAACGTGCCCCTGCAGGTCTCCGAAGTCGCCGGTGACTACGTCCCCTACATGCCGGCCAGGGACGAACTGCCGCTGGAAGCGGCGGACTTCTTCCTCCGGTTCCTCTCCGGGGCCACGGAGGAGGAGCGGCGGGAGGGCCCGGTACTGGCCCGCCGGGCGCTGGAGCTGTTCACCGGGCCGGTGGACGGCGAAGAGGACCGGCACGAACTGGTCGTCACCCACAACTTCCTGGTCGCCTGGCTGGTCCGGGACGCCATGTACGCGCCGAAGTGGCGTTGGCTGGGCCTCAATCACGCCAACGCCGCACTCACGGTCATCCGGTACGCACCCGGCCGGCCGGCCTCCGTCCTCGTCTCCAACGACATGCGACACCTGCCCGCCGAGCTGCGCTGGACCGGTTTTCCCCCCGAGACGCATGTCTAGAAGGCGAGTCGAGTTCACACGCCCATAGCGATTGCTTGGGATGTCGCTCCCGGCGTCACGGTCCGCACCGGTGTCATCCAGCACCCCGGCACGGAACATGCCTGGACGGTCACCGTGCAGGCCCCGAGCAGCACCGGGTGGGCCGCGAACGATCCCGACGCACCCGTGACCTGGGTGCTCCGCACCCGCGAAGCGGACCGCGTCAGTCCTTCACCGCCCCACCGAGACCGGAGACCAGTCGTCGCTGTACGAGGACGAAGAACACGAGCACGGGAATGGTCATCACCGTGGACGCGGCCATGACCCCGCCCCAGTCCGGCTCGTCGGGTTTGTAGAAGACGAGGAGGGCCATGGGGAGTGTCGACTGCGAGGTGTCGCTGATGATGAACGACTTGGCGAACAGGAAGTCGTTCCAGGTGGAGATGAAGGAGAACACGCTCGTGGCCACCAGGCCCGGCAGCACGAGCGGGAAAAGGATCTGCCACAGGAATCGCGCGCGGCTCGCCCCGTCGAGGTGGGCGGCCTCCTCCAGAGACTCCGGAACGGCCTTCACGAACCCCCGCAGCATCCAGACCGCGAACGGCAGCGAGAAGGCGAGGTGCGGCAGGACCAGGGCACCCAGTGTGTTCAGCTGGCCGAAGTCCCGCATGAGGAAGAACAAGGGGATGGTGAGCGCCTCCACCGGCACCATCTGCGCCACCAGGAACATGATCAGCACGGTGGTCCGGAAACGGAACCGGAAACGCGTCACCGCGGTCGCGGCGAGAAAGGCGATCAGCGCGGAAGCGACCACGACACTCACCGCGACGACGAGACTGTTGAGGAAGTACCGGCCGAACTCCTGCTGCTGGAACACGCGCCGGAAGGAATCCAGGGACGGGGAGGACGTCCAGGGCCTCGGTTCGGTGGACTCGATCTCCCCGGCCGGCTTGAAGGCGCTGAGGAACATCCAGTACAGAGGGAAGGCGACGACCCCCGCGACCAGCAGCATGGCCGCCTCGGCCGCCAGTCGCCAGGGACGCCGCACGAGCCCACGCACGACACTCACCGTTCCTCCCCTTGGGGGCGCAACAGCCGTAGATACCCGAGCGTGACGGCGAGCAGGATCAGCAGCATCACGACGCCGATCGCCGAGCCGAGGCCGTACTGCGAGGACGCGAAGGCCTTCTGGTAGGCGTAGACGTTCAGGACCAGGTTCTGGCCGGCGATGCCGCCGCCGCCCGTCATGACGTAGATCTGGGTGAAGACCTTGAAGTCCCAGATCACCGACTGGACGGTGACGACGACCAGGATCGGCCTCAGCATCGGCGTCAGCACCGAGCGCCATATCCGCCACTGCGAGGCGCCGTCCAGGGCGGCGGCCTCCAGCACCTCGCTCGGCACGGCGCGAATGCCGGCGTAGACGGTGACCATGACGAACGGGAAGGAACACCATACCACTTCGAGCAGAACCAGGAAGAACGCGCTGTAACGGCCGTACGTCCAGGAGAAGTCGCCGATCCCGAGGAATCGGTCGACCGGGCCGAAGTCGGCGTCGAAGAGGAACAGCCAGACCGTCGAGCCGGTGACCGTCGGTGTCGCCCACGCCCCCAGCGCGGACAGCATCAACGCGAGCCGCGGCACCGCGCGGACGCGGGTCAGCAGCACGGCGAGCGCGCAGCCCACCGCCAGCGTGGAGACCACACAGGCGGCCGCGAAACCGACCGTGGCCACCAACACCTGCCAGAACTGCTCGTCGGCGAACAGTTCGGTGTAGTTGGCCAAACCCCGGAACCGGGTCGGTTCGCCGCCGCTGACCTGGGCCTGGGTGTACTCCAGGAACGAGATCAGCCCGAGCTGGTACACGGGGTAGACCAGCAGTCCACCGAGGACGACGAGGGCCGGCGCGAGGTAGAGCCAGGGAATCCAGCCCCCGGGCGGGCGTGCTCGGCGGCGAGGCCTCGGGGAGACCGGTGCGGCTTGCCGGGCCATGACCCGCCGACCCGGACCGGCCGCCGTCGTCCGTGCGGACTCGCTCACCTCCGCCTGCCCGCCGACGGCGACCGGCCCGCCCCGCTCCGGCGGCGGAGCCGCGTTCGTCGTCCTGGTCATCCCGCGGACCCGAACGCGTCGTTCATCTTCCGCGCGGCATCGCCGGCGGCGGCAGCCACGTCCTTCTTGCCGCTGGCGATCTCCTGGAACATGGTCGGCAGCACCAGCGAGGAGTCGATCTGCGCCCAGGCCGGCGAGGCGGGCACGAACTTCGTGCCCGCCGCGAGTGTCTCGACGAAGGGCTTCACGTACGGCTTCTTCGCCGCGGCCTGCTGCCGTACGTCCGCGAAGGTCGGCAGGAAGCCCATCGCGTCGAAGAGTTCGGCCTGTGTCTTCTTCGAGGCGAGCCGCTTCATCAGGTCGACGGCCAGGGTGCGGTGCGAGGTGCTCTTCAGGACGCCGATGTTGTTGCCGCCCGCGAAGGCCGGTGCGATGGAACCGGGCTTCACCCCCGGCAGCGGAACCACCGCGTACTTCCCCTTGACCTTCCCGGCCTCCACGGCGGCATGGCTGAAGTCGCCGCCGATCGCCATGGCCGCCTTGCCCGAGGCGAACGCGGTCACCGTGTCGTTGCCGCCCATGCCCGCGCACTTGGCGGCCGGACAGTTGTCGTCGCCGAAGAGCGATGTGTAGGCCTTGATGCCCTTCAGGGCGGCGGGGCTGTCGATGGCCGAGGCGTACGAGCCGCCCTTGCCCGTGGCCAGTTCACCGCCGTCGGCCCAGATGAACGGCATCGCGCCGTACGTGTAGGCGCCGCCGACGGCGAGGCCGTACAGGTCGGGCCTCGCGGCCCGGATCTTCTTCGCGGCCGAGATCAGCTCTGTCTGCGACTTCGGTACGCCGACGCCGAGTTGCTCGAAGACGTCGGTCCGGTAGTACAGCGCCCGTACGCCGACGAAGTACGGTGCGCCGTAGACCTTGCCGCCCACGGTGACCGACTGCCGGGCGGTCGGATCGGTGTCCCTGGCCTCGCTCCAGGCGTTGAAATCCGCGGTGACGTCGGCGAGTCCGCCGTCCCGCACATAGCCGGCGGTGTCGGTGTTCCCGTACTCGATGACGTCCGGCGCGGACTTCGGGTCGTTGAAGGCGGCCTTGATGCGCTCGGCGCGGGTTTCGACGGGGATGTACTCGACGGTCACCTCGGTGCCCCGGTGCGCCTTCTCGAAATCGCCGAGGACCTTGTCGACCACGCGCTGCTTGGGCTGGTTGCTGACCTCCTGGAAGAGCCAGACGCGCAGGGTGCCGGTCTTCTCGTCGCGCTCCGAGGGGGAGTTGACGGAGGTCCGGGGCGCGCAGGCGGTGGTCAGGGCGGCGGCGAGCGCGGTGAACCCAAGGAAACGGACGGACAGCTTCATGGAGTGCTCCTCCGTTGAGCGTTGCAATATGCGCAACGACTGTTTCGCACTGCACAACACCCCGGAGGCTAGAGACTGCATGAACACGCTCACAAGAGGTCTCAACCACTCTGTGACCGGCGGACGCACGCGGTGCAACGCCGAGCGGCACAAAGGCCCAGGACGGTCAGAAACCGCCGTGCGCCATGGAACGGCCCGGAGTACGCCGGCCGGCGGCGCTTACCTGGCGGGTAATCGCCCCCGGCGCACCGGCATGCCACGATCATCGGCGTACGAAGCCCGCTGCACGAAGCCCGCTGTACGAAACCCGATCGACCGGAGGGACACCATGACCGCCTACGCCATAGCGCACCTGCAGGAAGCCGCTCCGCACCTCGAGATCGCCGACTACATCGAGCGCATCACCGCCACCTTCGAGCCGTACGGTGGCCGCTTCCTCGTGCACGGCGCGCAGCACGAGGTCACAGAGGGCAGCTGGCCCGGGCACGTCGTGGTGATCTCGTTCCCCTCGATGGCCGACGCGCGGAACTGGTGGGACTCGCCCGCGTATCAGGAGATCGCCCCGCTGCGCTCGCGGCACATCGACGGCGACATCATCCTGGTCCCGGGCGTCCCGGAGGGCTACGACCCGGCCGACACCGCAAAGGCGATGCGCGAGGCCATGGCCGGCCGGTGACCCCGGGCCGAGTCGGGCCGTGGCGCCGTTGCCGGGCGTGAAGGTGCCGATGAAGCTGTCGGCCGGGGAGACCGTGGCGAAGGAGGCGTGCCGCCGACACCGTATGAAGCCCGCCCCCGGCACCGGATGAAGCCCGCCCCCGGCACCGGATGAAGGCCGCCCCCGGCCCCGAGTCGCCCGGGTGCCGACTGCGCCGCCGTGACCTCCGCGACCCACCCGCTCGGCTCTCGCGACGAGCCCGCCGTAGGATCACAACCGAGCGGGCCGTCCTTGCGCCGAGGCACGCCGGCCGAGGCCACGACGGCCGACCTGCGGAGGCATCGGCACCATGAACCAGCGACAGCCCGTCCCCGGCGACTCGCTGAACGCGGCGGCGGACGCGTTCGAGCAACTGCGTCCGCGGTTGTTCGGTATCGCCTACCGCATCCTGGGCAGCGTGACGGAGGCCGAGGACGTGGTGCAGGACGTGTGGGTGCGATGGCAGGGCGCCGACCGTACGGCGGTGCTGGACCCGGGGGCCTTTCTGGCGAAGATCACCACACGTCTGGCCATCAACGTGGTCCAGTCGGCACGCGTACGCCGCGAGGCATACGTGGGGCCGTGGCTGCCGGAGCCCGTCGACACGAGTCTGGACCCGCAGGTCGGCGCAGAGCGCGGCGAGGCGCTGGAACTGGCCGTGCTGATGGTCCTCCAGCGGCTGAGTCCCGTGGAGCGGGCGGCGTACGTGCTGCGAGAGGCGTTCGACTACGCCTACGACGAGATCGCGGGCATGCTGCAGCTGAGCCAGGCCAACACGCGGCAGGTCGTCAGCCGGGCCCGCAAACGGCTCTCCGCCGAGCGCCGTGCTCCGGTGGATGCGGTGCAGCACCGACGCCTGGTCGAAGCCTTCGTCGCGGCGGCGCGGCACGGTGACGTCGCTGCACTGGAGAACCTGCTGTCGGCCGACGTCGTCGCCTACGCGGACGGCAACGGCATGCGAGGCGTGGCCCGGCTGGAGGTCGCCGGGGCCGAGCGCGTGGCGAGGATCACCGCCTTCGCCCAGAAGTTCTTCCCCGGGGCCGAGTACGGCGTGGCGGAGGCCAACGGCCGTCCCGCTCTGCTGCTCGTCGAGGACGGTGCCGCGGTGGCCTTGGCGAGCGTCACCGTGGGACCGGACGGCATCGACGGCCTTTACTGGGTCCTGACGCCCGACAAGCTCAGAGCGTACGAGCGGTCGTCACACAGGCTCACCCGCGCGTCGTGAGACCGGGGCCGGGCGCAGCGACCGGGCCGGCCGCAGCGTCCGACCGGTGGGCCCCCGGGCGGAGGAGAAGAGCACCGCGGTCCCTGGCGTATCCGCAGCCTCCACGGCCGGATGTGGCTCGGACGGGCGCGGGCGGTGCAGGGACGCGGTGCTCTCCGGGCCGGGCCCGCCGGGGCGCCGATCAGTTCCGGTCGAGCCACTCCTCGTAGCGGGTGGCTGCGACGTGCACCGTGTCGTCGCCGGTCAGAACGTCGGGCATGCCCGCGAACAGGCCGGCGGAGTCGTCGGTGACGACGGTGCGGCCGTCCGGCTTCGCCGCCAGGGTTATCTCGCCCAGCCGGTCAAGCTGGTGGACCTCGGGGCCGGCGATGTTGCGCACGCCGTTCGACGGTTCGCTCTGAGCCGCCTCGGCGACGGCGGAGGCGACATCCGCGGAGGCGATCGGACGCAGCCGGACGGTGGGCATGCGCACCTCCCCGCCCTCGGTGGACATGTCCATCACCGGAGCGATGAACTCGAAGAACTGCGTCGCGCGCACGATGCTGTACGGAACGCCGCTGTTGCGCACGGCATTCTCCTGAGCGACCTTGGCCTGGTAGTAGCCGTAGTCGGGCACCTGATCGACGCCCACGATCGAGAGCGCGACGTGGTGCCCCACCCCCGCCTCCTTCTCTGCCTCGATCACGTGCTGGGCCGAACGAGTGAAGAAGTCCAGCGCCGCCTCGGTCTCGAAGGACGGGGAGTTCGACACGTCCACCACCACGTCCGCGCCCTTGAGAGCCTCAGCCAGGCCCTGTCCGGTGAGGGTGTCCACGCCCGTGGAGGGGGAGGCCGCCACAGCCTCGTGACCCCGGTCGCGCACCAGCGCGACCACCTGCGAACCGATGAGTCCCGTACCGCCGATGACCACGATCTTCATCCCTGTCTCCGTTTGCTGATTCGCTGCTGACGGATACCGGCGGATGCCCCGCCGGACCCGGTGCGTCATGCCGCACACCAACAAGACAGGGCAGCGGGCGGGTCTGTGACAGCCGAGTCCACACCCGCCCGGAGCTGCGACATCAACGCCGGCTGCGATCCACGCTCCCCTTGAGCGGGAGACCCTGCAACGCGACGCGGCCGGCGAGCGGGGCCCGCGGCCACTTCGCCGGCGGTGCCGCCGAGCCGCTGAACTCCGCCTCGCGGCAGACCTCGGCGTGATCGCCGGGACCCGCCTGCCGGCCGAATGGGCCGGGCGGGGTCGCCGATGTCCACGGCGGGGGTGTGCGTCAGTGACGGCTCATGTGTTCGGCCACAGGATGAAGAGGGGATGCACGCGCCGGCCGGGCCGGCCGCCGTGTTCCCTGAGGGCCGCCCGGATCTCGTGCAGATGGCCGGTGGTCATCTCCAGGGGAGGCTCGTCGGGCTGGTAGGTGGTGCGGACCGGGTAGTCCACCCCCGGCTCCCTGGTCATCTCGATGTGACAGCCGAGCACGTGGGTGACCGGCCGGCGCTCGGAGAAGTCGATCAGGCGGTCGATCGTCCGGGCGAAGGCCTCCCAGTCCTGGATGTAGAGCCGACCGGGATAGACCGTGTCGCCGGTGAGCAGGAAGCCGGCCCAGGGGTCGTGGAACGTGACCGCAGCCTCGTGGTGACCCGGGGTGGCCAGGCACTCCAGCACGCGGCCGCCCAGGTCGACGTGCGCCACGGCTTCGGGGTCCGCGTCGAAGCCGAAGTACTTCCAGGCGGTGGCGAGATCGGCATCGACCACCGTGGTGTCGGCGCGATCGGCGAACTGGCCGTCCGCCGCGATGTGGTCGCCGTGCGCGTGGGTGTGGAGCACCAGCAGGTGGTACGTCTCCCGGGGATGGCGGGCGAGCCAGCCGGCGACGAGCTCGTCGACCACTTGGCGCAAGGGAAAGAACTCGGCGGATGCGGTGGCGCCGGTGTCGATCAGCACCGCCCGGGCGTTCCCGAACATCAGGAACAGGAACGGCGCCTCGTAGTCGATCGCCTTGTTCTGTCGCAGGATGAACGTGTGCTCGTCGTACCGATGGACCTGGATGTCCGGATCGGTGTTGTGCTTGGCCGACGGTGAGCCGTGAATCCACCGGACGTCCAGCGCCCGGGGCGGGGGAGTCGGTCCGGTGAAGTCGATCAGGTGCGTGCCCGCGTCCATGACGTCTCCTAGGTGTGCGTCGTCTTGGCGGGCCGGGTACGGCGCACGTCTCGTCCGGGGCAGACACCTGTGAGCTGCCACGGCGAAGCTACCATGACCCCTGAGCAGGCCTGTGGGCCCTGTGAACAGGGCCCAGCGAGGCTCGGAAACCGGGTGCTCAGTCGTCGTCGGACTCCGCCGAGGCGCTTTCCGACACCTGGATGCTCTCCAGGACCTGGGCGAAGTCGGCCTGCATGGCATCCACCTGGTCCTCCGTGCCGAAGACGACGAACTCCAGCACGTGGTCCCCGACGACGATGTAGGTGGCGTGGCCGTAGGTGCCGTCATCGGCGCTCAGGTCCGCGTCGAGCCGGGGGCTGCCGTCGTCCGTGGTGCCCTCCTGGACGTTCGCGCTGCTGATCGACTCGTCGGGGGACTCCGAGGCCTGGTTGTAGTCGTCCACGTTCTCCGCGAGGAGGTCCTGCAGATCGAGGTCGTCCTCGTCGAGGACCATGAAGCCGATGCTTCCGTACTCGGTCTCCACCGCGTATCCGCGGCCGTCGTGTCCGTCCGCCGCCTCGGACTCCGCCTGCCCGGGCAGTTCGACCGAGATGCCGCTCTCCTTGTCGGTGGTCAGCGTCCACTGCGCCGTGGAGTCGGCGCTGTCGGCCTCGGCGCTGTCGGCCGTGGCGGTGTCGGCCTCGGCGGTGTCCGCGTCGGCGCTGTCCGCAGCGGTGCCGTCGGCCTGGGCCACGGTGGCGGCGGCGACGGGCGGGGCCGGCGGCGCGGCGAAGGCGGTGGCGGGAAGCAGTACGCCTCCGGTGATCACCGTGGTGGAGGCGGCGAGAAGGGCGAGGCGCTGGTAGGCGGGACGAAGAGCCATGGGTATGCACATCCTGGTGAGTGGGGGGTGGGCGGGTGCCTTGCATCCATTGGGGCCCAACCCCCCGCCTCCGGTCATGCCAGGAAAATTCGTGGCTTGACCGGTCCCGCTCCCTGCGGCACACTGCGCCGGTCTCCGCGGATGCCCTGTCCGCCCGGGACCCCGGGACCCCGGGAAACAGGGCATCCTCTCACCGGATCAGCGGCCGAGCAGTCGCTTCACCTTCTTGCCCTTGGCGGACTCGCCCAGGGTGTCCCACAGCTTGGCCGAGCCGGTGTACGTGTACACGCCCGGAGCTCCCTGTGCCGCGCAGCCGTCGCCGTACGACACGATGCCGATCTGGTAGACGCCGCGGCGGCCCGGCAGCTTGCGGAACATCGGCCCGCCGCTGTCCCCCTGGCAGGAGTCCTTGCCCTCGACACCCGCGCAGACGTT
Source organism: Streptomyces sp. NPDC027663 (assembly GCF_055566415.1). Lineage (NCBI taxonomy): Bacteria > Bacillati > Actinomycetota > Actinomycetes > Kitasatosporales > Streptomycetaceae > Streptomyces > Streptomyces sp. NPDC027663. Next base: position 238,947 of record NZ_JBVHSK010000004.1, on the reverse strand, counting down.
GACCTTCTTGTCGTAGCCCGGGTACGACGCCTTGCACTCGATGTGCGACACGATCGGCACGTCGACCGCGCGCAGCCGGTCCGGATAGTCCGGGATCTCCGTGTCGGTGTTGCCCCATCCGATGACCGTGGCCTTGGCACCCGGGCGGATGAGCGCGTCCGTGCCGGCGGTCGGCAGGTTCACCGGCGCGGTACCGGTGACCGGCTTGTCCAGCAGCAGGAACGCGACGTCGTACGCCTCCTGTCCCCGCGCGTAGCGGGGGTGGACGACGACGTCGATGACGTTGCGCAGCTGTCCCTGGTTCTTCTTGGACAGCACCGTGCGGCCGACGACCGTCTCGAGTTCCTTCGGCTGCACGTCGACGACACAGTGTGCCGCCGTCATGACGACGTTCGCGTCCAGCAGGCTGCCGCCGCAGAACTGCCGGTCGTGCGGGTTGCCCCGGCCCTTGGCCAGCAGCGCCGCCATGAACGGATACGACCCGACGGGCTTCTCCGAGCCGCCGATGATGGGACTGTCCGGGCGGGCGGGGTGCGCCGGCGTCGCCGCGTCGGCCGCCCCGGTGGACGTACCGACGAGCCCGAGCACCGCGCCGGCAGCTATCGCCATGGAGGCGATCCGCCGGGGCGTGGTTCTGTGGGCGGTGGAATGACGCATGGGGGGTGTCTCCAATCTCCGATGGACCACCACGACGGACACGCCCGAGGCGCTCAACCGGGCCGAGCGACTCGGGACTTGCCCAGCGTTGGGTGGCATGCCGCCCTGTCAGATGGGATCTTGCCGGGAGGGGTTCCCGAAAGTGCTCGACGGCGTACGGAGGGTGTCCGGTTCGGCAGTGCTCGACGTACGGAGGGTGTCCGGTTCGGTAGTGCTCGACGGCGTACGGAGGGTGTCCGGCTCGGCCAGTCCCCCCAACCGCCTGCCTCGGCACTCGCCGCCGGGCCCGCGGACGACTCCGAACTCCGGGGGAGCGCAGGGGGTTTCACGCCGATTCACCGCCGGGGCCGCGCCGCTGCGCATACTGACCGCCATGGCCACCTACGACTCACTCGGCGCCACCTACGCCCGGACACGCCGGCCCGACCCACGCATCGCCGCACAGATCCACGCCGCACTCGGGAACGCCACCGACGTGATCAACATCGGTGCCGGCACCGGCTCCTACGAACCGCCGCGGACGGCTCTCGCGGTCGAACCCAGCCAGGTCATGATCGCTCAGCGCCCGCCGGGATCCGCGCCCGCCGTGCAGGCCGTCGCGGAGCACCTCCCCCTGCGGGACGACGCAGCCGACGCCGTGATGGCCCTGCTCACCGTCCACCACTGGACCGACCTGGCAGCCGGAATCGCCGAACTGCGCCGGGTCGCCCGCCGCCGCATCGTCATCCTGACGTGGGACCAGCACATCTTCCGTGAGCGGTTCTGGCTCGTCCGGGACTATCTCCCGGAGGCAGCAGCATTCGACGACACCCGCGCCACCCCGACGGAGCGGCTGGCCGACCTGCTCGGCGGTGCGCGGTCGCAACCCGTCCGGATCCCCCATGACTGCGTGGACGGGTTCGCCGCCGCGTACTGGCGCCGCCCCAGCGCCTACCTCGACCCTCAGGTGCGCGCGGGAATCTCCCTGCTCGCCCAGCCCGGCGAAGCCACGCTCGCCCCTGGACTTGCCCGGCTCGCGGACGACCTGGCGACGGGCCGCTGGCGCGCACGGCACGCCGAGCTGCTGACGCTCGACACTGTCGACGTCGGGTACCGGCTGCTCGTGGCCGGCCGCTGACCTGCGTGCCAGCCGACGGGAACGGCTGCCCCGGCATAAGGTCCACAGCAAGACAAACTCTCGTGACCACGGTTCGTGCGGCCCATGATTTTCCCGTGGACGACACTTCCTCCGCGGCCGAGTCCGACGTCGCCGGAACCCCGCCGGCCGGCCGGGGTGGTCGGTCACAGCCGATCTCGACGGCCCTGCTGCCCCACGTACCCGCCGCCGCCCGGAGACCGCCATGCCCGTACCCCTCGGCGAGGAGGTGCTGGCGCTGCTGCGCCGCCCCAGCACCTGCTACATCGCCCGGTGATCTTCATGATCCGACCGGAACGGATCAGCAGGCCTGGCGGCTGACAAGGGCGGAGACGGAGACCCGCGGTGCCGGTGGTGCCGCGGGAGCCGAGAGAAGTGGACCGCGCCGAGACGGGGCGCGGCGCTCCCGCCCGCCCGCGCCGGGGGCCGGCTGCCGCAAGAATGCATGAATCATGATTGCGGGTATATAGCCTGAAGTGCTGGCAAATGGGCACATGATGGCAACGCCGGCCCTGGGAGGCATGATGAGCCAGCAGCCAGTCCTTCTCCCTTACTCCGACCCCGCCTTCGTGGCGGACCCCTTCCCGCTGTACCGACGGCTGCGCGAGGACGGCCCGGTCCGGCGCGCGATCATCGCCGGCGGCATGGAAGCCTGGCTGGTGACACGCTACGAGGACGGGCTCGCCGCCCTGTCCGACCCGAGGCTGAGCAGCGATGTCCGGGACGCCTCGGACCCCCGCCTCATCGCACAGCTGCCCGCGTTCGAGCGGGAATCGATGATGAGCAACATGCTCCGGTCCGACCCGCCGGACCACACCCGGCTGCGCCGCCTGGTCTCGAAGGCGTTCACCGCACGCCGGGTAGGTGACCTACGGCCACGCGTCCAGGCGATCACCGACCGCCTGCTCGACGCCGTGGTGCCGACGGGACGGGCCGAACTCGTGGCGGACCTGGCGCTGCCGTTGCCGGTGACCGTCATCGGTGAGCTGCTCGGCGTGCCGGTGGACGACCGGCACGACTTCCAGCGATGGACCGATGCCATGCTGGTGCGAGGCGAGGAGATGCCCGACCCGGTCGTCGTCGACGAGGCGTGGCAGCACATGCGCGCGTACGTGACGAAGCACCTCGAAGCCAAGCGCGCCCGGCCGGGAGACGATCTGCTCAGCGCGCTGATCAGCGCCCACGACCAGGAGCAGCGGCTGAACCACGACGAGCTGATCGCCATGGCCTTCCTGCTGCTGGTGGCCGGGTACATCACGACGGTCAACCTGATCGGCGGCGGTCTCGCGGCGCTGCTGGCCCACCCCGACCAGGCGGCCCTGCTGCGGGAGCAACCCGACCTGCTGCCCGAAGCGATCGAGGAATTCCTCCGCTACGACGGCCCGGTCAGCCCGGGCATCGCCCGGTTCGCCCGGGAGGACGTCGAGATCGCGGGTGTGCGCATCCCACGCGGCGCGACGGTGGTCGTCGCCTCGGCGATCGCCGACCGGGATCCGGCACGGTTCCCCGACCCCGACAGTCTGGACATCACCCGGCGCGACAACGGCCATCTGGCCTTCGGCCACGGCATCCACTACTGCCTGGGCGCGCCCCTCGCCCGGCTGGAGGGCCGGATCGCCATCGGAACGGTCCTGCGCCGCCTCCCGGACCTGACCCTCGCCGTGCCGCCGGCCGAACTGGGCTGGCGGCCCGGCGGTCTCCGCGGCCCGTCGCAGCTTCCGGTGACGTTCACCCCGGGCGGCGGGTCGGGCTGAGCGGAGCCGGCGTGCCCGAGTCGTGCCGCCCCGTACCGAGTCCTGCCCTGCTCGCTGCTCCGTGTGCCGGCGGAGCGACCAGGTGCCGCCCCGCCCCTTACCGAGTCTTGCCCTGCTCGCTCCTCCGTATGCCGACGGACCGACCACAGCGCCTCCTGCCCGCGTGGGGGCGCCGCCCGCTGCCGCGGACAGCGCCCCCACCAGTTGCCTCGCGCGGACCGCGGTCCGCGGACCGTGCCGCTCGTGCGATCAGCGGCTGCCGGTCCAGTTGTGAGCCACGTCGACCACGAGACGGCCGGGCAGCTGCACCACCCGGAACGGCAGACGGGCGCGAACGCCGAGGCCGACCTGCGTCTCCCCTTCGAAACTGCCGGCGAACTTGGTGTCCCGGAAGGTGCGGTACCCGCTGACGTTCACGCCCGGCAGGGTCCGGCCCACCTGCCCGGGGTACGTGGGCGTGCCGCTCTCCGGGTCGTAACTCGGCGCGCCGACGTGGACGTCGAGCACGGCTCCGCCGCTGACCGGTATGTAGCGACCGGAAGCGCTCGCGGTGAGCCGGTCGACGTACCTGACGTAGTACTCGACGGAACCGCCACCGGGCACGTCGAAGACCATCCGGTCGAAGCAGTCGTGCCGACCGGTCCTGATGTTCTCCAGCGGTACGGCCCCGGTGGCGGCACCGCCCTTGTCCCCACTGCCCCAGCCGGTCGGACAGGCCGTCACGCGGGGACTGCCGGCCGTGGCCGCGTCCGCGGCGCTTGCCGTCACTCCCAGCCCGGCTGCCGCCATGACGAGCGCCGCCGTCACCGCCCCTGTTCGTCGCATGATGTCCCCCTTGGTCGAGTGTCATGCTCCTATGGGGTGAGACACGTAGGTTGCCCTGATGGTTGCACGCCCGGGACCGCCGGTGCGCCGCCCGCCTCCGGCACCGGAAGCTCCCGCGATGACCGTTCGTGCTCACGCAGGGCAAGCGATCGGTAACGATCTCGGCTCAGCCCTTGTGCGCCATGCGATCCGTTCTAGCCTCCGGCCATGGGATTTCTTTCTAGCCGCCGCAAACGGGCCCGCGTCGCCCCTGAACTCGACGACCAGGAGCTGGGCAGGCTGCTGAAGTCCCTGCGGGCGACCGCCCGGACCGGCACGATCGCCACCACCGACCTGTGCGCGGCACAGATGTCCCGGCTCCTGGACCAGGACCCTGGCGACTGGGACCGCCGAACCCACCGCATCAGTGTCCTGGCGGACTTCCTCGCCTCGTCACACCTGCCGCGCTCCTGGGCCGCGCGCGAGCCCCGCAACTCGGACGCACTGGTGCTCCACGCCTGGTCCCAGGTCACGCAGGCCCGCGCCGAGGACCACCGCGGCGACATGTCCGAGGCCGTGGAGGGCTGTCTGCGCGCCGCCGAACTCGCGCCGGACGACCCCACCCCGTGGGTGGCCCTGCTCAGGGTGGCTCGCTGGGAACGGTGGAAGCAGCCCCAGGTGTTCGGCGTGTGGAACGAGGTGCTCACGCGTGACCGCTGGAACCGCGAGGCGTACCTGACCATGCTGGCCTACCTCGCTCCGGAGGAAGCAGGCTCCCGGCTCCAGGTTCTGGACTTCGTGGACGCGCTCGGTGCCCGCATGCCCGCCAACGCGCCCTGCGTGGGGACGGAACTCACCGCGCAGATCTTCCAGTACCAGGCCATTCTGGACCGGGGCGGATACGAGGCACTGGTGGCCCGGAACCACTGGTCCCAGGGGATGGCCGCGCAGGCGCTGGAGCGTGTGGCGCACACCTGGGGGCAGCCGGGCTTCCTCCGCCATGCCAAGGCCCTCGCCGACCTGAACCTCCTGGCCTACGCGCTGATGGCCGGCGACCGGCGCGCCGAGGCACGTGCGGTGTTCGAGGCGGTCGGGACGATCGTCACCGCCTGGCCGTGGGAGGCCGGCGGCGACCCGCTCACCGAGTTCGAGCAGGCGCAGCGCAGAGCGTCCGTCGGCATGTGAGCGGACGGTTCGACGAGCCGGGACGACCGCCCGAAGCCCCGGCCGCTCGCGGACGAGCAGTCCGTCGCCTCCCACCCGGCTTCCCGGCCGCCGCGGCTCCGGCCGGATCGGGGGTACGCCCGGGGGCGGGTTGCACCACCCGACCGGCGGGCGTTACCTGGAAGTACCGGCGGTGAAGCGAGCGCACAGGCCACGGCACAGTCCGAAGGCCTCGCCTTCGTGTGTGGCCCCGGGCACGGCCGGCCCTCGCTGCCGTCTTCGAGCGTTCGACGCGGAGGTGACAGAAGTGAAGGCCGTCGTCTACGAGAAGCCCTTCAGCGTCACGGTGAGGGACGTGGAGGATCCGCAGATCCAGCACCCCAACGACGTACTCGTCCGGGTCACGTCGTCCGCGATCTGCGGCTCCGACCTGCACATGTACGAGGGCCGCACGGCGGCCGAGCCGGGCATCGTCTTCGGGCACGAGAACCTGGGGGTCGTGGAGGAGGTCGGCAGTGGTGTGACCTCCCTGGCCGAGGGTGACCGGGTCGTGATGCCCTTCAACGTCGCCTGCGGATTCTGCAAGAACTGCCTCGCCGGCGAGACGGGATTCTGCCTGACGGTCAATCCCGGGTTCGCCGGCGGAGCCTACGGCTACGTCGCCATGGGTCCGTACAAGGGTGGCCAGGCGGAGCGGCTCCGGGTGCCCTTCGCCGACTTCAACTGCCTGAAACTGCCGCCGGGCGAGGAGTTCGAGACCGACTTCGTGTTGCTCGCGGACATCTTCCCGACCGGATACCACGGCTGCGAACTCGCCCAGGTCTCGCCCGGCGAGACCGTGGCCGTCTACGGCGCCGGACCGGTGGGCCTGATGGCGGCCTACTCGGCGCTTCTGCGCGGCGCGGCGAAGGTGTTCTCGGTCGACCGGGTGCCCGAGCGGCTCGCCAAGGCGGAGGAGATCGGGGCCATCCCCATCGACTTCACCAAGGGAGACCCGGCCGAGCAGATCAAGACACAGATGAAGGGGGAGGGAACCGACAAGGGAGTGGACGCAGTCGGCTACCAGGCCCAGGCGCACGACGCCAGCCACGAGGAACCCGCCATCGTCCTCAACGAACTGGTCGAGACGGTGCGTGCGACCGGCAGGCTCGGCGTGCCGGGCCTGTACGTGCCCTCCGACCCGGGCGGGCCCGACGAGCACGCCAAGCACGGCCAGCTCCTGGTCTCGATCGGCAGGATGTTCGAGAAGGGCCAGAAGGTGGGCACCGGCCAGTGCAACGTCAAGCGGTACAACCGCCAGCTGCGCGATCTGATCATCGCCGGGCGCGCCAAGCCCAGCTTCGTGGTCTCCCATGAGCTGCCGCTGGACCAGGCTCCGCAGGCGTACGAGAAGTTCGACAAGCGCATCGAGGGCTACACCAAGGTCGTTCTGCACCCCGGCCACGCTCTCGCCGCGTGAGGCACCCCAGGTCCGGGCACTCCGCGTGCCCGGACCTGCTGTGCCCGTTCGCCGCTCCCCACCGGATGGCCGCGAGCCGGCCCTGAAGCTGCAGGAGTGGCGACTCCGCCGGCCAGTTCGCGGCGCTGTTCCCCTACGGCGTCTACGGCGTCTACGTCAGCTGCGTTCGGCTGCGTTCGGCTGCGTTCGTCTACGTAGTCCAGGCGCCGCGATCGCCCCTGGTCGGAGTGACACCGCCTGCTCCCGTCGGTGCCCGGCACGTGGGCGTGACCGGGAGGGCGCCGGTGGGGGAGCGGGGGAGAACCGTGCGATCTCCGTCCACCCCCCACGGCGCTGTCAGGGATCAGTGACCGTTGGACGACCAGTGGTTGGGGTCCGCGTCCGGGGGTGACGAGAAGTGGATCACCCCGTAACTGCGGCCCACCGAGATGAGCTTGGTGTTGAGCCCGGTGTGCGGGGTGGTCGAGATCGTCACGCGGTGACCGCCGTGGTCGGTGACGGTGACGCTGCGCGCCGACCAGGTGGTCGTCATGTCGATGGCGAGTCCTTGGGTGTGCAGGCTGGTCAGAGCCGGTGCCACCTTCAGGTTCGGGTCGATGCCGAGGGCCTTGACGAGGCGCTGCGCGGCGGCCACGGAAGCGGCGGAGTCGAAGGTGCCGTCCGCCTTGGTGTGCTGCCAGCAGATGTTCACCGGGTCCTGCCTGTTCGCGGGCTTGAACGGCGGCACCTTGTCGGCGGGCGTCTTCTTCTTCGCGACCAGCCAGGCGTAGTGCATCATGTACGCCCGCTGCGGCGGCCGGAGCGTGGCGCGCGGCACCACCGTGATCCCACCGCTCCTCATGGCCCGGACGAACGAGGTGACCTCGCCCCGGAAGCCGTCCGCCAGGTCCTCCAGCCGGGTGCTGGTCGGGAAGCGGGCGGCCCAGGCCGACCCGCTCAGCGCGCTGGACGTACAAGTGCGGGCGAAGCTGAGCTTGTCCGAACTGGGCACGCAGTTGCTGCCCGACCGCACGGTGACCGACCAGGTGAGGGCATAGGTCTTCGGCGCGACGAAGGGTTTCGGCTTGGTGTACGTGTGCTTCACCGGCGTCAGGAGGGTCCCGTCGGGGCCCCCGCTGAAGTCGACGGTGCCGCCGGTGCCGTCGCCCCAGATGGTGTTCAGAGTGAAGGTGCACGCACTGGTGTCGCCGCGGCTGACGAGCTGGAACGACACGGTCGGGTCCGAACTGGCGCAGTTCGGGTAGGACTTCTTGAAGCAGGACGTGTCGGCCGCGGTGAGGTGCAGGCCACGGGTGGCCAGGGTGACGGTCCCAGGCTCGGCGCCCGGACGTACATCGGCGGACGCGGTCCCTGCGGTGACGGTGACGACGGCCACCGCAAGCGCGGCGGCCCACCGGCGCCACGGGACGCGCTGCCGTCTCCGTTGGCCGCGACGCGGGGTCGAACGCATGATCAAAGGAATCCCCCAAGGTTTCGTGGACGTGGATGCGTCCCGGACAGCTCCGGCATATCCCCAATGGCACTGAAAACCGGTCAACCGGAGCCGCGGGAAGCGTAGTGGCCGTGTCCGTCCTCGCACGGCCGCCGGCGCGAACCGCGCGCGCTCCGGGTCGGCCGGCCGGGGCGCCCGCGGGCACCGCTCCCCACCCGGGCCCGCTCACGAAAGAGCGGTGCCTCGGTGACGCTGGTGGCGAGAACCGCTGCTGAGCGCGACGGAGCCGATTGTTCCGGCATTCCGGCCGGCCCCGCCGCCCGGCCTCGGCGCACAGGATGCCTCGCCTGGAGGTACGAGCATCGCCCGCACGAACGGGCGGTGCCGCATACGCTCAAGAAGGGACCGCCGCCGAGCCGCGGGCCCCGCCCCGCCCTCGCGGGCGTCCACGCCGGCCTGCGCCGATGCATCAGCCGCACCCCGGGTGCCCTGGCCAACGGTTGCCCGCGGCCCCCCCTGGTTCACTCGACGGCACCCGCGTCGGGTCGACTCCGTTTCGTCACCTCCGCGATGAGGATCGGGCCGGCACGGCTGCGCGTCGAGCCGGAGTGCGGTGGGGCGGGCGTCAGATGTCGAGAACGGTGCCCAGCCGGGGAGTGATGACCTCGTACGGCTCCTCGGCGGCCGCTTCGAGGAAGCGGGCGAGTTCGTCGGGCTCGGTGGCGTAGAAGCCGTCGAGGTGGAAGCCGTCGTAGTGGATCGGTATCGCGGTCCTCGCCTGGAGGAGGCGAGCGGCCACGGCGGCGTGACGGGCGTCGAGCGCGGCGGGGAAGGGGCTCGGCGGCCGGCAGTGCGGGAAACAGACAGTGGGTCCGTTGATGGGCGTGAGGACCGCGTCGAAAGGACCGTAGCGGCGGACGGCGCGCCACCAGTAGCCGTGGAACATGGTGTCGCCGAGATGGATCACGCGTGTGCCGTCGGCTTCGACGGCCCAGGACACCTGGGGATCGCCGAGGGTGTCCACGGCGGGGACGGCCGCGATGGTGAACGGACCGATCTTCGTGGTCTCCCACAGGCCCATGGCCCGACGGGGGAGGTCGTGGGCGGTCAGTTCCGCCTCCGCCTTGAGAGTCCACAGGTTCTCTTGGTCGTCGCCGCCGAAGGACTCCGGATGCAGGACCGTTCCGCCGGGGCGCAGCGCGCGCGCCAGGGCCCCGGCGTCGGTGTGGTCGCGGTGGAGGTGCGTGCACAGACCGGCGGCCACGTTCCCTGCCGTGCGCGGCGGGACGACCTTCGGCAAAGGAGGCGACAGCTCGGTCCCTTCCAAGACGCCTTCCGGCCGGCCGAGCAGGTCGATGACCAAGCTCTCACCCTGTGCTTCGAGTTCTACTCCGGCCCATCCCAGCCATCGGACACGCATGCGGACGCTCCCTCTTCAGGTCAATTACCTTACGAACGTTCGCTAAAATTAGCAGACGATCGACTGTTAAAGTGAGGGGTATGAGAAAATCCGCCGAGGAAGCCCGGCGCACCCGTGACCGCATCGTCGACGTCGCGGTGACGCAGGCGTCGAGTGTGGGGCTGTCCGGACTGACCATCGGCTCACTGGCGGAGGCGCTCGGCATGAGCAAGGCCGGGGTCGCCGGCCCGTTCGGCTCCCGTGCCTGTCTCCAACTCGCCGCTCTGACACGGGCGGCGGACATGTTCACGGAGGCGGTGGTAGCCCCCGGCCAGGCCGCCGGACCAGGGCTGCCACGCCTGCGCGCCCTCATCGACTCCTGGTGCGCCTACCTGCTCGACAGCCCGTTCCCCAACGGCTGCTTCATGACGGCGGCCTCCTTCGAACTCGACGGACAGCCCGGCGAGCTGCAGGCCGCACTGCGTGACGTGGTGACCCGCTGGCGGCGGCACCTGGGTGAACAGATCGCGACCGCGCAGGCCGCCGGCGACCTCGACGCGGATCTCGACGCCGACGACCTCGTGTCCACCCTGACGGGTATCGCCATGGCCGCCAACCAAGAGATCCAACTCCTCGGCGACGAAGGCGCGGCCACCCGCGCCCGGCGCCTCATGCTCACCTGTCTCGGCGCTTCCGCGGACCCGGGCGCCGGGCGCCCGGGTCGCTGACGTCGGCCACGGCACTCGGCCCACGGTGCGAAGGCCCACCCGGCAGATGCGTGGGTGCCGCGGAGGAGCGCGGCGCCTTCGCAGCCGGCCAACTGCTCCGAGAAGCGCCCGGGACGGCTGCGTTCGCGGCACCGGGGGCGTTGTCAGTGGGCCCGGATAACGTGACAGCCATCTGATCAAGCGATCGACCCCGCCCGGGGTCGGCGGAGGAGGGGCTGTGCCGCGTACGGAGTTGGCCGGGGGGCGCTCGGTGAAGGGGGAGCCCGAGGGGGAGGCTCCCGGTGCCGTCGAACCGGCGGCCGCGGTGGAGGAGCCGGTCGTGCTGCCCGACGAGGAGACGTTCCGGATGCCGGCCTCCTGGCGGCGCCTGGTGTATCCCCGGCGGGGCGGGACCGCGCGGAGCGTTGCCGGGCCGCACCCCGAAACCGAGCAGCGGACGGCACTCCGGCTGCACGAACAGGCGGACTGGATCGAATCGATGCTCACCGCCCCGAAGAGCGACCCGGGCCTGGTCGAAGTCACGCGGGCCCACATGAGCGGCCGTCACAACCCGCTGGGCGCCGCGGTGCTGGCGTCGCTGACCTTCCACTGGCAGGACCCGGACGGCATCTTCGTCGACGCCTGGGTCCGCGCGCACGGCCTGGCCTTCGCCGCACAGGCGGTGGTCGAGCACTTCGACGTCGAGCCGCACTACCACCAGAACGGTGTCCGCCGCGAGAATCCCTGGCTCGGCTTCCGCGCCGACGCGACCACCGGCACCTACTGGGCGCGGTCGAAATTCGCCGACCGCGCGCGTGCCCTGCTGTCCGTGGCGGACGAGGACACCTACCAGGAGACGGTCGCCGCACTGGCCGGCTGCCGGACCGGCATACGCCGCCGCATCGTCGTGTCCTACCTGCTGCCCACCGAGCAGGAGTGGGTGGACGAGGCGTGCGCCGACGTTCCGCAGGCCGACGAACAGCTGCGGGCGATGCTGCTGTGCTCGCTGAACTCCCCGGAGCAACTGCGGACCTTCGGCCGCCGGGCAGGCCTCGTCTGGAACGGCTGGACGACGGCGCTCATCGCCACCCTCGCCGAAGGCACCGGCACCGCGTTCGCCCCACTCCTCGACGAGGCCCTCGACCGGGCCTACGGCTCCGACCAGACCAAGGCCTACGCCCATGCCCTGGTCGAAGTGCCGACGGACGAGGCGTTCGGCCTGCTCCTCCACCGCGTCGACGACAAGCACGTCCGCCCGCACCTGCTGGAGGCGATGCGCCGCTATCCGGTGCGCGCCCTGCGCCTGCTGGGCGCGGCGGCGACCGGCACCGGCAAGAACGCGTCGATGGCCGGGCAGCTGCTCGTCGGGCACGTCGTCGCGCACACCGGCCTGACCGCGGCCGTCCTGCCCGGCCTGCCCGCCGAGGTCGCCGACCTCGTGGCGCCTCACCTCACCCGGAGCGACCGGGCCCCCGAAGCCCCGGCGGAGGCGTTGCCCGCGCTGCTCGTCAGCCCGCCGTGGGCGGGGAAGCGCAAGGCCCGCAAGGCCCGCGTGGCCGCCGAGACACCCGAGGCCCCCGAGCCGCAGGTGGCTTGGCAGCCGGGCGAGCAGGAGGCCTGGGCCAAGGCCGACACCTGGTACAACTGGCGCGGCGCTCACGACTGGTCCCGCGAGATCGAGTACCTCAGGCAGACCGGGCAGCTCGCAAGCTTCGGTCATGTGCGCCTGTTCGTCGACGGCCCCGAGGACGTCGTACGACCGCTGCTCGCCGACTGTGCGCCCGAGGACTACTGGGACGGCGAGGCGGCGCTGAAGCCGGTCGCCGCCAGGCACGGTCTGGCCGCCCTGCCGCTGCTGCGGCGTGCCGCGGCCCGCCATCCGAGCACCCTGGGTGACCTGCTCCTGCCCTACCGGGATTCCGAGGTCGCCGCGATGGTGTGCGACTGGCTGGCACGGTTGAAGTCCGCCGACGCCACCGCCCGCGCCTGGGTGACCCGGCACGGTCTGCAGGCGGTGCCGTTCCTCGTCCCCCATGCGGTGGGGCCGGTCGGTACGGTGCGGCGCGGCGCGGAGAAGGCGCTGCGGCTGCTGGCGGACGCCCACGGCACGGCGCTCCCGGCGGCCGTCGCCGAGTGCGGGGAGGAAGCCGCGAGCATCGTCGAGGAGTCGCTGGCCGTCGACCCCCTGGTCAGTGCGCTGCCCGCGCGGCTGCCGGCGGTCAGTGCCTGGGCCGATCCCGCCCTGCTGCCGCAGCTCCTGCTCACCGAGGGCGGCGCGCTGCCCGCCGACGCGGCGCGCAACGCCCTGATGCTGCTGGCGCTTTCCAAGCCCGGCGAGGTCTACCCCGGCCTGGACGTGCTGACCGCGCACTGCTCCGCAGAGTCCCTCGCCGGCTTCGCCTGGGGTCTGTTCGAGCAGTGGCGGCTGGCCGGCATGCCCCCCAGGGACAACTGGGCGCTGCACGCGCTCGGCTGGCTCGGCGACGACGACACCGTGCGCCGGCTCACGCCCGTCGTGCGGGCCTGGCCGGGCGAAGGCGGCCACCACCGCGCCGTGGAGGGCCTGACCGTGCTCGCGACGATCGGGACCGACGTGGCCCTGATGCATCTGCACGGCATCGCCCAGCGGGTGCCCTTCAAGGCGCTCAAGCAGCGCGCCCAGGAGAAGATCGCGGAGGTCGCCGAGGGCCTGGGCCTGAGCGCCGAGCAGCTGGGCGACCGGCTCGTGCCCGACTTCGGTCTCGACGCCGACGGCAGCACCGTCATCGACTACGGCCCCCGTCAGTTCACCGTGGGCTTCGACGAGCAGCTGCGCCCCTACGTCCGCGACACCGACGGCAAGCAGCGCAAGGCGCTGCCCGCACCGGGGGCCAAGGACGACCCGGAGCTGGCCCCGGCCGAGCGCAAGCGCTTCGCCGCGCTGAAGAAGGACGTCCGCACCGTCGCCGGCGACCAGGTACGGCGCCTGGAGGCGGCGATGGTGAACCGCCGCACCTGGACGGTCACGGAGTTCCGGGAGCTGTTCGTCGCCCACCCGCTGGTGTGGCACATGGTCCGCCGCCTGGTCTGGATCGGCGACACCGGCGCCGCGGTGACGGCCTTCCGGGTAGCGGAGGACCGCACCTTCGCCGACGTCCACGACGACGAGCTGACGCTGTCCGAAGAGGCCACGGTCCGCGTGGCACACCCGCTGCACCTGACGGACGATCTCGACGCGTGGTCGGAGCTGTTCGCCGACTACGAGATCCTCCAGCCGTTCCCGCAGCTGGGCCGGGCCGTGCACGCGCTGACCGCACAGGAGGCCGCCGGGCACCGGCTGGAGCGGTTCGAGGGCGCGAAGGTGCCGGTCGGCAAGCTCCTCGGCCTCACCAAGCGGGGCTGGGAGCGCGGCGTACCGCAGGACGCGGGCGTGGAGCGCTGGTTCCACCGGCGGATCGACGACGACCACCACGTGGTCATCGGGCTCGACGAGGGCATCGCCGTCGGCGCGCTGGACGTGTTCCCCGACCAGATCTTCGAGAACGTCTGGCTTGCCTCCGCTCCCGGCGACTACTGGCCCCGCCGGGAGCACGTACTGCGCTTCGGCGACCTCGACCCGGTCATCGCCTCCGAGATCCTCGCCGACCTCACCGAGGTGACCGCCAGGTGAGCGCCACCGCCGAAGTCGAAGAGGCCGGCGAGGCGCTGCTCCAGCGCCCGCCCGCCGAGGTCCGCCACGCCGGCGAACTGGCCGCCCTGCGCGCCGCGGACGACGATCCCCGTCCACCGGGCTGGCGGCTGAGCCTGCGAGCGGCCCGCCGTTTCATCGTCGGCGACGAACAGGCCGGCATCAGCCGCAAGTTCGTCGGCAACGTCTCCCTGGTGGAGCGCGCCCTGGTGACGCTGGCCACCAACCGTGGCCTGATGCTCGTGGGCGAGCCCGGCACCGCCAAGTCGCTGCTGTCGGAGCTGATCGCGGCGGCCGTCAGCGGCAGCAGCGCCCTCACCGTGCAAGGCGGCGCGGCCACCACCGAGGACCAGATCAAGTACTCCTGGAACTACGCGCTGCTGGTCTCCGAAGGCCCCTCCGAGCGCTCCCTGGTGCCCGCGCCGATGCTGCGTGGCATGGCCGAGGGGCGGATCGTACGGTTCGAGGAGATCACCCGCTGCCCGCTGGAAGTGCAGGACTGCCTGCTCTCCCTGCTCTCCGACCGGGTCATCACCATCCCCGAACTCGACGGGCAGCAGGGCCTGGTCTTCGCCCGGCAGGGCTTCAACGTGATCGCCACCGCCAACACGCGCGACCGTGGCGTCAACGAGATGAGCGCCGCCCTGAAACGGCGCTTCAACTTCGAGACGGTCTTCCCCATCGCCGACTTCGAGACCGAACTGGACCTCGTGGAGGCCGAGGCCGCGGCGCTGCTGCGGCAGTCCGGGGTGGAGCCGCCGCCCCGCCGGGACGTGCTGGAGGTGCTGGTCGGCACCTTCCGTGAACTGCGGGGCACCGCGGCACAGGGCGAACGGATGTCGACGGTGATGAGCACCGCGGAGGCCGTGTCGGTGGCGCACGCGGTGGGCGTGCGGGCCTGGTTCCTGCGCGGCGAGCCGGGCGCAGCGGCCGACGTCGTGGCCTGCCTGGCGGGCACGGCCGCGAAGGACAGCCCCGAGGACCTCGCCCGGCTGCGCCGCTTCCTCGAACAGGAGGCACGGCGCCGCCCCGGCCCGCAATGGCAGGCCTTGCACGAGGCCCGTCACCTGCTGGCGGACTGATGCCGGCCTCCGTGTCGAAGCGCCCGGCGGGGGAGGCGTGCCCGGCGCCGCCGGTCCCGCCTGCGCCCGCCGTCTTCCTCGGCGTGCGCCACCACTCACCCGCCTGCGCACGTCTGGTCGCCCACACGATCCGGACACTTCGGCCGGCGTACGTGCTGGTGGAAGGACCGGCGGACATGAACGACCGGTTGGACGAGCTGCTGCTCGGACACACGCTGCCCGTCGCCGTGTTCAGTCACTACCGCGACGACGAGCGCGTCGCCACGTCCTGGGCGCCGCTGTGCGACTACTCCCCGGAGTGGATCGCGCTGCGGGTGGGCCGCGCCGCCGGCGCCGAGGTACGGTTCGTCGACCTGCCCGCCTGGCACCCGGCCGTCGCCGGCCACACCGAGCGGTACGCCAACCGCTACGCGGACGCGGAGGCGCGGTACGCCGAGGCCACGCGCAGGCTGCGCGAGCACTTCGCCGTCGACTCCGCGGACGCCTTGTGGGACGGGCTGTTCGAGGTCACGGAACCGGATGCCGACCCGGAGGAACTGCGCGCCCGCCTCGACACCTACTTCGACCTGGTGCGCGGCGATGCGGAGGCGGATGCCGCGGACCGGGCGCGCGAGGAGTACATGGCCTCCTGGGTCCGCGCGGCGCTGGCCCGCGCGGGCGGCCGTCCGGTGCTCGTGGTCACCGGCGGCTTCCACCAGCCCGCCCTGCGGGCACTGTCCGCAGGGCGGGCGGACGCCGCAGCTCCGGCCGACTGGCCGGCGGTGCCCGAGCCACCCGGCGGCGCGCTCGGCGGCAGCTTCCTCGTGCCGTACTCCTTCCGGCAGTTGGACGCCTTCGCCGGCTACCTGTCAGGCATGCCCTCACCCGGCTACTACCAGCGGCTGTGGGAGACCGGCCCGGCGGCGGCCGGACAGGACCTGCTGCGCGCGGTCACCGAGCGGCTGCGCGCCCGCGGGATCCCGCTGTCCACGGCCGGCCTGATCGCCGCCCGCGCACTGTCCCAGGGCCTGGCCCGGCTACGGGGCCACCCGTACGAGACAAGGGTGGACGTCCTCGACGGCCTGGCCGGCGCGCTGATCGCCGACGACCTGGACCGGCCGCTGCCGTGGACGACCGGGGGCACCCTCGGCACGGGCACCCATCCGGTGGTGGTGGAGATGGTCACCGCCTGCACCGGCGACGCCGTGGGCCGGCTGCACCCGGACACACCGCTGCCCCCACTGGTGCACGACGTGGCAGCCCACCTCGCCCACCTGGGCCTTGCCGGCGCCGACGCACCGGTCACCCTGGACCTGACGAAGGAAGAGGACCTGGCCCGCAGCCGTGCCCTGCACCGGCTGCGCGTCCTCGGCGTCCCCGGCTTCACCCGCATCTCGGGCCCGGCCGACGGGGCCGATCCGGTCTTCACCGAGGTGTGGGAGCCCCGGCCGGCGGCAGGCGGGCGGGAGGCCGCCCTGATCGAGGCCGGCGCCTACGGGGCACGCCTGGACGAGGCGGCAGCGGCGCAGCTCGGCGCACGCATGCACGCGGCGGGCCCGGACGTCCAGGCGCTGGCCGGGCTGCTGTTCGACGCCGTTCAATGCGGGGCCGGTCCGCTCTGCGCCGATCTCCTGACGGTGCTGGCGGCCCGGGTCGGGCAGGTCGGTGCCCTCGGCCCGCTCGGCGAGATGCTCGTGGCGACGCTGGGCCTGTGGCGCCACGACCGGGTGTTCGGCGTGGCCCGGGACCGGCTGCTGGGCGGCGTGGTGCGTAGCGCCGTCGACCGGGTGTTCTGGCTGGCGGAAGGCCTCCACGGAGGTCCCGGGGTGGACCTGGCCGCGCTGCGCGCGCTCGCGGCCGCACGTGATGCCGTGCGGCACGCGCCCGGCCTGCTGTCGGTCACCCCCGAGACCGTCGCCGAAGCCGCCGCCCGGATCAGCCGCGACCCGCGCGCCCCGGCCGGTCTGCGCGGCGCCGCCTTCGGCCTGCGCCGGGCACTGGGCGTACCGGACGACCCCGGGCCGGTGGTCCAGGCGCTCGCCGCGACTGCGGCGGACGCCCTCGGCGACTGGCTGACCGGCCTGTTCGCGGTGGCCCGCGAGGAGGTCACGCACGGCACAGCGGCCGAGGGGTCCCTGATCGACGTCGTCGACGGCGTTGTATCGGCCCTGTCCGAGCCCGACTTCCTCATCGGACTGCCCGCGCTCCGCCAGGCCTTCGCCTTCTTCCCGCCCCGCGAACGCGAGCGCATCGCCGAGCGCCTGCTGCAGCGCCGGCGACTGCGCGGCTCGGCCCGCTCCCTGCTGCGCACCCCCGCCGACCCCCTGCTGCTGGCCCGAGCCAGAGCCCTGGAGGACAACGTGACCCGCCTGCTCGACCGCCACGGACTGGGGTCCGCACCCGTGGACCGGACAGTGCCCGCCCCGCGTCCGGAGGCGAGCCGATGACCCCAGCACCCCTGGACCCGCCTCCGGCCCTGCCCGACCCCCCGCCGCCCCGGGACCCGGCTACGGCTCCACCCGCTGCCCCTCCGGCTCTCGACGTGGCTTCGGCGCCGGCCGGCCCGTCGCCGTTCGCTGAGTTGGTTCAGGTTCCAGCCGCTACCCCTCCGGCTCTTGACCCGGCTCCGGAACCGTCCGGCACCCCGTCCGTCCCCGACCCGGGTCTGGAGCGCTGACGGCTCGTGCTCGGCGCCGCCGCGGAACGCTGCACCGGCCCGCTGCGCGGCGCGGCCGCGGGCCGGGACGCCGCGCTGGAGTGGCTGTACGGCCGCGACGAGGACCTGCGCCGACGCGGGGTGCGCCGGGGCGCGGCCGACTCCCGCCAGGGCGGCAGCGGACCGTCCCGGCTGACGGCCGTGGACTGGCTCGACGACGTCCACCGGCTGTTCCCGAAGGAGACCGTGGAGCGGCTGGAACGCGACGCGGTGGAGCAGTACGAGATCCACGAGATCGTCACCGACCCGGACGTCCTCGCCCGCGTCGAGCCCAGCCAGACCCTGTTGCGGGCCGTCCTGCGCACCAAGCACCTGATGAACCCCCAGGTGCTGGCGGCGGCCCGGCGGATCGTCGCAACGGTCGTACGGGAGCTGATGGAACGGCTGCAGCCGGAGGTGCGCCGGGCCTTCACCGGCTCCCGCTCCCGCCGCCCCAGCCGGCTGCCGCTCGCCCGCGACTTCGACTTCCGCACCACCATCCGCGCCAACCTCGCCCACTACCAGCCGGAGGAACGCCGCCTCCTCATCCAGCGCCCGCACTTCCACTCCCGCACCCGCCGCCACCTGGAACAGTGGCAACTCGTGCTGCTGGTCGACCAGTCGGGCTCCATGGCCGGCTCGGTGATCCACTCGGCGGTCACGGCGGCCTGCTTGTGGAGCCTGCCGGGCCTGAAGACCCATCTCCTCGCGTTCGACACCGCGGTGGTGGACCTCACCTCGGACGTGACCGACCCGGTCGAACTGCTCATGCGGGTCCAGCTCGGCGGTGGCACCGACATCGCCCGTGCCGTCGACTACGGCGCCTCACTCGTGGAGAACCCGCGGCGCACCATTGTCGCCCTCGTCTCCGACTTCTACGAGGGCGGCGACCCGTTCCGCCTGGTGCGCACCGTGCGGCAAATGGTCGAGCAGGGCACCACCGTGCTGTGCCTGGCCGCTCTCGACGAGGCCGCCGACCCGGTCTACGACCGGGACCTGGCCGGGCGTCTGGCCGCGGTCGGCGCCCCGGTGGGGGCGATGACGCCCGGCCGGCTCGCGGAGTTCGTCGCGGAACAGATCGGCCGGGGAGGGCAGGCCCGGTGACCCGCGCCGACCTGCTGGCGCTGACACCCGACACGCTCGCCTCGCTCGCCAACCGGGGCCTGGTCAAGCGCGCCGAGAAGGACCTGGCGGCGGGCTCCGGCCCGGTGGTGACCACCGGCGACGACGGCACCGTACGCGGCACGTTCCCCGACGCCACCGAGACCGCCCTGCACCCGGGCCGTGGCCTGGATGCGGCCGACTGCACCTGCGCCGCGACGGGGCTGTGCCGGCACCGGATCGCCGTGGTGCTGGCATACCAACGCGACGCTTCGACCGAGGCACCGTCGACCGAGGCACCGTCGACCGATGTGCCGTCGTCAGACGCGCCGTCGACCGAGGCACCGGCGACAGGCGCGCCGTCGACCGAGGCACCGTCGGTCGACGTGCTGACGGCTGAAGCGTCCGTTACCCAGGCGCTGCTGGGCGAAGCGTCGGCTGCCAAGTCGCTGGTGGCTGAAGTGTCCCTTACCGAGGCGCTGGTGGCCGATTCGTCGGCTGCCAAGTCGCTGGTGGCGAAAGCGTCCGTTACTGAGGCGCTGCTGGGCGAAGCGTCCACTGCCAAGTCGCTGGTGGCCGGAGCGTTCGCCGTCGAGGAGCCCTCGGCCGACTGGTCGCCCGGTGATTTCGACGACGACGCGCTGGCCGCGGCGCTGGGCCGTACCGCCCTGACCGCCGCCCACCGCACCCGTGCCCGCGGCTACACGGCCCGCGTGCACCGCCCCACCGCCGACCACCCGGTGCCCCGCGTCGAGCTGCCCACCTGCACCGTCCGCTTCCCCGTCCCGCGCGAACTGGGCTACGCCCTCACCGACGCCGCCGCCCTGCGCGGCGAGGTCATCACCCTGGCAGTGTGGGCCTTCCGCGCCGCCGACGCCGAGCAGGCGACAGAAGTGTCGGTGGGCGGCGGTACGACCAGGCACACGCCCGCCGCCGACAAGGCGCTGCGCGCGGCCGTGGCACTCGCCGACGAACTGCTCCTGGACGGCGTGCAGCAGGCCGGCCCGGTGTTCACCGGCTCGCTCCGCCGCGCCGTACGGGCCCTGACCGCCACCTCCCAGCACTGGCCCGCCGGCGCGGTCTCCGACCTCCAGGAACAACTCGACGCGTACGCGGCCCGCACCACGCGCTACACCCCCGGACGCCTGGCCCTGCTCCTCGCCGAACTCCATGCCCGGCACCGCGCCGCCGGCCACGACCCGGTCGGAGTGCTGGGCACCGGGGAAGCACCGGTGACACCGCTGCGCCGGGTACGGCTGGTGGCGCTCGGCTGCCGGATCAGCGGCACCACGCACGACCGCACCGCCGAGACCTACTTCGCACACGCCGACGCCGGTATCGCCCTGGTCCTGCGCACACGCTGGAACCTGCCGAAGGACCAGCCCCTCACGGGCCACGACCTGTCCGCGCGCCGCCTGCTCGGTTCCCCGCTGCACGCCCTGGCCACCGCGAACGTCGTCAGCGAGCACGCCACACGCGCAGCCGACCGCACGGTCACCCTCTCCCGCGGCCGGATCGCCGCGACGAGCATCACCCCGGTCGGATCGGCCTGGACGCAGCTCCCGGAAAGCCTGCTCCTGAGGGACACCGCCGCACACCTGCGGTCATACGGCGAGCGCCCCCCGCGGCTGGTCCGCCCACGGGTCGAGGCGGACGCCGTACGGGTGGTCATGGTGGACGCCGTCGAGGAGATCGGCTACGACCCCGCCGCGCAACGCCTCGAAGCCCTGCTCCGCGACCCGGCGGGCAACGCCGTCCACCTCCAAGCCGAGTACAACCCCCTGTGCCCCGGTGGCCTCGACGCTCTGGCCGCCGCTCTCGCCGACGACGGGATCCGCGCCGTCAGCGGCATGCCGGCCCGGGCTCGGGGCCGTACCGTGCTGGACCCGCTCGCCGTACTGACCAGCGCGGGCGTGACCGTCCCCGATCTGGCGCCGGGCACCGGCGACGCCACGTTCGCAACGACCGCGCACCGCCCGGCCGACCCGATCACCACAGCTCTGGAGTCGGCCCTCACGACCCTGGCGGACGCAGCTCACCAGGGCCTGCGCCACACGACCCCGGCGACCCGCACCGCC
The DNA here is from genome assembly GCF_055566415.1 of Streptomyces sp. NPDC027663. NCBI lineage: Bacteria > Bacillati > Actinomycetota > Actinomycetes > Kitasatosporales > Streptomycetaceae > Streptomyces > Streptomyces sp. NPDC027663. Next base: position 217,834 of record NZ_JBVHSK010000004.1, on the reverse strand, counting down.
CTCACCGCCTGCGCGGCCCGCCTGCGCCGTACGGGCCTGCACTCCGCGGCCCGCCTCCTTGACGACCTGACCCGCACCCTGCACGACCAGGGCGCCCCCGCGGCCGTCCCGCCCTGGGTGACGGCCCAGATCCACCTGACGACGAGCCTGGAGCTGCACCAGGAGGACGGCTAGGAAGCCGGTGACCGCGGACGGGAAGCGACCGCCGCCCCTCGTCCCGCGCGGCGGGGGAGGGGACCGGCCTCTCCTCTGCCCCTGTGCGCAGGCATCGGTTCACCCCGGCCCGCACAGCGACGGCGAGCGCGCGCGGAGCGGGCACCGTCCGAGGAATGGAGGCGCTCCCGTGAGGAATGGAGGCGCTCCCGCGGGCCCGGGAGGACGCCGAGGCAGGCGCGCCGCCTCAGTGGGTTGAGATATGCGTCCACTGGACGCATAGTAGCGGGGTGACGGCAGGATCAGCGGCGTGGTGGAAGGCGCGGTACGCGGCGCTCGCACGGCAGCGGCCCCGGACCGGTGGGCTCGAGCTGCGGCGCATCACCCAGGCGGCGCTGGGGATCGTGGACGCCGAAGGGCTTGTCGCCCTCACCATGCGCAGGGTGGCGGAGGAGATGGGGGTACGGCACACCTCGCTGTACCGGCACGTGGCCAGCAGGGACGAGCTGCTGGTGGAACTCGTCGACCATGTGCTGGGGGAGGTGACGCCGGCGACCAGCGGCAGGGGGTGGCGGGCCGACGTGGAAGAGTCCGCCGGGGAGTTCAGGCGCGTACTCCTCGGACACCCCGCGATCGTGCCGCTGCTGACGACGGGCCAGCTGCTCGGCCCCAACGCCCTGCGGGCACGGGAGGCCGGACTGGGTCTGCTGATCAAGGCCGGATGGAAACAGTCACAGGCCGTCCAGATCTATCTGACCGTCACGCACTTCGTCATCGGCACCGCGCTGCTCGGCACCGGCGGCGCGGCACGCAGCGCCGAGGAACGGACCGCGATGACGGACCTGTTCGCCGGACTGCCGCAGTACCCGCTGGTGCGGGAACTGGCCGTGCCGCTCAACCTCCCCGACGGCGACCAGGAGTTCCGCTTCGGCCTGACCGCCCTCCTCGACGGAATCGGAGACCCCTGATGAACCTTGCCGACTGGATCGCAGGCGGCGACAGAGTGGAGCTGGACGGGCACCGCCTCTTCCTGCGCCAGGACGGCGAAGGCGTACCGGTCACGCTCGTGCACGGCTTCCCCACCTCCTCCCACGACTGGGCGATGACCGTCCCGCACCTCGTGGCGGCCGGATGCAAGGTGACCACCCTCGACCTGCTCGGGTTCGGGGCGAGCGACAAGCCGCCCCGCCACCGCTACTCCATCCATGAACAGGCAGACCTGGTCGAAGCCGTCTGGCAGCGGCTGGACGTCGGCGAGACCGCGCTGGTCGCTCACGACTACGGCGTCTCCGTGGCGCAGGAGCTGCTGGCTCGCGACCCACGCCGTATCACGCGCGCAGCCTTCCTGAACGGCGGCCTCTACGCCGACCTGCACCGCCCGATCCCGCTCCAGCGCCTGCTGCACAGCCCCGTCGGCCCGCTTCTGGCCCGCCTCACCGACGAGAAGAGGTTCACCGCGGGTCTGCGCAGCGTCCTGGCCCGACCCGTCCCGGACGAGCTGCTGCACGACATGTGGACCTCGATGGCCCGAGGGAACGGCCATCACCTTGCCCCGCGCCTGCTCCGGTACATCGACGATCGCCGCGTCCACTTCCACCGCTGGACCGGCGCGCTGGAACGGTACGAGGGCCCGCTGCTGTTCGTGTGGGGTCCCGAAGACCCCGTCAGCGGAGCCCACGTCCTTGACCGACTGCGCCTCAGACGCCCCCACGCCGCATTCACCGTCCTGGACGGCGCGGGCCACTACCCACAGGTCGAAGCACCCGAGAAGACCGCCGAGGCGCTGGCCGCCTTCCTCGCCGGGTAGACAGCCGCTCGGTGCGCTCGGCGAGTGGCTGTGACCGGCAGTTTCCTGACACTCCCCAGGAAGTGGCTGTGACCGGCAGTCTCCCGGCACTCGCTAGGAGCGGATGAGCGTGCGGGCTTGCTCGATCCATCCACACACGGCCTGCGCACCGCAGCTCTCGGCGACCGACTGAGCCTCGTCGAGGTGGTGAAAGGCCGCCGATGCGTCGCCGGTTTCGGCCGAGAGATAGGCCAGCGCCACCAGCCCGGCCGCTTCCCCGGACCGGAACCCGATCTCCCTGCGCAACTCGACCGATTCGGTCAACCGCTCGCGGGCCCGACCGAACTGGCCTGCGTCCCTGTCCGCGAAGCCGAGATGGCGAATCGCGTAGGACATCGTCATCCTGTCGCCGACGGATTTCGCCAGAGCGTACGACCGCTCGAAGTACGCCCTGGCGGTGGCGCCGTCGCCCTTGACCACCTGGTGCCAGCAGCCGACCCAGAACAAGGCGTCCGCCTCACCTGAGGCGTCTCCCAGACGCCGGTACAACTCGGCCGCGCGCTCGAACAGCGCCAGTTCCTGGCTGTTCTCCTCGCGGTGGTTCAGGAAACGGACGTGCAGGACCTTGCCCCTTGCCATGGAAAGCGGCGCCTCGACCGCGTCCAGCACATCATCCGACCGGTCCAGCGCGGAGGCGTCCCCGCCGAACATCGCCGCTTCGAACAACTCTCCCGCATGTGCGATCCAGTCCTGTCCCTGCATGCCCCTACCTCTCCCCCTTGGACGACGGCAGTGCCGAGGCTATCTCCGCAGTCCCGGCGGAAGAGGGGAATTTCCCGCCCGGATATGGGTCTTGACGGGAATCGACGGCTGACTGAACATCAGGCGCAGACAGCACCCGCACAGCTCTGGCACCACCGATCCAGACACCGTTCGACTCCCCACATCGACGAGAAAGTGCGGCTCCCCACATGACGCATCCGAGATCCAGCCTGCCCCGCGCCAATTCCAGGGCACTGGCCGCCGTGGCTCTGATGGCCGCAGCGGGTCTGCTGGCCGCCTCGCCCGCTGCTTCTGCAACGCCCGGCCGGACCGGGCCGGCCGCGGCAAGCACCGAGCCTCTGGCAGCACCCGACATCCCGATCGGCAACGTCAAGGCGCACCTCGCGCAGTTGCAGTCGATCGCCACCGCCAACGGCGGGAACCGGGCGCACGGCCGTACCGGTTACAAGGCCTCGCTCGACTATGTGAAGGCCAAGCTCGACGCAGCCGGATTCACCACGACCGTCCAGCAGTTCACCAGCTCCGGCAGCACCGGCTACAACCTCGTCGCCGACTGGCCCGGCGGCGATGCGAACCAGGTCCTCATGGCCGGCGCACACCTGGACTCGGTGTCCGCAGGCCCCGGGATCAACGACAACGGCTCCGGCTCCGCGGCCGTGCTCGAGACGGCCCTCGCCGTCTCCCGCGCCCAGCTCCAGCCCACGAAACACCTGCGGTTCGCCTGGTGGGGCGCCGAGGAACTGGGAATGGTCGGCAGCAAGTACTACGTGAACAGTCTGTCGGCCACCGATCGCGCCAAGATCTCCGGGTACCTCAACCTCGACATGGTCGGCTCCCCGAACCCGGGCTACTTCGTCTACGACGACGACCCCGCGCTCGAAAAGGTCTTCAAGGACTGGTACGCGGGCATCGGCGTGCCCACCGAGCCGGAGACGGAGGGCGACGGCCGCTCCGATCACGCGTCCTTCAAGAACGCCGGCATACCGGTCGGCGGCCTGTTCACCGGCGCGAGCCGGACGAAGACGGCCGCGCAGGCCACCAAGTGGGGCGGCACCTCCGGCCAGGCCTTCGACCGGTGCTACCACTCCTCCTGCGACACGTCGGCCAACATCGACGACACCGCGCTGGACCGCAACAGCGACGCTCTCGCACACGCGATATGGACGCTGGGAACGGCGGAGCCGTCGCCGCCCGGCGACTCGTACGAGAACGCCACCGACGTCGCCATCCCGGACAACGCGGCCGCGGTCACGTCGGCCGTCACCGTGTCCGGCCGGGCAGGGAACGCGCCGGCCACGCTCCGGGTCGGGGTGGACATCAAGCACACCTGGCGCGGTGACCTGGTCGTCGACCTGCTGGCCCCCGACGGTACGTCCTACCGGCTGAAGAACTCCAGCGGCTCGGACTCCGCGGACAACGTCATCGCCACCTACACCGTCGACGCGTCCAGCGAGACGGCGAACGGAACCTGGCGGCTGCGGGTGCAGGACGTCGCCGCGCAGGACACCGGGTACATCGACAGCTGGAAACTGACCTTCTGACCGACAGGCCGCGTGTGCCGGGCACCACCGGCACACGCGGCCGGGCACGCCTGCGGCCGCGACCGCTGCCGTGGCCCTCGCCGGTCCGTTCCCGGTATGGCAGACGTGTGTCATGTCGTGGATACGTTCAGAAGATCATCCGTTCATCTCTGCTTTGCCAACGCCTGGTGACCTGGCTCCCGTTGCTGCTCGTACCGTCCCGCGGGACGCCTCAAGGAGTCATTTCATGCACAGACCCACCCGTCGTCACCTCACGGTCGCGACCGCGCTGGTCGCCGCGACCACGGCCGCCGTGGCCGTCACCTCCGCCGCCGGTGCCTTCGACAACGCGCAGCAGGCAAAGGACGCGATCAAGGGCGGGAAGGCGAAGAACGTCATCCTGCTCATCGGTGACGGCATGGGCGACTCGGAGATCACCCTCGCCCGCGACTACACCGTCGGCGCCAACGGCCGCCTGAACATGGACAAGTTCCCGCTCACCGGCGCCTACACGACCTACGCGGTGCACGCCGACGGCACCCCCGACTACGTCACCGACTCCGCCGCCAGCGGCACCGGCTGGGCCACCGGCGTGAAGACGGTCAACGGCCGCATCTCCAAGACCCCCGGCACCGACAAGCCGGTGAAGACCCTCCTGGAACTGGCGCAGAAGAACGGTTACGCGACCGGCAACGTCACCACCGCCGAGCTCACCGACGCCACCCCGGCCGTCCTCGCCTCCCACGCCACCGACCGCTCGTGCCAGGGCCCGGCGGACATGGCCAAGTGCCCGACCGACACGATCGCTGCGGGCGGCCCCGGCTCCATCGCCGAGCAGGAGGTCAACCACAAGGTCGACGTCCTCATCGGCGGCGGCAAGCAGCGCTTCGACCAGAAGGTCACCGACGGCAAGTACAAGGGCCTCACGGTCACCGAGCAGGCGAAGAAGCTCGGCTACCAGGTCGTCACCGACAAGGCGGGCCTGAAGGGCGTGAAGTCCGGCAAGCCGGTGCTCGGTCTGTTCGCCGGCGGCAACGTGCCGGTGGAGTGGACCGGCAAGGCGGCGGCCGTCGGCGGCACGGACCCGCAGCGGTGCGTGACCTCCAACCCGAACCGCTCGTCGACGACCCCGAGCCTCGCGGACTCCGCCACCAAGGCGATCCAGCTGCTCGAGGCCAAGCAGCAGCGGAAGCACTCCAAGCAGGGCTTCTTCCTGCAGATCGAGGGCGCCTCGATCGACAAGCAGGACCACGCCGCCGACCCCTGCGGCCAGATCGGTGAGACCGCGGCGTTCGACCGCGCGGTGAAGGTCGCCCGTGCCTACGCGGCGAAGCACCCCGACACCCTCGTCGTGACCACCGCGGACCACGGCCACACCAGCCAGATCGTCCCGCTGGAGGCCACCCCGCCCGGCCTGTCCTCGACCCTCGTCACCGACGAGGGCCAGCAGCTGAAGGTCAACTACTCGACCAACACCCCGGGTCAGTCCCAGGAGCACACCGGCACCCAGGTGCGCATCGCCGCCCAGGGACCGGAGGCGTACCGCGTCCTCGGTGTCACCAACCAGACCGACCTGTTCACCACGATCCGCCAGGCCCTGCGCCTGCGCTGATCCCGCGAGAGCGAGCGACGGATCGGCCGCCACCGTCCGCGCCCCCAGCACCCACGCGAGAGCGTGCCGCCCCGGACCGGGCGGCACGCTCTCGCGGCGTCTTGGGGCCGGGCCGGCAGCGACCGGCTCGCCGCTGCCCTTCCCCGTCCTCCCGTCAGTCCCGGCCCGGCCTCCCACCGGTCCCGGTCGGGGGCTGCGCCAAGCCGGGCCAGGAACTCCGGCTCAGCGAAGTCAGTGGGGGTCGGGCTGGCACAGCGCTCCACCTGGCCATTCGGAGACACGGCCGTCTCGGCCGGCCCCACGGCTGGGTCAGCCCGGCTTGACCGCCAGCGTCGCAAAATAGTTCGACATGTATTGAGCGGATGCGTTGGACTGGTGCGGCGCTTCCGCGAAGCCGGTGAGGACGAACCCCGCGGCGAGTTGCCCGCCGATCTGGTCGGTGAGGGTGTGGCTGTATTCAAGAGGGGCATCCGCGCCGAACTTCGTGGCGCGTTCCTCGGCGGAGTACTGCGTGACATCGCTGTAAGGCAGCTTGTGCACGACGATCAGCTCGCCGCGCTCGTCGAGCGCCTCGTGGTCGAACAAGTACACATCAGGGTTGAGGAAGCCCACGAGCAGAGTTCCGCCCGGTCGCAGGACGCGGAAGCACTCACGCCACACCGGTGCCAAGTCTGGTACGAACAGGTTAGAGACCGGATGGAATACGACGTCGAATGTCGCGTCGCCGAAGGCGCTGAGGTCGCGCATGTCGCCCAGGACGGTGCGCAGCTCGAGTCCGTCGCGCGCCGCCACCATCTGGTCCTGGCCGAGCTGGCGGGGTGAGTTGTCGAATACGGTGACCCGCGCCCCTGCGGCGGCGAGGATCGGACCCTGCTGGCCACCGCCGGAGGCCAGGCACAACACGTCCTTGCCGGTCAGGTCCGTCGGCAGCCACGAGCGGTCGACTGGCTCACGCCCGATGAGAACAATCGACCAGTCACCCATGCGGGCGCGCTCGACATCCTCGGCACTCACCGGCCTCGACCACTCGTTGCCCTCTTGGACACACTTGTCCCAGGCTGCCCGATTGTGGGCAACGGGGTCGACAGCAATGTCCTGCACGTTTAACTCCCTGCTGCAGCCAAGCGGACACCTGCGGCACTGACAGTTCGGTGCCGCCAGCCAACACGATCGCAGGGTGCGGGCTCAACGAAATTAGCGGGCCTCGAGGTGTCCACGGGCTCGACGGGTGGTCGCGCAGCGGGTGCGTAAGCGCTGGTTGCCGGGATCGCGGAAGCCGTAGCGTCACGGGCGATGGTCTTGATGACCCGGTTGGCGCCTTCGGAGCCGGCGTTGGTGATCCGCTGGCGCTTCTCGTCCGTCCACCCGCTATGCTAGGTAGACCGACCTACCTAGTTATGGCTGTGATGAGGGAGACCGATGTGAGTGCGACGGCCGGTGGAAGGCGGCGTCCGGCCCGAGAGCGGTTGCTGCAGGCGGCGGCCCGGCGCTTCTACGCCGAGGGCGTGGCGGCGACCGGCATCGACACGATCACCGCCGAGGCCGGCGTGGCAAAGATGAGCCTCTACAACAACTTCTCCTCCAAGTCCGACCTGGTCAGGGCCTATCTCGACGCTCGGCACGAGGAGTGGCTCGGCCTGTACCGGGCGCGGCTGGAGCACGCCCGGGGGTCGCGCGAGGGCGTACTGGCGGTCTTCGACGCCTACGCGGACCACGCCGCCTCCGCCTACGAGCACGGCTTCCGCGGCTGCGGACTCCTCAACGCCGCCGCCGAGCTCCCGGCCGGGGACGCGGGCCGGGACGTGGTCCGCGCCCACAAGGAGGAGGTCGAGCGTCTGATCGCCGGACACCTGCGGGAACTGCTGCCCGGCCGCCCCGACGAGGCGCGCACGATGGCCGAGCACCTGGCCTTCCTCCTGGAAGGCGCGATGGCCCGTGCAGGGCTGGAGGGCGACGGCGATCGTCTCCGGCGTGCCCGCTCGCTCGCAGCCGCCCTGCTGGACCGCCTGTGAACAGCGTCGACCGCGGCCGGTCCGCGGCAACGGGAGCGCTGTGCGTGCTGGCGGCATCCGTGCTGTGGGGCACGACGGGGACGGCCGCCACCCTCGCCCCGGAGGTGGGCCCCCTGGCCATCGGCGCCGTCGCCATGGGCCTGGGCGGCCTCCTCCAGGCTCTCGCCGCGGCGGGGTCGATCACCCGTGATGCGCCGCGCCTGCGCGCCCAGCGCGGGACGGTACTCCTCGGCGCATTCTCCGTCGCGGTCTATCCCCTGGCGTTCTACAGCTCCATGCACCTGGCCGGCGTCGCCGTGGGCACCGTGGTCTCGATCGGCGCCGCTCCACTGGCCTCGGCCGTGATCGAACGGGTCGCCGACGGGCGCCGGCTCACGCGTCGCTGGCTGCTTGCGGCCTCGCTCGGCCTGCTCGGAACGGTCTTGCTGTGCGTCGCGGAAGCCGCCCACGCCGCACACGGCGCGGGACCGTCGTCCGTGGCCGACACGCTTGCAGGCGTCGGCCTGGGACTCGTCGCAGCCACGGCATACGCCCTCTACTCCTGGGCCGCACATCGGTTGATCACCCGCCATATCCCCTCACGCACGGCGATGGGCGCCGTCTTCGGGCTCGGCGGCCTGCTCCTCGTCCCTGTCCTGCTGGCGACCGGCGCCCCGCTCGTCGCTTCCTGGTCCAACGCGGCCGTCGGCATATACATGGCGCTGATCCCGATGTTCGCCGGCTACGCCCTGTTCGGCCGGGGCCTCGCGCACGTGCCGGCCAGCACGGCCACCACCCTGTCCCTGCTGGAACCGGCCGTCGCTGCCGTCCTCGCCGTCCTGGTCGTCGGCGAACGCCTCCCCGCCGCGGGCTGGAGCGGGGTCGCGCTCGTCATCGCGTGCCTCGCCGTCCTCACCGTCCCGACAGGCGCCGTCCGCCGCCGCCCTCCGCGCAATACCGAGCAGGACCATGCCGGCCATGCGATGCAGCAGGAAGCGGCCCCGGCCGGAAGGCGGGGGACCCGGGTGGCCGGGTGCTCCGACATCCGGGCCACAAGGACGCAGCCGGAGGCACCGCCACCCGTTACGACGAAGTCGTAGTCGCTCACGCCACGCGTCCCGCATCGTCAGGCACTTCCGTTTCCCGGTCGCCGGGGGGAATCCGAGGCCGCATTGCCAGGGCGCGTAAGGCGACACTACGGTCACCGGGACCGAGCTGCCGACCTTGCCGGCGGGTGACGGAGAACGCTCGCCGGGCGAGTGAGTGCAGTGCGCAGCGTCGTGCTGTTCCGTGGAGGGAGCCATGCCCGCACCCCGTCCTGTGATCGCCGTCGCCGGTCTCGGCGTCGAGTCGTCCACGTTCTCCCCGGCTCGTACCGAGACCCCGGCGTTTCACCCGCAGCGCGGTGCCGACGTCCTCACCCGCTACCCGTTCCTGGCGCCCGGGAAGCCGCTGCGCGCAGCCGCCGACTGGCGCGGCGCCCTGGTCGGCAAGGCCCTGCCCGGCGGCACGGTGACGGAATCCGCGTACACGGAACTCTCCGCCGAACTGATCGCGAGGCTGGCGGAGTCGGGGCCGATCGACGGTCTCTGGTACGACATCCACGGCGCGATGACGGTCGAGGGCATGGACGACGCGGAGGCGGAACTGCTGGCCCGCATCCGGGAGACCGTCGGCCCGGACGTGATCGTCTCGACCTCCATGGACCTGCACGGCAACGTCTCCCGCGCACTCGTCCACCTGACCGACCTGATCACCTGCTACCGCACGGCCCCGCACGAGGACGCCACAGAGACCAAGGAGCGTGCCGTCCGCAACCTCGTCCACCAGTTGGCGCGCGGCGGACCCCGCCCGGTGAAGGCGTGGATCCCGGTGCCGGTCCTGCTGGCCGGCGAACAGACCTCGACCCGGATCGAGCCCGCGAAGAGCGTGTACGCCGCCGTCTACGAGGTGGAGGCCGCGGACGGGGTGACGGACGCGGCGATCTGAGTCGGCTACGCGTGGGCGGACGAGCCGCGCAACCGGGCCGCCGTCGTGGTCACCGGCCCCGACGGGTCCGCCGTCACCGCCGGCGCCGAGCGTCTGGCCCGCCTTCTGTGGGACGCGCGGCACGACATGGACTTCGTCGCCCCCACCGGCTCACTCGACGACTGCCTCGACGAGGCGCTCGCTTCCACCGCCCGGCCCTACTTCGTCAGCGACACCGGCGACAATCCGACGGCGGGTGGCGCGGGAGACGTGACCTGGGGCCTTCGACGGGTGCTGGCCCGCCCGGAGTTCCGCGACCCCTCCGGCCCGACGGTGCTGTACGCCTCGCTGCCCGGGCCGGCCGCGATCGACACGGCGGTGCGCGCGGGCGTCGGTGCCACGGTCACCGTCACCGCGGGCGCGGAGGTCGACCACCGGCACGCCGGGCCGCTGACCATGACGGGTGTGGTGCACGCGGTACGGCATGGTGACCGGGACGCGGGGCCGGAGGTCGTGCTCCGGGTCGGCAGCGTGTACGTGATCCTGACCCGGCTGCGCAAGCCGTACCACCACGAACACGACTTCACCGGCCTCGAGTTGAATCCGCGTACGGCCGACGTCGTCATCGTCAAGATCGGCTACCTCGAACCGGAGCTGTTCGCCATGGCCGCCGCCTGGAAGATGGCACTCACCCCGGGCGGCGTCGACCAGGATCTGGCCCGACTCGGCCATCGCCGCATCCGGCGTCCGATGTTCCCCTTCGACCGGAGGATGCCCGATCCGGACCTCACAGCCCGGATCATCACCCCGTCCGACCGGCCGCTCGACGGGCCGGACGAGTGAGCCGGCAACGGCCGGCCGTTCGCCGCCGTGACGCGGTGGTCGCCACCGCACCGGCTGCCGGCCGAGACAAGCCTGGCCGCGAGGCGCTTGACGGCGCGGCCACGAGCAGCCGTGATGGGACCCGAACCGTTCCCCCTGCCGACCCGGCTGTCGTGACGGATTCCTCATCCAGCCCTTGAGTGAAGGGGTGGACTCACCCCGCCGCTCAGGACGATCGTGGGCGACATGAACGATCACCGCGCGGCACCCGTGGATCCTGCCGGTTCCTCAGTACCGGCCCCCACCCGCGCCTGCTGCACTGCCAGGCCGCCCGGGCCGAACGCAGCCACGGGATCCGGCCGCGCCACGAGTGAAGCCACGCCGGCTGAGGAGGCCGGCGAGGTTCGCCGCTTCTGGCGGCGGCTCGGTCTTCCCGGTCTGGTCGACGTCCACACGCACTTCATGCCCGAGCGCGTCCTGCACAAGGTCTGGAACTACTTCGATACGCAAGGACCGCTGACCGGCGGACTGGAATGGCCCATCGCCTATCGCCAGGAGGAAGCGCAACGGGTACGCCTGCTGGGGGAGTTCGGTGTCCGGGCGTTCACCGCGATGCTCTACCCGCACAAGCCGGGCATGGCCCGGTGGCTGAACGGATGGGCGGCCGACTTCGCCCGCCGCACCCCCGGCTGCCTGCACACCGCCACGCTCTTCCCCGAGCCCGGCGTCGAGACGTACGTCCGCGAGGCGGTGGAAGCGGGCGCGCGCGTGTTCAAGGCGCATGTCCAGGTGGGGGCGTACGATCCGGCCGACGAGTCGCTGCAGCGGGCTTGGGGGCTGCTGGCCGAGACCGGAGTACCCGTGGTGATCCACTGCGGTTCCGGTCCGGCGCCGGGCGAGCACACCGGTCCCGGGCCGATCGCGCAGGTGCTGGCGCGGCACCCGAAGCTACGGCTGATCGTCGCCCATCTGGGCATGCCCGAGTACGAGGAATTCCTCGGCCTCGCCGAGCAGTACGGCGAGGTGCGGCTGGACACGACGATGGCGCTGACCGACTTCACCGAGAAGCTCATGCCGTTCCCGCGCCGGTCCCTGCCCCGGCTCGCAGGCCTCGGCGACCGGATCCTGCTCGGCTCCGACTTCCCCAACATCCCCTACCCCTACGCACACCAGCTCGCGGCCCTCGAACGACTGGACCTCGGACCGCAATGGCTGCGGGCGGTGTGCCACGACAACGCGGCCCGGCTGTTCGGTCTGTGACAGGCCGCGGCGGGAACGGACCGCAGGCCGGAGTCGGCGTCCTGAGCCCGGCCGGTCGGCCGAGGTCCGTCCTTCCGCGGCGTACGACGGCTCGGCTCGCCTATGCTTCGAGTTCCGGCTGCCGGACAGGACCAGTGCTGGATCAGCACCGGCGGGGAGGGCGATGGCACACAGGCGGGGGCAGGCGAGCATGCTCGGCGCGCTCGCGGTACTGCTGCTGATCGTGGCCTTCGTCGTCGCCGTGTGGTTCCTTCCCGGGGCAGGCAGCGGGGACATCGATCCGGCCGGGCTGACGCTGGGCCTGGTGTCCCTGGCCGCCGCACTGTGGTCGGGCTGGATGGCGGTGCGGGCAACGAACTGGCAGGAGACCGACACCGCCGGCAACGCCGATCGCCTGGCCATCGACGTCATGGACACCGAACGCGCTGCGTGGCGGCAACTGCTGGGCGCCATCGACCGCACCATCAACGTCCCGTTCGTCCACCACCCCGCGCCCGCACACCAGGCGGCAGGCGCCGCCCCGCACGGAACAGTGGAGGATGTCGCCGACTACTACCGGCGGCTGCACCCCGGCCGGCTGGTCATCACCGGCGCACCGGGCTCCGGCAAGACCGTCCTGGCTCTCCGGCTCATGCTCCTCCTGCTGCAGCACCGCTCGCCGGGGGATGCGGTTCCGGTCCGTCTCCCGCTGTCCTCCTTCGACACCGACGGCTCACTGGAGGACTGGATCGCCCGCTACCTGAAGACCACGTACGGCGTGCCCGGAAAGGCCGCCCACGCACTGGTGAAGGACCGGCGCGTACTGCCCGTGCTCGACGGCTTGGACGAGATGGACACTGATCCGCGTCCGGGCCCCACATCCCGCGCCGCCCAGGCACTGCGCGCGCTGAATGCCTACCAACAGGGCGTGGTAAAAGGCCAGTTGGTACTGACCTGCCGCAGCGGCCCCTATCTGGCCCTCCAGGGCCGGCGCGAGTGGGCGCACGATGCCGCCCGCATCGAACTCACCCCCTTCGACGCCGCGACGGCATGGGACTTCCTGACCGACCGCGTGGACGACTTCGACCGCTGGCGCAATGTCCTGGACACTCTGGCCGCCGACCCGGACGGGCCCCTCGCCGCAGGCCTGTCGACTCCGTGGCGTCTGGCCCTCGCCGCCACCGTCTACGAACAGCGTGACCCAGGCACCGGAGCCTGTCTGCGCCACCCCGATGCCCTGCTCGCCCCGTCGCTGAGCACTCCCGCCGCCGTGGGCGAACATCTGCTGGACCTCGTCATCCCCGCAGCCACCGCCCTGGCGACCACGCACCACGGCCATGCACCCCACAGCCCGGACCATGTCCGCGTCTGGCTCACCGTCCTCGCCCGCCATCTCCAGCGCAATGCCGCCACCCGCCGCACACCCGGGCAGCGGACGCCGCCGGGCACCGACATCGTGCTCGCCGAACTGTGGCCCCTGGCCGGCTCGCGCCGGGTGCGCCGCGTCGTCGCCGCCATCGCCGCGGCCGTCATGCTGGCCGGCACCGGGCTCTGGCTCCTGGCCCCGCGGTACGACGAGGTCCTTCCCGTGGTGTTCGGGGCAGGAGTGCTCTTGTCGAGGGCCCTTGTGCGGCCGGCCCGCACGACAAGGCTGTCCCCGGTACTGGGCCCCATGTCGCTCGGACCCGCCCGGCATCGCTTCGCTGCCGGTGTCGCGGCCGAGTTCGCCTACGTCGTTGCGTACGTGCTCACGCACGCGCTTGCACTGGGGCTCGTGTTCGGGTTCATGGCCGGGCTCTCGAGCGAGAGCGAGCCGGCCCACGGGCTCGTGGTGGGCCTCTTGTCGGGGGCCCTGGCCGGAGGCATCGTGGCACAAGCGGGCCGGTTCGAGGCCGGGCTCGCAGTCGGCCTTGCTGTCGGACTGTCATTGGGATCCTGGGCCTGGCTCGGCAGCTTCCTGGAGTTCGACCAGCTGCATGTCACCGGATTCGTGGACGGGCTGGTGACGGGGCTCAGGGGGATGGTCCTGCCGGGGCTCGCGTTCGGGCTCCTCATCGGGCTCGTGTGGGGGGTCGTCGCCGGGGAGACCGGCCTGTGGTATCTCGCTCTCCTGCTGTGCACGAGAAAGGGATCGAGCCGGTGGCTGCCGTGGCGGCTGAGCCGATTCCTGGACTGGTCCTCGCAAGCCGGACTGGTGCGGAAAGTAGGCGTCGCCTACCAGTTCCGTCACCGCGAGCTGCAGGACTTCCTCACCCGCCACGGATGACACCCCGACACCCACCTGCCATCGGAGCGCCACCGGAACTCGCGCACGGAGCCACGGGATGCGGGTGCCGGGTCCGATGCCGTCGTCCCTCCACCACACCCGGCTCTCGTCATCCCTGCACCATGCCTGCCGGCCGAGAACCGGGTGCGGGCCGTCGGCGCGGGAGTGTGTGATCGGACGCATGACAATGGTGTTGGACGGGCCGGGAGCCGACGGTTTGGGCCGGGCTGTGGGCGTGCTGCGGGAGTGGCAGTACGAGGGAGCGCCGATGCAACTACATCCGGGGGACCTGGGCTGGTTCTGGCGGTTCGGCGCGGACGCGACGGCCGCGGCGGTCCGGACCTGGAGCACGGACGGACAGATCCTCGCCGTCGGGTTGCTGGACGGTCCCGAGCTGTTGCGGCTGGCGATCGCACCAGACGCTCAGCAGGACGAGGAACTGGCACAGCAGCTGGTCGAGGACGTGACCGCGCCGGAGCGCGGCGTACTGGTCCGGGGGCAGGCGTACGTCGAGGCGCCGATGGGCGCGCTGGTCCACGATCTGCTGTCCGAGAACGGCTGGAAGGGCGACGAGCCGTGGACGCCGCTGCGCCGCGGCCTCACGGAGCCGGTGGAGGATCCCGGCGTGCGGATCGAGGCTGAGCCGGACCGAGGTTGAGCCGGCGGTTCACGGGCACCCGGTGACCCCGACCGGCACCTCATCCCCTGAGGCGCAAGCAGCCGGTGCGAGCCGCCCCCGGCCTCCCGTCCCGACAGGCCGCCCCGGCACCCAGTTCCAGGACCGCGCCCATGCAGACGTTCCTGCCCGATCCCGACTTCCGGCGCTCCGCCCTGCTCCTGGACCGTCGCCGCCTGGGCAAGCAGCGGGTCGAGGCGCTCCAGGTCCTGCGCGGCCTCACCGTCCCCGGATACGGTTGGCGCAGGCACCCGGCCGTGCGGATGTGGCGCGGATACGAGGAGGCCCTGGTCCGCTACGGGCTCGAGATCTGCCGGGTGTGGCGGGAACAGGGCCACCAGGACAGCTGCGCCGCGTCACTGATCGCCGGATACGCCGGGAGCCGTCCCGGCGCTCACGTCCGCGACCAGCCCGCTCTCGCCGCCGCCCGGGAACTGCCGCCGTGGCTCGGTGACGAGGCCTTCCACCGCAGCCACCAGTCCGCGCTCGTCCGCAAGGACCGGGAGACGTACGCGCACGCGTTCCCGGGCGTCCCTGACGATCTGCCCTACGAGTGGCCGGCTTCCGACCGGGAAGAAGCACCCGCCTGACCGCTCAGGGCGTGAACTCCTCCTCCAGGCGGTCGATCGCTCCGTCGGCGCCGAGGTGGTACGTGAAGACCAGCCCGCTGTCCGGATGCGCGTCGAGCCAGTCGAGGAACTCCTGGACGCCTATGCGCTGGTTCTCGGTGCTTTCCACGATGGGATTGGTGACGGTGACGTACGCGGCCTGGTCCATGGGAATGAACGTTTCCTTGCCCACGGTCTCGAACGGCGCGCCGTCGGAGTCCGCGGGAGCACAGCCCCAGTTGCCGTGCTTGACGATGAGACTCAGCGAGCCCCCTTCGGGGCTGTAGCGGTAGACCGCGATCTCATCGGGCGAGATGGGCATCTTGTGGTCGCAGCCGGTGCCGCCGCCCGCGCCGCTGGATGTGGCCGATGCGCCCGGTGGCGGTGCCGCGGGCGCGGACGGAGTGGCCGCGGCGGACGGCGAGGTACCCGTTCCCGGCTTGCCGGCCGGCTTGGACCCGGCCGTCGGCGTACCGGTTCCCGCCGCACCGCCGCCGCTCGGCCGCGCCGTCGCCGTGGCCCCGCCGGTGGGAGCCGCAGCGCTGGCTCCGTCTCCGTTGCAGGCCGTCAGCATCGACGCGAGGACGGCGATGGACGCGCTCGTCACGGTCGTACGGAGAACGGTGCCGGGTCTGAGACGGTCGGTCTTCCGGGAGGTCTTCATGGCGAATCCTGTCAGGTGAGTGTGAGCGGGCTGTGTCTGCCGCAGGGACGGACGACTTCCGGCCAGTCATCGGTTGCGCCGGCCAGGTGTCGTTGTCGGCTCGTGACACGGCGGTCCGACCAGCCGGCCTGAGGTGGCACGCGGGTCCTGCCGGGCGTCATGCTCCCGCGAATTCCGCCGCCACTTCGCGAGCCGCCCGCGCCCCTGACGCCATGGCGCCCTGCACCGACCCCGTGGCCCGGTGGTCGCCGCACACGTACCGGCCCGGTCCCAGACGGGTGCGGCGGCTGAGCGGCAGGCCCGGCTCCATCGCGGGCAGCGCCTCGGCCACTGTGCGCACGGTCAGCAGCTGCCAGCCCGCGGTGTCGGTGTCGTAGCACTCGGCGAGAGCGTCCAGCACCATCCGCTCCCGCTCGACGCCCCCGCCCAGTACGGAGGTCGCCACCAGCGCGTACCCCCGCGGCGCGTACCCGGGCTGCACCTCGGTCAGCACGCAGCTGTTCGCGAAGCGGCGCCGCACGTCCGTCACCAGGGTCGGCTCCCGCAGCGGCGAGCGGGGGGCGAGATGGTAGTAGGTGGTCACGCTGCGGTACGGCGGCAGGGCCAGCCCGGGCAGCAGCGCCGCCGCCGCGGTGGGGCCGGCCGCCACGACCACGGCACGGGCCGTCGTCTCGCGCTCGCCGCCGACGACAACACCGTCATCGGTGAGGGCCGTCACCGGCGACTCCAGCGAGACCGTCCCGGGCGGCAGCCGGGACGCCAGCAGCTCGGGCACGGCCGCCGCACCCGCGGCGGGCAGGCAGATCGTGCCGCGCGCCATGCTCCGCCACACCAGATGGAAGAACCGGCTGGAGGTCGCCAGGTCCTCCTCCAGGAACACCCCGGACAGGAACGGCCGGAAGAACCGCTCGACGAAGCCGTCGCTGAAGCCGGCCGCGGACAGGGCGCGCCGCGTGGACGTGTCCCGCGCCCGCCGCACCAGCGACACCGGCGCGAACATGTCCCAGCCGGTGATCGCGGCCAGCACCGCCAGGTCGCGCGGACCGGCCACACCGCCGGCCGGCCCGCGCAGCGCCCGGCCGGGCGTGCGCGTCGGATCGGCGAAGCGCAGCCGCCGCTGACCGGTGTGCACGAGGAAGCCGGGTGTGAAGGGACGCAGCCTCAGTCCGCGAAGCGGCAGACGCCGTCGCACCTGCGGATACGCGGTGTTGAACACCTGGAAGCCCCGGTCCACCACGCAGCCCTCCACCAGGTCGGTCCGCATCCGGCCGCCGACCCGGTCCCCGGCCTCCAGAACCCTCACCCGCAGCCCCTTCGCCCGCAGGTCCCGGGCGCAGGCCAGTCCCGCCGGCCCGGCGCCCACGACGACGACGTCACACTCCTCGGTACCCTGTCTGCTGCTCACGCCGGTCCTCCTTCTGGCCTCGCGCACGGCGGCGGAAGGCTCACGCCACTCTTCCCGCCCACACCCGGCTCCGGATGCGGCAGAGAGCCGGTTGCCGGCGGGGAGCGGCCTTTCGGCCCGGCGCGTGGACGAGGCCGGTTCGAGGAGGGCCATGGAGCGTCGGTCCTGGCGGAGGGCGGCCGTGATCAGGCCTTCGAGGGCCTCGCGTGGTACTTCGCCGCCGCTCACCAGCCGATCGAAGACCAGCCCGTCGATGCAGGTCAGCAGGGTGTGAGTGCGATTCTCGACGTCCGTCGCACCGTGTGCGACGAGGAACAGCCGGACGGCCTCGCGGCCGGCGTTGTGGCGAGGGACGAGGATCTCGCTCGCGCAGTTCAGGGTCGCGAACGCTCTCGACGGCGCAGGCGCAGCGGGCGAGCGAGCGGCGGCGGCCCTTGGTTTCGCGCCTGGACCGACGCCCCATAATGAACACGCCCCGTCCGGCTCTTGCCAGGCGGGGCGGGCTCGTTCATCCGGGATGATCAATGGCGCGAAACAGCCGTACGCCGGATGAGGAGCGCTCCACAGCTGCGACTGCCCCTCCACGCCTTGCCCTCGGACGTGCTCCGGCGGTCAGGCGTCCTGGCGCGGCCCGCCGTATCGGAGCTGCTCCACCAGGGCGAGGAAAAGGAAGAGATTCGGGATCTTCTTGACCGGCGTCCTTGCCCAGGGCAGCTTCTTGCCGGCCTTGCGCAGCACCAGCACTCCCTGGGAGAGCTCGGCCTTCTCGATCTGCGGCCACGTCAGGCTGTCCTTCGAGGTGGCCACACCGCCCAGGTTCACCGAGAGCTCCCCGTAGGTCAGGGTCCCGCCCTGCTCCAGCCCGGCGAGCAGTCCGGGGAGCTGGGCCCGGGTGATCTCCTGCTGCAACGCCGGGCCCCAGCGCTCGGGCTGGGCGTAGAAGCCGGTCACCTTGAGCGTCGTACCGTCCTCGCGATAGAGCGTGTAGACGTAGGTGGTGCCGACATATACGCCGTTTGCGTACCGCTCGGTGATCTCCTGAAGCACCGTCATCGTGTCCCAGCGGAAAACGGAGACCTCGCCGCCCTTCCCCACCTCGGCCAGGCCATGCTCGAAGAGGTGCAGTCGGCGGGCTGCCTGCTTGCGCGAGAGATTGGGCGTCTGGGCAGCGAGCCAGAGGAAGTATGCGCCCAGGGGAGGAAGGATCAGGGAAACGGTCCCCATGAGCAGAAGGGCGGCCAAGCGCACAGGGCCGACACGCTTGGGCAGGAACGTCTCACGCAGCTGTCCGAGCCCTTCGGTCCCCGGGGGTGCCGTCCGGGGGACTGATGTCTGCCCGGGATCCTGCTGGGCGGCGGATCCTACCATGAGTCGTGCTCCCTACCGTGATGTTTCAGAAATTCGGTGACCATTGTGCACGGTGGCGACCCGGTCGAGCCCCGAGGCGTCGGGGACCAGCAGCTGCGAGGCGTCCTGCTTGAGGTCCGAGACGACGGTGAGCAGACAGCCGTCGTCCTCGCGGGTCGCCGACGGACGGCAGCGGTGGGCGCCTGCGAGCGTGTCCGGGCAGGCGTCAGGGCAGGTCTACGGGCAGGCGTCAGGGCAGGCCGGATCACCGCCCGCCGGTGCCGTCGGGCAGGCTCCGGGCACCGTACGGACCGACTCGCACCGCTGCGGGGCCCTCAGCGGACGATGCGGTGCTTCCTGCCCCCTCGCCGGAACCGCAGGGCGCCGTAGACGAGGGCCAGGACGAGAACGACGGCACCGATGATCAGCACCCAGAACAGGCCGTGGACGACGAAGCCGATGATGCCCAGGACGACGGCCACGAGTACCAGGAACAGGAACACGCTCATCGGATCTCCTGCCGGCTTCGGTACGTCAACGGCGGCCCAGGCGCCGCTCGCCGCCGGCGCCCGGTGTGTAGGTCAGCTCGTAGTGGGCGAAGACCCCCGGCTCCTCGGCGGCGGGCAACTCCCCGTCGGTGTCGATCGCCGGAGCCTTCTTGACCCGGTCCTTGCTGTGGGTGACCTTCAAGTACCCCGGACCGACGGTCGCACCGACGAGGGGCACGAACACCAGGCGACGCCGGATGGGCAGGCCGACGGTCACCGTGGCGAAGAAGGGCTGGTCGGTGGCCGTGTCCACGTAGACCGACTCCAGTGTGCCGATCTTGTGCCCGTCCTTGTCGACGACGTCGTGCCCTCGCCATTCGCGGATATCGGATGCCTCGAACATGGCAACCTCCTCTGCGGGGGAGGTACCCACGTGCACGCCGGTGATGTGGCGGCGGGAGCCCGAATGCCCTCAGAAGGCGTAGCGGATGCGCAGCCAGGGAGCGTGGGCCGCCACGAGTCCGCGCAGGGCCTGCACCGCCTCCGCCTTGACCCGGTTGGTGTAGCGGACGTTCAGCGCCCCGTTCTCGGAGCGTTTGCCCTGCTGGAGGCCGGGCTGCCACAGCACCTCCTCGGCACGGGGCTGCCAGCCGAGATTGACCTCGTGCAGTTCCCGGTTGTGGGTGAGCATGATCACCTCAGCGGCGGCCTGCCGCTTGACCCGGTCGGGCAGGACGTCGTCGAGATGCCGGAGGACCTCGGTCCAGGCTTCCTGCCAGCCTGGGCGCAGCACCACGGGATAGAGGTTGAAGTGAACCTCGTAGCCCGCGTCCAGGAAGTCCGCCGCGGCGGCGATCCGCTCGCTCACCCGTGATGTCCGGATGTCCAGCAGCCGCGAGTCCGCCGCGGGCATCAGAGAGAAACGGATCCGGGTCCGGCCCCGCGGTTCCAGCGTCAGCAGATCGGGATTGACGAACTTCGTGGCGAACGACGCCTTCGCCGAGGGCCACTGGCGGAAGAACCGCACGAGGTCGGCGGTGTTGTCACTGATCAGCGCGTCCACCGAGCAGTCGCCGTTCTCGCCGATGTCGTAGACCCAGGCCGACTCGTCGCACTGGTTCGGTTCCGGTTTGCGGCCCTGGCGGGCGATGTGCCGGGCCAGGTGGGCGAGGATGCCGTCGATGTCGGTGAAGACGGTGACGGGGTTGGCGTATCCCTTGCGGCGCGGCACGTAGCAGTACGCGCAGGCCATGGCGCATCCGTTGGAGGCGCCGGGGGCGATCCAGTCGGCGGAGCGCCCGTTGGGCCGTGTGGTCAGGGTCTTCCGCTCACCCAGGACCAGGGTCTCCCCCTTCACGCGCACCCACCGCTCGACGTTCCCCTCGTTCCCGTGCAGTCCCGGGATACGCCAGTGGGAGTCCACCTCGGTCACTTCGGCGTCCGGGAAGCGGGCGAGGATCTCACGGCCGCGCGTGGAGGCGGCGGAGCCGGGTTCCGCGTAGACGGCCCGCACGGGCAGGAGGCGGCGGGCCGTGGGCGAGTCGCGGAAGGGGGAGCGGTTCTCGGCTCCGCGGCCGCGGGTGCCGCCGCGCTCGGTCCTGTCCCTCTCCTGCGGCGTCGCGCCGGTGTCGAGGGCGTCCAGACCGAACAGGGCTTCGGCGTCGCCGGCCGGTCCGGCGGAGGGGTACCTCATGTGTGCTCCGCTCGGCACGTCAGGGCTGGGGGCCTCAGTTCACTGTAGGCGTCCGCCGCGGGTGCCCCCCGAAGGGCGCCGTGCCCGAGGGCACTCGGACCCCCGCGAGACGGGCGTCAACCGTCGTCGAGCGGGTCGTGGCCCCAGTTCATCAAGGAGTGGCGCCACCTGGTGTCCCGGGGGTCTTTGGAGGGGCGCTGTGCGAGGTGGCGGCGGATGTAGCCGGTCACCTTGCGCATGTGCGCGTAGTCCGCGTCCGTGAGGTCGCCCTTCTTCTTGCGGAGGATCTTCACGATCGTGCGGCCGGAGGCATGACCGGTGGACTCGCCCCCGTCGTCGTGCTGTCCGGCGGCCCGGGACTCCTCCGTCGCCAGCCATTTCTCCAGCGCGGAGGGTGTCATGTTCACCAGTTCGCGGAAGGCGTCCCAGGTCTCGCGGTGCTCGTCGGTGTCCGCCACGCCGGTCTACTTCTTCTTCTTGAGGGCCGACGGCTTGTGCACGGCCGTACGGCCGGATCTGTCACTGCGCACCTCGTACTGCGGATCGTCGGGGGAGGCGGCCACGGTGCGTCCCGCCGCCTCGGTGCGCTTGGTGATCTTCTTCTCGACGGTGCCCGTGGTCTCGCTTCCGTGACTTCGCCACGCCACCTTGTCACCCTTGGACGGCTCGTTCTTCCCCGATGTGTCCTTCGCCTTCGCCATGGCCGACCTCCTGCCGAGGGTCGTGTGTGCGGCCCTTCCACCTTGCCGGGAGGGGAAGGATGCCGCACCCGCAGGGAGCGCGCGTCCGGCGGTGCGCAGGAGACGGGTTCCCCGATTGCTCATCGGTGCTGCCAGTGCCTCCGCTGAGCGTTCTTGATTAGCAACGGGCAAGCTGGGAAGTCGGAGGTGCACAGCCCGCCGGCCGCCAGCGTCCCTCCTTGACCTTTAGGAGCGCCGTGACAATTCGCATCGGAGTGGAAGAGGAGTTCCATATCGTCGAGGTGGAGACGGGCCTGCTCGTACCCCGAGCCGACACGGTGCTGGAGAAGCTGCCCGAACCCACCTTCACGACCGAGTTGCAGCAGGCCACCGTGGAGTCGAACAGCGGCGTGCACACGTCGCTGGACGGCCTGTACGGCGATGTGCTCGGCACTCGGCGCCGGCTCGATGCCGCCGCGACCGGCAACGGCCTGGCCGTGGTGTCCGCCGGAACGGTGCCGCTGGCCCGCACCGCGGACATGCACCCCACGGCCGGACGCCGCTACCGCCGCATGATCGACGAGTACCGCATGGTCGCCGACGAGCAGCTCATCTGCGGAACCCACGTCCACGTCGACGCCGCCGACCGCGACCTGGCCGTACGCGTCATGTGCGACGTGTCCCCGTGGCTGCACATCCTGCTGGCCCTGTCCGCCAGTTCGCCCTTCTGGTTCGGCTCCGACACCGGCTATGCCAGCTGGCGGACGATGGTGTGGCAGCGCTGGCCCACCGCCGGGCCGGCCGGATGCTTCGCGAACGCCGCCGAGTACGACGCCGCCGTGCAAGGCCTGATCGACTCGGGCGTCATCAGTGACGCGGGGATGATCTACAACGACATACGGCCCTCGGCCCATCAGCGGACACTCGAGCTGCGCATCTGCGACGCCTGCCCGCGCGCGACCACGGTCGTGCTGGTCGCCGGACTCTTCCGCGCCCTGGTGACCGAGGCATGGGAGCGGCTGGAAGGGACGGAGGGCCCCGCCTGCAGTGGCCGGCACGAGTGGCTGAGAGCCGCTTCCTGGCGGGCCGCGCGCTCCGGCCTGGAAGGAGGCCTGATCGATCCCCGCACCCGTCGTGAGGCGTCCGCGGCCCAGGTCGTCCGAACCCTGCTGGGGCACGTCCGCCCGGCTCTGGAAGCCGCCGGGGACTGGCAGACGGTTTGCGATCTCGCGGAGCAGGCGCTCGCGGACGGCAGCGCCGCGCACCGTATGCGCCGCACCGCGGCCGAGGAGGACCTGCTGGCCTGCACGGATCTGGCCATCGCGGAAACCCGGGGCGACGACGGCCGGCGGCGCAGGTCCGTTGCCGGCCGCACCGGGCGGGTCACGTCCGTGGCGCTGCCCGCCGACGACGCCTCCGGTTCCAGCCCGGCCAGGATCGCGGGCCCCTGACGCGGAACAGACCCCCGCCGAACGCCCATACCCGCACCCGTTCCGAAGGAGAAGCACCACCATGCCCACCAACCCGGACCTCAACCCGGCGGACGGACCGGAGCACACCTCACCGCCGTGCCGCCCGGACGCACACCGGGGAGGTGGTGCCTGATGTGCGGCCTGAGCGGAGAGATGCGCTTCGACGGCGGGCCGCCCGACCTGGGAGCCGTGGCCCGCATGAGCGACCGGCTCGCCGCCCGCGGCCCCGACGGTCACGGGATCTGGTCGCAGGGCGCCGTGGCCCTGGGGCACCGTCGCTTGAAGATCATCGACCTCTCCGAGCGCGGGGCCCAGCCGATGACCGACGCCGGGCAGGAGATCACCGGCGTCTTCAACGGGTGCATCTACAACTACAAGGAGCTGCGCAGCGAACTGCAGGCCCTCGGCCACCGGTTCCACTCCACCTCCGACACCGAGGTCGTCCTGAAGGCGTACCAGCAGTGGGGCACCGCCTGTGTCGACCGCTTCCTCGGCATGTTCGCCTTCGCCCTCGCCGAGCACCGCACCGGCCGCCTGGTCCTGGTACGCGACCGGCTCGGCATCAAGCCCCTGTATCTGGCGCAGAGCCCCGGACGGCTGCGTTTCGCCTCGTCCCTGCCGGCTCTCCTCGCGGGCGGGGGCGTCGACACCTCACTGGATCCGGTCGCCGTCCACCAGTACCTCACCTGGCACGCGACCGTGGCCGCACCCCGCACCGTCCTGGCCGGGGTGAGCAAGCTCCCGCCGGCCACCGTGCGGATCGTCGAGCCGGACGGCACCCACCAGGACCACTGCTACTGGCAGCCCTCGTACACGCGCCGCCCCGAGCACGAGGGCATGAGACCGACCGAGTGGCGGGACGCGGTGCTCGACGCGCTGCGCACCGCCGTACGCCGGCGGATGGTCGCGGACGTGCCCGTCGGCGTCCTGCTCTCGGGCGGCCTGGACTCCAGTCTGATCGTGGCGCTCCTCGCCGACGAGGGGCAGCGGGACCTGGCGACGTTCAGCGTGGGCTTCGAGTCCGAGGGCGGTGACGACGGAGACGAGTTCGCCTACTCCGACCTGATCGCAGGACAGTTCGGCACCGACCACCACCAACTCGTGGTTCCCTCGGAGCGGGTGTCGACGGCCTTGGACGCGGCGGTCGCGGCGATGAGCGAGCCGATGATGAGCCACGACGTGGTCGCCTTCCATCTGCTGTCCGAGCAGGTGTCCAGGCACGTGAAGGTCGTCCAGAGCGGGCAGGGCGCGGACGAGGTCTTCGCCGGCTACCACTGGTACCCGCGACTGGCCTCCGTCGCACGCGAGGACGAACCCGGCAGGTACGCCGACATCTACTTCGACCGGTCGCACGCCGACCTCGCCGCGATGCTCCAGCCGGACATGCTGCCGCCGGACGACGTCTCCGGCCGGTTCGTCGAGGAGCACATGGCGGTGCCCGGCGCCGAGACCGCACTCGACGCGGCCCTGCGCCTCGACACCCACGTCATGCTCGTCGACGATCCCGTGAAGCGCGTCGACAACATGACCATGGACTGGGGCCTTGAGGCCCGGGTGCCCTTCCTGGACCATGAGCTGGTGGAACTGGCAGCCGCGTGTCCGCCCGAGCTGAAGCTGGCCGACGGCGGCAAGGGCGTCCTGAAGGAGGCCGGCCGCAAGCTGCTGCCCCACGAGGTGGTCGACCGTCCCAAGGGCTACTTCCCGGTCCCCGCGATCACCCACATGGCCGGGCCCGTCCTGGAACGCGTGCGTGAGGCGCTCAACGCACCCGAGGCCAAGCGGCGCGGCCTGTTCAAGGCCTCCTACCTCGACGGACTCCTGGCGGCCCCCGACCGACACCGCACCAGGCGCGGAGCCAACGCGCTGTGGCAAGTGGCTTTGCTGGAGATATGGCTGCAGACGCACGGAATCTGACCGAGAAGCGCACCGCGGTGGCCGTGGCCGACCCGGTCACGGCCACGGCCGGGCAGCCCGTGGCCGCACACTCCGCGCGCGATGCCGGCCGGGTTCCGCCCGCGACGGACGGTGAAGGGGCCTTCGCAGCCCCCGCACGCATCCCGCTGCCGGACGCCACCGGGCCACGCGACGCGACGACGCGGCTCATCGCGCACGGCTGCTGGTACCCCTCCGCCGACCCCGCAGGTGTCCAGGTGGCCTTCATCTGCGACCGCGGCGGCGTCCCCCAGCTGTGGGTCGGGCCCCCCGACGGCGACGAAGTGCACCTGCTCGACGCCGATCCGGACCCCGTGCAGGAGGTGTCCTGGTCACCCGACGGCCGTTGGATCGCCTACACCACCGCCCCCGGGGGCGGTGAACTCACGCGGGTGCTGTGCGTACGCCCTGACGGCACCGACCGCCACATCCTCGCCGGAGCCGAGCCGGACAGCTCGGCCTACCTCGGCTGCTGGTCGCACGACGGCTCGGCCGTCGCGGTCACCGTCGCGGTACCCACCGCCGCACTCGTGCCCCAGCGCGCCGAGGCAGAGCCCTCCCTGGCCGGCTGGCCGCACCGGAACCGCGATGCAGTACTCCTCGGCGCGGCGCCCCGCACGGACAGCGGACTGCCGTCATCGCCACCCACCGTGGCCGAGGGCCTGACGGGTACCGGAAGCCCGCCGGACCGGCAGGCGGCCCAGACGGCCGGCTTCGGCGACGGCCTGTCTGCCTATCTGATCGACCCCGACGGTGCGGCCGCCCCCGTTCTCCTCGCCGCCGAGAAGGACACGGCGACCCTGCGCGTATGCGATCTCAGCCGGGACGGACAGCTGGCGCTGCTGCGCCGGGGACCCCGCGGACGACGTGAGGCGGTGGTGCTGCGCACCACCGACCGCACGACGACCTGTGTGGTGCCCGTCGCCGACGGCGACCCCTGGATCGGCAGGTTCTCGCCCCGCGCGGACTCCCTCTGGCTGCGCAGCGACGCCCACCGGGAGTTCGCGGCCCTGCTCGCCGCCGGACTCGACCCGGAAGGGCGGCCGCGCAGCTGGTCGGTCACAGCCGAGCGCGTGGACACCGACCTGGAGCTGCTCCACATGACCCACGACGGCGGTGCCGCCGTCCTGGCCTGGAACGCCCGGGGCGTGAGCGAGGTGGAGGTCCGCGACACGGACTCGTCCGGCACGGGCCCGGCCGATGCGGCCGAGCCCCTCATCGGCCCGCCCCGGCAGGTGTCCCTGCCCCACGAGGTGGTCACCCGCATCGTGGACGCGGGTCCGCGACGGCTGGTGCTGGCACTCTCCGGCTCCCAGCGCCGGCCCGGCCTGTGGTGGCTCCCCGAGAGCGTGGCGCCGGTGCGCACTCCGTGGTCGTCCCGCGACGAGGACTCCGTCCCGCCGGGCCGCCCGCCCGTGCGGCCGGTTCAGCTGAGTCCGACCGCACGGGACGGACTGCCGCTGCACGGCTGGTACTACCGTGCCCCGGGGCGCGGTCCCGGCGAACCGGCGCCCTGCGTCATCCATCTCCACGGCGGACCGGAGGAACAGGAACGGCCCGTTCTCAACCCGCTGTACCACGAGATCCTGGGCCGAGGTCTGGACATCTTCGCCCCCGACGTACGCGGATCGTCCGGCTACGGCAAGTCGTTCGTCGACGCGGACCTGGGCAGGGGCCGGTTCGCCGCGCTCGACGACGTGGCCGACTGTGTCGCCCACGCGGTACTGGCGGGCCCCGCCGATGCGGCCCGGCTGGCCGTCATGGGCCGCTCCTACGGTGGCTATCTCACGTTCGCCTCCCTGGTCTGGCACCCGGATCTCTTCCGCACCGGGGTGGCGGTCTGCGGCATGTCGGACTTCGCGACGTTCTTCGAGGGCACGGAACCCTGGATCGCCCAGTCGGCGGCCCACAAGTACGGCCACCCCGAACGCGACCGTGAACTGCTGCACGCCCTCTCGCCGATGAGCCGTATCGACGCGCTGCGCGTGCCCGTCCTCGCCGTGCACGGGGAGCACGACACGAACGTGCCGCCGGGGGAGTCGGAGCAGTTCGTACGGGCCGCTCGTGAACGGGGCCTGAGCGCCGAAATGCTCACACTGCGCGAGGAGGGCCACGAGTTCCTCCGCGCCGACAACCGCCGGCTGTTCCGCCGTGCCGCCGCCGACTGGCTGCAACGGCATCTGAACGGCTGACCGGATCACAGCGGTCGTGTGCCTCACTCCGGCCACGGCCGCCAGTCGTCCTCCTCGTCCCTGCGCCACAGGCTGATGTCCCGGTCGCGCAGCGCCGTGCGCAGTTCGTCCGGTGCCAGCCAGGAGTGGAGCGGCACCAGGCCGGCGGTGCGGAGCCGGCCTGCCAGCAGGTGGTCGACGGCGATACCGGCAAGCAGTGAGGGAATGCGGCCGCCGTGCGTGCGGGCGGTCATGCCAAGCCGGCGGGTGACCGGGCGGCCGCCCGACTGCCCGCTCACGGCGAAGCCACCGGCCTCGTCGCCGACCCGGCCGGCGAGCCACGACAGCGCACGCACCAGCGGAATCAGGCGCCGCGTGGTGCGGGGCCGTCCGGTGCGGGCCCGCAGGGCCGCGAAGAGCCCCAACGCCCGGTTGACGGCGGTGAATTCGGTGCCCGCCTTGAAGGCGATCGTACGGGCGCCGCACAGTTCGGCCAGGACGTCCAGGTCGGCCATCTCGTGGACCATCGCCGCGGTCGGCCTGGCCGGCAAGATCCTCGGACCGCTCGGCTGGCTGTGGCTCGCGCTCACCGGCGAGTGGCCCCTGGCCTCCGGCGTCATCCTCGTGACCAACGATCTGATCTGGTGGATCCCCTTCGCGCTGTACCTCCACGACTGCCTTCCCCAGTGGCGAGCCCGGTACCTGGTCGCAGGGCGGCGGTAGCAACTCGCCGTGCATGCGGGAGAATCGAGACCGTCCGGTGGCGGGGGAGAGGGGACGGAAGCCGTGGCCGAAGTGAGCGAGAGCTTCGAGTACTTGATCGTGCACCTCGTCACCCAGCAGGTCAACGACAAGGCGACGCGGACGATCGCCCTGACCAACGCCACCGTCGGCCGGCTGCCGCGTCACGACGAGCGCGGGAACACCACCCAGGAGATGTGCGACCACTGCGAAGCTCGACTCCGCGTGGAACTGCCGTCGTTCGCCGACGTCCGCCGTGAGCGGCGACTGCACGGTGTGCTGTGGAAGGTGTGCGCTCTGGCGACGCTGGTCAGCGGCTACGGCTTCGTGCACGTGGCCCGCACCTCCAGGGACACCGGGTACGGGCCCGGGATCGCCTTCGCTCTGACCGTGGGCGCCACCCTCTTCTTCGGGTACCGGACGCTGGTCAGCGCAATGCTCGCGCGCAGCAACGGAGGCCCGGAGGTCACTCGCGTCGACCGCCGGGAACGGGGGAACGTCCGGCACAGCTGGACGAGCGTGCCGGAAAGTGAGGACTCCGAAGCACTCTGACATTCCCTCGGCCCGGCCGGTTCCCTCGGCCGGGCCGGATGCAGCGCGCGGAAGCAGGCCGGGCCGGCCGCCGGAGTGAGCGGCCCGTCGTGGGTCAGGAACCGATGGCGGTCTCGCAGTCGGGACGGATGGTGAAGATCTCGTCTAGGCCGACGACGCGCAGGATGCGCATCGTGTGGGCGGGGACGGCGGCGAGAACGATGTCCGCCCCGGCGGCATGCGCGTGGCTACGGGCGGCGAGCAGGGCGGTGATGCCGCTGGAATCGCAGAACTCCATCCCCTGCAGGTCCAGGACGAGGCGCTGGGCCGGTTGCAGGGTGATTGTGGCTGTCAGTTCACGCAGCTCGTCGGCGGTGGTGTGGTCGAGGTCGCCGCAGACGTGCAGAACGGGACCGACGGCGGCGTCTCGGGTGGTGATCTTCAGGGGGCTCATCGTGTGTCAGGTGTCGAAGGGTCGGGGGCGGGGACGCCGATGGCGACCAGGGCTGTGTCGTCGTCCAGACCGTCGCCGAAGCTGTTCAGCAGGCCGGTCAGGGACTGGACGACGGCGTGCGGGGGTTGGCCGGCGTGGTGGACGGCGAAGGCACGCAGGGCGTCGTCCCCGTACCGGTCGGTGTGGTTGTCGCCGGTGCGGGCTTCGGTGAGACCGTCGGTGTAGAGCAGGAGGGTGTCGCCCGGGGTGAGGACGGTCGTGGCGGGGGTGAAATGCGCCTCGGGCAGTACACCGATGAGCAGGCCTCCGGGGGTGGGCAGGAAGTCGGCCGTGCCGTCGGCGCGCAGCACCAGAACCGGAGGGTGGCCGCCCGAGGCGAGGTGGACGGCGACCTGACCGGACGCGGGATCGGCTTCGAGCGTGCCGAAGACGGCGGTGCAGTAGCGCGGATCGCCGCTGCCGGCATAACGCTCGTGGAGGACCTTGTTCAGGGTCGACAGGGCGGAGACGGGGCCGGGGTCGTGCAGGGCGGCGGCGCGCAGGGTGTAGCGGGTCAGAGAGGTGACCGCCGCTGCCTGGGGGCCCTTGCCGCACACGTCGCCGAGGAAGAAGGCGAAGCGTTTGCCGTCGAGGGGGAAGACGTCGTAGAAGTCGCCACCGAGCCGGTCGGACGAGGCGGTGTGGTAGTGGGCTGCCGTCTCGACGCCCGGTATCGGCGGCAGGGTGTTGGGCAGCAGCGACTGCTGGAGTACGGCGAGGGCCTCCTGCAGCCGTGCACGGTCGGCTTCCGCCCGCTTCCGTGCTTCTTCGGCCGCGTCTCGGCGGCGCAGGAGTTCCTCTTCGTAGGCGCGGCGGTCCCGGGCGTCGAACACAGTGGTGCGGATCAGCAGTGGCTGCCCGGTGCTGCCGCGTTTGACGACGGAGGAGACGAGCACGGGAATCCGGCCACCGCCGGCTTGCTCGATCTCCAGGGCGATACCGCTGACCTCGCCCTGCATCCGCAGCAGCGGCGCGAAGTGCGTCTCGTGATACAGCTTCCCCCCGACGGTCAGCAGGTCGGTGAACCGCATCCGGCCCACCACTGCCTCCCGGTCCAGGCCGAGCCAGTCGAGCAGCGTGGTGTTGATCTTCGCTATGGTGCCGTCCATCAGCGCGGACAGGTATCCGCACGGAGCGCTCTCGTACAGTTCCTCGGCACTGTCCTCCAGCAGGGCGGCGAACAACGCGTCCGTCGCGTCGCCGTCGGCGTCCTGGGGTTCGGGCTGCTGGCCGGAGCGGCACATCATCGCAGGTCCGCGAGGAAGTCGGTGATCGCCTCGTTCGTGGCTTCGGGCGCGGACAGGTGCGGGCAGTGCCCGGTGGCGTCGAGCGTGACCAGCGTGGAGCCGGGGATCGCCCGATGGACGAAGGCGCCGACCTCGCGAGGGGCGATGACGTCCTGGGCGCATTCCAGTACCAGCGTCGGCACCCGCACGCTCTTGAGGTCGTCCCTCGAATCCGACAGGAACGTGGTCCGGGCGAAGACGCGCGCCATGTCCGGATCCGTGGCGCAGAAACTGTTCTTCAGTTCCTGACCCAGCTCCGGGCGGTCGGGGTTACCCATGATCACCGGAGCCATCACCGCCGACCAGCCGAGATAGTTCGATTCCAGCGACGCCAGCAGCTCGTGGATGTCCTCGGTGCTGAACCCGCCCCGGTAGCCGTCGTCGACGTACCGCGGAGAGGGGGTGATCATCACCAGCGCGCCGATCCGCTCCGGAGCCATGCCGAGGGCCACGACCCCGATCATCGCGCTGACCGAGTGCCCCACGAACACCGCGTCGCGCAGATCGAGCGCTTCGCACACCTCCACCACGTCCCGGGCGTAACCGTCCAGAGAGGAATACCGGTCCTCCGTGAAAGCGGACGCGTCCGAGCGGCCGGAACCCACGTAGTCGAAGAGGACCACCCGGTAGTGCTCGACCAGAGAAGGCACCGTGAGCCGCCACATGTTCTGATCACAGCCGAAGCCGTGAGCCAGCACCACGGTCGGCCCCTGAGGATTGCCGGTGACGGTCACATTGTTCCTGCGGGCAACGTCCACGGCCACAGTCTCTCAACCCTCACCGACGGCCCTGACATGCCCCCGCACCACCCCACCGCACAGTACGGGTGTGGCCGTCTCCCTGCTGCGCGCCGCCGGCATCCGCGGTGTGGTCCGACGGCCCACAAGGGAGGCGCTTGTTCGGCCGGGTGCCGGTACCCTGCTGGTCGTTCGAACGAACGAGAAGCCTCGAGACCCTGGTCGCCGACGGGCGGGCGCGACGGCCTGCTCCTGTAATTGACAGGTGCATGACTTTCGGAGGGTCCCGTGCCGAGTGATCGCGGATCCGACAGACACGAGGAACAGCCGACGGCCACACCGGTGCGCCGCCGTGACGTGCTGCGTCTGGGCACGCTGCTCGCCACCGGCGGCCTGGCGGCCATGATGCCCGCCGGTGTCGCCGGCGCGGCCACGCAGACCGACGGCAGCCGGGTGACCAGGACCTATGAGGGCCGTTCTCCGCTGGGGTTCGACCAGTGGGCCTACATCGACTTCGATGTCCCTGCCGGGGTGAACCGGATCTCCGTCACCTCCAGCTTCGAGCCGTTCGTCCTCGTCCTGGGCGTCATGTCCAACGTCCTCGACATAGGGATCTTCGACCCCTCGGGATTCCGCGGATGGTCGGGCGGAGCCAGACGCGACTTCACGCTCTCCGCGGCGGACGCAACTCCCGGCTACGTCCCCGGACCGATCGAAGCGGGCAAGTGGTCCGTCGCCCTCGGCCCCATCGTCTACCAGGCGTCCGGCATGGGCTGGCAGGTCAGTGTCACCCTGGACCACGGCCCTGCGCTCGAGCCGGTCCCGTACACCATCCTGCCCGGCTCGGTCCGCGGCCGAGGCGCCGGCTGGTACCGGGGTGACCTGCACCTGCACAGCGTCCACTCCGACGGCGCGCGGACCGTGGACCAGATGATCACGGACGCCCGCAGGAACAAGCTGGACTTCATCGCCACCTCCGACCACAACACCAGTTCCACCGGGGTGACCTGGCAGGACAACATCCCCACGGACCTGCTCGTGATCAACGCCGAGGAGGTCACCACCCGCCACGGCCACTGGCTGGCCGTGGGACTGCCGCAGGGCGAGTGGGTGGACTGGCGCTACGCCCCCGGCGACCAGGGCGCACTGGACGGACACGTCCAGCGGGTCCACAGCCTGGGCGGGCTCGTGGTCGCCGCGCATCCCATGACCCCGGGTCCCGGTTCGTTCTGGGAATTCGGCCTCGACCACGTCGACGCCATGGAAGTCTGGAACGGCCCCTGGACACTGGACGACGCGGCCGACGTCGCTGTCTGGCACGGCGCGCTGAGTCTGGGGAAACGCATCCCGGGCCTGGGCAACAGCGACGCGCACGCCACGACGGACACCGTCGGCCTCCCGCACAACGTCGTCCACGCCTCCGCCCTGTCCACCACGGCGATCCTGGCCGCACTGCGGCAGGTCAGGTCCTACGCCGCGGAATCCACCGCCGTCACAGTGGACTTCACGGCCGGCGGGGCCGGCCGCACCGCCGGGCCGGGCGAAGAACTCCCGCTGGGCCTCTTCGACTCAGTCGACGTCACAGTCTCCGTGTCCGGCGCCCCCGACACCGTCGTCACCCTCTGCACGGAGTGGGGGATCATGGCATCGACGGCCATAGGCGCCGGCGGATCCGGCCAACTGCACTGGCGCGGCTGGGGCAAGGCGTCACTGTTCGCCCGCGCCGAAGTACGCCGCCTGCAACCCGGCTCCAGCACGCTCGACCAGATGGTGGCCCTCACCAACCCCGTCTGGTTCTACAGCGCCGACCGTCCGCCGTACGCCATCGAAAAACGCGTCCTCTTCCAGAGCGCCCGCAGGGCGGACGGAACCTGGACCAGCATGAGGCCGCTGCACGGCTCGGAGAGCGACCCCGCCTTCGCCGGCATCCAGGTCTCCGCCGCCGGCATGCCCGACGGGACCGTGCAGATCCTGGGGCTGAAACCCGACAACAGCCTCTGGGCCGCAACTCTGGACGGTTCCACCCCGACGAGGCCGTGGCAGCGTCTGGACGGTCCCGGCCGGCAGAAGGACTTCACCGCGCGCGAGGCGGCCATCACGGCTCTGCCCGACGGAACCAGCCAACTCCTGGCCACCGGCATGGACGGCACGCTGTACCACCAGCAGCGCCGCACCGACGGCACACTGACCGGCTTCCGACCGGTTCCCGGCTTCACGCCGAACAGCCCCTGGGGTGCCACGAAGATCGCCCTCGCCGGCATGCCCGACGGCTCGGCCCAGGTCCTCGCCTACAACACCGACGGCGCCATGTACCTGTGCATCCGCCGCAGGGACGGGTCATGGACCGCCTGGACCCGGCCGGCCGGCTTCGGCGGCGCTCCGGCCTTCTCCGGCCCGGCACTCGCCATCACGGGTCTGCCCGACGGTTCCTCTCAGGTCGTCGCCGTCGGCCTCGACGGATGCGTCTACCACCAGGTGCGCCACCCCGACGGACGGTGGGACGGCTTCGCTCCTCCCGCGGGCGTCGACGCGAACCGAATGGGTGCCAGCAGCGTCGGCATCGCGGGCATGCCCGACGGGTCGGCGCAGGTCGTCGTCGTCGGCCACGACGGCAACGTCTGGCACAACATCAGGAAGGACAACGTCTCCTGGACCGGCTTCGCCCAGATCGCCGGTCCGAGCGGGATCGACCCGTTCCCCGCCGGCCAGGTCCGCATCACCGCCTTGGCCGACGGCACCGCACAGGTCCTGGGCATCAGTGCCGCTTAGGAGTGTCGTTCGGATCAGCCCGGGCCCGCGACGCCCGGCACGGCACCTTCCCAGCCTCCGGCCGGGGGTGCCCCCACGCCGCGTTGTCGGATCACCCGGGCACGCCCGGTACGCGGGAGATCCTCCGCCTTGCGATGCACCGCACCGGACGCCGCGGCCCGATCCGACCTGATCCGAACGACACCCCCCGGCCGTTCTCCTTCGCCGGCCGGTGGATCGTCCGCTCGTGGCGCAGGCTTGCCGAGGCCGCGCGTGCGGGCCGTGGGCGTGCACACTGCAGGGTGGTGAGCGCGGTCAGAACCAGTGCAGGCAGTGCGGGGAGCGCTCGGCACGGAAGAGGGCGTCAGCGAGGGCGGCCGCGCCGGGGCGGTGGGCCCGGATGTGTCCGGCACGCACGAGCGTGCTCGGGGCGGTGCCGCCGAGGTAGACCGAGCCCAGGTCGCTCACGTCCAGGGAGAGGTCGGGCTCCCGGTCCGTCGGGACGCATTCGGCCTTGTTGTCCCGCACGGTCAGGAGGTAGCGGCCGTGCTCGCCGAGGCACGGATCGTCGACGTCGAGGACGAGTTCGCCGTCCGTGAACCAGCCGCGCGCGGTCAGCGCACGCGGGACGTCCAGCAGCCGCACCCAGAGCCAGTCGGTGTCGCCGCTCACCTGGCCGGCGCGGAAGTCCACGAGCTGCCAGCGCAGCGGGTGCCCGGGCGGGAAGTGCTTGAACACGACCTGCTTGACCAGGTCGTGTCCGAGTACGAACCGGGCCAGGGCCGTGAAGACGGCGTCGTCGGTGGCGATGGTCTCGTCGACCGTCAAGGTGTCGGGCTCGCCGACCGAATAGCTGGCGTACCCGTCCGGGACGCCGTCGGGGTCCCGGTGGACGGCGACGTAGCGCGACGCCGCAGCAACCGGGGGCTGCCCCGCGCCCGACGCCCACCAGCGGTGAGGCCGGGACAGCGCGCCGGGCTGTGCACGGCGGTACCGGTCGTAGACCTCTTCCAGGATCTCCCCGCACTCGGCACGCCGGAGCAGCTCGACCGTGCCGGTGCCCGGGCCCGTCGCCGGGGCGCCGGCCGTTGCTCGCGCCCGGGGGAGGGCGAGAGCGGCCTGGTGGCGCGGCACGGTCAGCCGCTGCGTGTAGGTCGCCGGTCCGTAGCCGAACCTGCGGTATATCAGGGCTTCGGAAGCCAGCAGTACGGAGAGGAACTCGCCTCGGCACCGCAGCTCGGTCAGCTGATGCCGCATCATCGCGCTGAGCACGCCCTGGCGCCGGTGCGAGGGCAGGACACCGACGGCCGTCACCCCGGCGGCCGGTACCAGGACCTCACCGGGCAGGGTCAGCTCGAAGGTGTACGCACCGGCAGTGCCGACCGGCCGCCCGTCCGCCGTCAGGGCGAACAGGCCGCGGTCCATTTCCAGCGCCGCCCACCAGACCCCGCCGCCCTCCTCGGCCGGGGTCTCGGGGAAGCGGCCGAACGCGGCATGGAGTGTGTCGACGAAGACGTCGAGGTCCTGGTCGGTCGTGGAACGAATCTCCATGCTGCTGCCTCCCCGGGATACTGGCACCACGACGCGTGGCGTCCGGTCACCATGCGGCCCTGACCCGTGGCCGGGTCAAGCGAATTAGGGCCGGCCCCGCGGCCGGACACAGCCCATTGCCGGTCCCGGCCCGGGAGGGGGAGTTGCGATCGCCTGTCTCGGCGGCACGGACAGGCCCGCTCGACGACCGGACCGGTCCGCAGGACCGGCGACGCCGGAAGCGGCAGCTGACCGGTGCCGGAGCGGAGCAGCGACGCGGACCCGCGTCGCGCGCGCCGAGCAGCACACCGGGCGGCCGGCGCCCGCCGAACGGTCCAGAGGCCGGGGATCTGACGCAGACGGTTCACAGGCCGGGGATCTGACGCAGTCGGCGCAGCGGGGAGCAGGCGATCGGCAGCCAGGCGAGTGCCAGGCCGAGCGCGCCCGCCCAGAGCGCGGCGCGGACCGAGAGGAGTTCCCCGAGGAGGCCGGCCAGAGCGGCGCCGGCGGCGAGGGACCCGGTCAGGACCAGCCGCATGGTGGCGTTCATCCGGCCGAGCAGCCGGTCGGGAGTGACGCTCTGCCGGAAGCTGACCTTCAGGACGTTGTCCACGCCGACCTTGAACGTGGTGACGAGCCATCCCGCGGCGGCCACCCAGAGCGCCGGGCCCCGGTCGACCAGAGCCACGGTGACGCCGAAGGGCGCGATGGCCAGACCCAGCAGCCAGAGTGTCCGCCCGGCGCCGAACAGGCGGGCCAGCCGCCGGGCCGAGAGCGAGCCGAGCAGGACCCCGCCGCCGCCGGCGGCGAAGAAGAGACCGATGGCGAAGCCGGGAAGGGCGAGTTCCCGGGCGAGCAGGAGCGGAAGCACCGTCTGGCACAGCTGGATCGACAGGTTGGTGCAGGCACCCGCGCAGGCCACCGCCCGCAGCCCCGGGTGGGCGAAGACGAAGCGCACGCCCTCACGGATCTCGTCGAGCAGCTTGCCGCGCCCGGTGGCCCGGGGCGCGGGTTCCGGCCGGCGTATCCGTACGAGGCAGACCGCCGACCAGACATAGCTGGCTGCGTCGATGAGGACGGCCATGGGGGCGGACAGCAGCGTGACGAGGAGTCCGCCCGCGCTGCGGCCGCCGATCTGGGCCGCGGCGTCGACGGTGACCAGCACGGAGTTGGCCTGGGCGAGGTGTTCCCGGCCGACCAGCTGGGGCAGGTGGCTCTGCGCGGCGACGTCGTAGAAGACCGTGGCCGCGCCCGACAGCAGGACGACCACGTACAGCTGACCGATCGTCAGAGCATCCAGCAGCCAGGCGACCGGAACCGAGAGCAGGAGAGTCGCTCGGAGCAGGTCGGCGGCGATCATGACGGGGCGCCGGCGCATCCGGTCGACCCAGGCCCCGGAGGGCAGACCGATCAGCAGGAACGCCAGGGTGCTCAGCGTCGTCAGCAGGCTCACCTGGGCGGCGGTGCTGTGCAGAGCCGCCACGGCGACCAGGGGGATCGCCACATAGCTGACGGAGCTGCCGAGTTTGCTCACCGCCGTCGCGGTGACGAGCAGACGGTAGCCGTGGTCGTGGATCAGGGGAGGGGCGGTCGGGGTCGGGCGTGCGCCGAGTTCGGTCGTGGTCATGTCGGGAGCCTGTCCGCCGTCCCGGGGCCGCGGCCATGAATTTAGGCTGTACTGAATCCTCGCAACGGCCGAGGGAAGGGAAACGGAGGGGGCACCGTGCTCGAGCTGCGGTTCACGGCCCGCGACGTGGCGCGTACCAGGCTCGCCCTGTCCCCGCTGTGGGAGGCCGTGGCCAGCATCCGTATGGTGAAGAACCCGCAGGAACACGGCCTCTTCCGGCCCTGGGCCGAACAGGCGGCGCAACGGCTGGCGGCCGACGGGCTGGAC
Organism: Streptomyces sp. NPDC027663; assembly: GCF_055566415.1. Lineage (NCBI taxonomy): Bacteria > Bacillati > Actinomycetota > Actinomycetes > Kitasatosporales > Streptomycetaceae > Streptomyces > Streptomyces sp. NPDC027663. The sequence goes on along the minus strand of NZ_JBVHSK010000004.1, from coordinate 180,598 downwards.
TGGGGGCTGCTGGCCGATCTCGTACCCACCCCACCCCGGGCGATACCGCTGTTCGTCGCTCCACCGCCCACCACTGCGCCGGCTGATCTCGGAATCGAGCTGGCCATGCTGCGTGCCACCCCCGCGGAGGAGGTCCGGGCCGGTCTCAGCGGGAAGGCGGCGCCCCACTCCGAAAGGCTGGAGGCGCTGCTGGCGGATCCGCGACGCGGCCTCGGGGAACTGGCCGACCTGGTGGAGGCCTACTGGGAACTGGTGCTCGCGCCGTACTGGCCGCGGATGCGCTCACTGCTGGAAGGCGACGTGCTGCACCGGGCGCGCCTGCTGGCCGATGGCGGCGCCGACCGGCTGCTCGCGGACCTGGACCCCGCGGTCGGCTGGGACACCGACACCCTGCGCGTCCGGCACCTGTACGCGCGGGGCACCCGACGGCTCGACGGGCGGGGCCTGCTGCTCGTGCCGTCCGTGTTCGCCTGGCCGCGGGTCTTCTCGATCACCGCCCCCGGCAGGCAGCCGACGCTCCGCTACCCGCCGCGCGGTGTGGCCACGCTGTGGGAGCGGCGGACCGAGGTCGCCGAGCCGCTCGCCGCCGTCATCGGCCGCGGCAGAGCCCGGCTGCTGGCCGAACTCGACACGCCCGCCTCCACCACCGACCTGGCCCGTCGTACGGGCATCACTCCCGGCGGAGTCTCCCAGCACCTGACCGTCCTCCGCTCGGCCGGCCTGGTCGTCGGCCACCGCACCGGTCGCTTCGTGCTCTACAGCCGCACCGAGGCCGCCGAGGCCCTGCTGGCCGCCCCGCACCGCAGCTGACACCGCCGCACTCGCGGGTCCGGCACGGCGTATGGCGGCTGCTGTGAGGGGAAGCCGGCCCCGGAAACCGACCGCAGTCACGTGAAGACGGGCGCGTCCCGTCGGGCAAGGACCGGTATGACTGCCCGCGGGACCTCGCTGCCCGGGCGGCACGCCTTGCAGCCCCGGCTGCGGCGTCTGCTGCCGCCCGTCATGGGCAGGGCGCCGGAATTGGGCCCCGCCGACGGATCCGTGCGCTTGCGGCTGCACTGCCTGCACTGGGTCAGAGTCGTGCCTCAGCCGATGCGGGCTCCCGTGCCGCTCACCCGGACGCGCCGGTCACCCGCGCGCAGCGTCACCGTGAGCTCGCCAGGGCGGCCCAGGTCCGCGCCTTGATGGAGGGTGAGGGTGGCATCCTCGGGAACCAGGCCGAGCTCACGGGCATACGCACCGAAGGCGGCCGCCGCGGCGCCGGTCGCGGGGTCCTCGACGACACCGCCGACGGGGAACGGGTCGCGGACGTGGAAGACGGTGGGCGACTCCCGCCACACCAACTGGACCGTGGTGAGGTCGCATCGGTGCATCAGGGCTTCGAGGCGCGCGAAGTCGTAGTCAAGATCCGCGAGACGCGCCCGTGTCGCCGCTGCGAGTACGAGATGGCGGGCACCGGCGAATGCGATGCGGGGCGGAAAGTCCCGGTCGAGATCGGAGGCCGGCCAGTCGAGGGCTGCGAGCGCCTCTGTGAGATCGGCGTCGGCGATCTCCTCGATGTGCGGTTCGACGCTGGTGAGCGTGACCCGGAACGTCCCGCCCTGTTCGGCCACCTCCACCGGTATGGTGCCCGCGCGTGTCGCGAACAGCAGTTCGCCGGGGCCGGTCCGCTCGGCGAGCGCGATGGCGGTGGCCACGGTGGCGTGTCCGCAGAACGGCACCTCGGCCTTGGGGCTGAAGTAACGGATGCCGTACGCCCTCCCCTCCTGGCTGTCGAAACCCTCCGGGGGCGCGGTCAGGAACGCGGACTCCGAGTATCCCAGGTCCGCGGCGATGGCCAGCATGTCACTGTCCTGGAGGTCGGAGGCGTCCAGAACGACGCCGGCTGGGTTTCCGCCCTCGGGGTCGCCGGAGAAGGCGGTGTATCGCAGTACCTCGGGCCGCGTGGCATTCGTTGTCATGTTTGCAGCAACCGGGTCGGGTCTCCGGCTTATTCCATGACCGGACGGGAGGGGTGGGGCGGGCGGGCGACGAGCGGCGTCCGGACCCATGGGGCAGCCGGCGTCCGAAGGTGGCTGCCGGGCTCCGGGCGGCCCTTTCACTCCCCGAACACGGGCGGGCAGTGGGGCGAACGCGGGAGGTCATCGGGGTCGAGCGGGAGGCGAAGCCGTTGCCGGCGGTGCACGAGGCCGAGCGGCCGGCTCCGGCGTCCGACCTGATGGCCGCGCCGAGGAGGAGGCCACGCTCCCTCTGAGAGGATCGCGCACAGTATGTGCCGATATGCTGTGTTTCATGCTCTGGACTGGGTGGATGCGAATCCGTCATCCTCTCCGCCGACAGTGGAGTCTCGCCCTGCTCTCACCGGTGATCTTGACCGTAGTCGTCACGGGCCTGGCGTTCTCCACGCCGAGAAAGATCGCTTTCAGTCGCCTCCTGACCGCTGCACCTGCCCTTGCGGCCTCCATCTGGCCCGTGCTGCCGACCATTCTGCTCGGGGCGGTCTGCGTCATCATCATGATCGCGTTGAGCCTGGTGTACCCCGACCTCGGCACCTGGTTCACCGTCGGTGCCATTGCCGCAGTCACCGTGGCTGCCGCGTACGCCTGTCGTGTCCGTATCAGACGGGAGCAGGAGTTCGTCCAGCTCCGCCTCGTGGCCGACGCGGCACAGAAAGTGCTCCTACGGCCCCTGCCTCGCAAGGTCGGCTGTCTCGAGGTCGCGTCGATGTACCTCGCAGCGGCCGCCCAGGCCCGTATCGGCGGGGACTTCTATGAAGCCGTCATCACCCGCTACGGGGTGAGACTGATCATCGGGGACGTGCGGGGCAAGGGCTTGCCCGCGGTCGGCTCCGCGGCGGCCGTGGTCAACTGTTTCCGGGAAGCCGCGTACGACGAACCCACCCTGGAGGACATCGTCCGCCGGCTGGACGTCAGCAGCACCCGGCACAGCTGCACCTTCCCCACCGGGGATCTGCTGGAACAGTTCACCACCGTGGTACTCGCCGAGTTCCCGGAAGAGGGCAGCCACATCAAGATCCTCAACTGCGGGCATCCTCCCCCATTGCTCCTGCATCAGGGCAAGCTCCAGGTCCTGGACCCCACCGCCGCCTCGCCGATTCTCAACCTCGCGGCTCTCATCGACACCCCCTACATCACCGACACCATCGCCTGTGCCCCCGGTGACCATCTGCTCTTCTACACCGACGGGGTCATTGAAAGCCGCAACCACCGGGGTGAGTTCTTCCCCTTGCACGACTGGATGGACCAGCAGGATCCCGCTGGGCCCAGGGCGCTGCTCGACGGGCTTCACCGCGAGCTCCTCCAGCACAGTGGCGGGGGACTCGACGACGACATCGCAGCCCTCGCCGTACGCTTCTGCGACCGGTCAGCGGGAGACGCGGAGGGAACCGGCTGACCCCTCTCGACCCCGGCAGCCCTCTGCGGGATCAGCGCACACGACAACGGCGCCCCTGTGACGAGCCGCGGGGATGGTGCTGAGCGCACCGAGCTCGCCCGGAAGCCGGTTGATCGTCAGAGGGGCGGCACAGGCGTACCGACCGTGGGCCGCAGCGCCGTCCCGGCCGGGCAGGAGGTGACGGCCACCGGACGACCGCCCTCGGCGCGCTGTTTCCTACACTCACGGGATGAGCAACTACACGTGCACCCACTGTGGCACCGTCGGTCTGGAAGAGGGCTTCATCGAGGATGCAGGCGAGCACTCGCGCGGCTACGCGCGCTGGATCGAGGGTGCGCTGGAGCGGGGGATTTTCGGCGGTGCCAAGCGTATGGGCCGGCTCCGGCGGCAGATAGAGGCGTTTCGCTGCCCCAAGTGCGGTCATCTCGAACTGTTCGCCGGCGCCGAGGCGTAGAGCGCCGTCGTTGTTCCGGACCGGCTGTGACGTGGTCCGACCGTCCCGGCATGTCGGCTTCGAGCGGCTCCGGTTGAGAGGGGAGGCGGGCGGTCCGCGGGGGCGTCGGGCAGTGCGTTCTTCGTTCACCGAGCAGGTCGCCGGCCCGGTGGGCGCGGTAGGCGCAGGCACAGGGGTGTGGTCGGCAGGGCGGTCAGGGAAGGGATCCTGTCCCTGCTCCTGACCGCCCTGGGGGGTGGACTTCTTGCATGTGCGGACGTGCGGTCGTGCGGTGCGAGGGCCGGAACTGCCCTCAGTCGTGGGTCAGTTGCAGAAGTTGAGGATGGGCAGGAGGCCGTTCCCGCACTGGAAGTCCTCCCCCCCTCCTCCGCCGTGGCCGTAGGCTGGGGCGGCCTTCGTGGCGGGCGTCGCGGCCACAGCGGACGTGGCGGTTGCCATGCCCGCCGCACAGGCGATGCCTACTGCTGCACACACCGCGAATGCTCGCGGAATCCGGGAAACTGCCTTCTTGGGGCGAGGTGTAGTGTTCATGCACTCACCATGCATACCCTCGCGATCAGTTGCTCGCCGAGCGCATCCGAGCGGGTGAGCCACCCTCGCAGAGCCGGATCGGAGTTCCCTTCCAGGGGCACGCCTGCCCCGGCAGACCGCGATACGCGGCACATCGCTCGGCCGGCCTCAGCGTCGCATGACGGCTCGTCACGCCAACTACGCGGGTTTTCCGGCGGGTTGGGCGCCACTTGGGCAGGTGAGTCCGGGAACGGTGCGGGCGGAGCCGGCGGGGCTTCCCCACGAGGGGCCGGCAGGTCAGGGCTATGCGGTTCCCGGCGCGGGCCTGCTGATGGAGCCGCAGTTCCAGCTCGGCGATCGCAGCGCCCTGGATGCTGGTGGCGAGGCAGATCAGACGCATGCCCCCGGTGCATGGCGTCGGTCACGGTCACGCCGACCGTGTACGACGGCCATCGCCCCCTGGCAGACGGCCGGTCACGGCGGCCATCGCCCCCTGGCAGACGGCCGGTCACGGCAGCCATCGCCCCCTGGCGGACGGCGGGTTACGGCGGCCACCGGCCCGTGGCAGCCGGCCAGTCGGCGAACTCGTGGATGGCGCTGCCGGAATCACACCGGATGAGTGCCCGGCGTCCGCGCCGGTGCCTCGGCCGTCTTCCGGCCGTCGAGGGGGATGCCCAGCCGCCCGGCCACGGTGGTGAGAGCCGGTCCCAGCGAGAGTGCGACCCGGGCGAGGGCGTGCCGGTCGCCCCGGGTCGGGTCCCGGTTGACGATCAGTACGGGTTTCCCGGCCTGGGCCGCCTGGCGGACGAACCGAAGACCTGACATCACCGTCAGTGAGGAGCCCAGGACCAGCAGCGAGGCCGCCTCACGCACCAGCTCACGGCAGTGCTCGACCCGCTGTGGCGGAACGGCTTCGCCGAAGAACACCACGTCCGGTTTGAGGATGCCGCCGCAGACCGTGCAGGGCACCACGCGGAAGTCCCCGACCTGTTCGTCGGTGAGGTCGGCGTCCCCGTCCGGGTTGATTCCTGCGGCCACCGGATCGAAACCCGGATTGGCGTCCTCCAGCCGCCCGGCGAGCTCGCGGCGCGGACTGAAGGCGCCGCAGGACAGGCACACGACCCGGTCCAGGCTGCCGTGCAGCTCCACCACGCTCTCGCTGCCGGCGGCCTGATGCAGGCCGTCGACGTTCTGGGTGATCACAGCCGAGAGCAGGCCGTGCCGTCCGAACGCGGCCACGGCCCGGTGCCCGGCGTTGGGGCGGGCGCGGCCGAAAGTGCGCCAGCCGAGATGGCTGCGCGCCCAGTAGCGGCGCCGGGCCTGGGCGCCGGCGGTGAAGTCCTGATAGGTCATGGGAGTGTGCCGGCTCAGGCTGCCGCCCTCGCCCCGGTAGTCGGGGATGCCCGACTCCGTGGAGATGCCCGCCCCGCTGAGCACCAGCACACCGCCGGCCCGCAGCGCATCGGCGACCGGTGCGAGATCCGTGGTGCCCGGTGGCAGCTCCTCGGTAGGGGTCCAGCTCAAGGTGGGGCGCATGCGCATGCCGCCAGGGTACGGAACAGGCTGCCTTCCGGCGTCCTCACCCATGATCCGCAGGCGGGGCACCGCCTGCCCGGTCGCCCGGACGCACGCCCTGGAAGCGGCGCGAGGCGCCCGGCCAGGTTCCGTGGGTCATCGCACGTGGGACAGGGCGTGCGTCGGGTACCCGGGACACGAGAGCGTGAAGAACCCACTGAAGGGAGGCGCCATGTCACAGCACGTGCGTGACATCATGACCAGCAGGCTGGTCACGGTGGAACCGCAGACGTCGGTGACGGCGGTGGCCCAGAGGATGCGTGACGAGAACATCGGGGCCGTACTGATCACAGAGGGCGACGATCTGCGTGGTCTTGTCAGCGACCGCGACCTCGTGGTGCGTGCGCTCGCCGACGGCGGAGACCTGGAGCACAAGACCGTCGTCTCCGCGTGCAGCGATGACCTTGTCACCATCACCCCCGACGAGGATATCGACCATGCGGTGGAGCTCATGCGCGAGCACTCGGTCCGTCGCCTGCCGGTCGTAGAAGAAGGGCACGCCATCGGGATCCTGTCGCTCGGCGACCTGGCGATCGAGCGTGACCCGGAATCGGCGCTCGGCGACATCAGCGCTGCAGAGTCGAACCAGTAGGACGAAGACAGGCGCACCGGCGTCTGGTGACTGCCGACATCGTCCACACCGCCCGGGAGGCCGGGTGCTGCGGCGGACGGCTCGACCCGCCCGCTTCCGCACCCGGCCCGCTTCCGCACCCGGCCCGCTTCCGCACCCGGCCCGCTTCCGCGCTCCTGCCCCAGGCAGGCTGCGCCCGGCAGACCCCGGTCAGATCACCGCGCACGACCCGGGAGCGTGTTGATGTCGATGACGGCGCGTTGAAGGTCACCGTCCGGCCGGTGGCCCAGGTCGTCGATCGTCACGATGTTCATGTGACCGGCCAGATCGGGCGCCCGCCAGTCCGTCCTCAGCTTGGTGACCAGTTGGGGGTTCAGACCGTTCGCGAGATGCATGAGGTAGTTGTCCCGGACGAAGGCCGGAAAGAAGGGCGCCAGCAGCCGGATCAGGAAGAGCTGCGGTATCTGCACATCCGGCTGGACGATGCTCGACAGCACGAAGAACCGGCCGGCGTCCGCTCCGGGGTCGCGGGCCAGCGCCGCCTGGTTGAGGGACAGCGTCCGGTCGTAGACCTGCTGCGGCGGGCTTCCGTTGAAGAAGGACTTGAGGATGTCCCACCAGCTCGGGTTGCCGGCCGGGTAACTGCCGCGGTCCGAGACGCTGTCGGCGTGCCAGGCCCAGGGCTGGTCGACTGCCCCCGACGCATCGACGAGTACGGCGTTCTTCCCGGCGTTCACGAAGTCGTCGTAGGCGGAGGCCGGCGACAGAACCGTCCGGTCGGCGACGCGGGAGCCCAACAAGTCCCGCAACCGGGTCAGCGGCTCCTTGGCGTCCGCGCCGGCTGGGACAGCGGCCGACACACTGATGATGACGACTTCCGAGGGGTGCTCGTCGATCCAGCGCTTGACCGAGACCGCCTCACCCGCGGCATCGTCGAAGAACGGTGCTCCCATGGGTGCGCCGTGGAAGGTCCGCCACTGCCCGCCCTCCAGGCACAGCCGCAGGTCGAGATAGCGGGCGCCCTGGTCGAGCTGGTCGGTCAGACTGCCGCTCTGGGCTCGCGAGATACTCGCGGCCAGCCGCGGGTCGAGCGAGGCGACCTTGTAGGACCAGCCGCTGGTGCACAGGGCGGGGTCGGCCGGGATGCTCCAGCTGCCGGAGTCGTGACTGCCGGGCATCGCGACACGGTTCAGCGGCTGGTGGCCGAGATAGCCGCGCATCTCGCCCATCCACCGCGACAGGTCCACCGTTGCGGCGGTGGCCCGGGCGGCCGGCGCAGCCGGGGCCGCCTGCACCTGTCCGCCGCCCGTCACCAGGATCGCGGCAGTGAGGACCAGGGCGAGCAGACCGGGCGCTGAACGCCGTAACCGAGTGCCGTCCGTTCTACGTCTCATCGTCGTACGCCTTCCTTGGGGGAGGAGGCCGATGTGGCGCACCGAGGGTAGAGGGCGGTGGCAGCGATGCCCAGAGAACTGTCGCAACGGGCGGCAATGACGGGGCGGCCGGAGTGTCCGTGCCGGTGCCCGGATGCCCGGTCTCTCCGCGTCCCGCCGCGGTGAGGAGCCTCAAAGGAGCCCTTTCGGAGCCGGCGTTCCCGCAACGGCCGCCGCTGCCTGCCGGCACCCCCGGGGCCGTTCAACCCGCTGTCGACGGGCGGATGTTCTGGTTGAGGCGGAACAGGTTCGTCGGATCGTAGGTGTCCTTGACCCTGACGAGCCGTTCGTACACCGCGTCGGGGTACGAGGCGCGCACCCTGTCCTCGGCGGCGTCACCGGTGAAGTTGACGTACATGGTGCCACGGCCGTGCCGTGCGATCTCCTCACGCGTGTCGCGCGCCCAGGCGACATGGGCGTCGAAGCCCGCGGGGCCGGGGGACCGCACGATCACGTTGCACAGCACACTCGGATCCCGCTGACTGAAGGCGGAAGCCTCCGCGGGGACACGGGAGAACGCACCACCCAGTTGATGCAGATGCAGCTCGCTGGAGGGCGTGGGCGTGGTCAGGTGACGGCGCAGCACGGCACCGAGGGCGGCGTCGGTCGGCTCGATGAACGCCGATGTGAAGTAGTTGTGGGCACCGGACGCCCACAGTGGGTCGATCAGTGACTGCATCCCCGTGTACGGCATCGGGCCCATGAGGTCGGCGACGGGTGTGCCCAGCGTCCGCAGCGGAGCGACGCTCCTCTCGCCGGCCGCGAGGTCGCCCGCGTACATGCCGAGCACGACCGCGACGCGGGTGCCGTGCACCTCCTCGGGCAAGAACGGCAGGGGAGGCGCCGTCGTCAGGTCGACCAGCGTCGTCAGCTCGTCGGGAGCGTCCGCGATCAGCTCGCGCCAGCCTCTGATCACCTGCTCGGCCTGTTCGAGGGGGAAGACGATCAGCCCGCCGAGAACCTGCGGCCCGACCGGGTGCAACTGGTACTCGAACGAGGTCACGACGCCGAAGTTGCCCCCGCCGCCCCGCAGCGCCCAGAACAGCTCGGAGTGCTCATGCGGATCCGTGTGCACCACACGTCCGTCCGCGGTGACGACCTCGGCGGCCGTCACGTTGTCGGAGGCCAGGCCGTGACGGCGCAGCAGCCATCCCACTCCGCCGCCGAGCGTGAACCCGGAGATCCCGGTCGTGGACACCAGGCCGCCGGTCACGGCGAGCCCGAAGACCTGTGTCTCGTGATCGAGGTCCCCCCACGTCAGGCCGGCCTGGGCGACCACCCGGCGCCGCACCGGATCGACGACGGCGTCCTTCATGGCCGACAGGTCGATGACGATGCCGCCGTCGCAGGTCGAGAACCCGGCGATGCTGTGGGAGCCACCGCGCACGGCGACGAGCAGGTCCTGGCTGCGGGCGAACTCGACCGCGCGGACGACATCCGCGGTGCCGGCGCAGCGCACCACGAGCGCCGGCCTCTTGTCGTGAGCGGCGTTCCAGACGGCGCGGGCCTGGTCGTAATCGGGGTCGCCGGGGCGGACGACGGTGCCGCGCAGACCCGCCTCCAGCTCGGCGACGGTGGCATCCCCCAGAACGCCCCTCGCGGTGTCGATCGACATGGCCGCCTCCTTGATGTGCGTGCGTGCACCGACGCCTGCGACGCTAGACAGCGCGACTTAGCACTCACTCAGCAGCGGCTTTGCCGGCGGCGTCGCCGGGCAACGCGCGCCGCAGAACGGCCGGCCCGCGGACCTCGCCGAGGCGGGCGAAGAGCTCACCGGCCCGGGCCGCCGTCACCCTCGCGGCTTCCCGTTCGCCGGTTTGCCACAGCAGCTGCGCCAGCATGAGGGCGACCCATCCGGCGGCGGGAAGTGATCCCGCGACCTCCTCCAGGCGCCGGGCCCGGGCCAGCAGGGTGCACGCCCGCGCCGAGTCGCCGGCCGCCCGTGCGACGAGACCCAGATGGAGCAGGCTGTTGGTGACGCCCGGGATGTCGTCCGTCTCCTCGAAGCCGGCGAGGACACGCGCGATGACCTCCTCGGCGCTGCCGGTGTCGCCCACGGCCAGGTGCAGCAGGCCCAGACAACCGAGGGTGATGCCCTCTTCCCGGCGGTCCCCGAGCCGGCGCCTGGTCGACAGCGCCGCTTCGAGGCACTTCCTTGCCGCATCCGGATCACCGCGGCCGCGGTGGATGTTGCCGAGAACGTTGAGGGCGAGGGATTCACCGTGCGGGTCCTCGAGCGAGCGGAAACGGTCGGCACTGCTCTCGGCCGCCGCCATGGCGGTAGCCGTGTCGCCCTCCAGGCGGCTCGCCCACGCGAGGTTCGCCAGCGCGTAGCCGCGGGCCCGGGACGGGCCGACCGTACGGCCGGCGAGCACCGTCTCCTCGAAGAACAGTGACACCGGACCCGTCCTGGCGGCCGCCGGCGTGTAGCCCGGTGTCAGGACCGGGAAGAACGGACCGCTTTCCGCTCCGACGTCCTCCAGCAGCCGCAGACTCTCCTCGCACGCCTCCCGGGCCTGCGTGCCCTCGCCGCGGCAGACGGCCCACACGCCCTCCAGATGCGCCGCGACGGCGAGGACCGAGGGCGCACCGGCCTCCCGGGCCAGGGTGCGAGCGAGGCCCAGAGCGACGCGTGCGCCGTCCCAGTTACCGCGCATCCACAGCAGAAGTGCCTGCTGGCAGTACGCGTACGCGTGCGCTGCCCGGTCGGGCCTCCGCTGCTGGATCCTCACGATCTGCCCCGCGATGTCTTCCAGGGGAGAGCCGTCTCCCAGGCGGATCGCCAGCACGGCACGCCCCATCAAGGCCCGCGCCCGCTCCGGGGAGGGTTCCGGCGCGGCGGCCAGGGCGTCCTCCAGCCATCGCCGGCCCTCCGCGAGCCTGCCCCGCTCGGGCCAGAACGACCGCAGGGCGACGGCCAGCCGCAGCGCCCTGTCCGGTTCATGGCGCAGCAGGGAGCGCAGGGCGGCCCGGAGATTGCCGTAGTCGGCCTCCAGCTCCAGCGACACCGCACCGGAGACACCGCGGGGCGGTTCCCGGTCGAGGGCCTCGGCGAGTGCCAGGTAGAAACGCCGGTGCCTGGCTTCGACGGCCGCGAGTTCTCCGGCGGCCCGCAGCCGGTCCGTCGCGTACTGCCGGATCGTCTCGAGCAGCCGGTAGCGGACCTCGTCCGGCCCGGGCTCCGCCCATACCAGGGACTTGTCGGCCAGCCGGCCGAGCGTCTCCAGCACCGGGGCGTCATCTCCCTCGTCCGCGCACACCTTCTCGGCCGCGGTCAGCGAGAATCCGCCCGCGAAGACCGCGAGCCGGCGGAACAGGCGCCGTTCCTCCTCGTCGAGCAGCCGGTGGCTCCACTCCAGCGTGGCCAGCAATGTCTCCTGACGTGTCACACCGCGCCGGCTGCCCCGGCCGAGCAGGGCCAAGGCGTCGTCGAGGCGTTCGGCGATCTGCTGTGGTGCCAGCAGGCGCATCCGGGCCGCCGCCAGCTCCAGGGCCAGCGGCATGCCGTCGAGCCGGAAGCAGATCTGTGCCACGGCGGCCGCGTTCCCGGCAGAGAGCCGGAACCCCGGCGCCGCGTCGGCGGCCCGCTCCACGAACAGCCGGACGGATGCGAAGCGGCCCAGCTCGGCCAACGACGGCAGCCGGCGCGGATCCGGCAGGCTCAGCGAGGGCACCCGGAAAGTACGTTCCCCGTACGAGCGCAAGGCCTCCCGGCTGGTCGCCAGGACGAAGACGCCCGGGCAGCGAGCGATGATCTCGGAGGCCAGGACGGCGCACGCGTCGATCAGATGCTCGCAGTTGTCCAGCACCAGCAGCATCTCCCGTTCGCCGAGCCGGGCGATCAACGCTTCGCGACCGCGGCCGGACGGCGGCAGGTGCAGCTCCAGGGCCGCCGCGACCGCCTCGGGCACGAGGTCCGGTTCCGCCAGCCCCGCGAGGTCCACGAACCACGCCCCGTCCCGGAAGTCGTCGCTCCTGCGGGCTGCCACGGCGAGCGCGAGCCGGGTCTTGCCGCAGCCGCCCGCTCCGGTCAGCGTGAGCAGCCCCCTCGGCCGGAGCAGCCCCTCCACCTCGGCCATCTCGCGCTCCCTGCCGACGAGCTGCGTGGCCGGCGTCGGCAGACGCTGTCGGGAGGTCCGTGCCGGCGCTTCCCGGGCCTCGACCGAATCGGCCAGCAGCATGCGGTAGAGATGGCGGGTCTGCGGGTCGGGGTCGGCACCGGTGTCCTCACGGACTGCCTCGCGCAGACGCTCGTACGCCGCGAGTGCCTCCCGCCGCCGGCCGGCGGCGGCCAGCACCCGCATCAGCGCCCGGCAGCCGGGCTCGTGCAGGGGGTCCTCCTCGACCAGCGTCCGCAGCGCCTCGACGGCCTCGGCCGGGCGGTGTTCGAGTTCCAGCGCCTCACCCAGTCCCAGCCGCAGCTCCGCACACCGTCTTTCCAGGGCCTCGGCCACCCCGCTCACCCACGGCTCGTACCGGTCCTCCGGCAGCAGACCCGGACCGGCCAGGGCGAGCGCGGCCCGGTAGTCCGCGCTCGCGCCGCCGGCCGAGGCCCGCCGGGCCGCCTCGTCGAACGCGTCGAGGTCGACCCGTACGCCGCCGTCCGGGCCGAGCAGCACCATGTCGTCCCGGAGCAGGACGACATCGCCCGGCGCCCCCGCGGCACCCAGCGCCCGCCGCACCGCGTGCAGCACTTGGTGCAGGTTGTTGGCTGCGGCCGTCCGGTCCAGGTCCGGCCACAAAAGCTCGTAGAGCCGTTCCCGGTGCATCCGGTGGCCCGGCGTCAGAGAGAGCAGTTTGAGCACGCTACGGGCCTTGCGCAGCCGCCACGCCCCGGCGGTGACCGCGCGGTCGTCGACCGTCACGGTGAACCCGCCGAGGAGCCGGATGTGCACCTGAGCGGCCATGACTGCCCTCACGAGCAGGCTACCGCCCGCGGGGCGGCCCCGCCCCGGACCGACCGGCTCGCACCTGACAGCGACCGCCGCCCGCGCGGTCCGCGCCGTCAGGAACGACCGCTCGCAGCAGCGAAGGCTTGCGGCGCCGGCGGGGTCGCTCCCGTGGGCGCCCATCTGGGGGATGCCGGGATGCAGTGCGTGGCGGCTTGCGTACGGTCGGTTGCAGGGCCGGGACGTGCCCCGGCCTGCACGTCAGGAGGTTCGCCATGCGTCCCATCAGCTCGACACTCGCCGCACTCGCCGCCGGGGTGCTCACGCTCGCCGTCCCCAACTCGGCCTCCGCCGCGAACGGGTTCCTCGTGATCAACGGAGTCCGTCACAGCGACCCGAGCGGCTGCTTCGAGATCCCCTACCTCTCGACCGTCTACAACCTCGCGGACGTACCCGCCCTGGTCCACAACGTTCCTGGCTGCGCGGGCGGGTTCATCGACATCATCCCGCCGGGAGAGGCAGTGCAGGTGCCTGGTACACACAGCATATTCATGGGCTGACCGAGACAGGAGCGGGCGGCGAGCCGGCCGGCGGACGCGGCGCGCCCCTCGGGGCATGGCGGCGAGACGAACCGCTGAGCGCCTTGACGGCCGCCGGTGCGGACCACGTACGGAGCCGCCGAACTCCGCGCCGCCTCCACCGTTGTCGCGCACTGCCGGCCGTCGCCTTTCCCGGCGGCCGGCTCGGCCTGCCGCACACCGCGGTTCCTGATGCGCGGTTCGAGGGTTCGACCGGGTACCCCCGGCTGAGCAGCCCGTGGGGATGTGGCATGCGTGCGTCCCCATGAGTGATCTTCGGCCCGGACCGGTTCGGCGGGCGGCGAGGTGGACATCTCCTGGTGTGATCGATCCCCTTTGACGCAGAGGAGTGTCATGCGAGTGCGTGCCGTTCTCGCCGCCTTCGTCCTTGCCGCTACGGCGGCACTGGGAGGCGCGACCGCCGCAGCAGCTCTCAGTGGCCCCGACTCGAGCCCCAGCGAGAGTACGAATGAGAGCCCGAGCGAGAGCACGAGCGAGGGCCCCTCCCTTCTGGAGGGCCCGGTAGCGCTTCTCTGCCATGCCGACACCGTGCTGGGCAGCGCGTCTTCCTGCGAGTCGTGACACCTTCGGCGCCGAGAGTTCCCCTCCCGTCGCCCAGGACGCCCCGCGGCGCGTGACCTCGGTGCCGTTCACGGTGTCGCGACACCCAACGAGGAATCTGGTCCAACCAGTTGACCAGTCGGCCGGCGCCGTTCACCCTGTGCGTCATGACCCAGCGACACATCCGGCGCGAGGCGGTCTCGGACCAGCTCTTCGCGCTGCTGCGTGACAGGATCCTCGGCGGTGTCCTGCTCCCCGGGTCCGCCCTCACGGCCGAACGGGATCTGGCCGTGGAGTTCGGTGTGAACCGGCACGCCGTTCGCGAGGCCGTCAAACGGCTGCAGCAGGCCCGGCTGGTCGAGGTCAGCCACGGCGGCCGCACGGTCGTGCTGGACTGGCGGCGCAGTGCCGGGCTCGACCTCGCCGTGGGGATCGCCGCGTCCGACAGCGGGCCCTCGGTGGAGGACCTGGCACGTGATGCCCTGGAGATGCGGGCGTGCATCGGTGCCGACGCTGCCCGCTTGTGCGCGATCCGATGCTCGGATCCGGCCGCCGGGGAGATCGTCGAGGCGGCGGGCCGGTACGCCCGCTGCGGGCCCGATCTGGACGAACTGGGCGCGGCGGATGTCGCCTGGTGGCGGCTGATCGTGGAGGGTTCCGCGAACGTCGCCTACCTGCTGGCCTTCAACAGCCTGGTGGACGGCGCGCTTCCGGTCGCCGACGTGCCGGACGACCTGCGGACCGCCGAACTGCTCGACGTCGAGACGCACCTGCGTCTCGCCGCCCACATCGCGGCACGTGAGTCCGAGGAGGCCGAACGGCTCGCGCGCGAGCTGCTGTCCCGCAGCGTGCCCTCGACGCCCCGGAAGGCGGTGCTCTGAGATGATCCCGACCGTGGTGTACGCCATACCGGCGTTCGTGCTCCTGGTCGTCGTGGAGGCGCTCTCCTATCGCTTCCTGCCGCAGGACGACGAACGCGGGTACGAACTGCGGGACACCGTCACCAGCATGTCCATGGGTGCCGGCAGCCAGGTCGTCGCAATGCCGTGGAAGGCCGCGACACTCGTGCTGTACGCGGCCCTTTTCACCCTCGCCCCCTGGCACCTCTCCGCGTCCTCGGGATGGACCTGGGTGCTGCTGTTCTTCGCCGACGACCTGGCGTACTACGCCTTCCACCGCGCACATCACCGGGTGCGGGTGCTGTGGGCGAGTCATGTGGTCCACCACTCCAGCGTCCGCTTCAATCTCTCCACCGCCCTGCGCCAGAGCTGGACGCCGATGACAGGGCTGCCGTTCTGGCTGCCCCTGGCGCTGCTCGGCATCCCGCCCTGGATGATCCTGCTCCAGCAGGCCTTCAGCCTCGTCTACCAGTTCTTCCTGCACACCGAGCGGGTGGACAGGCTGTGGCGGCCGGTGGAGTGGGTCTTCAACACGCCCTCCCATCACCGCGTCCACCACGGCTCGAACAACGCGTACCTGGACCGCAACTACGGCGGCATTCTCATCCTCTGGGACCGGCTCTTCCGAACCTTCGAACCGGAGGGCGAGCGCGTGGTGTACGGGCTGACGAAGAACATCGACACCTACAACCCGCTGCGCGTGGCCTTCCACGAATACGCCGCCGCCTGGCACGACGTCCGCGTGGCCCGGTGCTGGCGCGACCGCGCCGGGTACCTCCTGGGACCGCCGGGGTGGACGCCGGGCATGACGAAGGGCTGAGCCTCACCGCCGACCGTGGCCCTGCCCCGGCGCAGGGTCACGGCACCTGGTTCGTGTGGTTCGTGCTCGGACGGGCATGGGTGGATGATGGACGGGGTAACCGCCGCGTGCCCGGCCGTTTCAGGCGGGCACGCGGCATCGACTCGATCGTGGGAGGGGAACTCCATGGCGCTCATGAGCAAGCTGGTGACGGACACCGAGACCGACCGGCTGCCGGAGATCGGCGACCCCTCCCAGGTTGCGCCGAAGGACGCCCGGGAGCTTTCGCGGTTGTTCTTCGAGCAGCTGGCGGTGCTGGAGGAGGGCACGCCGGAGTACAGCTACGCCCGTAACACGCTGATCGAGATGAACATGTCCTTGGTCCGCTTCGCGGCCGGCCGGTTCCGCAGCCGGGGCCCGGAGGAGATGGAGGACATCGTCCAGGTCGGCATGATCGGGCTGATCAAAGCGATCGACCGGTTCGAGCTGTCGCGGGAGGCGGAGTTCACCTCGTTCGCCATCCCCTACATCGTCGGCGAGATCAAGCGGTTCTTCCGCGACACGACCTGGGCGGTGCACGTGCCGCGCCGCCTGCAGGAGGCCCGCGTCCAGCTCGCCCGCGCCACGGAGGAGCTGCGCAGCCGGCTGGGCCGCACGCCGACGGTCAAGGAACTGTCGGAGCTGATGAGCCTGCCCGAGGAGGAGGTCCGTGAGGCCCGCCTGGCCGCCAACGGCTACAACTCCTCCTCCTTGGACGCGACGATCAGCGGCAGCGAGGACGGCGAAGCGGCGCTGCAGGACTTCATCGGCACCGAGGACACCGCGCTGGAACTGGTCGAGGACTTCCACAGCCTGGCCCCGTTGATCGCCGAACTCGACGAGCGGAACCGGCAGATCATCCACATGCGGTTCGTGGAGGAACTCACCCAGGCCCAGATCGGCGAACGCCTGGGCGTCTCCCAGATGCACGTGTCCCGGCTGCTGTCGCGCTGCCTGGCCCGGCTGCGCGAGGGCATGCTCACCACGAGGTGAGTACGCGCCGCCGCGGGGGCAGTGGCGGGCGGAGCCCTGTGCAGGTTCCGCCCGTCAAGCCGTCAGAGCGTCGTCCGAGCCGACTGCGGCGGTGGTGTCGGCCGCGAACAGTTCGTAGGTCTCCGTCATCTGCAGCAGACGCGTGGGCTGGGATTGCAGCCCGGTGACGGCAAGGTGGCCACCTTCGAGGTGAAGGCGACGACGCAGCAGTACCAGTAGGTTCAGGCCGCTGGAATCCATGAAGGGCACTCCCGACAGGTCCAGGTGCAGCGGCTTTCCGCTCAGCGGGATGATGGATCCGGCCTGGGCCAGTTCATTGCATGACTGAAGGTCCATCACGCCGGTCACAGTGATCACGGTGCGGTCGGGGTGCTGCCGTGTCACCACGGTGAAGTCGTTCATGGTTCGCCCCTCGATTCCCGGGGTCGAGCCCATCACGCCCGTTGTCCGACAAGCGGGCGTCAAGCACGCGGCGTGGGACCGCGTACAGCCGAGCGAGACAACCCGTACCGCGCCCCGGTCACCGAGATGACCTCCGAGGGCGGCGCGGGGCCTCCCACCAGACCAGGCTGGTTGTCCCTGCAGCGTTGCACAGGAAGGCCGGCTCGCACCAGCCCGCTCCCCTGCGGAGGCGGATGCCGTCGGCGGCCGTGAAGGCGACCGACAACTGGCCCGGCTGCCCACCGTGTTCGGCGTCCGGTATATTTCCTCGGCCCTGTACGTGATACAGACACACCAGGACGCCGGCCACGGGTACTGCACCGCATCGTACGGAGGATCGGCCGGGCGGCGGAACCAAGGCAGGTGCACCGGGCGTCACTCGCGTCAGCGTGGGTAGGCGCGGGCGTGTGAGCGGGGAGCGAAGGCAGCGATGAGGGAACCAGAGCCGCTGGGCGGGACCGGCCCGGCCGGGTCAGCCTGGCAGACCACGCTGGCTCTGGTGGGAGACGGTACGGACATCGCTCAGGCCCGACACCTGGCCGCCGCCTTCCTCACACAAGGGCAGCGCGAGCACGGGTTGAAGGTCTCGCGGCGCGGCCTGGATCTCACGCAGTTGGTGGTCAGCGAGCTGGTGACCAACGCCTGCAAGTATGCGCCGGGTCCGGTGCTGATGGACTTGCGTATCGACGGCGACGTGGTCGAGGTGACGGTCTGGGACTCCGACCCGGTGCTGCCGGTGGCGAGGTCCACGGATGCCGGCCGGGTCGGCCAGCACGGCCTGGAGATCGTGATGGCCGTCGCCCAGGGCTTCGAAGCACAGCGTGAGGCGGTCGGCAAACGCGTCACCGCCCGCATCGCCCTCACCGACCCATCCTGAACCTCGCCACGCGGACGCAGCCGGTACCGTTCAGCGGCTGCTCGGGGTCGGCGCGCTGTCGGGTCGGCAGGCCTGTTCCGAGGGCAGGTCCAGGCCGCGGGAGGTGACCACGCGGGCGTTGCCCTCGGCCAGACGATAGGACAGGCCGACGACCGCCGTACTGCCGGAGGCGACACGGTCGGCGAGTTCCCGGGAGCGGTCCATGAGGAAGTCGACGGTGTGCCGGACGTGCGTGGCGATGAAGTCATCGTCGTTGCGCACACCGCCGGCGTGCGCGGCCAGCACACTGGGCGTCACCCGCTCTATCACGTCCCGCAGGTAGCCGCGGGCGGTCGTACCGTCCGCCACAGCGGCGCGGGTCGCGGCGACCGCACCGCAGGAGTCGTGACCGAGGACCACGACCAGCGGACAGCCCAGCACACTCACTCCGTACTCGATGCTGCCCAGGACCTCCGCTCCCGCCACGTGCCCTGCGGTGCGTACGACGAAGAGGTCGCCCAGACCCTGGTCGAAGATGATTTCGGCGGCCAGGCGAGAGTCGGAGCATCCGAGCAGCACCGCGAACGGGCGCTGCACGGCGGCGAGGTCGGCGCGGCGGGCGGCATCCTGGTTGGGGTGTCGGGGTGTGCCGGCGGCGAAGCGGTGATTACCCGCCAGGAGCAGGTCGAAGGCTTCACGCGGGGTGGCAGGGGCGGCGTCACTCATGACCGCAGGTTACGACCGGATGCGGCGCACCGGCGAGCGGGGTCGGCCTGATGGCCTGGCCACCCTCTGCATGGGGCCCTGCAGGGCCTGCTCGAAGTCCATGATCACTGCTCCGGTGGCCGGCCAGCTCCATGGACGCCGTGCACGCAGCAGCCTGGAGGACGGGCCGGGATGTCGTTTCATTTGCCCCAAAGGTGATACCCAGCACGTAGCCCATTGCTCTTACTCGCCCGGGAGGACCGATGGCGACTGGTGAGACCGGATTCAGCGATGTCGTGTACGACCTCATTTCCGTGCAGTACCACTCCCTGAAGGCCGGACACGACTACGGGCAGTACGTGCGCGATGCGGAGAACGCGAACAAGAAAGAGATCGCCGAGTTCTTCCGAACCGTCATGGAACAGGACTCGGAGCGTGCGGCCCGCTGTCACAAGTTTCTGGCCGAGCTGTCCGGCACGAAAGACGCCGGTCCGGCAGTGACCTGACAGGCGGGGGTCGCGGTGACCGCTGCTCTGATCGCAAGCCCCGTTCAGCCCGTGCATTGCCTTTTCAGTGCGAGGCGTGGTGACTGCGGATGGCGGTGGTGGCGAGAAATCCTGTCGCCGCAGCGGTGAGGAGGGAACACAGGGCGAGGAGAAGCGTGTTGCGGCGCATCGGGAGGGGCCTTTCTCGCGTCGTCACGGATGTCCTGGACAACGGCGACGGTCGCGGTTTCGGTTTGTCTCCGCCGCAGATGCCACCCGCATGGACGCGCTCGAACCACACTTCAGCCCTGCACCCGAATACCCCTGTTCCTGGGATGTGCCATTCCTGTGCCCACGAGGCCGGCGGTCTGTACATGGTGCGGGTGCCGTCGAGGAATGGGCACGCCAGAGAGGCTCAGCGGTTGGGCAAACCGGCCGCCAGCTCTTCTTCTGCCAGGGCTTCGAGGCGCGCCGAGCGTACGGTCCGGGAGGTTTTCGGCGGGTGTACCGGGACCGCATCACCGTAGGCGTCGAGCTGGACGTCGACCGGCTCGGGCGCGAAGGTGGGCATGTCCACCACGATCTTGCGCGGATAGGGCTTGCCGTCGGCCTTGACGTACGTGGTCACCGAGTTGCCCTTCTCGCCTCGGCGGAGAGCGACCAGGCGTTCGCCGTTCTGGCCGACCTCGGACTTCCGGGAGGCGCGCTGTCCGGGTTCCGACAATTGGTCGGCGATCGTCCGCACGGCGGTCAGGGCACACAGCTCGGCCATGCTCTTGCGGATTCTGCCGTCCCGGCTCAGTTCGAGCCATTTCCCACGCAACCCCTTGGACAACTCCGTCTGCCGCGCGCTGATCGCACGGTCCGGATCCAGAACGCTGTCGTCCCACCGCATCCAGGTGCGACCACCGCGCTCGACGGCGACATGGAAGAACCCGTTCTGGGCGTCGGCGAGGCAGTTCTTCCGCCGGTCGACAGTGACCTCGACGCTGGAGCCCATGGCAACCGCGGCCTTCGCGGTGACCCGTACCGACGGTGCGTCCCTGAGCAGCTGAAAGGACTGCGACAGCAGTTCACCGTCCGTGCTCGGCGCGTCCTCGCCCGCGCCGCTCGCCCCACCCGCGCAAGCAGTCAGCGCCAGTGCCGCTCCCGCCGCGCCGAGCACCGCCGGCCATCTTGACTTGCCTGTTTCCACAACTCTGCCCTTTGTGCCCTGTCACGTGCAGCCATGACTATAGGTGACGCCCTGACCTGTGCGGACGGGCGAGCCTCACGGCATGACGCGTCCACCGAGATGCGGCGGCGGGTGGAGCTGCGGTCCGTGGAGATGCCCCGACGGCCGGCAGCCGGATCCGCAGGGGACCGGTGCTCGCTCGGCGAGTTCTGTTTGACCTTGACACGGTGACAAGGCCTTCACTGTCCGCCAGGGAGGTGGTCTCGATGACGGTCACGAGACAGGACACGGATGTGATGCGAGCGCTCCGAGGGCTGGACGACGACGATGCGTCCGTGCGGCTGCGGACTGCTCTGGCGGTCGGCACGACGCCTGACCCGCGCTTCGTCGGCAAGCTCGTCGAGCGATGCGCGATCGAACCCGAGTTCTTCGTCCGCGACATGCTGACCTGGGCGCTCACCCGGCACCCGGTGTCCATGGCACTTCCCGAGCTGCTCCGCGAAGTCCGCTCGGAGCGTGCACAGGCACGGAGCCAGGCGCTGCACACTCTGTCCAAGACAGCGGACCGGCGGGCGTGGCCGGCGATCACTCGGGCGCTTCTGTCCGACTCCGACGACGAGGTGGCGCGCAGCGCATGGCGGGCCGCGGTCGTGCTCGTCCCGGAAGGAGAGGAATCCGCGTTGGCCACGGTGCTGGCGACGCAGCTCGGGCGCGGTGGGCGGGAGACCCAGCTGAGTCTCAGCCGGGCGCTGGTCGCGCTGGGCGAGGCGATCGAGCCGGCTCTGCTTGCCGCGAGGACGGCCCCTGACCCCGGCGTGCGGGCCCATGCGCTGGCCACGCAGCAGCTGCTGCGCGACCCGGACGCCGGATCCGGGTTCGCGATCGAGGAGGCGAAGCGCGTCCTGGCCCTCGACGGGTTCGGCCCGGAGGGATGATGGAGCGTGTTGATCGGTGAGGTGGCGCGACGGTCCGGAGTCAGTGCCCGCATGCTCCGGCATTACGAGTCGCTCGGTCTGGTGCGGCCTTCGGGCCGCACCGGCTCCGGTTACCGGGAGTACTCCGGGCAGGACATCCAACGGATCTTCCACATCGAGAGCCTGCGCTCGCTGGGGATGTCGCTGCGTGAGATCGGACGCGCGCTCGATGACCCCGGCTTCACACCGTCGGTGCTCGTGCGCGAGCTCATCCGTCAGACGCGCGAACGCATCGCGGCGGAGACCGAGCTGCTGACGCGGCTGGGCCGGATCGATGCCGCGGACCCCGCGGGCTGGGAGGACGTCCTCCAGGTCGTTGATCTCCTGCAGGCACTGGGGTCGAAAAACGCCGGCGCCCGTCAGCGGGCGGCCCTCTCCCTGGTCGATGAGGGTCCGGTGCCGATGGAGGCCCTGGTCGAGGCTGCACTGAGCGAGACGGAGCCGAACGTCGCCGGGGCCCTTCGATGGGCGCTGGCGCGATCGGGCGACGGGGTTGCGGCGCTGTTGGCCGAGGGTCTCGCGTCACCGGTGGCCGCGGTGCGGGAGCGTGCCGTTCGATCCCTCGTCGAGGTGCCCGGTGACGAGGCCACCGCGTACCTGCAGGACGCTCTCGCGAACCCCGATGTCGTGGTCCGCGGGTGTGCGGCGGCGGCGCTCGGGACACGTGGTGTGGCCGATGCGGTGCCGACGCTCGTCGACATGATCGTGGCGGGGAGGAACGACACCGACGCAGCCGATGCACTGAGCGTGCTGGCGAGCGACACCGTGAGAGCGGATCAGATCGCGACGAGGATCGTCGACCGCCTCGCCGCCGACACCACTGAAGCCCCTGCACGCGGACGGCTGACCCAGGCGCTGGCGGGTATTCCCGGGACGCGGGCATCGCGCGCCCTCGTGGAGCTGTCGCAGGACGCGGACCGGGCCGTCGCGCTGACTGCCACGTACCTTCTTCAGCTACGCGACGCACGGTGACGAGTTCCTTCCGGGCCCCCGCGCACGCGACGCACGGTGACGGATCCCCTTGGGCCCCCGCGTGCGTGGCCCGCGAGACGGAGGGGGGCCGGGACTTCACCGGCCACCCGGGCCGACTCGTCGGTGAACGCGAAGCCGGTGGCCGCCGTACCAGGAAGGAGCCCTCGCTCAGTACCGGATCCCGTGACCGCCTCGGGAGCGTCTGGTGACGGAGCCGGGGGCCACCCGGTGGAGCGCCAGCTTGTCCAGCCGGTGCGTCTTCGCGTCCGACGGCGCGCACACGAGGTGCTCGATCGTGGGCGGAGGGCCGGGCGGGGGATGCCCACCGAGCAATGCCGCCTGGACGAAGTGCTGGAGACGTTCGCTGCACCTGCGGTAGAACCGCAGCTGGGTGCGCCGGCCGAACAGCCGCCAGCCGAGGGACGTGACCCGATCCAGGGTGGGGGCGCCCTGCGAATGGCATGAGACCACGAATTGCACCTCGCCCGTGTCCTGTTTCTTCACCACCTCGTAGGTGACCTTTCCCCGCTCGAGATGGCCCGCCAGGGTCTCGTAGGCCCATCCCCAGACACGGTCCGTCCGGGCGCGGGTCTCGTCCACCACCTCGGTGACGCGAACACCGCAGTAGAAGTGCATGCCGTGGAAGCGGGCTTCGAGCAGCATGTCGCGGCCGAGCAGCGGTGCGGTGGGGTCGTACAGCGCTCGGACGATCTCAGGCGGCGAGAACTCGTAGTCGCGGACGAGGCGGCAGGCGTGCTCCCAGCAGCCGCGGGGTTCCGGCGGGCCAGGTCGCTCCTTCGGCAGCACGGTGCGGTACGTGTCGATGTTCCAGGCCGGACGGCGTACCTCGTCGACCGAGTAGTTGAGGGGCGCGTCCGCGAGACCCCGCCACACGCGTACGGCATCGAGTCGTCCGAAAGCCCAGTCACCCAAGGGAGATCACTTCGGCTCCCGCAACGCCTCGCCGATCAGCCACAGCATCGGCGGCCACAGGCCTACGAAAAGGGCCCGCCGCTCGGCATTGCCCCGCTGCTCCTGGTCGACGGTTTTCGCGCGCACCCACAGCGTCAGGCACAGGCCGATCGCGCCGAGCGAGGCGAGATGCAGGTGAGTGCTGCGCGTGCCTGCCCGGCGCAGGAGCTGGAGCACCATGGCGTCTCCGGATTCGTCCGCTTGTGTCATGTCGGTCATGTCACCTGTGTGACCACTGCTGTACCAGGGTATTCAGGTTTTCATCCCTATTTATTGCGATTTGCCAATCCAAAGGGGCACGGATGCTGCGACCGCACTGCCCGCGGTGGTTTGCCGTGCTCGCGCGCTGGCTCCTGGGGACGGTGCTGGTCACCTGGCGCTATCTATGGGAAACGACTCCTCTGTACCGGGGTGGCGAGTGCCGGGGCGACGATCAGGACCGTCCGCCGCAACTTCCCCCGGAAGCGGTCGGCGACCGGATCCAGCGGGCCGAGGACGGCTGCGGACCCCTGTTCCACCGCGTCTTCCGTGTACGCATCGCCGAGGCCGGCATCGACGCCGGTCGGCTCATCGAGCAGGTATGTCAGGATTTCAAGCGCTTTGTTCCCACCGAGGTGGTAGACATCCGCGCGGACAAACTCTGCGGAGACGGCCTGGACGTCGGGGACGAGCTGCTGGTCGAGATGCCGGGCCCCTGGAATGGACCCGTCAGGGTCGTCCACCGCGACGCCCGGTCCCTGCACCTGGTGACCCTGCGCGGCCACCTGGAGGCCGGTCAGGTGCAGTTCCGTGCGCGCCGGGACGATGACCTGCTCGTGTTCGAGATCGAGCTGTGGGCGCGGGCCAGCAGTCGCTTGGTGCACCTGTTGTACGCACATCTGCGTCTGGCCAAGGAGGTCCAGCTCAACATGTGGGTCCGCTTCTGCCTGTCCGCCGTCAGGGTCTCGGGCGGTCGGCTCGAGGACGGGGTGCACATCTCCACCCGCTGGCTCGATCCGCCAGGCAGGGGACTGACGGCGTGGACCGACCAGAAGCCCATGGAGCCGGCGCTGAGATGTGCGGACTCACCGCCCGGCGGGAACGCTCCGTGAGCCGGACGAGGCCCGGCGCCGGTGGCACACGCCAACCCTGGCGGGTGCAGAGACGACCAGCGAGTGACAGCCCGCTCGAAGGCCGCACCATCGTGGTCACCGGAGCCGCCCGCGGGCTGGGGGAGGCACTGGCGCGCCACTTGGCCGGACGCCGGGCACGCCTGGCGCTACTGGGCCATGAGGAAGCCGAACTGAATGCGCTGGCGGCATCTCTGCCCACCCGGGCACTGGCCGTCGCAGCCGACGTCACCGACACCACGGCCCTGCACGATGCGGCGGACGAGATCCGCGGGCGCCTGGGCCGGCCGTCCGTGGTGGTGGCGAACGCGGGAATCGCCCAGGGTGGCCCCTTCGCGACCTCCGACCCTGCCTCATGGCGCCGGGTCATCGACGTGAACCTGACCGGCAGCGCCCAGACAGCACGTGTCTTCCTGCCCGACCTGATCGAGACGGCGGGTTACTTCCTGCAGGTCGCATCGCTGGCGTCGCTCGGTGCCACGCCGATGATGAGCGCGTACTGCGCTGCAAAAGCGGGTGCGGAAGCATTCGCGCACGCCCTGCGGGCGGAGGTGGCACACCAAGGGGTCGCCGTCGGCATCGCCTACCCCGCGTGGATCGACACCGACATGATCCGCGACGCGGAACGGTTCACGGCGATGCACGAGTTGCGCGTCCACATGCCATCGCCCGCGCGCACCGTCCACTCGGCCGACGCGGTCGCCGCCCGGCTGGTACGCGCGGTGGAACGGCGCCGCACCGCTGTCTACGTACCGGCGTGGCTGCGTTGCCTTCAGGCGGTCCGGGCAGCGCTGCCGCCCGTTGTGCTGCGAGTGTCCCGCCGGGAGCTGCCCCGCCTCGACGCAGGACGGCCGTTGCGCGCCACGGGCCCGCTCGGCTCCGGGGGGCGAGCCGACCGCGCTGCGGAGGACCCGGGCAATGGCTGCACATGGTCTTCATGACGCTGCGGGTCTGCTCCGCCGCCCCTGCAGAGAGACTCACCCCACCGCGACCTGCTCGCCCTCCCGCGGCGCTGGCGGCGCGTCCGGCCCCTCGCGGCGGTCGATCAGCGACAGGAGCGGGCCGGTCATCGAGGTGGTGACCACCGCCATCACCAGCAGCGCCAGATACAGGCCGGAAGTGAGCACCCCGGCGCTGTACCCGGCCTGGAGCAGGACGATCTCGGTGAGCCCCCGGGTGTTGAGCATGACGCCCACGCGAAGCGCCTCGACCCGCCCCTCCCCACCCAGGCGGGAGAACGCGTAACCGCCGCCGATCTTGGAAAGCACGGCCAGGACCGTCGCCAGGAGCGCCACCAGCCAGGGGATGCCGCCCGTGCCCGTCCATATCTTCAGCCCGGTCGCGATGAAGAAGACCGGCACCAGCCACAGGCCCAACGTGGACACCCGGCGGACCGGTGCGTCCCAGTGCGGCGAGTCGGGCGGGATCATCAGCCCCACGGTGAACGCGCCGAAGATCGCGGTGAGCCCCCGGGACTCCGCCACGTCCGCCGCCTGGAGCACGCAGACGCCCAGGACGACGGCCATGAGCCAGGGCCACCGGGCGCAGAGGCGCTCGGCCTGAGGGGTCTTCAGCAGGCGACGGCCCAGGGTGGCCGCCAGTACGCCGACGACCAGCACGACGGCCGCGGTCGAGATCCCGCCCGAGCCGGGCTTGGCGATGCCGATCACCACGGCCAGCAGCAGCCAGGCGATGGCGTCGATGAGCGCCGCCGAGGTCAGCGAGAGCCGCCCGGCGCGGGTGGCGGTCAGGCCGCGGTCGGCAAGAATCCTGGCGAGCACGGGCACCGCCGAGACCGCCATGGTGGTCGCCAGCAGCAGCACGAAGGCCACGGTGGGCGCCGTCCCCCGCAAGGAGGGCCGGTCGTACCAGACGAGCCAGCCGCCGAACGCCGCGCCGGCCATCAGGGAGGGCCCGAGCGTGCCCAGCGCCGTCCAGCCGATGGCCCTGTCCCGCAGCCGGGAGCCGTCCAACCGCAGTTCATGGGCGACGCCCACGAGGAACAGCACCAGTCCGGCGTGCCCGAGATCGCGCAGCGGCCCCAGCACGGAGGCCGGCAACAGGACGGACTGCGCCTTCGGCCAGGCCCAGCCGAGCACCGCCGGCCCGAGCAGCATGCCGAACGCGATCTCGCCGACGACGCCGGGCTGCCCGATCCGGCGGGCGAGCCGGCGTCCCAGGAACCCGACGACCAGAAAGGCGCCGAGTGCTGCGGTGGCGTGCGCGGCCACGGGGAGCGTCATCGGCCCGCAGCCCCATCGCCCGTCGTGCCGCCCGCCCCGTTGCCCGTCGTGCCGTCCGCAGTCAGGAAGTCGACGGTGCGGCGGACCACGGCCTCGTCGCGCAGCACCTTGGTGTGGCCGAGGTCCCGCACCCGCATCAGCTCGCCCCGCCCCCAGGCCGCCACCAGCGCCTCGCTGTCGGCGATCGGCGACTCCGTGTCGTTCTCGTCGTGGACGACGAGCAGCCGGCTGGTGAAGTCCCGTGCGGCGAGCGCCGGTTCGATGGCGTCGAAGGAGATGCCGAGCCAGTCCTCCGCACGCGCGCGGACCAGGGCGATGGCCTCCGGTGACACCTGCATCACCTCGCCGGAGCGGCGCCAGAGGCTGACGTAGCTGCTGACGGGGTTGACGAACACGGCCCGCTCCAGCGTGACGCCGCGGGACATGGCACAGGTCGCGGCCGCGGCGCCCAGCGAATGGGCGACGACGGCGTGGAAGGGACCGAACCGCTCGTCGGCCGCCTTGACCGCCTTCGCGAAGTGGATGACGGAGGACTCCGCTCCCTCCGACTCGCCGTGACCGGGCAGATCCACGACGACCACCGCGCAGCCCGCCCGGGCGAGCGCGTCCGCCAGGACGGTCAGGTGCCCCGCGTTGCCGGCCCAGCCGTGGACCAGCAGGATCTTTCGCTCCCCCTCGCCCCAGAGGTAGTGGACCACCTTGCCGCCGTCGACGACCTCGACCTCCTTGGCAGCCTGTTCCAGGATCGGCCGGACGGCGTTCGGAGGCTGCGTCCGCATCGGAGTGAAGGCCAGCTGCCGCAGCTTTTCCGTGGTGACGGTGTCCAATTGATAGCCCCTTACCTTGCTTCTTCCACGCTCCGCAGATGCGCGGAGACGATCTTCCGGACCTCGGGTGATTCCACGATGTCGAAGTGGCCCGCGCCCTCGACGAGTTCCAGGGTGGAGTTCCGCCAGCTCGCGTGCAGTTCCCCGGCGTGCACCGGCGGCACGTAGTCGTCGGCAGTGCCGTGGACGACCAGCCCGGGTACGTCGATCGCCCGGGCGGCCTGCAGCGCCGAGTACTCGTCCCACACCGTTCCGCCGGACCTTCTCTCGATCTCCGCGACCAGCCCCCGGAGCCGGTCGTCGTCGAGCGCGTACATCTCGGCGAACCTTTCGACCAGGAACATCTTGGCGGGCGGGGAGGAGATGGAGACCACGGTCCGGGCCCTCACCCCCGCGTGCCACGCGGTGAGGGCCCACAGGCCGCCCATGGAGTGGCAGACCACCGCGTGGAGGCCGGGGAGCCTGTCGTACAGGGCGCGCAGCAGGGCGCGGATCTCGGCGGGATCGCCCGTGGTGCCGAGGGCCTCCCCGTGCGGCGGCACATCGAACAGCACCACCCGGTAGCCCTGCGCGACGAGGTCTTCGGCGATGGCCACCATGCTGCCCAGGTTGGTGTTCAGGCCGTGGACGAGGAGGACGGTCGGGCCGCTGCCGCTCTGGAAGTACTTGTAGAAGCGGCCGTTCACCCTGACGGTGTGCGAACGGCACCGACTGAGGAACGCCTTCGCGAACGGATCGTGCGGCAGTCTCACGACCGTGTAGAAGCGCTCCACGAGGTCGTCCACGGATTCGGTTCGGCTCACAGTGCGTTCCTCGGTCGGTGTCGGTGACTCACTTCGCCCGTGTCCTGTCCGGACCTCAGTTGCCGGGCTGCTCGCTCAGCGCCGCGAGGCACTGCCTGGCCCGCTCCGGCAGCACGTACTCCCCTTCCTTCGCGATGCGGTCGTACAGGGCCTCGACCCGCTCGTAGTGGTCGTCGAGGTTCTGGTCCAGCAGGTGGTACTCGGACTTGTTGTAGATGCCGAACTGGAGGTCGGTCATCAGGCCGAACGGATCGAGGTCAGCCGCCTGCCGGTTCCCGCCGAACACCAGGCGCAGGAACTCCTCGACGCTCTCGTAGCCGAGCGTGGCGAGGAGGAACTCGATCGACGCCCACTTGCGCTTGACCTGGTAGGCGCGCTCGGCCGGATCGACGATGAAGTCCAGGCCGCTGGACATGCCCTTGGGGTAGTGCACCTTGTTGAAGCAGCGCAGGTCGATGGTGAGGCGGTCCTTGGTGGTTCGGGGCAGGGTGCTGTCGGCGTGCGCCCGGTAGTTGTCGAAGACCAGCGCGTCGCCCACCCGGCTGTCGCAGTAGTAGCCGGGAGACGGCCTGTCGGCGTACGTCTTCGCCCAGTACATCGCCATGAGGAAGTCCCGCACCGACGGCAGGTCGATCTCGGACAGCTTTCCTTCGAGGAAGAGGTACAGCGCCTTGTCGACGGCTTCCTTCTCCTCGCCCTCCAGTCCGTGCTCCAGCATCTTCTCGTAGACGTAGGGGAGGTTCGGGGCCTCCAGCTCCGCCTCCTCGAAGATCACGAAGGGCTGCCGGCTCAGCGGCGTCGGGGTCAGCGCGGTGTGGAAGCTGCGGTACTCGGTCGGGAAACCGAGCTGCTTCTTCACCAGCGACGGGATCTGCAGGGCGATCGAGCTGGCCGCGTGGGTGCCGTACGGCCGCTTCTCGGCCGGCACGATGAAGGCGTTCACCACCGCGGTCTCGACCTCGGGGAAGTGCTCCTGGACGATGTCCTGGTTCAGGTCGTAGAAGCGCTTCGCCGAGGGCACGAACAGCACGCAGTTCTCGAACATGGTGGAGACCGGGAAGTAGCTGCCGATCGAGGCTGCGGCGAAGCTCTCCTGGATCACCGCCTGGCAGCGCAGCTGGCGTGCCAGGTTTTCCGCGAGGTCGTCGTCCAGGTTCATCCGGACGACGTGGGTGGGGTGCGACTCGGGTTCGAAGCAGCTGGTGTTCAGAGCCCGGTGCGGAGGCAGCCGGGACTCCATCTCCCCCCTGTCCACCTGGTACTTGTCCAGCACCGGGGACAGCTGCTCGGCGTGCACCGCCGCCGAGGAGTGCAGGAAGGTGCCGGTCTTCTGGTAGGTGCCGGTGACCGTGGCGTCTTCGTCCACCGTCGCGTCTGCCGCCTGGGTCGCGTCGCTCATGACGTCGTGTTCTCCGCTCGGTCCGAAGTGTTGATGCGGTCCACATAGATGCGGACGAAGTCCTCGTCGATGGGCGGGGACGGGTAGTCCGCCGCGCCGAAGACCGCGCCTCCCACGGGGAGAGCGGCGAACATGTCCGCAAGGCCCTCCGCCGTCAGGCCGTCCACCAGGGCGGCGATCCGGGCCAGGGGGCTCGCCGGGTGCCCCGCGGCGAACGACAGCGCCCGCTGCCGCCATTCGTCGAAGGGCACGACCTCCGCCCCGCCGCCGGCGGCTCCGACCATCTCGAAGAAGCGGTCGAAGGCCGGGGCGCCGGAGTTGACGAAGTCGTAGTCCCTGCCGATGCGCGCCAGGTCGCTGGTCATCGCCTCGGCGATCGTCCGGCACAGGTAGTCGACCGGCAGGACCGCCGTGAGGTCGGCGGCCAGCGACGGGAAGCTGCCCATCTCGAGGCTGCCGGTGATCAGGTTGTGCAGGAAGTCGCCGCGGTCCAGGCGGAAGTGCCCGGTGCGGGTCGAGGCGCCCACGAACGGCAGCCGGTACGTCGACGCCTGTGCGCCGCGCCAGCGGGCGGCGGCCACCATCTGCTCCGCCTGCCACTTGGAGGTCAGGTAGCCGTACTCCCGGTCGTCCTCGGTGACCTCGTACCCCAGGTACTTGGGCAGCGTGGCGAAGGTGGAGACGAAGTGGAACGCCTTGCCGCGACCGCGCGAGGCCAGCCGCAGCGCCTCGTGCGTACCGACCACGTTGGGGCCGATGTAGTCCTCCAGCGGCCGCATCCAGTCCACCAGGGCACCGGAGTGGCAGATGGCGTCCACCTGGTCGGCCAGTTCGTCGAAGGCTTCCTCGTCCAGGCCGAACAGCGGCTGGGTGAGGTCGCCCACCACCGGGTTCAGCAGCGGCGCGAACTCCTCCTTCCACAGGCCGTAGCCGTCGAGGGCGCCGACCAGGCGCTCCATGGCCTGGCGGGCGTCGTCCGCCCGCACCAGGCAGTAGGCGACCACCTCGGAGGCGAGCAGTTCGTGCAGCAGGTAGGCGCCGACGAATCCGGTGGCGCCGGTGACGAAGACCGCCTCCGGGCGTACCGGCGCCGCGGTGGTGTTGCCGAAGCGGAGGTCGGGGTGCAGGCAGCCCTTCCGGGCCGTGGACAGGTCCACGCCCGCGGCACCGGCCACCTCGGTGGCCGCCGTGACGGTGGCGCCCCCGGGCGCCGCGTCCAGCCCCGCCTCCAGCAGCTTCGCCAGCAGATAGTCGGCCAGCGAGGTGAGGTTGGGGTGATCGAAGGCGATCTTCGCGGGCAGAGCGAGTCCGGTCAGGTCCGCGAGCTGGTTGCGCATCAGCACAGCGGTCAGCGAGTCGATGCCGATGTCCTGGAGCGGAACGTCGACGTTCACGGCCTCCGGCGAGGCGAAGCCAAGGGTCTTGGCCACCTCCTCGCGGACCACGCCCAGCACCACGGCCGGGTACTCCTCCGGCGTGGCCTCGCCCAGCAGCTTGCGCAGGTCCGTTCCGCCGCCGGACCGGGAGCGTCCGCCGGCGTTGCCGCTGAGCAGCGCCCGGAACAGCGGCGGTATGCCACCCCGGTTCTCGAAATAGTGCTGCACGCGGTTCAGGTCCAGCGCGGCGGCCATCGTCAGCGCACGGCCGCTCCTGACGGCCAGCTCGAACAGCTCCAGGCCCTCGTCCGGTGCCAGCCGGTCCAGGCCGAGCTGGGCGAAGCGGGCTCGGTCGAACTCGCTGAGCCCGGCGGCCATGCCGTCGCCCTCCCAGGGGCCGAACGCCACCGAGGTGGCCGGCAGGCCCTTGGCCCGGCGCAGGTGGGCGAGCGCGTCCAGGAAGGCGTTGGCGGCGGCGTAGTTGCCCTGGCCGGGTGCTCCCATGACGCTCGCGATGGAGGAGAACATCATGAAGAGGTCCAGCTCCATGTCCTGCGTCAGCTCGTGGAGATGCCACAGGCCGTCCACCTTGGGCAGGAAGACCGCGTCGAACCGCTCCGGCGTCAGGGCCGTCAGGGCGCCGTCGTCCAGCACACCTGCCGCGTGGACCACTCCGCGCAGCGGGCGCTTCTCATCGAACAGGGCCAGTACCGCGGCGACGTCGTCGCGGTCGGCCGTGTCACAGGCCACCACGGTGGCCGTGGCGCCCAACTCGGACAGCTCGTCCACCAGGGACTGGGCGCCAGGGGTCTCCATCCCGCGCCGGGATGCCAGCACCAGGTCGCGTACGCCGTGGGTGCCGGCCAGCCACCTTGCCACGCGCCGGCCGAGGTCGCCGGCGCCACCCGTGACGAGCACCGCGCCGTCCGGCCGGACGAACTCGCGCTGCTGGGCCGGGACCAGCACCACCTTGCCCACGTGCCGCGCCTGGGCGATGAAGCGCAGGCCGTCGGAGGTGTGGGTCATGGGGAAGGCCCGCAGCGGCAGCGGCGCCAGCTTGCCCTGCGTGAACAGCTCGGCGATGGAGACCAGCATCCGCTGGATGAGGTCAGGGCCCGCCTCGGGCAGGTTGTAGACGGTGTACTTCACGCCCGGATGGCTCTGGTCGATGGCGGCCTGCTCGCGGACGTCGATCTTGCCCATCTCCAGGAACCGTCCGCCGCTGCCCAGCATGCCCAGGCTTGCGTCGATGAACTCGGTGGCCAGGGAGTTCAGCACCACGTCGAAGCTTCCGCCCGACTCACCGCCGGAAGCGTCCTTGCCGAAGTGCTCGACGAAGCCGAGATCACGTGAGGACGCGAGATGGGCGTCGTCCAGGCCGAGCTCCCGCAACGCGGGCCACTTGGGCTTGCTGGCGGTGCCGTAGACCTCGGCGCCGTGGAGCCGCGCCAGCTGCACCGCCGCCATGCCCACGCCACCTGCCGCAGCGTGGATCAGCACCCGCTCGCCCGCTTGCAGGGCACCCAGTTCGTGCAGGCCGTACCAGGCGGTGAGGAAGGTCATCGGGACGGTGGCGGCCTCCTCGAAGGTGAGGTGTTCCGGCATGCGCACCACCTGGCGCGCGTCCGTGACGACCTCGGAGGCGAAGGAGCCGCGGGCCAGGCCCAGCACGGCGTCGCCCACCTTCACCTGGTCGACGCTGCCGCCGACCTCGGTGACCACACCGGCGAACTCCAGGCCGAACGCGGGGATCTCCACCATGCCCAGGGCGTTGAGCACGTCGAGGAAGTTCACCCCGGCGGCCCGCACCTCGGCGCGGATCTCGCCCGGTGCGAGGGCCCGCTCCGGCAGTGACTTGACCGTCAGCGGCTCGTCCAGGCGGCCCTTGGCAGCGATCTCCAGCTGCCAGCGGCCCTCGGCCGGCAGCTCCAGATCCTGGGCCGAACCCACCCGCAGCAGCTGCGGCACCAGCACCTCGCCGTGGCGCAGGGCGCACTCCGGCTCGGTCTCCAGCATCAACGCGGCGGGCAGGGCCTTGCGGTCCGCCTCCTCCGAGCCGAGGTCGATCAGGCGCAGCTTCAGCTCGGGATGCTCGTTGCGGGCCGTCCGCATCAGGCCCCACAGCGGGCCGGCGCCCAGCCCGGAGACCATGTCGTCGGCGCCGGTGCCCACCGCGTGGCGGGTGACCCAGACCAGCGGGGTACGGAACTCCGTGCCGACCGTCTCCTGGAGCTGCTCCAGTGCCGTGGCGGCGAACGCGTGCGCCTGAGCCGGCACCTCCGCGTCGGAGTCCCACAGGCAGACCAGACCGTCCAGGTCCTCGGCGTCCTCCAGCTCCCGCACCTTGATCACCTGGATACCGGCCCGGGCCAGGAGAGTCTTCACCTCCCGCGCCCACGGCACGTCACCGGCCGGGGTCATCATGCCCCAGGAGCCGCCCAGTTCGACGTTCTCGGTGTCGACCTGGCGCCAGTTGACGTCGAACTGGAAGCGGTCCACACCGGCCGCGGCCAGGCGGCGCAGCACCGCCCGGTCCACCCGCCGTGCGTGCAGGCGGTGCAGCCGGCCGACATGGGTGCCGTCACTGTCGTGGATGTCGAGCGATGCCCAGAACTCGCCGTCACCCAGCTCGAAGTCGGCGACCCGGACCCAGATCTCCGCCAGTCCCTGCGCCCGCAGCGACAGGCGTTCGGCCTCGAAGGGCACGAAGAGGTCGTCGCCGGTCCGGTTCTGCAGCCGCTGGGTCAGCAGCAGCGAGTGCATGGCCGAGTCCAGCAGGGCCGGGTGCAGGACGTAGCCGGCGGCGGACTGCTCCGCGCTCTCCGGCAGCGCGGCCCTGGCCCACACCTCCCCGCCCACGTGCCAGGCCTCCTTGATGCCCTGGAAGGTCGGCCCGTAGCCGTAGCCGAGGGCGTCCAGGTCGCGGTAGAGGGCGGACGCGTCGAGGGGCTCGGCACCCCGGGGCGGCACCGTCACCGCGGTGCCCGCACCGGCTGCGTCGGCGGGGGTGATCCGGCCCTCGGCGTGCAGCTGCCAGGCGCCGTCCTCGCCCTCGGGCGCGCTGTAGACCTGGACGGGACGGGCCTCACCGATCGCCGGGCCCACCGTGACCTGCATCCGCACCGGCACCCCGGAGGCGAGCACCATCGGCGAGGCGATGACCACGTCCGACAGGTCCCACTCGCCCTCGTGGGCCGCGTCGCCCGCCGCCCGCATGGCCTCGAAGAACGCCGTACCCGGCATCAGCACGGCGTCCATCACGCGGTGCTCCTGCACCCACACCGGCTGGTCCGCCGCCACCACGTTGGTGAACAGCGACAGCTCGGTGCCGGCGATCTCCACACCGCCGCCGAGGAGCGCGTGGCCGGTGGGGTTCAGACCGGCGCCGACCTCGCGGGACATCGGCGGCTCGAACCAGAACCGCTCTCGCTGGAAGGCGTACGTCGGCAGGGCCACCCGGCCGCCGCCGAACGGCGCGAACCAGCCGTCCCAGTCGACCGGGACGCCCCGTACGTGCAGCTCGGCCAGGCTCCGCTGGACGACCGAGGCGCCGTTCTTGCCCTTGGCGCCGGACGGCACCCAGGACACCGGTCCCTCGTCGGCCAGGCAGGACGCCCCCAGGCCGGACAGCACGGGCTGCGGGCCCAGCTCCAGGAACGTGTTCGCACCCTCGCGGCGCAGGACGGCCATGCCGTCGCTGAAGCGGACCGCATGGCGCACCTGGCGGACCCAGTAGCCGGCCTGCTCCAGTTCGCCCGCCGTGGCCAGCTCGCCGGTGAGGCTGCTGACCAGGGGGATCGCCGCGGGGCGGAAGCGGACGGTCTCGGCCACGGCCCGGAACTCGTCGAGCATGCCGTCCATGTGGTGCGAGTGGAAGGCGTGGGACACCGTCAGCCGCTTGGCCTTGCGGCCCTGCTCCGTGAAGTGGGCGGCGATCACCTCGACGGCGTCGGTGTCGCCGGACAGCACGGTCTGCGTGGGCGTGTTGAATCCGGCGACGTCCAGCTTGCCGCGCAGCCCGAGGGTGTCGACGGCGGCTTCCGCCTCGTCGCCGCCGGCTTCCAGCGACACCATGGCGCCGCGGGCGGGGAGGGCCTGCATCAGCCGGCCGCGGGCGGCGACCAGCCGGCAGGCGTCGTCCAGGTCGAACATTCCCGCCACATGGGCGGCGGCGAGTTCGCCGATGCTGTGGCCGAGCAGCAGCTCCGGCCGCACGCCCCAGCTCTCCCACAGCCGCCACAGCGCCACCTCCAGGGCGAACAGGGCGGGCTGCGTGAAGTCGGTGCGGTGCAGCAGGGCCGCGTCCTCGCTGTCCGGCTCGGCCCACATCACCTCCAGGAGAGGCTTCTCCAGCCCGGTGAAGCGGGCGGCGATCTCGTCCAGCGCCTCGCGGAAGACGGGGTAGACGTCGTAGACGTCCTTGCCCATGCCCGGCAGCTGGCTGCCCTGGCCGGTGAAGAGCAGGGCCAGCCGGGGCTCTTCGGTGTGGTTCCCCGTGCGCACCGACTCGGCGGGCAGTTCCCCGGTACGGGAGAAAGAGGCCAGCTTGTCGAGGAGTTCGGCCTTGTCCTTGGCCAGGAGCACCAGCCGGCGGCGGAAGTGGCTGCGGGTGGTCGCCAGGGAGCGGGCCACGTCACCCAGGCGGTCCTGGATGTTCATGCCCATGTGCAGGTGCAGGTTCTCCACCTGCCGGCGCAGGGCGGCGTCGGTGTAGCCGGACACCACGAACGGCACCGTGGGCGGCAGCGGCGCGGGCGCGCCCTCCTCGGCGCCCTTCGCGACGGTCCGCGGCGGCTCCTCGACGATCACATGGGCGTTGGTGCCGCCGATGCCGAACGAGCTGACGCCCGCGCGGCGCGGCACGTCGTTCGCGGGCCACGGGCGCTGCTCCCGGACCAGCGCCATGCCGGCGCCCTTCCAGTCCACGGCGGGGGTGGGCTCGGCGACGTGCAGGGTCCGGGGGAGCGTGTCGTGGCGCATGGCCAGCACGACCTTCATCACGCCGGCCAGGCCGGCGGCGGCCTGGGTGTGGCCGAGGTTGGACTTGGCCGAACCGACCCACAGCGGAACGTCGCCCGAGTGGCTGCCGCCGAAGACCTCCGCGAGCGCGGTGCCCTCGATGGGGTCGCCCAGCTTGGTGCCGGTGCCGTGCGCCTCCAGGTAGTCGATGTCGTCCGGCTGGAGTCCGGACGCGGCCAGGGC
The DNA here is from genome assembly GCF_055566415.1 of Streptomyces sp. NPDC027663. Taxonomy (NCBI): domain Bacteria; kingdom Bacillati; phylum Actinomycetota; class Actinomycetes; order Kitasatosporales; family Streptomycetaceae; genus Streptomyces; species Streptomyces sp. NPDC027663. The sequence goes on along the minus strand of NZ_JBVHSK010000004.1, from coordinate 144,345 downwards.
GGCGCGGATGACCCGCTGCTGGGCGGGGCCGCTGGGCGTGGTCAGGCTGGCGGCGTGGCCGTCGTGGTTGACGGCGGTGCCGCGCAGCACGGCCAGGACGGGGTCGCCGTCGCGCTGGGCGTCGGACAGCCGCTTGAGGACGACCGCTGCGGAGCCCTCGCTCCAGCCGGTGCCGTCGGTGTCGGAGGAGAACGACCGGCAGCGGCCGTCCGCCGACATGCCGCGCAGACGGCTGAACTCGACGTGCAGTTCGGGCGTGAGCATCAGGCTCACACCGGCCGACACCGCGAGATCGCATTCGCCGTTGCGCAGCGCGTTGCAGGCCAGGTGGGTGGTGACCAGCGAGGAGGAGCACGCCGTGTCCAGGGTGAGGGTCGGCCCCTCCAGACCGAACACGTACGACACCCGGCCGGACATGGTGCCGCCCGCGGAACCGGGGCCCACGTAGCCGTCGAGGTCGGTCAGCCCGCCGGCCATGGTGAGGCCGTACTCGTGGTACGCCGAGCTCTTGCCGACGCCGATGAACGTGCCGGTCTGGCTGCCACGCAGCTGGTCCAGGGTGTAGCCGGCGCGTTCGAACGCCTCCCAGGTGGTCTCCAGCACCATGCGCTGCATGGGGTCGAGGGAGCGGGCCTCGCGCGGTGAGATGCCGAAGAAGGGGGCGTCGAAGAGGTCGATCGGGGTGACGAACCCGCCTCGGCTGCAGTACGAGGTGCCGGGCACCTCCGGGTCGGGGTTGTACAGGGCCTCGGCGTCCCAGCGGTCCTTCGGGACCTCGACGATCCCGTCCCCGCCGCGCTCCAGCAGCTCCCAGTACTCCTCCGGGGTGTTGGCGTCGCCGGGGAGGCGGCAGGCCATGCCGATGATGGCGATGGGCTCGTCGTGGACGGCCCGGCGTCGGTCGGGTACGACCTCCCGGCTGGTGGTCGTCCCGCCGGCCAGGTAGGCGGCCAGGGACTTGACGGTGAAGTGCTCGAAGAGCTTGGCCCCGAAGAGCGGGCGCCCCAGCAGTTCCTCGAGCCGCGTCTGTACCCGGACGACCCGCAGCGAGTTGCCGCCGATCTCGAAGAAGTTCTCGTTGACGCCGATCCGGTCGTGGCCCAGCACCTCCGACCAGATGGCCATGATGTCCCGCTCCAGCTCGGTGGCGGGCTTGGCGGTGACGTCGACCTCCACCACGGGGTCCGGCAGCGCCTTCTCGTCGATCTTGCCGTTCGGGGTCAGCGGCAGCTCGTCCAGCTCCACGAAGAACGCCGGAACCATGTACTCCGGCAGCCGCTCGGCCAGCCAGGGGCGCAGCACGCGGTGCAGCGGGGTCCTGGGCGGTTCGCCGACCGCGGGCGTGTTGGCGTACCCGGCCAGGGCGTCGCGGTCCCGGGCTTCGGCCGGGCGCGGGCTGAGGTCGGGGGTCTGGCCGGGGCGCCAGAACAAGGCGTCGCACCGCCAGGTGCCGCCCGAGCGGCTGGGCAGCAGAGCCAGTTCCAGGCCCGCCTCACGGGCGAGGCCGGCGAGGTCGGCGGGGTCGATCCAGGACGTGGGCACCGCCGAGGTGCTCGCGCCCGTGCTCTCCAGGGCGGCGGCGACCCGGCCGGCCACCTCGCCCAGCCGGCCGTTCGGGATGCCGTTCAGGCGGAGCGGGCGGTCGGCGGCACGACCCAGCTCGGCGCGGAGCGCGGTCAGGTCGAGGCCGTCGGCCTGCCAGTCCTTCTCCGCCGCCGGTGTGGCGGGCTGGGCGCTCTCGCCGATGTGCAGGGTGACGTCGTAGCGGTAGCGCGTCATCTCGTTGACGTAGCGGCCGTCGCGCAGGGTGATGTCGACGCGGGTGATCTGCGGGAACAGGTGCGGCAGGTTGGCGAAGTAGTCGCGGCTGAGCACCAGTTCGCGTTCCTCGCGCATCGCGCGCTCGGTGCGGCGGGCCAGTTCCTCGGCGGAGATCCGGCCGGGCTCACCGTCCGCGCGGAAGTGCGCCACGTCGGCGTGGAAGACCTCCAGCAGCGACAGGTCGCGTACGTCACCGAGGAACACCCGTCCCCTGGTGACCGCGCCGGTCGCCCACTCCAGCACCGAGGTCAGGTAGTCGACGCCGGGGAAGTACTGGGCCACCGAGTTGATGACCACGGTGTCGAAGGCGCCCGCGGCCACTTCGGGGAGCTCGTGGGCGGCGCGCTGTTCACAGGTCACGTGCGGCAGGGACGCCAGGTGTCGCCGGGTCGTCCCGACGGCCGCGGCGGAGGCGTCCACGGCGTGGTAGGTGCGGCAGTGCGGCGCCAGGCTGAACAGCATCAGTCCGCTGCCGGAGCCGATCTCGAAGACGTTCTCCGGTGCGTGGGAGAGGATGCGCCGGACGGAGCCGCGCTGCCAGTCGCGCATCTCCGCGTCGGAGAAGGGGAGACCGTCGTAGCTGTTGCGCCAGCCCGCCAGGTTGAACGTGGCGTCGGCGGGGGCGGGATCCGTGCCCGTGCCGGAGGGAGCGGTGTCGGTACCGGCTTCGTAGGCCCGGTCCCAGGCGGCGGCCCACTCGGCCAGCGCGGTGCTCTGGTCCGCCGGCGTACGGACGGGATCACCGGCCGCGGCCGCGTCGCGGACGCAGTAGGCGACCAGTTGTTCGTCACGGCCTACCACCACGGCGCGGCGGACCGACTCATGGCGGCTGACGGCCGCCTCGACGTCGGCCAACTCGATGCGGTGGCCGCGCAGTTTGACCTGGCGGTCGTTGCGTCCGAGCAGTGTCAGCCTGCCGGGTCCGTCGAAGCGGGCCAGGTCGCCGGTGCGGTAGAGGGCACCGGGGTGGAAGGGGTTCTCGGCGAAGCGGAGCCGGGTCTGCTCCGGGTCGTTGCGGTAACCGCGAGCCACTCCCGCGCCGCCGATACAGAGTTCTCCGGGGAAGCCGGGCGGTACCGGCGACAGGTTCTCGTCGAGGACGTAGACCTGGGTGCGGTCGATGGGACCGCCGATGAGGATGCCGTCCTCCACGGCCCGGGCCGTCACCTCCCAGACCGTGGACCACACGGTGGTCTCGGTGGGGCCGTACATGTTCCACACCGTGGCCGGGGCTCCGACGGCGAGCAGCCGGTCCGCCAGGTCGCGGGGGAGCGCCTCACCGCCGCAGAGGAGATTCCTCAAGGTGGGGGTGCCCTGCCAGCCCCCTTCCAGAAGCAGCTGCCAGGTGGCGGGGGTGCCCTGCATCAGAGTGATCGCATGTCGCTCCATCAGCCCGCTCAGGGCCTTGGCGTCCATGGTCTCCTGGGCCTGGGCGATGACCGTGGTCGCGCCGCAGAGCAGCGGCAGGAACAGTTCCAGCACGGAGATGTCGAAGGACACGGTGGTGACCGCCAGCAGCCGGTCGGCGGCGGTGCAGCCGGGACGCTCGCGCATGGCGCCCAGGAAGTTGCACAGTGCCCCGTGGGTGATCTCGACTCCCTTGGGGCGGCCTGTCGAACCCGAGGTGTAGATGACGTAGGCCAGGTCGTCGGGGCCCACCTCGACCCCGAGGTCCTCGTCGGCGCTCGACTCCGCACCCGGATGGACGCTCACGCAGCGGGTGTCCCAGGCGGCGAGGCCGGCCGGCACGGCTGCGGGGGTGACGATGAGCCTGGGATCGGCGTCGTCGATCATCTGGCGGATGCGTTCCGCCGGGAACCTGGGGTCGACGGGCACGTAGGCGGCGCCCGTCTTCATGACCGCGAGCAGGGCCACGACCAGGTCGATCGAGCGGTCCAGGGCCACGCCGACCAGGTCTCCACGGCTCACGCCCCGGTCGGTCAGCGTGTGGGCGAGCCGATTGGCGCGGGCGTTGAGCTCGGCGTAGGTCAGGCTGGCGTCCGCACAGACCAGTGCGGTGTGGTCGGCGTGGCCGCGCGCGGTCTGCTCGAAGAGCCGGTGCAGGCCCTGCTCGGGGAGGTCTGCGGTGGCGCCGGCCGTGTCGTTGAACTCCTCGACGAGGCTGGCGCGTTCGTCCGCGGTGAGGAGTTCGGCGGCGGCCGGAAGCTGCTCCGCGGCGGCGGGGAGACGGCGGCACCACTCGGTGAACTGGCCGGCCAGCCGGGCGACGTCCCCGGGCCGCAGGCGCGTGGCGTCGTAGTGGAAGGTGACGAGCGCACCGTCCTCGGCGCCGTCCTGCTGGATGTGGAGTTCCAGTTTCGGACGCTGGTCGCCCTGGCCGGCGGTGCCCTGGCCGGCGGAGCCGTGGCCGGCGGCGTCGCGGGTGCCCCAGGAGATCAGCACGTCCGGTGTCAGGGCGCCGCTGTTCCATCGTTTCCGAAGCGCTTCGTCCCGGCCGACGGCGTCGCGGCGGAACCATCCGCGTTCCTGGCCGAGGGTGAACTCCCGCCGCACCGACCGCAGGTTGTCCGAGATCGTCGCGTCGGCGTCGACACGGCACGGCAGGGGCAGCCAGGCGGCGAACAGGTCCCGGTGAGAGGCGTCGACGCCCTGGCGGGGGGCCGTCATCGCGAGGTGGACCTCGCGCCGGCCGCTCGCCCGGCTCAGGAAGACGCCCAGCGCACCGGCCAGATAGGCGGCGGCCGCCGCAGACGCTTGCATGTCGCCGTCGCCGCCGTCGCCGCCGTCGCCGCCGTCGCCGCTGTCAACGCCGTGACCGCCGGCACCGTCGACGCCGTCCTGGAGCGGGACGTGGCACCGCACCAGGACGGGATCCGCCTGCTGTGCGTTCTCGGCGCCTGCGGCGTCGGCCCCCGAGCGGGGTTGCGGGTAGGGAAGGCGGTAGGGGTGGTCGCCGCTGCCTATCAGGCGCTCCCGCCAGCGGTTGGCGGCTTTGGAGGCTTTGACGCCCGCCTCGGTGAGGCGCGCGCCCGCGTCCTCGCCGGGGACGTCCAGGATCGTGCCGGGCCGGATCCCATGGGCCGCCGCGATGGCGCCCACGGGCCGTTCCTCGCCCTCCAGGGTGCACACCCGGGTCAGCGTGACGCTTCCGGCACCCGTGGCCACCCGCAGGCCCGAGGCGTCGTCGCAGGCGAGGACCGTACCGGGCGCGGCGGCGGCGTCATCTGCGGCGGAGGCGACGGCGTCGGTGGAAGCGGGGGCGCCGGCGGAAGCGGCGGCGTTGGTCGAAGCGGGGGCGTCGGCGGAAGCGGCGGCCTGGGCGCGGGCTTCCCGCACGGCGTAGAAGTGCCCGTCGAGGTTGACCTTGGGCCACACCAACGGGCTCGCGAACGGGCCGTAGTCGGTGGCCCGGACCATGGCGGCGACGCGTTCGGCCGGAAGGCTCCAGTCGATCAGTCCCTCGGCGGCGAACTGGGTGTGGCGCGAGAAATAGCGGCGCGTCGCGGAGTCCTGGGCCGTCGCGGTCTCCCGGCCCTCCGCGATCTCGTCGATCAGTTCGGCCAGGCCGGCGACTGCCGCGTCGTCGCACTTCAGGCCGAGGGACAGCGCGGTGTCCTCGGGGCCGATCGCCACCGGTACCCGCCGCAGCACCTCACCGCCGTCGACCACCTCGGCCATGCGGTGCCAGGTGATGCCGTACTCCCGCGCGCCCTCCGCGATGGCCCAGGACGGTGTGTGCAGGCCCGAGTACTCGGGGAGCGGGCCGTAGTGGTAGTTGACGGCGGCCCGCGTCGCGCAGCCCAGCAGCGCTTCGGGCACCACCGCGTAGTTGCCGGCGCTCAGCAGGAGGTCGCAGGACAACCGTGGTGCGAGCGCCACGGCCTCGCCGAGTTCGTGGTGCGGAATGCCCGCCTTGACCGCCCAGGACCGGGCGGTGGCGTCACCGGTCACCACGGCTGTGACCCGGTGCCCTTTCGCCGCGAGTACCTCGCCGCAGCGGGCGAGTACGCTCCCGCCGCCGATCAGGACGCAACTCAAAGAAGTCATCGCTCTGCCTCCCCCGTGATGACCCGCGGCGCGTCAGATGAGCGCCGTCCGTCCCGGGCAGGGGCAACGGCACCCGGGCAGCCCTGTGAGGGTCTGCAGGTGCCGGATCCAAGCGCGCGCACAGGGCTGGTTCCCCCGTGCACCCGAGCCGATCCCCCCGAGATCGAGCGGCGTCCGTCTCACGAGCAGTCGGGTGAGCCGCTGCGCCGTGAGTCGTCCGCGCTGTGCAGGAATGAAGTGCAAGTACGCCGAAGTGCCGAAGTGCTGAACTGCCGAAGTGCTGCACCACCGACGTGCGGAAGTGCTGTCGTGCAGAAACGCTGTCGTGCAGAAACGCTGTCGTGCGGACGTGCAGAAGTACCGGACTGCAACGGTGTGTTGACGTGCTACGGGCCGCAACGGCCCCCGCTGGTACGCCGGTTCCTCCCCCGGGCGAATGCCCCGACCCATCATTGGCCTGCCGCGAGAGCCGCCGCAAGGCATGACGGCAAAGATCTTCGAGCGAACCTCGAGTGATTGTCATCACAAGTAGTGATCATGGACTTCGGCCCGCCGCCGACCGTGGACGGGCACACTTGCTTCGGTTGTATTGCTTCAACCACCTATTGGCTGTACCGAGTTGGACCGTAGTGAGTGCGACGACGCACACGAGCTGAGGGGGACCGGCATGTCCGACGAGTCGGCCGAGCGCACACGCACGACGGGGGAGGTCGATCCGGCCCGCGTCCTGGCGCTGTGCAGCGGTGCGAGCTTCATGGCCTTCCTCGACCTCTCGATCATCAGCATTGCCTTTCCGGACATCCTGGACGACTTCCCGGGCACGTCACTCAGCACCATGACGTGGGTCCTCAGCGGCTACACGATCCTGCTGGCGGCCGTGCTGACGCCCGCCGGCCGGATCGCCGACAGTGTCGGCCGGCGCACCGTCTTCGTCTGGTCCCTGGCCGCGTTCACCGCCGCGTCGCTCGTCTGCGCCGTGGCACCGTCCATCTGGTGGCTCATCGCGGCGCGGATCGTCCAGGGCGCGGCGGCCGGTGGCATGATCCCCGCCGCGCTCGGCCTGATCCTCGCCACGACACCGAGGGAGCGCATCGCCAGGGCGGTCGGCACCTGGTCCGCGGTGGCCGGCTTCTCCGCCGTCATCGGACCGGCCGCGGGCGGCCTGCTGCTGCGCGCCTTCGGCTGGCGCTCGGTGTTCTACATCAACCTCCCGCTGTGCGGCGCGATGCTGGTCGCCGCCGTGGTGACGCTGCCACGGCAGCGGTTGCGCGGCACGGGGGACCGGTTGCCGGACGCGGTGGGCAGCATCGCGCTCGCGCTGGGCATCGGCGCAGTGGTGAGCGCGCTCACCGAGGCGGACACCTGGGGCTGGGCGGATGTCCGCACCATCGGACTCGGGCTGGCCGGGCTGGCGCTCGTCGCCGTGACCGTGCTGCGTTCACGCACGCACCCGGCGCCGGCCCTGGAGATGACGGTGTGGCGCAGCCCGGTCTTCCGGACCGCCAACCTGGGCCTGGGCATGCTCAACATGACGATGTTCGCGTGGATGCTGGCCGCCCCGCTGTTCGCCGCCGACATCTGGCACTGGTCGGTCCTGAAGACGGCCGGTGCCCTGAGTGTCGGAGCCGTCTCCTCGATGGCCGGCTCGCTGGTCGCCGGACGGCTCACCCGGCCGGCGACCCAGGTGAAGGTGACGGTCCTGGGCGCGCTGTCCTTCACGGGCAGCAACGCCATCTGGGCGTCCGACCTCTTCGGAGCCACGCCCAACTTCCTGGGCGGCTGGCTGCCCGCCGCGATCCTCGGCGGCGGCGGCCTCGGCCTCGCCATCACGTGCCTGTCGTCGCTGGCGGCCGGGACGGTGCCCCCGCTCAAGTTCGCGGGTGGCCTTGGCATGACCCTGACGGTGCGCCAGGTCGGCGGTGCGGTCGGTGTCGCCGGATTCGCCTCGATCATGGCGTCGGGCTCGGCCCCCGGCGGCATCCCGTCCTTCCACCACGTATACGTCGCCGCGATGGCCGTCAACATCCTGTGCGCGGCCGTGGTGTGCACGATGCTCACCGTGCTGCGGCCGAAGCCTGAGCCGACGACCGCGCAGGCGCCGCAGGACCGGGTCACGCCCACCCAGTGAGCCCGGCTCCAGGCGGAGCCCGGGCTGCCGGGTCACGGGCCGCGGACGGTCGGACGGTCCCCCCGGTGCGGCCGCCATGTGCCGGGCCGGGGGGACCGTGTCGTTCTTCCGGCCCGAGCCACCGACGGCCGGCAGACTACGCCGTTCTTCCGGCTCCGAGCCACCGACGGCCGGCAGACCACGCCGGTCTTCCGGCTGACGGCCGCGTTGCTCTACCCGGCCGTCAGCCGGACGGTGACTGGCCGTCAGGCGGAGGACGACCGGGCCCCACGGGCGGATGGTGACCGGCTGTCTGAGGCCGATGGTGGGTGGGCCGACGGGCGGATGGTGACCGGCTGTCTGAGGCCGATGCTGGGTGGGCCGGACGGACGGTGACCGGCTGTCAGGCGGACGGTACGCGGATCAGCAGGGCGTCGCCCTGACCGCCGCCGCCGCACAGCGCCGCCGCGCCGAGACCGCCGCCGCGGCGGCGCAGCTCATAGGCAAGGTGGACGACGAGCCGGGCGCCGGAGGCACCGATCGGGTGGCCGAGCGCGATGGCTCCGCCGTCGACGTTCACGATGTCCGGGCTGATGCCCAGCTGCTCGGTGGAGACGATGCCGACGGCGGAGAACGCCTCGTTGATCTCGACCAGGTCCAGGTCGGACGGCTCCAGCTTGGCCTTGGCCAGCGCCGCCCTGATCGCGTTCGACGGCTGCTCGTGCAGGCTTCCGTCCGGCCCTGCCACCACGCCGTGGGCGCCGATCTCGGCGATCCAGGGCAGGCCCAGCTCCTCGGCCTTGGCCTTGCTCGCCACCACCACGGCCGCGGCGCCGTCGGAGATCTGCGACGCCGTCCCCGCCGTGATGGTGCCGTCGGAGCTGTACACGGGACGCAGCTTCGCGAGGACCTCGGCCGTGGTGTCGGGACGTACGCCCTCGTCGGTGTCGCACACCACCGGGTCGCCCTTGCGCTGCGGAACCGTCACCGGCGCCATCTCCTCGGCGAACCGCCCGGCCTGCGCCGCGGCGGCGGCCCGCTGGTGTGAGGTCGCGGCGAAGGCGTCCTGCTTCTCCCGGGTCAGTCCGGCGTAGCGGCTGTTGTACTTCTCGGTCGAGACACCCATGCCCAGCTGGTCGAAGGGGCAGAACAGGCCGTCGTGGACCATGTGGTCGATCAGCGGTACGTCACCGGACTTGAAGCCGGCACGCGAGTTGGGAAGCACGTGCGGTGCCTGCGACATGGACTCCTGGCCGCCCGCCACGACCAGGTCGAACTCACCGGCCCTGATCAGCTGGTCGGCCAGCGCGATCGCGTCGATTCCGGAGAGGCACACCTTGTTGACGGTCAGCGCCGGGACGCTCATCGGGATGCCTGCGGCGACCGCGGCCTGCCGGGCCGGGATCTGGCCGGCGCCGGCGGTCAGCACCTGCCCCATGATCGTGTACTCCACCTGCTCGGGCGCCACCCCCGCTTTCTCCAGGGCCGCCCTGATCGCGATGCCCCCGAGCTGGACTCCGGAGAAATCCTTCAGAGCCCCGAGCAGCCGACCGGTGGGAGTGCGGGCCCCGGCAAGGATGACGGATCCGGACACGATGTCCTCCGTGGGTAGAAGTTGTGGTCCACAACGCGGCTACATTACCCACGAGTTGGGTTAGCGAAATGCGGCCTTCGGCGGTGTGAGCGATGGCACAGCCGATCGGAGGCGTCCCGGCCGCACCGGCGAGAAGGGCACGCCGCCCGGCCACGACGGGCGCTCCTCGCCCACCGCCTCCGTCCCCGCCGGTCCCTCGCTCACCGCTTCCGTCCCCGCCGGTCCCTCGCTCACCGCTTCCGTCCCCGCCGGTCCCTCGCTCACCGGCTCCGTCTCCGTCGCCGACCGGACGAGGCCGGATGCCGTGGCGAGAAGCGGTGCGAGCATGAGGGGACACCTGCTTCTCGCCTAGAGTCGGCGTATGACGGAGGCACCGGCCCAGGATCGCGGCGCGCGGTCCCGTGACGCGATTCTCGACACCGCCGGCGAACTGATGTCGCGGTACGGCTACGCCGCCACGTCCATTTCCATGATCTCTTCCGAGTGTGGTCTGCCGGCCAGCTCCATCTACTGGCACTTCGGCAGCAAGGACGGGATCTATGTGGCGGTGCTGGAGCGGGCCAGGACCGTGCTGCTGGCAGCCCTGCCCCCGGTCGAGGTGCCGGGCGCCGACGTCCCGCAACGCCTGGGCGCTTTCCTGGCGGAGGTCGAGGACGCCTTCCAGCGCCACCCGCACGGTCTGAAGCTGCTGTTGGGTCTGGGCATGGTGCAGCAGGACGCCAGCGCTGCGGCCGTGGCCGAAGTGCACCACTACCGCGATGCGCTGGTGGCCTGGGCCCAGGATGCGCTGAGCGCCGTATTCGGGCTGAACGACCGCCCGGAGGTCGCGGACGAACTGGCGCGCTTCACACTCAGGATGGCGAGCGGCACCGCCGTCGCCCGCTGGTTCGAGCCGGGCGCCGTCCTGGAGACCGAGCCGCTGCACGTCGCCTTGCTGGCGCTCGCGGCTCACCACGGCGTTCTGGTGCGCGGACCCTCGGGCGAGGGCGCACTGTCGTGTGATGTCACGCACGGAGGATGAGAACTGAGGGTGCGTCGCCTCGGATCCGGAGGTCCGCGGGCAGAGACCGTTGCAGCCGCAGGTGTGCCGACCTCATCGCACGGCTCCTCGGGCAGTCGGGGCGGGGAGCCAGAACGCGCAGTGGTGGTCGGTCGCGAAGCCGGTGGTGGGGGCGACCCGGTCCGGTGACAGCACCTGGATCCGGTCACCTTCGGCCGTGTAGCGAGGCCAGGCGGGCGAATCCGAGTCGTTGGGGTCGCCCGTGGCCGCGAACCGTGCCCAGTAGGCGGTCATCGTGGCGGACAGCCGTCGCTGTGCGGGCGTCAGGCGCAGGGATGCCATGGGAAAGAGGTAGGCCAGTTCGGAGGCGTGGAACGCGCCCTGCGGCGTGTGTGGTGCCGGGATGAACGGTGGTGCCTCGGCGTCGTGGAACTCGTAGGCGTAGACGGGTGCCCGGGTGGCGTACAGCCGGCTGCCGGCCCGTGCCGGGCAGGCGAACCGCTGGTCGGTGTTGACGGCGGAATAGGCCAGGTTCGGGGAGGGAAAAGCCGAGGCCGGATAGGTGTGCAGGACTGCCGCTGCGCGGCCACCGTGCTCGAGCCCGATCAGGGCGGCGTACGAGGCGGCGGTCAGGGGGCCGCCGCCGAGCAGATCCATGTACAGCGCGGTGAAGTACCGGTACTCGTCATGGGTGTTGCCGTTCAGTGTCGGGACGGTGTTCACGAGTCCCTCGGCCCACGCCTTGGCGGGGGCGTGCGGGAGAATACGTGTCCCGGTGTTCGGGCCCCACAGGGAGGTTGTCCCGGTCCCGGCGCCGCGAAGGAGTTCGGTGGTGGGCAGGGCGCGCAGACAGGTCGCCGCGGTCGTCGGCTCCGCGCAGCCGACCGAGGCCGCGAAGTCGCTGCCTCTCTGTTCGGCCGCGCCGAGGGTGAGCGGCGACAGACCGCCCGGCGAGGCACAGCTCCCGCTCTGCTGGATCACCCGCTGAAACAGGCCTTCGGCGGTCGGGGAGGCGGTGTGGGCGCAGGTGTCCACCGATCCGGCGGACTGGCCGCCGAGGGTCACTCGGTCGTGATCGCCGCCGAAGGCGCCGATGTTGCGCCGAACCCAGCGCAGCGCGGCCTGCTGATCCATCAAACCGTAGTCGCCGGAAGCATGGTCCCCGCTCTCCGAGGACAGGGCAGGATGGGCGAGGAAACCCAGTGCTCCCAGGCGGTAGTTGACGGTCACCACGATCACGCCGCGCGCGGTCAGCGACGAGCCGTCGTAGTCGCTGCCCGCGCCGTAGGCGTTGCCGCCGCCGTGCAGCCACACCAGCACGGGAAGGGGCCGGCCGTGGGTCCGGGCGGGCGTCCACACATTGAGGTACAGGCAGTCCTCCGTCGTGCTGCCGGTGCGGTTGGACTCGCCGGGCAGGACGGGGCCGCCGTCGGGGAGCAGCGTCAGCGGCGGCTGGGGGCAGGGCCGGGCCGGTGCGGTGGCGTCCCGCACGCCGGTCCATGGGGCGGGGTGCCGTGGGGGACGCCAGCGCAGCCTGCCCGTCGGCTGGGCGGCGAAGGGGATGCCCTGGAAGAGCCGCCCGCCGTCGCGGTGTGCCGCGCCGCGCACCCAGCCGCGGTCGGTCCGCACGACCAGGGAGTCGTGAGCGGCATCGGCCCGGACCGTGGGCGGGGGAACGGCGAGGGTGGACAGCAGCAGGGCCAGCACCGCGATCACGCCGCGGGCCAGTGTGTTGCCAGGGCGTGGCGATTTCATCGCATCTCCTGGTGCCGGTACGAGCGGTGTGGTCATGGCGTGTGCTCGTAGGCGCCGATGTCGCAGGCGGTGCCCTGGGGGCGGGCGACACCGCGCTGATCGGTGGCCGGGCAGTCGGTCGCCGCGTCCAGGGCGGGGCTTCCCGGCAGCAGCGCGGCGGTGTCCGTAGGGCCGCCGTTGTCGGCGAGCGGGCCGATCAGCGGCGCACGGCTGGGCAGGTCGCCCGCGGCGGTGAGCCGGCAACTGCCGTCACCGTCGACGTTGTGGCCCTGCGATGCGATGGTGGCGAAGGCCTTCTTGCAGTCGGCGGCCTTGCCGTCGACGGTGTTGCCGGCGACGACTGAGTTGCGCAACGTCATGCGCCCCAACGGCAGATCGACGACGTCGGGGATCGGATGGGGCAGGCTGTCGAGGTAGGCGGGGGCGATGTTGATCCCGCCTCCGCCGTCACTCGAACTGTTCCCGGAAACAGTCGAGTTGAGGATCTCCACAGGGCCTCGGCCGCGGATGTCGATCCCGCCGCCGTAACCGGCGAGGCTGCCGGGGCGGTCGCCCGGGTTCGTCACACGATTGTCGGCGACCGTCGAGTTGGTCACGGTGCCCGTGTCGTCGAACCTGATACCCCCGGCCTCTCCCGCGACGTTCCCGCTGACGGTGCTGTCGATCAGGTCCAGGTGCGAGCCGGGGATGTTGAAGATGCCGCCGCCGTAGCCGGCCGAGTTCCCGGTCACGGCGACCCGTCGCAGCGTCATGTGGTGTCCGTTGGCGATCCCGCCGCCACCGGTGTCGGTGATGGGCAGTTCGCGCTCTTTGGCCACTGCGCCGGTGATCGTCAGGTCGGACAGCCGGCTGTCCGCCTGCATGCGGAAGGCACGGTCGAGGTGGTTGGCGTCGATGACGGTGGTCCGTGCGCCGGAGCCGCGGATCGTGGTGGAGGCCGTGATGTTCAGGTCGCCCGTGGCCGGGTCGGGATGGTCTCCGATGATCTTGTCGGGATCGGGTGGGATGGTCAGCCGGTAGTGGCCCGGAGGCAGCGTGACGGTGCTGCCCTGGCGGGCGCCTGCGGCCATCACCGCGGCGCGCAGGCTGCAGGCGCCCGACGCGGTGCGGCACAGGCCGTCCGACGGGTCGGCATCGACCGCGTCGGACGTGGTGTCCACGGTGAACTCCGTCGGTCCGGCGGCCGCGGGCGAGACGGCCCCGGCTGCGGGTGAGGCGAGTGCTGTGGCCGCGACGATGACGACAGTGAGTGCCGCCGCGCTGATGCGGACGTTCATCAGATGAACTCCTCTCGGCGAGGGAGGGAGGACTCGGCTGATGTGATCACTTCGTGCTGGTGCAGATGAGGCTCGTGCGAGAAACGCGGCAGGGCGCCTTCCGATGTGGCGCCCGGACGGCGAGGCGGGCCGGAGCAGGGGCCGGCGAGCTGTGAACGGCGCGTGCACGGCCGCGTTCTGTAGGGAGCGTTCCATTCACGGAGTTCCGTGTCTACCGACCGGCTGGGGAATGGCCGGATGGAGACTGCACCCTGTGGGAGACGGAAGCCGTTTGAGCGCCACGGAGAGCGTCAGCCGCCCGGCGGGCGGGCTCTCATCGCGCTCCTGCCTGAAGAACCTCGGTGGACCTCCGACGGTGGACGCCTGGGGGCCGGCGGTCAGCCGAGCCTGAAAGAAGGCCGGCTGCGACTGGCAGGGGCCGGCGGCCAGCCGAGCCTGAGAAGGCCGGTTTCGACTGGCAGGGGCCGGGGGTCAGCCGAGCCTGAAAGAAGGCCGGCTGCGACTGGCAGGGACCCGCGGTCAGCCGAGCTTGAGAAGGCCGGCTTCGACGACGGCGCGGCCGAAGAGGCTCCCGAGTTCGGCGAGACGCTCACAGCCGGCGTCACCCAGGGCGGCATAGGCGGGGAGGGCCAGACGATCGGTGCGGTCCTCGATGTGCCGGCGCAGACGTGCGCCTTCCGGGCTGAGGGCGTCGCCGTCGAGCAGGCCCCGCTCGCGCAGGTGCTCCTGGGTGCCGGCCCACGCGTCCGCGGGCCAGGCGCGGCTCGCCTTGAGGAAGTCGACGGGTACCTCGCCTGTGGCGGCGTGCAGAATCAGGGCCTCCAAGCCTCCGACGCCCTCGCTCAGCAGACACGCGACGTGGCCGTCTCCACGGAATTCCCGGAGCAGTGTCTGGGCGTGCCACAACTGCAGTACCGGCTCCTTCGGCCACGGCAGTGCGGCGTGCGCGGCGAACAGCGGGCGGCCCTGAGCGTGTGCGCAGGCCGCTTCGGCCGCCCGGCGGGCCAGCGTCAGGACCTCCGCCAGTTCGGGCAGCTCGTGGATTCCCGCCCGCCTGAGGGCTTCGCCTGCCGCTGCGTACCGGGCGTCCAGCACCTGCTGCGGCGTCGTTGCTTCCCAGACCCCGTCGACCGCGTGGCGTACGGCATCGGGGTTGAAGTTGTAGAAGGTCGAGATGACCAACTCGGCGGGCGCCCGGCCGAACGCGGCGCTGCGGGAGGCGAAGTAGCCGGCGCGTCCACCGAGTCCGAGGTCGGCGTACCGTCGCCTTGCCTCGGGAGCGAAGTAGATCATGCCGTGTACCGGCTCGAGACGGCGCCAGGCCGCATGCGCTGACTTCATGGGTCACCTCTTGGGGGAGTCGACGAGCGGGGTGTGCGGAGCGGGTCCGGACCGGTCATGCGCCCGCAGGTGTTCGAGCAGCAGGCGGCTCAGCGTCTCGGGCGCCTCCTCGGGGACCCAGTGGCTGACGCCCTGAAGGGTCTCGTACCGGTACGGCCCGCTGACCCACAGGCCGGTCTCCTGCGCGGCCGCCGGTCCGAACGCGCTGTCCTGCGTGCTCCAGACGTACAGCGTGGGCACGTCGATGACGCCGATCGCGCCGTCGGGGCGGCCGGCCCGGTACCAGTTCAGGGCCGCCGTGAGAGCGCCCGGCCGGGACAGGTGCCGTACATAGGTCTCGGCACTGTCCGGGGGGACCTTTGAGGCGTAGAGCGCGCGGAGTTCGTGGGCGTCGTGGGCGAGCATGCGCTCCTCGGTCGCGGGTGTCTCGCGCCAGTCGAGCATGTAGCGGGAGCGTTCGCGCTGATCCGGGTCGGTGCGCAGGGCGGTGGCCAGAGCGCCGGGGTGAGGGGTCGAGACCACGGTCAGAGTGCGTACTCGGCCGGGGTGGGCGTGAGCGGTCCACCAGGCCACCGCGCCTCCCCAGTCGTGGCCGACCAGGTCGAACGCCGCCCAACCGAGTTCCCCGGTGATCGCGACCACGTCGTCGACGAGGAGGTCCATGGAGTAGTCCTCGGGCCGCTGGGGGCGGACGCCAGGGGAGTATCCACGCTGGTCGGGCGCCACCACCCGGCAGCCGTGCGCGGCCAGCGCCGCGATCTGCCGTCGCCACACCAGCCCCGTCTGCGGGAAGCCGTGCAGCAGCAGCACCGGTCGGCCCTCGGGCGGACCCGCCACGATCGCGTCGAACACGCCCGCGACGGTGGAGATGCTCAGCTCGGTCACGCTCCGCCTCCTCATACCGACTGGTCGGTAGCCTTCAGTCGGGAGGGCGGACTGTCAAGGGTGCGAGTACGTGGCGTGGATCTAATTGAACCTGACGTCGGATTCAACTATAACCGGTCCGGAGGCCGACTCTCGTCGCCTCGGGCGCCAACTGCCGGGCGGCGAGGGCTCGTCGGCAATCACCGCCCCACACTCCCGGGCGAACCCGACCAACAGGAAGCAGTGAGGCGACATGAGGGAAGCAGTCATCGTTTCGACGGCACGGACGCCGATCGGAAAGGCCTACCGCGGCGCGTTCAACGACACCCAGGCGCAGGAACTCGCCGCCCATGCCCTCTCTCACGCCGTGCGGCGCGCCGGGCTCGAAGGAGGCGAGGTCGAGGATGTGATCTTCGGCTGCGCCGCGCAGCAGGGCTCTTCCGGTTTCAATGTCGCGCGCCAGGCCGCCCTGCGGGCAGGACTTCCGGACACCGTGCCGGGAATGACCATCGACCGGCAGTGCTCGTCGGGCCTGATGGCCATCGCGACCGCCGCCAAGCAGATCGTCGCGGACGGCATGCAGGTCGCCGTCGGCGGCGGCGTCGAGTCGATCTCCTTGGTGCAGAACGACCACATGAACACCCACCGCATGGCGGATCCCTGGCTGGTCGAGCACAAGCCGGCCATCTACATGCCGATGCTGCAGACGGCGGAGATCGTCGCCGAACGCTACGGCGTGAGCCGGGAACGACAGGACGAGTTCGCGCTGGTGTCGCAGCAGCGCACCGCGGCGGCGCAGGAGGCCGGCCGGTTCGACCAGGAGATCGTCGCGTTCAGCAGCGTCAAGAAGGTCCGCGACAAGCAGTCGGGGGAAGTGCGGGACGAGGAGGTCACCCTGACCCGGGACGAGGGCAATCGTGCGTCGACGACGCTCGAGGGCCTGGCCGCGCTGGCGCCGGTGCTGCCCGACGGTCAGGTGAGCGCGCACTCCAGCGTGACGGCGGGCAACGCCTCACAGCTGTCGGACGGGGCTTCGGCGTCGGTGTTGATGGAGGCGGACGAGGCCGAGCGCCGCGGACTGGAACCTCTGGGCGTCTACCGGGGCATGGCGGTCGCCGGCTGCGGCCCGGACGAGATGGGCATCGGTCCGGTGTTCGCCATCCCGAAGCTGCTGAAGCAGCACAACCTCACCATCGACGACATCGGCCTGTGGGAACTCAACGAGGCGTTCGCCTCCCAGGCGCTGTACTGCCGCGACGAACTGCACATCGATCCGGAGCGGTTCAACGTCGACGGAGGCGCGATCTCCGTCGGCCATCCGTACGGCATGACCGGCGCCCGCCTGGTGGGCCATGCCCTCGTCGAGGGCAGGCGCCGAGGGGTGAGGTACGTGGTGATCTCGATGTGCGTCGGCGGCGGAATGGGCGCGGCCGGACTGTTCGAGGTCGCCTGAACTCGGCAGCACCGCCGGATGCAAGTCACCTACGAGAGAGGCATCGATACCGTGTCGAACGTGGCGGAAAAGACCCGAACCGCGGTCCTGGTGGACTTCGGCGGGGTCATCACCTCCTCCGTGTTGCGTGCTTTCACCGACTTCGGCGCCTCGCTCGGCGGCGACCCGCGTCTGCCGCTGAACCTTCTCGGCAGGGACCAGCCATCACGCACCCTCCTGGCCGACCACGAGTGCGGCCGTATCGACACGGAAGCCTTCGAGCGAGGGTTCGCCGAACGGCTCCGCGTCCACGGCGCCGAGGTACCGGCCGAAGGTCTCACGACCCGGATGCAGGCAGGAGTGTCGATCGACCAGGACACGCTCACCCTGCTCGCCGATCTCCGGGCGGCCGGCCGTCCCGTTGCGCTGGTGTCCAACTCGTTCGGTACCGGAACCTACGACGGCGTCGACCTCGCCGCCGTTGCCGATGTCGTCGTCATCTCCGCCGAGGTCGGGGTCCGCAAGCCCTCCCGGCGTATCTATGCGCTCGCCTGTGAACGCCTCGGCATCGATCCTGGGGAGGCGGTCATGATCGACGATCTGCAGCAGAACCTCGACGGTGCGGCCCGGATCGGGATCGGGGGAGTCCTGCACACCAGTGCCGCCGACACCCGCCGCCAACTCGCCGAACGCTTCGGGATCACGGCCTGACCCGGCCATTCGGGTTTCTGATCATGCGGTCGGATTCAAGTACAGTCTCCGGGATGGACAGCACGTCGCCCGAGGAGACCGACGGCGAGAAGGCACCTCCCATGGCACCTCTCTCGCGCCTTCGTGAGCCACCCACGACGCAGCGAGGAGCGCGGACCCGGGCCGCTCTGGTGAAGGCCGCGCGCACGGTGTTCGAACGGGACGGCTACCTGGACACCCGCCTGACGGACATCACCAAAGAGGCCCGGTGCGCGGCGGGCTCCTTCTACACCTACTTCGCCAACAAGGAAGAGGTCCTTGCCGCCGTCCTCCTGGAGGCGCAGGAGGACATGATGCACCCCGGCATGGGGCGGGTGCAGGGTACCGACGATCCCTACGCGGTCCTCGAGGCGAGCAATCGCGCGTATCTCGAGGCATACAAGCGGAACGCGAAGCTGATGGCACTGCTCGAGCAGGTCGCACAGGTCGAGCCGGAGTTCCGTGAGTTCCGCAGCCGGCGCGCCGACGCCTTCATCCGCCGCAACGCCCGCGGCATCGCCGACCTGCAGGCGCGAGGTGTCGCCGACCGTGAGGTCGAACCGATGACGGCCTCCCGCGCGCTGTCGGGCATGGTCAGCGTCATGGCCTACAACACCTTCGTGCTCGGCGAACGCCAGGAACAAGGTCCTGTGCCGGACTTCGAAGAGCTGGTGTCCACGGTCACCCGGCTCTGGGCGAACGCCCTGCGGTTCCCCGGCCACCGCTGATCCCGGCGCCGTCGTAGACACCGCATCGGCACCGGTGCCACGACCTGCGCGGCGGGTGTCTCAGCCGGGTGCCGCCGACAGATGGATCAGGATGCCGCACACCTCGTCCACGATCTCCCCGGCCTCCGTCTCGTCCCCGCAGTCGCCCAGTTCGCGCGCCGCCCCTCCGATGACGGTGGTCAGCACGCTCACCCGGACCCGGCCGGCGCGTCGCCGTTCGTCCACCCGCAGCAGCCGGGCGTTGCGCCGTACCCATGCGCGGTCCCACTGGCGGCGCAGTGCGTCGAAGCCCGAGGGACCGTCGTCGTCCGCCAGAAGTCTGCCGAGCTTCCGGTTGTCCCAGACGCCCTCCAGGTAAGCCCTGGCCCCCGCCACGAACAGGGCGGTGGGGTCGTCCACACCACGGCTGCGCTCGGTGGTCAGCGTGGCCGCGGTCCGGCGCTCCTGCTCCTCCCGGAACTCCTCCCAGAGGGCGAGGTAGAGCCCTCGCTTTCCGCCGTAGTGCTGGAAGAGGCTGCCCACCGGGAGCCCGGAGCGCGCCGCGATCTCGGTGAGACCGGCGTCGGTGTAACCGCGCTCGGTGAACACCTCCAGCGCGGCGTCCAGCAGCGTACGCCGGGTCGTCGGCCCCGGCCCGGCATGCCCCGCCGGCAGGCCCGCGCCTGTCCGCCCGCCCGGCAGCGGACCTCCCGCCTCTGTCCCGGCGGACTCCACGATGCCGCTCACTGGCAATCCTCACCTTCCGCGGCGCCGTCGCGGATGGCGAGGGCGACCAGTAGTTCCAGGAGGTCGGCGATCCGGCGCGGATTGCGGCCGGTGCGTTCCTCGATCCGGCGCAAGCGGTAGTGCGCTGTGTTGTGGTGTATCCGCAGCCGGTCGGCGGCCAGCCGCAGATTGAGGTCCGCCTCGGCGAAGGCCCGTATGGTGGCGGCCAGCGTGTCGCCACGTCTGCGGTCCTCCTGCAGCAGCGCACGCACCCGGGGATCGACCAGCTGGCGGGCGAGGTCGTCGGCGCGCAGCGCCAGGTAGTCGAACGGGGACAGCCGCGGCAGCGCCGCCACCCCGCCCCCGCTCGGCACCAGGTCCACAGCGGCCCGCGCCTCCTCGTACGCGCGCGGCAGCTCGCAGGCGCCCCGGGCGACCGTGCTGATGCCCATGCAGAGCATGGTGCCTTTCCGCGCGAGCCGCTCCTGCACAGCCTCGAAGTGGGCGCATATGTCGTCCGCGTCCATGCCGGCCCGGAGGACGGGCACGGCCACCACCTCGCCGTGACGCACGACGACCAAGGTCCTGCCGGCCCAGGGACCGGCGACGCTGATCGACGCGCTGGTGGCATACCCGTGCTCGGCCGAGGCGTGGTCCCCCGTGCGCGTGTCCCCGACGCAGACCGCCACGACCGCCATCATCCGCGACCGCGGTCCGATGCCGTACGCCTGCGCCGCGGCGAACAGCGGACCGTGCGCCGGTGCCACGCCCGCCAGGAGCTGGTCCAGGAGGTCCCGGCGCTCCCGGTCCGCATCCGCCACCACGTGCTGCTGGTACTCGACGTAGGCCTGCGCGGCATGGGTGCTGGCGTAGTCGACGTACCGCATCAGCGGGGTGACGAGGGACAACGCGGCCTGCTGGGCCTCGGCGGACGTGCCCGCGCACTCCAGCATCGCGTCCCACATCACTTGCCGGCCGACCCGGAAGGCACTGATCCAGTCCTCCAGGGCGAACCCCGCGCGGGCGCGGCGCATGGCTGCCGCCCGGCTGAAGACCAGGTCCTCGGCAGCGATGTCGCGGTCACCGGCCAGCGCCGCCAGCTGCATCCGGTAGTGCTCGAGCACCTGCTCCCGTACGTCGTCGAAGAATCGTTCGTCCTGCAGCGCGTACGACGGGATCTCCGCGCGCATCACCTCGACGGCGGTCTCCGCCACCTCCTCGACCCGGTCGTGGACGGCATGCAGGATCCGCCACCGCTCGCGGCGGAGCGGTTCGGAGAGTCGGGGGGTGCCCAGGGCAGGACCGCGAGGCATGGTCCCGATCGTCGCCGTCCGCCTCGTGCTCCGTCAACAGGCCCGGCGTGAGACATCTCCCGGCACTTGTGCGCGGCGCACACTTCGGGGGCCGGCAAGTTGGGTGCTCACACCCAATGTGCGCCGGGAACGCCCCCACCTACTGTGACGCTCGCCCACCCCCCAGCACGTCGGAAGGGGCGTCACTCATGCTCGCGGTCGACGGTATCACCGTGCGCTTCGGCGGGATCACGGCACTGGACGGTGTCGCTTTCACCGTCGAGCCGGGCACCGCCGTGGGGCTCATCGGGCCCAACGGAGCCGGCAAGACCACCTTGTTCAACTGCCTCACCAGGCGCTGCACTCCCGACGGGGGAGACGTGCGGTTCGAGGGCGAGGACCTGCTGGCCCTCCCTCCGCACGCCGTGGCACGGCGCGGCATCGCCCGCACCTTCCAGAACCTGGGTCTGTTCCCGCGGCTCACGGTCCGGGCGAACGTCATGGTCGGCGCCCACAGCCGGGGGCGCAGCGGACACCTCGCCGCGGCGCTCCGGCTGCCCCGTGTCCGGCGGGAGGAAAGGGAACTACATGACCAAGCGGACGATTTGCTGCAACGGCTCGGCCTGGCGGACGTCGCCGACCACCCCGCCTCCGGTCTGCCGTTCGGCACGCTCAAACGCGTCGAACTCGCGCGGGCGCTCGCCGTACGGCCCCGGCTGCTGTTGCTCGACGAGCCCGTCAACGGGCTCAGCCACGGCGAGGTCGGCCAATTCGCGGATCTGGTCCGCTCGGTGCGCCAGGACTTCGACCTCACGCTCGTGGTGGTCGAACACCACATGGGGTTCGTGATGAGCCTGTGCGACAAGGTGGTCTGCCTGGACTTCGGCCGCAAGATCGCCGAGGGCGCACCGGAGGAGATCCAGCGCGCCCCGGCGGTCGTCGAGGCCTACCTGGGGGTGGCCGCATGAGCGAGCCCACCACCGACCGAACCGAGCCCCGGGCGAGTGCCGAGCCGGACTTCCTGAAGGTCTGCGGCCTGCACGCCGGATACGGCCAGGCCCGCGTGCTGCAGGGCCTCGACTTCTCCGTCGCCCGCGGCGAGGTCTGCGCGATCCTCGGGCCCAACGGCGCGGGCAAGACCACGACCCTGCGGGCGCTGAGCGGCATGATCCGCGGCCGCGGATCGGTCACCCTGAACGGCACCGAGCTGCTCGGCCGCTCGCCCGAGCAGGCCGCCCGGCTCGGCGTGGCGCACGTCCCCGAGGGCCGGGGCACCTTCAACGACCTGACCGTCGAGGAGAACCTGCGCATCGGCGCCCACCTGCGCACCGGCCGCCGGTGGCGGGGCCGCGGCGAGCGCGCGGCCGTGGCGGCCGACCTGGAACGGATCTACGGCCACTTCCCCAGACTGCGCCAGCGGTCCGGGCAGGCCGCAGGCAGCCTCAGCGGCGGGGAGCAGCAGATGCTCGCCATCGGCAGGGCGCTGATGCTGCGCCCCGCCCTCCTGCTCCTGGACGAGCCGTCCCTCGGGCTCGCCCCGCTGGTCACCCGTGAGCTGTTCGAGATCGTCCGTGCTGTCAACGAGGAGGAACACACCACCGTGGTCGTCGTCGAGCAGAACGCCCAGCTGGCGCTGGACATCGCGCACCAGGCGCACGTACTGGAGGCCGGCCGCCTGGTGCTGTCCGGACCGGCCGCACAGATCCGGGCGGACGGGCAGGTCGCCGAGGTGTACCTCGGTGTCTCCGTCCTCTCCCGCAAGGGCGGGTGAGCGCCGTGACCGATCTGCTCCAGCAAGTGGTGGAAGGCCTGGGTTCCGGGGCGGTGTACGCCAGCCTGGCGCTGGCCCTGGTGCTGATCCACCGGTTCACCGGGATCGTCAACTTCGCGCAGGGCGAGCTGGCCATGCTCTCGACGTACGTCGCCTGGCAGCTGGTGGCGTCCGGGATGCCGTTCTGGCTGGCGCTGCCGGTCACCCTCGCGGTGTCCTTCGCCGGCGGCATGCTGGTCGAGCGCATCGTCATCCGCCCCGTGCAGGGCGCGCCCGAACTGACGGTCGTCATCGTCACGGTCGGCCTCTTCGTCTTCGTCAACGCGCTGGCCGGCCTGATCTGGTCCTTCACCGTGAAGGACTTCCCGCAGCCGTTCCCCGACGGCGGGCTCGACCTGGCCGGAGTACGGGTGGACTGGTCGACGCTCGGGATCCTCGGCGTGGTGGCCGTCGTGATGGGCCTGCTGTACCTGCTGTTCCGGCACACCTCCACCGGCCTGGTGATGCGGGCGGTCGCCTGCAACCCGGCCTCCGCCCGGCTGTCGGGCATCCGGGTGGGCCGGGTGCTGATGCTCGGCTGGGGGCTGGCCGCGACGGTCGGCGCGGTGTCGGGCGTGCTCGTCGCCCCGGTGCTGTTCCTGGAGCCCAACATGATGGGCGGAGTGCTGATCTACGCGTTCGCCGCGGCCACCCTAGGAGGCTTCGACAGCCCGGTCGGCGCAGTCGTCGGCGGCCTGGTCGTGGGCGTCGCCGAGACGCTCACCGGGGCGTACGTGGACGTGATCGGGGCCGACCTCAAGGTGGGCGTCCCCCTGGTCATCATCCTGGCGGTGCTTCTGATGCGACCCCAGGGCCTGTTCGGACGGGCGGCGGTGGAGCGCGCATGAGCACGATCACCGCAACACTCGGCACGGACCGCGCTCGGCGCCTGCGGGCCGCGGTCACGGTACTGCTCGCGGCGGCAGCCGCCGTCGGCGCGCCCTTCTACTTCGCCCCCTTCCAGGTCTTCCAGCTGACCATGGTGCTCCTGTACGCCGTCGCCCTGGCCGGACTGAACCTGCTGGTCGGCTTCGGCGGGCAGATCTCGCTCGGGCACGGCGCGTTCTTCGCGGCGGGGGCCTACACGGCGGCGGTCATGCTCGACCGGTACGACACCGGCCACCTGGCCACCCTGCCGGTCGCGGCCGCCGGATGCTTCCTGCTGGGCCTCGGTTTCGGAGTACCCGCCCTGCGGCTGCGCGGCCTCTACCTGGCCCTGGTCACCCTCTCGTTCGCGGTGTTCCTGCCGCCCCTGCTCAAGCGGCTCGAACCGGTCACGGGCGGCTCCATGGGCCTGACCGTGGACAAGCTGCAGCCGCCCGCGTGGAGCGGGCTGGCCGAGGACCAGTGGATGTACTTCGTCGTCCTCGCCGTCGCCGCGGCAGCCCTGCTGCTCGCCCGCAACCTGCTGCGGTCCCGGGTCGGCCGGGCACTGCTCGCGGTGCGGGACAACGAGAGCGCCGCCGAGGTCATGGGCGTACGGCTGTCGCTGCACAAGACCCTCGCCTTCGCCTGGAGCGCGATGTTCGCAGGGGTCGCCGGATGTCTGTACACCTGGGTGATCGGCTTCGTCTCGCCCGACTCCTTCAGCTTCGTTCTGTCCATCACCCTGCTGGCCGGCCTGGTGGTCGGGGGACTCGGCTCGCTGTACGGGCCCCTGCTGGGCGCGGCGTTCGTGATGTACGTGCCGAGCGTGTCCCAGGACCTGAGCGAGGCCGCACCGGGAGTGGTGTTCGGCCTGCTGATCATCACGGTGATGTTCGTGGCCCCGACGGGCCTGGCCGGTCTGCCGGGCCGTGTCCTGGGCGCTGTCGCCCGTCGCCTGCCTCCCGCCACCGCCGCTCCCGACCGGACGCCGGAGGCCGGATCCGCACCCGATGCGGACCCGCAGTCCCGGGGTGAATCCGCACCCGATGCGGACCCGGAGCCCCGGGGGGAATCCGCACCTGCTGCGGACCCGGAGCCCCAGGTCGAATCCGGCCCCTCCGCCGCCCTCCCCGCTGCGGCTCCCGCAGTTGTCGACGCCGAACCCGTGGGCGCACCGCCCCGCACCGAAAAGGAATGAAGCACATGCGCAAGACCACCGCCCTGCGGGCTGTTGCAGCCGCTTCCGCCGTCCTGCTCACCGCGACCGCCTGCAGCAGCCGGCGAGGGCAGGACGCCGAGGACACCGCCGCGGGCGGTGCCTGCAAGGGCCAGCAGACCACCGGCATCACCGACACGACCGTCAAGCTGGGCGGGATCTACCCGCTGTCAGGACCGGCCTCCGCGTACGGCACGATCAGCAAGGGCGTGGCCGCCTATTTCGAGTACGTCAACGACAAGGGCGGCATAGACGGCCGCAAGGTCCAGTTCCTCGTCCGTGACGACGGCTACCAGCCGCCCAAGGCGGTCGAGGAGGCCCGCAGACTCGTCGAGCAGGAGAAGGTCTTCGCCGTCTTCCAGACCCTGGGCACCCCGTCCACGGCGGCGGTCTGGGACTACCTCGACAAGCAGAAGGTGCCGCAGCCCTTCGTGGCCACGGGTGCCTCCGTCTGGGGCACGGATGCCCGGCACCCCTGGACCATCGGCTGGCAGCCCAACTACGTGGCCGAGGCCCGGGTGTACGCCAAGTACCTCATGGACAAGAAGCCGAAGGCCAACGTGGCGGTCCTCTACCAGAACGACGACTTCGGCAAGGACCTGCTCGGCGGGTTCAGGAAGGCCGTCGCCGGCAGCGGGATCAAGGTGGTCGCCCAGGAGAGCTACGAGGTCACGGACCCGTCCGTGTCGGCACAGATGGCGAGCCTCGCCCGCTCGAAGGCGGACGTGCTGCTGGACGTCACCACCCCGAAGTTCGGCAGCCAGGCGCTCGCCGCCGACGCCAAGAACACCAAGTGGAACCCACTGCACATCGTGAACAACGTGGCCTCGTCCGCCGCCGTGCTCCAGCCCGTCGGGTTCAAGAACGTGCAGGGCGTGGTCTCGGCGACCTACTTCAAGGACCCCGCCGACCCCCAGTGGGCGAACGACCCCGACATGAAGACCTACAGGAACGCTTTGCACAAGTACGCCCCCGACACCGACCCGGCCAACCAGTTCAACGCCTACGGCTGGGCCGTCGCCTCCAGCCTGCACGAGGCCCTGGACACGATGAAGTGCCCGACCAGGGAAGGACTGCGGGACGCGGTGCGCAACCTGAAGGACGTGAAGGTGGGGCTGCTGCTGCCCGGTGTCACCTTGTCCACGGGCCACGGTGACGCCTTCCCGATCGAGACGATGCAGCTGATGCGGTTCAAGGGCGAGCGGTGGCAGCTGTTCGGCAAGCCGGTCGACACCCGCAAGGAGTTCGGCCCGCTCACGAAGTGAGCCGGCGGGGGCGGCCCCCGGTCGATGCCGACCCTCGGGAACCGCCCCCGCTTCTCCGGGCAGACCGGCGCCACCCGCTCACACGGCGCTCAACCCTCCGTCCACCACCAGGCTCTGCCCGGTGATGTAGGAGGAACGGCCGGAGAGCAGGAAGGCGACGGCCTCGGCCACCTCCCAGGCGGTGCCCTGGCGCCCGAGCGGTATCCCGGTGAACGAGGCGGCACGCGTCGACCGCCGGGCCGAGGCCTCGCGGCCCATCGGGGTGTCGATCAGGCCGGGGACGACCAGGTTGGCGCGGATCCCGCGGGCCGCACCCTCCTTGGCGACATGGCGGGTGAGACCGAACAGGCCCGCTTTGGAACTGTCGTAGGCGGGCGAGCCGGTGGCCGCGCGTAGTCCGGCCAGGGAACTGACGAAGACGATCGATCCTCCGTCGGCGATCGCGGGCAGTCCGTACTTGGCGGCGAGGAAGGGGGCGCTCAGGTTGAGCGCGAGCACGCGTTCCCACTGCTCGGGTGAGGTGCCCGCCAGGCCCGCGCCGAGACCGACACCGACGTTGACCACGATCGCGTTGAGCGACCCGAGTTCGCGCAGGGTCTCGGACACCATGGCCGACGACTGGTCGGGATCCGTGGCGTCACCGGCCACGGCCAGGCCTCGGGCGCCCTCCGCACCGACCAGGGCGGCGGTGGCCGCCGCCGCGGAGGGGGAGACGTCGGCGCAGGCCACGGAGGCTCCCTCGCGGCCGGCGAGCACGGCCACCGCCCGTCCGTTGCCCACCGGTGCCTCCGGATCGTCGCTGGGGCGGGTGCCCGCGCCGATGACCAGTACGTTGCGGCCGGCGAGGAGGCCGGCCGGCTGGGTCGCGGGCTGCCGGGACTCAGGCATCGCCGTGCGCCCCTTCCGCCGCCTTCGCGCCGAGAGGCCCGGTGGGTTCGGGCAGGGTTTCCGTTGCGAAGCCGGGCTCGAGCGGGGTACCGGCGGAGTTCAGGAAGTACGCGACCATGTGGTACTGACCGACGAGCATGGTGATTTCGATCAGCTGTGCCTCGTCGTGGACGGCGGCGAGTGCGGACCAGGTGGCCGCGGACAGGCGTGCGTCCCGGTGCAGTTCGTCGGCGGCACGCAGCAGACGGTCGTCGGCCGGCGTCCACCCCTGGGCGTGCGGGCCCGCGCCGATCCGCCGGATCTCCTCGTCGGTGACCCCGGCGGCCCTGGCCAGCGGTACATGCCGAGCCCATTCGTAACCTGCCCGGGTGTTGCAGGCGGTGCGCAGGATCAGCAGTTCCCGGGTCCGGTCCGGCAGCCGGCCGTCGCGCAGCAGATGGCTGCCGAACGGCAGGAAGTGCCGGAAGAGGCCGGGGTGGCGCACCAGGGTGGTGAAGACGTTTGCGAGCCGGCCGTCGGCGTCCCGGGGAAGCGGGGCGAGCAGTTCCCGGGTGGACCGGTTCCAGCTGTGCTCGGGCAGTGGCGCGAGCCGCGGGCCGGCGTCGGCGGCGGGGCGGTGGGGTCGGTGACGGTCGTCGGTCATGGTGGTCTCCGCACTGGTCGACGGGGTGGGCGGGCACGCGGGCGGATCTGAGCAGGGTCCTTCGGCGCCTTGCCGCGTACGCGCCGATGAGTTCCTTCCGCCGCCGTGCCACTGTGCTTTCGGCGACGGTGGGCTGTCGACGGCTCCCCGGCCAAGGCCGGAGGGCGGCATGTTGTTCGGTTGCACAAGGCCGGTACGCGAAGGGAGGTGAGGTCCGTGCCCGGACCTTCGGGCACGACGGCGCCCCTCGAACGGGTCATCGCCGCCATGGCCGCGCAGCAGGGGCACCTGGGCGGACGGTTGCACGCGGATCTGATGGACCACATCCCGTCCTACCGCGCGGTCCCGCGGGACCTCCTGGACCGGATCTGGCACCGGCACTTACAGCGGGCGCTCGCGGTGGTGCGAGAGGGGACGGTGCCCCCGCCGGAGGACTTCGGTGAAGCCGATGTGGCCCGCGACCGGGTTGCCCGCGGAGTGCCGCTCGGTGACGGGCTGCGGGCCTTCCGCCGGGCGCTGAGCGCGATACGGGACCTGTTCATCGCCGAAGCGACCGAATGCGGGTTGGAGCCCGGCCTGATCGTCGACCGCACCAAGTGCCTGTGGGAGCTGGCGGACGTCGCGAGCCTGCAGATCGCTGTCGTCCACCGGCAGGCGGAGGTCGCCTCCGCCCTGCTCGACGCCCGCCGCCGCGCCGACTTCCTGCGCGGACTGCTCCACGGGACGCTGAGCGCCGCGGAGATCCACAGCGGTGCGGCGATCTACGGGCTGGACCCGTCGCGGCCGTACCGGGCCGTCAGAGCCGTGCCGAGCGGCGAGACCGGGCCGGAGGCCCTGGAACGCTCCCTGGAGTCCCACGGCCGCAGGAACGGTCGTGGCGTGTTGCTCACCGTGCTGGACGGGGCTGTCGTCGGAGTCATGGGAGCCAAGCCGGACACCGGGGACCTCGAGGTGACGGCGGGACTCGGCCCGCCGACGTACCTGGCCGAGGCGCACGGCTCCTTCCGTGCCGCCGGCCGGATGCTGGAGGCCGCCCGTGCGTACGGTCTGCGCGGCGCGTACGACCTGAGCGACCTGTCCTGGCGAGTGGCGGTCGTCTCCGAACCGGAACTCTCCGAGCTGCTGCTCGACCGCTGTCTGCGCCCCCTGGAGGCGGAGGGGGAGTTCGGCGCGCTCGTCGAGGAGTCGGTGCGGGAATACCTGAAGAGGGGCCGGCGCATCCGCGAAGTCGCCCGCGCCGCACACGTCCATGTCAACACCGTCCGCTACCGTCTGCGCCGTTTCGAGGAGCTGACCGGCACCAGCCTGGACGCCACGGACACCGCGGTGGAACTCAACTGGGCCTTGGCGGCACGCGAGCTGAGGACACGTCCACCAGGCCCGGGTCCCAGCGGGTTTCAATAGGCGATCGGTGGCCTTCTACAAGGTGGTGTCCAGCGGTGGAGAAGCGGATGACGGAACTCAGCGAAGGCCACGACGATCCGTTCGCCCTGCACCTCGCCGCCTCGGCGGTGCTCGACGACCGGGGCGTCGTGGTCGGCTGGAATCAGCGGGCCGAGGAGCTGCTCGGCCATCCGGACGCAGCCGTGCTCGGTCGTCCGGCATGCGAGGTCCTCGTCGATCCCCGCGACCTGCCTGCTGTCAGGGAAGCGGCGGTGAAGTGCCGGAGAACCGGGGGCTGGTTCGGGGTGCTGAACGTGCTGCACCGCGACGGGCAACTGGTGAAGATGGGGATCCGGGCCCACTCCCTCTCACGCGGTGACCAGGTCCGGGAGTGGATCCTCGCGGGCGCACCCGCGGCTGACGTCCTGAAGTGGCAAAGAGACCGCGCGGTTCTCGACGGCTTGTACCGCCGGTGCCCGATCGGCCTGGTCGTCCACGGCCCCGACCTGAGGGTTCTGCGGGTCAACCGGGCCATCGAACGCTTCAGCGGCGTCCCTGCAGCGGCATTCGAAGGGCTGCCCACCGGCCATTTCCTCCTCCCCGATGACGCGAGCAAGGCCGTGGACCGGGTGCGCCAGGTGATGGAGACCGGCAGACCGCTGGTCTATTCCGAGCAGTTGGCCCGCCTGGAGTGGGACCCGGCACGGGAGCGGGTCGTGACGGTCTCGTCCTTCCGGATGGAGGACCCCTCCGGCCGCATCCTGGGCGTGGCCGAAATGATCGAGGACATCACCGAACGCCATCGGGCCCAGTGCCGGCTCGCGCTGCTCGACCAGGCCGGCAGCCGTATCGGAACCACCCTCGACGTGGCGGAGACGGCCCGGGAACTCGCCGAGGTGATGGTGCCTCACCTCGCCGACCATGCGTCGGTGGACCTGCTGCAGCCGGTGACGCGCGGTGAGGAACCGACGCGCACTCTGGCAGTGCCTCTGGTCCGGCTGGGGGCCTGCAGCGCCGGTGCCCGGCAACCCGCCCCGCCCCACCCCGAGGGCGAGCCGGTGGAGTTCGGGCCCGAGACGCCCCAGGCCAGATGCCTGGCCGAAGGGCGGCCCCTTGTGGAAGCGGTTCTCCCGCCCGACTGGTTCTCGGTGCGGGGCCGCCACGGGGCCCATGCTCCGGACCTGGGCGTTCACTCGCTGATCGTGGTACCTCTTGCCGCACGGGGCCTGGTGCTGGGCGTGATGACCCTGTGGCGTTCGAGCCGCCCCGATCCCTTCGAGGCGGACGACCTCACCCTCGCCCAGGAGCTCGCCTCGCGCGCCGCCGTCGCCATCGACAACGCCCGGCGCTTCACCCAGCAGCAGCAGACCGCGTTCGCGCTGCAAAGCAGCCTTCTGCCCCGGGCCGTTCCGGATCAGTCGGCCGTCGAGGTGGCCTTGCGGTACCTGCCGGCCAGCGGGGCCCCGGGCCTGGGCGGCGACTGGTTCGACGTCATTCCCCTGTCCGGGGCCCGCGTCGCCCTCGTCGTCGGGGACGTGGTGGGACGCGGCATCCACGCTGCCGCCACCATGGGCCGGATGCGGACCGCCGTACACACGCTCGCCAGTCTCGACCTGGAACCGGACGAGGTCCTCTCCCGCCTGGACGATCTGGTCAACCTGCTCGCGGCCGAGCAGGAAGCAGCCGGCGAACAGCCCGTGGGCGAGCAAGTCGTAGGCGCCACTTGCCTGTACGTCGTGTACGACCCGGTCGCCGGGCGCTGCTCCGTGGCCGGCGCCGGACACCCGCCGCCGGTGGTGACTGCTCCGGACGGGCAGGTGGCTCCGCTCGACCTGCCCGCCGGCCCACCGCTCGGCCTGGGCGGCCTGCCGTTCGAGGCCCGGGAGATCGAACTGGCCGAGGGAAGCCTGCTGTGCTTGTACACCAACGGAGTCATCGGCGAACGCCACATCGATACCGACGCAGCCCTGGCCAAGCTGTGTGCAGCGCTCACCCGCCCGGCGGACGCCCTGGAACTGACGTGCCAGGCAGTGGTCGACTCGCTGGTGCCGTCGCGCCCCAGTGACGACGTCGCCCTGCTGATCGCCCGCACCCGCATGCTGCCACCGCAGGACGTGGCTTCCTGGAGTCTGCCGCTGGAGCCTGCCAGCGCAGCCCTGGCTCGGGCTCTGACCACGGCCAAGCTGACCGAATGGGGTCTGGAGCACCTGGCGTTCGCGACCGAGCTGATCGCCAGCGAACTGATCACCAATGTCTACCGGTACGCCAGTGGCCCCGCGACTCTGCGGCTGATCCGCGAACGGAGTCTGGTGTGCGAGGTGAGTGACACCAGCCACACCTCACCGCACCTGCGTCGTGCCCGTACCACCGACGAGGGCGGGCGCGGGCTGTTCCTGGTGGCCCAGATGGCCGAACGCTGGGGCACCCGCTACACCCGCGAGGGCAAGACCGTGTGGACCGAGCAACCGCTGACCGGCACACTCACCTGACCGCCCAGGCCGCGTCGTGGCGTTCGGCGTCCACCTGACGGCCCGGGCCGTGTCGCGGCGCGTGGCGTCGGCACACGACCAGCGAGCCCGGATGGGGGCCTTGGTGCAGGCTCGACATGCAGGTGGACAGGTGTCCGATTAGCGTGTTGGTCGAACGGCAGTAATCACGCAGCCTGGCGTGCCACCGGTTCGGACAGGCTTTCGGCCACGTGGGCGGCGGCACGGGAAATGCCGGGCGCCACGGCTGCCCGGTGCGCGTCTTCCCCGCCTTCTTCCCCGCCCTCTCCAGGAGTTCGGCATGGCCCGTATCACCATCAACGGCGTCACCGTGGACCCGTTGGTCCAAGCTGACGAGATGGCCACCGCGTCGCTGGTGTCCGTGGACGCCTCGGCGTCCGACTATCTGCTCGTCCAGACGACACACCCACCCACACCGGAAGAGAAGGAGCAACTCGCGGCGCTCGGCGCAGTGATCCACGAGTACGTTCCCGAGGACACCTATCTGTGCGGCTACCGGCCGAGCGATCTGGAAGCCGTGCGCGCACTGCCTTTCGTGGCGTGGGCGGACGTGTACCTCGATGGCTTCAAGATCGGCCAGTCTCTCCGGTCCACCCGGCTGCGCACGGGAGTCGCCGAACTGGCCGAGCCCCTGGACGGAGTGGGCCCCCGGCCCCGGGTCGTCGACGTCGTCCTGCACGAGGACGTCGACGCGAGCGCGGACGGCCTGCGGGACCGGATCGCGGCGGCGGCCGGAGTCAGCCCTGGCGAGGTACAACCCGACCGCGACAAGGTCCGCATCACGATCCGTGAGGAGGACCTGCCCGCCCTGGCCTCGCTCGACGAGGTGAAGGAGATCGAGGAGGTCCCGGAGCGGGTTCTCTACAACACCGTCGCGGGCACCCTGATGCATGCCCACGTGTCCCTCGACGGCACGAAGTTCCGGGGCGAGGGCCAGATCGTGTGCGTCGCGGACACCGGCTTCGACAAGGGCTCGACCACCAATGTGCACCCCGCCTTCACGGGCCGGGTCAAGCGGCTGGTCGCCCTGGGCCGTACGAGCCCCCCGCGGGCTGACGACCCCGACGGGCACGGCACCCACGTGGCGGGTTCGGTCCTCGGCGACGGCACGTCGGAGTCGATGGGCGGACCCGTCACCGGCACGGCTCCCGAGGCGAGACTGGTCCTGCAGTCCGTGATGGACGAGGACGGCTTCCTCACCGGCATCCCGCGCCACCTCCGTGACCTGTTCGAACCGCCCTTCCTGGAGGACGGGGCGCGGATCCACACCAATTCGTGGGGTCCGGTCACCCCGGGGCTGGCCTACAACCCGGCCGCGCAAGAGGCCGATCAGATGGTCTGGGACAACAAGGACTTCGTCATCCTCTTCGCCGCGGGCAACGACGGCACGGACCGGGACGGGGACGGACGCATCAATCTGAGGTCCGTCAGCGGGGAGACCGCGGCCAAGAACGTCATCACCGTGGGAGCCAGCGAGGGCAACCGGCCCGAGATCGGCAAGACCTACGGTCAGCTGAAGGGCGGACAGGTCCGGTTCCCGGTCCCGCCGATCCACGGCGACAGGATGGCGGACAACCCCGCGGGGATGGCGGCCTTCAGCAGCCGCGGCCCGAGTCAGGAGGGACGCTTCAAGCCCGATGTCGTCGCCCCCGGCACGTCGATCCTGTCCACGCGCTCGCGGGTGGCCCAGGACCTCAAGAACTTCGGTGTCTCCTCGGACCCCGCCTTCATGTTCGAAAGCGGTACCAGCATGGCCACCCCCTTGGTGGCCGGCTGCGTGGCGGTGCTGCGCGAGACGCTCGTGAAGAACGGCACCCCGAAGCCCAGTGCCGCCCTCATCAAGGCCATGCTGATCAACGGAGCTGACGAACTGCCCGGCCAGTACGTCCCCAGCGAGGCCGGCCCGTCCCCGAACAACAACTCCGGCTTCGGCATCGTCAACCTCCAGCGCGCCGTGGTGCTGCCGACCGACGCCGGCCGGGCGGGTTTCAAGGACGCCAAGGAACTGGACCAGGGGGAGGAGCGCGCCTTCTCCATCACGGTTCCGGAGGGAGCGGCCCGCACCCTGAAGGTCACCCTCGTCTGGACGGACCCCGCCGGGGCGGCCCTGCAGAACGACCTCGACCTCGTGGTCCGCGCGGGCGGTCAGGAGCGGCACGGGAACATGGGAACGGACCCTGGTTTCGACCGGGTCAACAACGTCGAGCAGGTCCATTGGCGGGACGTCCCCGCCGGGGAGGCCGAGGTCGTCGTCAGGGCCCACCGGATCACCCGGTTCGCCCAGCCGTACGCCGTCGCCTGGCGCATCCTCTGACGCGTGCACGGGCACCGTCCCGGCCCGTCGGACCGGGACGGTGGTCACGGCTCGGGCGCCGTCCGCCCTCAGTCGGTACGGGAGCACGGGGTGACTGGCCTGGGGCGCGTCGGCTCCTTCCAGGCCTTCTCGCTTCCGGTGCCCGCAATCCTGTTCGCCGCAATCCGTTCCACCGGCTGCCGGGGGCTCCTACGGGATGGCCAGCTCGGCCCAGATGGTCTTACCGGACGAGGTGTACCGCGTGCCCCAGCGCTGGGACATCTGGGCGACGAGGAACAGGCCGCGGCCCCCCTCGTCGTCCCGGCGGGCGCGCCGCAGGTGGGGTGCGGTGTGCGCGTTGTCGGAGACCTCGCACAACAGGCAACGGTCCCTGATCAGCCGCAGCATGACGGGCCCGGTGGCGTACCGGATGCCGTTGGTGATCAGCTCGCTCACCACGAGTTCGGCACTGAACGCCAGTTCGGACAGGTCCCACGACTCCAATTGGCGCTCGGTGAGCGTGCGTGCGCGAGCCACCATGGCCGGATCGGGCGGCAGCTCCAGGTCCGCCACGTGGTCGGCGTCGAGACGCCGGGTGCGGACCAGCAGCAGCGTGGCATCGTCCGCCTGAGGTCCGGGCGGCAGGGTCGACAGCGCCCGGTCGCACAGTTCCTCCAGCGGGCATCGTTGCCAGGTGAGCACATGGGCAAGACGGTCGATGCCGCTGTCGATGTCGGTGCGCCGGTCCTCCACCACGCCGTCGGTGAAGAACGCCACCACGCTGCCGCTGGACAAGTTCAGATCGACGTTCTCGTACGGCAGGCCGTCCAGCCCCAGAGGGGGTCCCGGCGCCAGCGCGGACAGAGCCACCGAGCCGCTCGCATCGGCCACGATCGGCGGTGGATGCCCCGCGCTCGCCCACGAGCACCGGCCGTTGACCGGGTTGTAGATCGCGTACAGGCAGGTCACCCCGAGCGTCTCGTCGTTCAGCCCGTCATCCGCGTGGGGTTCCGCATCCTGTGCGACCAGGCCGTCCAGCCGGGTGAGCAGTTCGGCCGGGTCCAGGTCCAGCAGGGCGAGGGTCCGTACGGTGGCGCGCAGCCGGCCCATGGTCGCGGCCGCGTGCACGCCGTGGCCCACCACGTCGCCGACGGTCAGGCCCACCCTGGCGCCGGACAGCGGGATCAGGTCGAACCAGTCCCCGCCCACGCCCACGCGGCTGTCGGCCGGCAGATAGCGGTATGCCACGTCGACCGCGCTCTGCTCGGGCAGGTGCTGCGGCAGCAGGCTTCGCTGCAGTACGAGGGCCGCCGCATGCTGGCTGGTGTAGCGGCGCGCGTTGTCGATGCCGACGGCGGCGCGCTCGGCCAGTTCCGCGGCGAGCGTCTGCTCCTCGGGCCCGAAGGGGTCGGGGTTGGAGCTGCGCCGGAAGGTGGCGAGACCCAGGACGGCATCGCGGGTGAGCAGCGGCACGAAGAGGCAGGAGTGGGCTGCGGCCGGTCCTCCCTCGCCCACTGCCCCGGGCGGGACGGCGTCGACGACGGGGCGGCCGGTGGCCAGGCTCAGCGCCTGCGATGACGAGGGCGGGTAGGAGACGGGACTGGTGCGGAACTCTTCCGGGGTCCGGCCGTGCATCCGCAGCAGACTGTGCCCCGGCGCCGACCCCGTCGGCGGCTGCCGTCCCTCGATGACCGCCGGCGGCAGGTCCACCAGCACCTCGTCGGCCAGCTGCGGTACCGCCACGTCGGCGAGTTCCGCGGCGGTACGGCGTACGTCCAGCGAGGCACCGATGCGCTTTCCCGCCCGGACGAGCAGCGACAGGCGTTCCTGGGCGCGGTAGCGCTCGGTGATGTCCAGGGACTCCTCGAACAGGCCCAGCAGCTCGCCCCGGGCGTCCACCAGCCGGTGGTAGGAGCAGGACCAGACATGCTCGCGCACCGGGTCGGCGGGGGCGCGCCCGCGATAGTGCATGCCCATGATCGGTTCGCCCGTCGTCATGACGTGCTCCATGATCTGGTCCTCGTCCGGGGGGTGGTGCCGGGAGATGAATTCGCCCTCGGGGAAGAGATCCGCGGCCGGCCGGCCGATGTACTGGGCGATCCCCGCGAGCTCCAGATCGGTGGAGACGTTCCCCCAGACGACGCGCATGTCGGTGTCGAAGATCGTCAGGCCCACGGTCGACTCGGTCGCCAGACCCTGCAGCATCGCCAGCTGGGCCTCCCAGCCACGCAGTGTCTCCAGCTCGGCCGCGAGCACGACGGTCGCGGCGACGCCCAGGTGGTCGAGCGGGCTGAACGTCACGGCCGCGCGCAGGGTACGTCCGTCCCGGCAGCAGAGGTCCAGGACGGCGCTGCGGGGCTTGCGCGTCTTGCAGAGGGCGGACAACCGCTGTCCGGGAGCCGGTGCCAGCAGCCGGCCGGCCGGTTCTCCGAGCACTTCCTCCGGTGAATGCCCGAGAAGGCGCTGGGCCGAGCCTCCCCACCCGGAAACGCGGCCTTCGGCGTCCAGTACCGCGGCAGCGGCATTGCAAAGGTCCAGGGGACTGTGGAAATCGACGTTGGCGGCATTCGGAAAACGATCCATGACACCGCTTCCCTTCGTGCTTTTTCAGCATCCCGTGCCGCACGACGGACGACAACCGCACGGGCGGTGCCACCGGCCCGAGCGCACGGCGGGGCGGTAGGGGGCTCGCTGCCGGGTGCGGTCCGAGGCCTTGAAGGGCCAGGTGCGGTCCGAGGCCTTGAAGGCGCCGGCGGCCGTCGGCGGGGTGAGCCGCGTCGCATCGGAGCGGCCGCCGCTTGCTATGCAACGAGTTGCATAGCAGGATCGGTGCCATGGCGCTCGAACACGCGATTCTGGTGTCGCTGCTGGAGAAGCCGGGGTCCGGCTATGAGCTAGCCCGGCGCTTCGAGCGGTCCATCGGCTACTTCTGGACCGCGACACACCAGCAGATCTACCGCGTGCTCAAGCGCATGGAGGTCGACGGCTGGGTCGACGTCCGGGACGTCCCCCAGCAGGGCCGGCCGGACAAGAAGGAGTACTCCGTCGCCGACCTCGGGCGGGCCGCGCTGTCCTCCTGGCTGCACGATCCCATCGAGCCGGAGAGCGTCCGCCACGACCTGGCCGTGAAGATCCGGGGCGCCGCCTTCGACGACCCGACCGCCCTGATCGGCGAGGTGGAGCGGCACCGGCAGGCCCACCGGGACCGGCTGGCGCACTATCTCGCAGGTGAGACGAGGGACTTCACGGGTCCCGAGGCGAGTACGGCCGGTCCGCAGACGCCGCCCGACGCCGAGCGAGAGCTCCAGCACGTCGTCCTGCGCGGCGGCATCGCGTACGAGCGGATGATGATCGACTGGCTGGACGACGTGCTCGCCACGCTGACCCGGTTCGATCCGGGCCGCTGACCGCCACCGCACCCGCCGCCGGTCCTGCGGATCCACCCCCTCCACCGCACCCTCCGCCGCTCCACCCGATCCGGCCCGTCCAGCCGCCACCAGACCTCACCGAATCCCACCCGTCCACCAGCCGAAAGGCGTCATCTCCATGGCCGACCAGCTGCTGTTCAACCCGCGCACCTACGACCCCGCGCACTTCGACCCCGAGACGCGCCGCCTGCTGCGTGCCACCGTCGACTGGTTCGAGGAGCGCGGCAAGGGGCGGCTGATCGAGGACTACCGGACCCGGGCCTGGCTCGGCGACTTCCTCGCGTTCGCGGCGAAGGAGAACCTGTTCGCCACCTTCCTGACGCCGTCGTCCGCCGCAGGGGAGGGGGAAGGGGACAAGCGCTGGGACACCGCCCGGATCGCAGCCCTCAACGAGATCCTGGGCTTCTACGGCCTCGACTACTGGTACGCCTGGCAGGTCACGATCCTCGGCCTCGGCCCGGTCTGGCAGAGCGGCAACGCCGCCGCCCGCGCCCGCGCCGCGGAACTCCTCACCCAGGGTGAGGTGTTCGCGTTCGGCCTGTCCGAGAAGGCCCACGGCGCCGACATCTACTCCACCGACATGCTGCTCGAGCCCGACGGTGACGGCGGCTTCCGGGCCACCGGCTCCAAGTACTACATAGGCAACGGCAACGCCGCCGGACTCGTCTCCGTCTTCGGCCGCCGTACCGACGTCGAGGGCCCCGACGGCTACGTGTTCTTCGCCGCCGACAGCCGTCACCCGGCCTATCACGTGGTCAAGAACGTCGTCGACTCCTCGAAGTTCGTCAGCGAGTTCCGCCTCGAGGACTATCCCGTAGCGGCCGAGGACGTCCTGCACACCGGCCGGGCCGCCTTCGACGCCGCCCTCAACACCGTCAACGTCGGCAAGTTCAACCTGTGCACCGCCTCGATCGGCATCTGCGAGCACGCGATGTACGAGGCCGTCACCCACGCCCACAACCGCGTCCTCTACGGCCGCCCCGTCACCGCCTTCCCGCACGTGCGGCGCGAGCTGACCGACGCGTACGTCCGGCTCGTCGGCATGAAGTTCTTCAGCGACCGCGCTGTCGACTACTTCCGCTCCGCCGGTCCGGACGACCGCCGCTACCTGCTCTTCAATCCGATGACGAAGATGAAGGTCACCACCGAGGGCGAGAAGGTCATCGACCTGATGTGGGACGTCATCGCGGCCAAGGGCTTCGAGAAGGACAACTACTTCGGCCAGGCGGCCGTCGAGATCCGCGGTCTGCCGAAGCTCGAGGGCACGGTCCACGTCAACCTGGCGCTGATCCTGAAGTTCATGCGCAGCCATCTCCTCGACCCGGCCGGGTATCCCGCCGTGCCGACCCGCCTCGACGCGGCGGACGACGACTTCCTGTTCCGGCAGGGTCCGGCCCGTGGCCTCGGCTCGGTGCGCTTCCACGACTGGCGGCCCGCCTACGACGCGTACACACACCTGCCCAACGTGGCCCGCTTCCGCGAACAGGCCGATGCACTCTGCACGTTCGTCGCCACGGCCGCCCCCGACGCGGAGCAGAGCCGCGACCTCGACCTCGTCCTCGCGGTCGGTCAGCTCTTCGCCCTCGTCGTGCACGGGCAGCTCGTCCTGGAGCAGGCCGGCCTGGCCGGGCTCGACGAGGACGTGCTCGACGAACTCTTCGCCGTCCTCGTGCGGGACTTCTCCGCGCACGCCGTCGAACTGCACGGCAAGGACTCGGCGACCGAACAGCAGCAGGACTGGGCGCTGGCGGCGGTCCGGCGGCCGGTCGTCGACGAAGCGCGCACGGAGCGGGTCTGGCAGCGGGTCGAGGCGCTGTCCGGCGCGTACGAGATGGCCCCGTAGCCGCGCCGTGCGCAACACCGGTGGCCGGGCCGCGTGGGCCCGGCCGCCGTCGTGGTCCGCCCGGTGAGGTCGTCGGGGTGGGGTCGCGGGCAGCGGCAGCCCGCTGCCTACGGCGGCCTGTTGCCCTCCGAGGCCTGCTCGCCTCCGGCGCCGTCGCCTTCCTGAACACCCTCGCCGGGGGAACCGGCGCCGCCCTGTACGGCAAGGCCCGCGCCTCACGTGGCAAGGGCAGCGGTTCGCCGAGTCGCCGATCAGCGGTCGTCCGCGCGGCACGGCGGACCGTCCGCCCTCCGGGCGAGACCAACTGGTTCGAACGCAAAGGCGAAAGCCGCTATGATCTTCGCGGCGAGGCTGTAGCGCAGAGGTCGTCGCGCCCAAGCATCAAGCTGGAGGACGTCGGTTCGAATCCGACCGGTCTCGCCACCCCTTGTCGTGGAGGAAAGTCGATTGGCGTCGGTCCGTCCTGGGCGGGCGGAGGGCGATGCCGCCCTCGGCGAGCCGGGCACCGGCGATGAACCGGTGGAGTGGTGATGACGCAGCCGACACCCGTACGCTGCCCCGCGATCGAGCACCCGGACATCCCGGTCAGTGATCCCGCCGCGCTGGAGCCGTTGCTCGACCGACTGCGGTCCGCGCAGCCGGTGGCCGCCGACGAGACCTTCCCGCTCGGCACCGTACGCGCGGACGGGCGCATCGACCTGTGCAAGCAGGGCCTCGGAGCGGTCGGCGCCAGCCGGCTCATGCCCGTCGCCGCCGCCTCTGCGCACGCCACGCACGTCCTGCTCGGCACCAACGCCATCGGGGACGAGGGAGCACGCACGGTCGCCGGCGCGCTGGCCGACGGCCACGGCCTGCACACGCTCTACCTCGGCTGCAACCGCATCGGCCCCGGGGGCGCGACCGCCCTCGCCGACGCGCTGACCACGGACGGCACGGTCCGCGCCCTGTGGCTCAAGCGCAACCCGGTGGGCGACGAAGGCGCCCGTGCGCTCGCCACGATGCTCCGCCGCAACACCACACTGCGCACCCTCGACCTGGTCAACACCGGCCTGACCGGCGACGGCCTGCGGGCCCTGCTCGACGCCCTCACCAGCCGGCCCGCCACGGTGGAACGCCTCTTCCTCGGCGGCAACGGCCTGACCGCCGACTCCGCCCCCCTGCTGGCCGCGCTGATCCGCGAGGCGGGCATGCGCGAGCTGTACCTCCCCGCCAACCACCTCGGAGACGAAGGCGCCGCGATCCTCGCCGCCGCGGCCGACCCCGCCCGCCCGGTGCGTCTCGGCCTGGGCGGAAACGGGATCGGTCCCGTCGGTGTCCAGGCCCTCGCCGACTCCCTCGGCGGGATCGAGGCGCTCGACCTGGGCCGGCCGATGTCGGAACGCAGCCTCGGCGCCCCCGCCAACACCACCGGCGACGCAGGCGCACACGCCCTCGCCGCCGCCCTGCCGGGCAGCCCGTTGCGCCGGCTGGAGCTGTGCCACACCGGTCTGACCGGCCGCGGCGCGAAAACACTGCTGGCGGCGGTGTCCGACGACTCGCCGCTGGAGTATGTCGGTCTGGGTCCCGGTCTGCCGCGCAAGGTGAAGCGGTCCTTCACCACGCGCCTGCGGCCCGTCGGCAGGTCGCACCCCGACCTGCGCGCGATAGGGAGTGTCTACCGTTGAGCGCTCGAGGCGAACTCCGTTGCTTCCCCCCGGACGAGGCGGCGAGCCGGCGCCGGGTCCGGCGCTACGCGGTGCCCGGCTGGATGATCGAGCGCGCGACCGAACGCCGCCTGGCCGGTGACTGGCGGGGTGCCTGCGCGGCGGCGAACGTCGACGTCACCTTCGACCTGGCCGATGTCGCCGGCCACTGCGGCGACGACGTCGCCACGGCCCTGGAGAACGACCTGCGCCACTTCGCCCCCGACCTGCTGCACTGGCACCTGCCGCGCACGCTCGGCGGGCGGACCACACTCGCCAAGGACACCACGGTCGTCCTGGCGCGCTACCGGCCCAGGTCCGCGGACGAACGCCCCCGGACCACGCCCTACCTGCACATCACCACACCCGCGATGAGCGACGGACCGCAGCGGCTCGCCCTGCGGTTCAGGAC
This sequence comes from Streptomyces sp. NPDC027663, assembly GCF_055566415.1. Lineage (NCBI taxonomy): Bacteria > Bacillati > Actinomycetota > Actinomycetes > Kitasatosporales > Streptomycetaceae > Streptomyces > Streptomyces sp. NPDC027663. Next base: position 103,455 of record NZ_JBVHSK010000004.1, on the reverse strand, counting down.
GGTCACGCAAGAGCGGGCCGCGGGCGTCTTCGGACGTACCACGGAGGACTGGCGGTCCGCGCGGCACCTCTGGGACGCGCGGCACGCCGCCGAACTGCGCGAGCGGTGCGGAGGTGGCGCGGACAGGCCGCCGTTCTTCCACGCCGACGCCACCCCGCGCGGCACGGACGAACTGCCGACGGCCGAACCCGGCGGCGACCCGGCGGCGCTGGCCGAGTGGGCCACGCTGCTGCACCAGAGCGGAGGCACATCGGCCGCCTTCGCCGCCGCCGGTGTCGAGCTGGACCTCACACCCCCGCAGACATCGGGCTACTACCGCACGGACCCGGAGCCGCTCCTGGGCGGGATCGCGCTCAACCACACCCGCCTGGAGCCGGAAATCCGCCGGCTCGCGGCCGAGGGCGTCGGCGACCGCTTCCTCATCGCCGCGCACTGGCGTACCTACGTCCTGCTGGAGCCCGCTGACGCCGGCGGGCTGCTGGTCCGCGTCGTCGACCGGGACGACGCCAAGGACGTGCCGTTCCTCGCCGAGGCCCTGTGGCGCAGACTCCCCGACCTCGACCTGATGCGCGCCGGAGGGGTCGCGGCGGAGCACCTGCATCCACTCGTCCGCGAGTCGCTGTTCCCCGCCCTGCAGGTGGCGGAGGGCCCGGCCGGCCCGCCCGGGCCGACGGCTCCCGCACCCGTGCGCGTCCGATGCCGCGGAGACTGGCACGAGGTCGGCTTCCGGCCCGGCGGCCTGCTGCGCATGCCCCACAGCGACGAGGAGCAGCAGCGCGAACGCGCCATGCGCGCCTTCGGCGGCGCCGTGGCCGGATGCTTCGCCGTGGAGCAGACCTGGACCTCCGGAGAAGGCCGCCTGCCCAAGGCGCTGCGGGCGCAGCGCAACGAACTGTTCCTGCGCGCCCAGCACGGGGACACCCCTGGCGTGCTGGAGCTCCTGGACGCCGGCGTCGATCCCCGGGTGCGGGACGGGAACGAGCGCACCCTGCTGCACGTACTGCACCTCCTCGACCACGAGACGCTGCTGCCGCGGCTGCTCGCGGAGGGGCTGGACCTCGAGGCCCGCGACCGCCGGGAACGCACGCCGCTGTTCGTCGCGGTCAACGACCTCGGTTCGAAGGCCCTGGTGGAAGCGCTCGTCGCAGCCGGGGCGCGGCTCGACGTGGTCGACGAGTTCGAGATGTCACTCGCCCAGCTCGTCCGCCGGTACAAGCGGTCCGAGCTGGCCTTCCTCCGCGAACGCGTGGAGAAGGAACACCCGGGTGTCGGCGCCGAGTGGTGGGACGAACGGATGGCCGAGCAGGAGCTGTACGACGCGGACGACCCCGACGACGAGGAAGAGCTGCCCTCTTGAGCACCGACAGCACCGTCAGCACAGACGGCACCTCGTCCGGCGCGCCGGCCGGCCCGCTGGCGGCCGCGGACGACCTCAACCGCAGGCTGCGTGCGCGGCGCACCGAGCCCGCCACGAACCCCCAGCTGGAGGCGCTCGCCCTCGCCGTGACGGCCAACCAGCCCGTGCTGCTGTGGGGCGAGCCGGGCATCGGCAAGTCGGCCGCCCTGGAGCAGCTCGCCGCCGGGCTCGGCCTGCCGCTGGAGACCGTCATCGCCAGCGTGCACGAGCCCTCCGACTTCGCCGGGCTGCCCATCGTCGGTGACGACCCGGCCGTGACCGGCGTGCCGATGGCTCCGCCGGACTGGGCGGTACGCCTCACCCGGGCCGGACAGGGCCTGCTCTTCTTCGACGAACTGTCCTCCGCGCCCCCGGCCGTGCAGGCAGCGCTGCTGCGGGTGGTGCTCGAACGACGCGTCGGCAGCCTGGTCCTGCCGGAGGCGGTGCGTATCGTCGCCGCCGCCAACCCGCCGTCCAGCGCGGCGGACGGCTGGCATCTCAGCCCGCCGCTCGCCAACCGGTTCGTCCACCTCGAATGGACCCACGACCCCCGCACGGTCGCCCGCGGCATGGCCGGCACCTGGCCTGAGCTGACCGTGCCCGTCGTCGGCGCCACCAAGGTGGCCGGCGCCGTCGCACGGGCCCGTGGCGCGATCTCCGGCTTCCTCACGGCCCGCCCCGGCCTGGTCCACCACATCCCCGGCGACGCCGAGAGCCGGGGCCGCTCCTGGCCGTCCCCGCGGACCTGGGAGATGGCACTCAGGCTGCTCGCCACCGGGTACGCGGCCGGCGTGGGCCGCGAGGCGCTGGCCGCCGCGCTGACCGGCGCCGTCGGGGACGGCGCGGGCATCGAGCTGCTGTCCTACCTCGAACACCTCGATCTGCCCGACCCCGACCGCGTCCTCGCCGACCCCGACGCCTTCGCCCTGCCCGACCGCGGCGACCGTCAGCTGGCGTTCCTCATCGCCGTGGTCAGCGCCATCCAGAGCGACCTCACCCGCCCCCGGTGGGAGGCCGGCTGGGCGGTGCTGGCCAAAGCCGTGGACGCGGGCGTACCGGACGTGGCCGCCCGGGCCGCCACCGACCTCGCGGCGATGCGGCACCTCGACTGGCCCGTACCGCCCGGCATCGACGGGTTCCTGGGCCTGCTGCAGATGTCCGGGGCGCTGCCCGGCGCCGGCCGGTGAGGCGTGCGGGGATGACGGAGGATGCCCGCCGCGCCCTGGACATGACCAAACTGCTCGCCGCCCGGTACCGGGCGGCGAGCGACCGGCCGTATCTGGCGTCGGCCCTGTACGCACTGACCGTCGTTCCGAGCGCAGAGGTGCCGACGATGGGCGTGGACCGGCACTGGCGCTGCTATGTGTCCCCCGCCTTCGTCGACGCGACGCCGGTGGCCGAGCTCGCGGGTGTCTGGGTGCACGAGGCGGCGCACCTGCTGCGCGACCACCACGGCCGGGCGGACCGGCTCCCCGCCGCCGTCCAGCGCGACTGGCACCGTGTCAACGTCGCGCAGGACTGCGAGATCAACGACGACCTGCTGGCCGACGGTCTGCGCCTGCCCGACGGCCGCATGGAACCCCGTCACTTCGGCCTCCCCGAGGGCCAGTTGTTCGAGGTGTACGTCGATCAGCTGCCGCCACACGTACGCACACCGGACTGCGGATCGGGCGCCCACGCCCGGCCCGTCCCCTGGGAACTCCCCGGGTCCGCCGGCCCCGCACAGCTCGGCGAGGTCGAGGCGCAGGCACTGCGGCGGCAGACCGCCGAGGCGATGCGCGCCCATCAGCGCAGCCGTGGGACCCTGCCCGTGGGCTGGCAGCGCTGGGCCGAGGAGGTCCTGGAACCCACGGTGGACTGGCGGCGGGCGCTGTCCGGCGCCGTCCGGGAAGCCGCCGCATGGGCCGGGGGAGCCGTCGACTACACCTATCGCCGCCCTTCGCGCCGTACTCCGGCGCTGCGCGGCGTCGTCCTGCCGAGCCTGCGCCGCCCGCTGCCGCGGGTGGCCGTCGTCATCGACACCTCCGGTTCGATGGGCGACGCCGAACTGGCCGCGGCCCTGGCGGAGGTGACGGGCGTCCTGCGCGAGGTGGGCGTACGGGGCAATCGCGTGACCGTGCTCGCGTGCGACGCCGACGTGCACGCCGTGTCCAGGGTGACCGCCACCGAGCAGATCACGCTGGGCGGGGGCGGTGGCACGGACATGCGCGTCGGTATCGAATCAGCGCTCGCGACGCCGGAACGTCCGAGCATCGTCGTCGTCCTCACCGACGGATTCACGCCCTGGCCGGACGAGAGCCCACCCTGCCGCATCGTCGCGGCGCTGATCGGCTCCGCCGCACCCCAGCCGCCGAGCTGGGTGGAGACGGTACGCATTCCCGCCTGACGCACCGCCGGAACACGTCGGCCGGGCATGCCGTGAACGCCGCGCTCGCCGGTGAGCGGCAGTGTGCGAGCGGCGGGCACGTGGTCGGCACGCGACGGAAGGCGCAGATCACCCGATCGCCCCTCACGCGGCGCATCCGGCCGTGCGGTCGGCACGGTAGAGGTATCGGAAGGGTGGTGCGGCGCACCGGCGCGCGAGCGAGGACGAGGACGGTACCCGTGGCGGACGAGGCGGACAGGGCGACCGAGGCCGGTACGACCGAGGCCGGGGCGACGGCGCGCGAGGCGGGCAGGGCGACCGAGGCTGGGACGACGGCGCGCGAGGCGCTGACCTGCCTGGTGACCGGCGCGAGTGGTTACATCGGCGGTCGGCTGGTGCCCGAGCTGCTGGAGGAGGGCCACCGGGTGCGGTGCCTGGTGCGCACACCGCGCAAACTGCGCGACCACCCCTGGGCGAACCGAGTGGAGATCGTCCAGGGCGATGTCACCCACGCGGAGTCGGTGGCGCGGGCGATGGACGGCGTGGACGTCGCCTACTACCTGGTGCACGCCCTCGGCACCGGCCGCGACTTCGAGCGGACCGACCGCGAGGCCGCCTGCGTCTTCGGCGAGCAGGCCCGCCGGGCCGGCGTCCGCCGCATCGTCTACCTCGGCGGTCTGACTCCCGAAGGAATGCCCGAGTCGCGGCTCTCCCCGCACTTGCGCTCCCGCGCCGAGGTGGGCCGGGTTCTGCTGGATTCGGGAGTGCCGACCGCGGTCCTGCGTGCCGCCGTCATCATCGGCTCCGGATCGGCCAGTTTCGAGATGCTGCGCTACCTGACCGAGCGGCTGCCGGTGATGGTCACACCCCGCTGGGTGCACACCCGCATCCAGCCGGTCGCCGTCCGGGACGTGCTGCGCATCCTGGTGGGCTGCGCCGTGCTGCCGGCCGACGTCAGCCGCGCCTTCGACATCGGCGGCCCGGAGGTACTCACCTACCTGGAGATGATGCAGCGGTACGCGGCCGTCGCCGGCCTGCCCCGACGGCTCATCGTGCCCGTTCCGGTGCTCACGCCCGGGCTGTCCAGCCACTGGGTCGGCCTGGTGACCCCGGTCCCGGCCTCGATCGCCCGCCCGCTCACCGAGTCCCTGCGCCACGAAGTGGTCTGCTCGGAGCACGACATCGAGCGGTACGTGCCCAGCCCGCCTGGTCACCCCCTCGGGTTCGACCGGGCCGTCGACCTGGCACTGCGACGGGTCCGGGAAGCCCAGGTCGCCACCCGCTGGTCCTCGGCGTCCGTGGTGGGCGCCCCCAGCGATCCCCTGCCCACCGATCCGCACTGGGCCGGCGGCAGCCTCTACACCGACCTGCGACAGCGCGAGGCGGACGTGGCGCCCGGGGCGCTGTGGGACGTGATCGAGGGCATCGGAGGCGAAAACGGCTGGTACTCCTTCCCGCTGGCCTGGGCGGTGCGGGGCTGGCTTGACCGACTCGTCGGGGGTGTCGGCCTCCGCCGTGGCCGGAGAGACGCCCGGCGGCTGCGGGTGGGCGACTCGCTGGACTTCTGGCGGGTGGAGGAGATCCAGCGCGGCCGGCTGCTGCGGTTGCGCGCCGAGATGCGGTTGCCGGGCCTGGCCTGGCTGGAGATGTACGTGGACGACACCGACACCGGAGCAGTGCGGTACCGGCAGCGGGCGCTGTTCCATCCTCACGGACTGCTCGGGCACGTGTACTGGTGGAGTGTCTCGCCCTTTCACGCGGTCGTCTTCGGTGGAATGGCCCGCAACATCGTCCGCGCCGCCGCCCGGGCACAGCAGGGACGCTGATCGTTGCCGTGATGCCGTGATGCCGTGATGCCGTGATGCCGTGATGCCGTGATGCCGTGATGCGGTGATGCGGTGATGCCGTGACGCCAGGATGCGGCGATGCCGTGACGCCGGGGTGCGGTGCCGGGACGGGGTGATGCCGTGATGCCGGATGCGGTGTTGTCGGCATGCCGTGTTGCCGTGACGGGGCAGGCCGCGTCGCGGATACGCGCGCCGTCCACGATCCGGCACTCCGAGCGTGACCGTGGTGACGACGCACCGCACGCGCGGCGGCCCGGTGGGCCCGGGTCATGGCGAGCCGGCCGCGCGGAGCCCGTGAGAGGGCCTGCCGGCCACCTCACGGCCGCGAGATGCGACCGACAACGCCCGCGCCACGATGAACCGACCCGCCCGGGGCACATGCCAATTGATCTACGTTCCAAGGCTGCCTGGGAGGAACCACCACCGTGACCGTGCCCACCCGCCCGCTGCGCCCCGTGCGGCGCCGTCGTCGCTTCGACCTGCGCGCGACGGCTTTCTTCTTCGTCCTTCTCGCCCTTCTCCTGATACTCGGAGGGCTGGTCGCCCGCACCGCCGCGGCCGTGGCGGAGCACCGTCCCGCCTGGGCGGTGACCCTCCTGTTCCTCGCTGCCGCCGGCGCACTCGCCTGCTCCCGCGGCCGGCGCCGCTGGACGGCACGCAAACTCGCACGACGCGCCACCGAGGCCCTGGAGAAGGCGGCCGAGACAGCGGCCGACGCACTCGACGAGACACCGGTCGTCGTCCCGGCAGGGGGTGCCGTCCCGCCTCGGACGTACGGCGTCGCCTCCGCGGAGCAGACCTTCGTCCTCGAAACGGCTTGCGTCCCGGACTACGCGGACCTGGATCCCGACGAGTTCGAGCACGCGATAGCCGACCTGTGCGCCCGCGACGGCTGTGCGGATGTCGAGGTGGTGGGAGGCGCCGGCGACCTGGGTGCCGATGTCACGGCGGTGACGCCCAACGGACACCGCCTCATCGTCCAGTGCAAGCGGTACGGCGACGGCCACAAGGTCGGTTCGGAGGAGTTGCAGCGCTTCGGCGGCACCTGTTTCACCGTCCACCAGGCTGACGTCGCGGTCCTCGTCACCACCGGCGACTTCACGGCACCGGGCCTCGAGTACGCGCGACAGTGCGGAATAGTGTGCGTGGACGCCGATGGCCTACGGGCGTGGCACTCAGGAACGGGGCCCCGCCCCTGGGACCTGACGGGTGAAGACTGATCCGTTCCGATGGCCGAACGCCGGAGACGCGGTGGGCGGTCGATCCTCTTCGGTCAGGCCTCTCGGTCAGACCTCTTCGGTCAGTCCTCTTCGTTCTCCGCGCCGACCACGTCCCCGATGGAGACACGCAGGTCGTGCATGCCCTGCAGGATGTCGATGAGGGCCTCCTCCGCCCCGCCCAGTGCCCGTCGGGTTCCCTCGACATCACCGCGCTCCGCATGAAGCTGGGCGCTGAGCGTGTACACCGCCGTCATCGCGGCGGCGAAGGAAGCCTCCCGGCCCGGGGGCAGATCCTCCGCGTCCGGCGCGACCTGCATGGCAGTGCGGTGCAGCCTGTTCGTCAGGACGTTGATGGCAAGGCCGGGATCGGGGCCCATCTGCTCCGACCAGCCGAGCATGGTGTCGAGGACGTCCTCGATCTCCTCTTCCTCGGTCAAACGCGTCGCAGCGGTGATTTCCAGCTCCGTCTTCGCCAGCAAGCTCCCCAGCAGGTGCAGACGGTCCTCTTCCCGCACCCCCTCGGGCCGCACCTCGAGATCAGCAGCGGGCTCGACCCCGAGCGCGACCAGCGCGGCATGGACATGTTCAGCAGTCACCGGACGCTCGTCACTGATGCTCACGCCTTCAGCTTGACCCCACGAAGGGGCAACCGCCGACAGCACACACCGGCGGGTTCGAGAATCAAGCGCTCGCGGCGCAGGTGATCGCGGCGCCCGGTGACGGCGGCGTACCGGCGTGACCGCCTTACGCGCCCGGATGCCCCTCGGCGACCGCTCACAGAGCGGTGCCGGTCTCCTCGGCCAGCGCCTGGAGGAGGCGGTCCTGGAACGCCTCGTCGTGAACGGCGTGGTGAGGCTGTCTGCGCTCGCGGTGGTACCAGTAGCCGCCGGTGGTCAGGGCCTCGGGTTCGTCGCTGGTGGCCAACCATTCCTGCGTCCGATGCCCGAGTTCGAGATCGTCCGGCGCGCCCGGTCCGCGGCTCGTCTCCTTCTACTCGTGGTCGTGCGACGAGTGATCCACTCGTGGGCGTTCGACCAGTGCTGTGCCCGCAGCGGCGTCCGCACTCCTGCGCAGCCCCGGCACACGCCGCCGGGAACCGGAGGGCAGGCCGGCCCGCTCCGGGGTGATCTTCGCTCGCCGCGAGGTCAGGAACTCGCGGACCTCCGCACGGTTGTCCACATCCCCCGACCGTAGGCCCGTACCGCATGGGAGGGATGTACTGGCAGTGCACCTTTCGCTGGTAACTCGCTCGCCGCCGGGAAGCGCGGTTACCTGGAGCAGAGGCATTTCCCGTGCGGACCGGCCGCCCCGGAGGGGTACCCGGCCGGGCAGCGCGAGGACGACGGCGCCCTCCAGCGCCCCGCTCGTACCTGCACACGGGTCACGGCGGCCCGCGGCCCGCCCCCAGGCCTCGCCCGTCGACCAACGTAAGGATTCTTCTGATGCGCGGAGCAGTGATCCACGCCCCCGGCGATGTGCGCTTCGAGACCCTGGGCGACCCGAAGATCCTCCAGCCCACCGATGCGATCATCCGCACGGCCGTCACCTGTGTGTGCGGCTCCGACCTGTGGCCCTGGCGCGGCCTGGACGCCACCGACGAGGCGCACCCGATGGGGCACGAGTACGTCGGCTTCGTCGAGGAGGTCGGAGCCGAGGTCACCGCGGTCGAGCCGGGCCAGTTCGTCGTCGGCTCGTTCGCCACCTCGGACAACACATGTGCGAACTGCCGCAACGGCTGGCAGTCCAACTGTCTGGACCGCGAGTTCATGAGCACCTGCCAGGCCGACTACGTGCGCATCCCCAATGCGCAGGGCACGCTGGTCGCGACCGACGACGTGCCGGGCGAGGAGTTCTGGCCCGGCCTGCTGGCCGTCTCCGACGTGATGGGAACCGGCTGGTACGCCGCCGAGGCCGCCGCGGTGGAGCCCGGCTCCACCGCCGTGGTGGTGGGCGACGGAGCGGTCGGCCTGTGCGCGGTGATCGCCGCGAAGGAGAGGGGCGCGGAGCGGATCATCGCGATGAGCCGCCATGAGTCCCGCCAGAAGCTGGCACTGGAGTTCGGTGCCACCGATATCGTCACCGAGCGCGGCGACGAGGGCGTCGCCCGGATCAAGGAGATGACCGGCGGCATCGGCGCCGAGTCGGTCCTGGAGTGCGTCGGCACCGCGCAGGCCATGCGGCAGGCCCTGCACTCCGCGCGTCCCGGCGGCAGCGTCGGCTTCGTCGGCGTCCCGCACGAGGTCGCCGTCGACGGCCAGGAGCTGTTCTTCTCCCACGTCGGCCTGCGCGGCGGCCCCGCCCCGGTGCGCCGCTACCTGCCCGACCTGATCGACCGCGTCCTGTCGGGGCGCATCAACCCGGGCAAGGTCTTCGACCTCACCCTGCCCCTGGAGCAGGTCGCCGACGGCTACAGGGCCATGGACGAACGCCGCGCCATCAAGGCCCTCCTCAAGCCCTGACGATGAGGCGCCCGGGCGGGCCGGCAGTCACGGTGCCGAGGTCTCGTCGTCTTCCGTGGACGCCGCTCGCGGGGCCGTGGTGGCCCGAGGGATCAGCTGGGTGGGCAGGACGACGTGCCGGCTGTGATCCGCATCGGTCTCGTCGATGAGCTGCAGAGCCAGTTCGCCCGCCAGCCGGCCCATATCCCACGGTGACTGGGACACCGTGGACAGATCGAACCACTGGGCCACCTGATGGTCGTCGAAGCCGATGACGGACATCCGCTCCGGCACCTCGATCCTGGCCTGGCGCAGAGTGTGGATCACGGCCACGGCCAACTCGTCCTGCTCGGCGAAGAGGGCGGTGGGCGGCTCCCGCAGACTCAGCAGCTGCCCGATTCCCGCGACCAGTCCGCGCCTGTCGTCGGCCGCCATCGTGACCACCAGCTCGTCGTCGACCGGGATACCCGCCTCGGTCAGTGCCTGCCGGTACCCGAGCAGCCGTTCGCGCGAGCTGAAGCTGAAGCCACTCGCTCCCGTGGTCGGCGCGAACGCGATCCGCCGGTGCCCGAGGTTGAGCAGATGCCGGGTGGCCTTCAGGGCTCCGGCCACGTCGTCGACGTACACGCTCGGCCGGCCCTCGGCGTGCTGGCTGACGTAGATGACCGGCATGCCGAGGTCGTCCAGTCGTGCGGTCTCCTCTTCGGTGAGGTCGAAGCCGAAGACGAGCAGCGCGTCGGCGTTCCGGCGGGCCGGAAGACGGTCGAAGAACGACGTGCGCTCGTTCATGTCGGGGATGACGTAGACGTTCAGTTCCCTGCCGGCCGCGCGCAGCAGGGGACCCAGGCTGGACAGCGCCGACCCCATGAACCACGAGTTGAGCGTCGGTACGAGCACCGCCACGACCCCGGTCCTGCCCGTGACGAGGCTCGCGGCCTGACGCGAGACCGCGAAGTTCAGCTCGCGAGCCGCCTGTTCCACCCGGGCGCGGACCTCCGGCGAGACGGTCTGCATGCCGCGCAGGGTGCGGGAGACGGTGGACGGGGAGACGCCGGCCCGTTCGGCGACGTCGGCCATCGTGGGGTGCCGTTGAGCGGGTGACATGAGCGGAAGCTAGCACAGCCGCTGGAGCCTTGTCTGTCGTGCTGTGACAGCGCTGTCATGGAGCCCTGAGTGGGTATTCCTGGCTGAAAAGTCCGCATTTCATCCCTATTCGACTGCACGGTTCATGTACTTCCGTTCGAGCTACCGGCAAGTTACGGATTGACTTACTCCAGGTGCACTCCTAGCGTGCAAGCGTTGTCACGACGAGATCGCAGCAGTCGTCACAGATCCTTCAACTACGGCTCTGGCCTGCGTAATTGATCGGCGTTGCATCGTGACAGCGAGGTCTCACCGGCGATCAGCCGCGCTTTCGGTTCCGCACGACCAGGAGAGAACAGTGAAGACCAGGACCACCAGAGCCCTCCAGTGCCCGGCGACGCTCGTCGCCGCCGGGCTCCTCCTCACCGCCTGCGGCTCGTCCGGGAGCAGCGGATCCGGGGAGCAGGCCGGGAGCATGTCGTTCGAGGGCCGTGGCCCCATCACCTACGTGGCCGGAAAGGACACCTCCGGCGTCGTCCAGAAGGTCATCGACCGCTGGAACGAGGCACACCCCAAGGAGAAGGTCACGTTCGTCCAACTGCCGACGGACGCCGACTCGCAGCGGCAGCAGATGATCCAGAACGCGGAGACGAAGTCCGACGCCTACACCGTGCTCTCCCTCGACGTGGTGTGGACCTCGGAGTTCGCCGCCCACCAGTGGATCGACCGGCTGCCCGAGAAGCAGTTCCCGTTGCGGAAGATGCTCAAGCCCGTGGTGGAGACGGCGAAGTACCGTGGCGCACTGTATGCGGCACCGGCCAGTTCGGACGGCGGCATGCTGTACTACCGCACCGACCTGCTGAAGAAGGCCGGCGTGACCGGGCCCCCGGCCACCTGGTCCCAGATGACGGCCGACTGCGCCAAGGTGAAGAAGCTGCCCGAGGCCAAGCACATGTCGTGTTACGCCGGTCAGTTCCAGAAGTACGAGGGCCTGACGGTCAACTTTGCCGAGGCCGTGAACTCCGCGGGCGGGGTGGTCACCGACGCCGGCGGCAAGCCGGACGTCGACACACCCGCGGCCAGGAAGGGCCTGGACTTCCTCGCCGGTTCCGTGAAGGACGGCACGATCCCCAAGGAAGCCGTCACCTACCAGGAGGAGGACAGTCGCCAGGCGTTCCAGTCCGGCAAACTGATCTTCCTGCGCAACTGGCCGTACGTGTACGCGCTGGCCGAGAAGAGCGCGCTCGCGGGGAAGTTCGCGGTCGCTCCGCTGCCCGGCCTGAACGGACCCGGCTCCTCCAGCCTGGGCGGTCACAACCTCGCCCTGTCGTCGTTCGCCAAGAACAAGGCGACGGCGTTGGACTTCATGCAGTTCTTCAGCAGCGAGGAGAGCACGAGCACCTTCCTGAAGGACGCCTCCCTCGCCCCGCCGTACGCGGCACTGTACGACGAGGCGTCGCTGGTGAAGCAGTACCCGTACCTGCCCGTCCTCAAGGAGTCCATCCTGCGCGCCGTACCGCGTCCGCGAGTCGTGCAGTACGGCGATGTCACCTCCGCGATCCAGCAGGAGGCGTACGCCGTCCTGAACGGCAGCAAGAGCAGCGCGCAGGCACTCGAGGACCTGCAGCGTTCCCTGCAGAAGTCCACGGCGCAGTGAGGAGCGGGTCATGACCGACACGACGATCCCGCCCGACACCGCACTGCGCGAACACGGCACTGCTGCCGGGCGGCGCTCCCCGTCCGTGAGTCCGCACCGCCGGACCCGGGCGACCGCCGGCTCGGGCCGGATGGCGGCGCTGCTGGTCTCCCCGACGCTCCTGGTGCTGACGATCGTGGTGCTCTACCCGACGCTCATGGCACTGCAGCAGTCGCTGTACGGGCCGAAGGGGCTGGACCCGAAGACCGGCTTCATCAGCACCACCGAACCCTTCGTCGGGCTGCGGAACTACGCCGATGCCTTCGGTGCCGCCGGGGGGCGCTTCTGGAACGCCTTCTGGAACACCACGACCTTCACGGTCGTCACCGTGGGCCTGGAGACGATCATCGGCATCGCGATGGCGCTGATCATGCACAAGGCGTTCCGGGGCCGGGCGCTGGTCCGAGCCGGCATCCTCGTGCCCTGGGCGGTGCCCACCGCCATCTCCGGCCTGCTGTGGCGGTGGATCTTCAACAGCAACGGCATCGCGAACGCCATGCTCGGGCACCAGGTCCTGTGGACCACAGAGGGTTTCCATGCCAAGGTCGCGGTCGTCGTCGCCGAGGTGTGGAAGACCGCCCCCTTCATCGGACTGCTGGTCCTGGCCGGCCTTCAGGTGATCCCGAAGGAGGTCTACGAGGCCGCCCGCATCGACGGAGCCAGTGCTCTGCGCCGGTTCTGGCACATCACCCTGCCCCTGGTGAGGCCGGCGCTGCTGGTGGCGGTGCTCTTCCGCTGCCTGGACGCGCTGCGGATGTTCGACCTGCCCTACATCCTCGTCGGCGCACAGAAGAACTCGGTGGAAACCCTGTCCATGCTGGCGCAGAACGAGGCCGCCAACGTCCGCTTCGGACCCGCCTCCGCCTACGCCGTGATCCTCTTCCTCTACGTCCTCCTCATCGCCCTCGCCTTCGTCCGGCTGCTCGGCACGGACCTCGTCGGAGACCGCGACGGCAGGAGAGCCGGCAGGGGCAGGCTCCGCAGCCTGCTCGCGCCCCGCCGTGCGGAGGTGGCGGCATGACCCGCACGGCGAAACGGCGCAACGGGCTGCTGTACGCGGGGGTCGCCGCGGTGGTGGCCTACTGCCTGGCCCCGTTCTACTGGATGCTGGTCTCCAGCCTGCGCCGCACCTCCGACATCTTCGACACCTCGCTGCTTCCCACCCCGCTGTCGTTCGAGAACTACCGAGCCGTGTTCGACCCGTCCCAGGGGTTCACACGTGCGCTGCTCAACAGCCTGATCGTGGCGGGCGTCACCACCGTGCTGGCGCTGCTGCTGGCTACGTTCACCGCCTATGCGATGGCCCGGCTGGAGTTCCGGTTCAAGCGGCTGATCCTCACGCTGATCATCGCCACCTCGATGTTCCCGGTGGTCTCGATCGTGGTGCCGCTGCTGAAGCTGTTCACGGACATCGGCTGGATCAACACCTACCAGGCCATGATCGTGCCGAGCATGTCGTTCGCGCTGCCGCTGGCGGTGTGGAACCTCACCACCTTCTTCCGGCAGATGCCGGACGAACTGGAACACGCGGCCATGATCGACGGCTGCACGCGCGGCCAGGCGTTCCGCAAGGTCGTCGTCCCGCTCGCGGCACCGGGCATCTTCACCACCGCGATCATCACGTTCATCGCCGCCTGGAACGAGTTCCTCATCGCCCTGTCGATGACGAACAAGTCCGCCATGCAGACCGCACCGGTCGCCATCTCCAAGTTCTCCGGCGCCACCCAGTTCGAGACCCCGTTCGGCAGCCAGATGGCGGCGGGCGTCCTGGTCACCGTCCCCCTGGTGGTCATGGTGCTGGTCTTCCAGCGCCGTATCGTCGCCGGACTCACCGCCGGCGCGGCCAAGTAGACCCTGTTCGTCCCAGACTTGCGAAGGGCCCACTCCACATCATGTCCCGCACAGCTCCGTGGTGGCGCAGCGCCGTCATCTACCAGGTCTACATCCGCAGTTTCGCCGACGCGAACGGCGACGGCGTCGGCGACATCGCCGGCATCCGTTCCCGCCTGCCCTACCTGAAGTCCCTCGGTGTCGACGCCATCTGGATCAACCCGTGGTACAAGTCGCCCATGGCCGACCACGGTTACGACGTGGCGGACTACCGGGCGATCGACCCGCTGTTCGGCACCGTGGCCGAGGCCGAACAGCTCATCGAGGAAGCGCACCGGCACGGGCTCCGGGTCATCCCCGACATCGTGCCCAACCACACCTCCGACCAGCACGCCTGGTTCCAGGCAGCCCTGGCGGCCGGCCCCGGCAGCCCGGAGCGCGAGCGGTACGTCTTCCGGCCCGGCCGCGGTCCTGACGGCGCCGAACCGCCCAACGACTGGGTCTCCTGCTTCGGCGGCCCGGCCTGGACCCGGCTGCCCGACGGGCAGTGGTACCTGCACCTGTTCGCCCCGCAGCAGCCCGACCTGAACTGGGAACACCCCGACGTGCAAGCCGAGTTCGAGTCGATTCTGCGCTTCTGGTTCAGCCGGGGGGTCGACGGGTTCCGCATCGACGTCGCCCACGGACTCGTCAAGCACCCCGAACTCCCCGACCTGCCGCCCCGCCAGGAGCCGGCGGTGCTGGGCCCCCTCGTCACCCGGGACACCCCGGACGAGCGGCCCCGGCAGCACGTCGATCACCCTCACTGGGACCGTGACGAGGTCCACGACATCTACCGCGGCTGGCGCAGGGTGGCCGACGAGTTCCCCGGCGACCGGTCCTTCGTCGCCGAGGCCTGGGCCGACACCCCCGAACGGCTCGCCGCGTACGTCCGCGAGGACGGCCTGCACACCGCGTTCAACTTCGACTTCCTCATGTCCAGCTGGGATCCGAAGGACCTGCGCTCGGTCATCGACGACTCCCTCGCCATGCTCGGCGCGGTGGGCGCGCCCGCCACCTGGGTGCTGTCCAACCACGACGTCATGCGCCACCCGAGCCGCTACGGCCGCAGGGCGGTGAAGCGGTGGACCGCCAACGAGCCGTACCGTCCCGAGGGCTCCGCGGACCTGGAGCTGGGCACACGCCGCGCCCGTGCGGCCGCCCTGCTCATGCTCTCCCTGCCGGGCGGAGCCTACGTCTACCAGGGCGAGGAACTGGGCCTGCCGGAGGTCGAGGACCTGCCCGAGGACGCGCTCCAGGACCCGGTGTGGGAACGCTCCGGACACACCGACCGAGGCCGCGACGGCTGCCGCGTGCCCATCCCCTGGTCCGCTAAGACGGCTTCGTACGGCTTCAGCCCCGATGACGCCACCGCCGCGCCCTGGCTCCCGCAGCCGTCAGGATGGGGCGAGCTGAGCGTCGAGACGCAGACCGGTGACGAGACGTCGATGCTGGAGCTGTACCGCAGCGCCCTGCGCCTGCGCCGCGAGCACCCCGCGCTCGGCGACGGCACCCTCACCTGGCTGGACGCCCCCGAGGGAGTCCTCGTCTTCTACCGTGACCCCGGCTTCGTCTGCGTGGTCAACCTTTCGGCCGAGGCCTGCCGGCTGCCCGCCCACACATCGATCCTGCTGTCGAGCGGATCCGTCGAGGGCGACCTGCTGGCACCCGACCACGCGGCCTGGCTCGCCGTGTAACTCGGCCGCGGCAACAGGCCACCGGAGCACCTCCGGCAGCTTCGAAGCCGGAGGTGCCCGTTCAGCCGGTCGTCCGATGGCGAGTCCGTCCCGGTCACGCACGGGCTGGGCCAGCTGGTCACCTCAGCCGTGGACGAGGCATGCGCCGTGGCTACGAGACGAGTGGCGTCCGCGGGCGGGCCGGGCCGGTGCGGGCCTTCAGTCTCCTCCAACTCCTCCACCGAGCGAGATCCACGTTCCAGTCCAGTCACCTGCCGATCGGCCCCTCCACCCCCGAGCGGAGGGGCCGGCTTCACAAGACGATCGATGTCCTGGACGTTCGACCACGAACGCCGGCGAGCCGGAGAATCCGGGACAGCTCGCCCTGGCCGTGCTTGGCATCCGCGCCGGGCGGGCGGGGGAGTGCGAGGTGTGCGGCGGGAGGCTTGGCGCTACTCGCTGGTGCAGGCTGCGGGGCGGGCGGTGAGTTTGCGGTGAGGGCTGAGGAGGTCCACGTCCCAGTAACCGTTGTCGTAGCCGAGGCCGATGGCCGCGATCTCGGAACTCATCAGCCCTTCGTAGAAGCCGTTGTGCGGATCCGGGTCGGTGGCCATGTCGGCGAAGTACCCGTCGTGTTCGTAGCCGTAGAACATGTACTCGGCGATGTGAGCGGAGAAGATGCCGGCGTCCGAGAGCCGGGTGCGCAGGTCGCGGCCGTCGCTGCCGACAGAGGTGAGCTTCTTCATCCGGGACATGTCCTGGGCGTGGCGGCGCGCCACAGTGGCGGCCCGGTCGGTGACCAGCAGGTCGGGAAGGTCCATCTCCTTCCGTGCCTTGTTCACCTCGCACACGATCCAGTCCACGTTGGGGTAGTACCCCTGTGCGGTCGTGGCGGCGGCTGCGGCCGGCGCGGCCGTCACAACCGGGGCAGCGGAGGCGGTCGGGGTGATGGTCGCGAGCGCGGCCGTCATGGCGCATACGGCGATGGCGGTGATGCGGCGTGCGCGCCGCTGTGGCTGGGAGGCGGTCATGTATGTGGTCATACCGTGCCCATACGCCAGCCGCGCGGAGGCGGCGCCGTGATTCCGCGTTTGCCGTAGGGCCGCTGCGCCACCAGGGTTGTCACCACCGGCGCTGGTCGGGGCAGCGGCTCGGACCGTTTCCTCCTGTGCCTTGAGCCCTTCAGCAGCGTGTGCGAACAATGCCCGGCCGGCCATCCGCCTGGACGTGGCCGCCGACAAGCCCGGCAACGTGACTGTGCCGGCGTCGTTCGTCCGCCATGGAGCTGGTGCCTGGTGGAGTCGCAGCGGTGCGGTTGCACCGATGCGCGACGCAGATGTCGTGCCGCTCGAACGGCGGACGTGTGAGAGGCTGCACGCCTCTGACGCCGGGGTTCACCGGCCATCATGCCTTCGCTCGAGCCGCACGGTAGGCGGCGATGAGTGCTGTGAGCTGCCGATTGAATCCCTCGGCCTCCTGCAGGGCCGCGTCCGGCAGCGGGTCGTCGGCGGCGTACCCGAGCGCGGCCTGCCCGGTGATGTGTGCACAAAGGGCGTCCAAGCGGTCCATGAGGGCGGCACGGCGAGCCTGGTCGGGAGTCAGTGACCGCAGCCAGGCGAAGCGTTCCCCGGCCGTCTCCGGGCGCGGGGGGAGCGCGCGGCGGATGCCGTCGGCCCGCGCTGCCAGGGTGTTGCGCACCGGCAGGCGCAGCGCCGCGACCAGAGCGTCGGGAGCGACTTCCACGGTGGTGGGCGTCATGTGCCTACGGTCGCAGGCGGCACTGACAAAGGGATGCATGCCGCAGGCCGAGTCAGCCGTCCGGGACATGCGCGAGGTGCAGTCGGCCCAGCCGGTGCCGTCCGCTGCCCCTCACCGCGAGCAGGCGCCGGCGCAACCGAGAGGCTCGCATCACTCGTCCGGGTTGAGCTCCGAGTACACCAGGTCCACCAACTCCTCAGCCTCGGGTGTCCGGGAGTCATGGGATACCTCGTAGTACCCACCCAGAGTGGCGATCACGTCCTTTTCCGAGTCGTCGTACTCGTGGAGACGGTCTTCCCGCTCCTTGGAGGTCTTGGGGTCGGAGACCTGCCACCACCACACTCTGTCCCGGATCTCGTCCTTCGACAGGGGTCCTTCCAGGGTGATGTCCCTGCCCTGAACCTTTGCCGTGATCCTGGCTGAGGTCGCGTCGGTACCCATGTGCCCTCTCTCCTTTCCCGAGGGAAAGCCATCAGCGCGTCGTCTCGTTCAAGGCAGCTGATACCCGCCCGCACACGACTCGCACAGTCCGAACCGGCCAGAACTCGGCAGTTGTCACGGGGTGGCGATGTCGTTGCGGCAAAGGGCTGAGGGCGAGCCGGGCCGCTTGCACCCGCACTCATGCCGTGCTGCACTCCTTTTCCGTGGGGAATCGCAGCTCCGGGGGGCGGACAACGTGCAGGCACGACAGTTCGGCTATGAGGTCTCGACCCGTAACGCCATACACAGCAGGGGGATGACCGACCACATTGCGCAGGTCCGACGCACGGACCCGCTGTTGCTCGAGGCGTCCGTGTGGTCCATAGGTGTCTGGTGTGTGGGCATCGTGGTGACCGCGCTCGTCTGGGTGGCCGCCGGCCCTACGTTGTGGCTCTTCGGTGCCGGAGCCGCCGCCTTCCTCCTCGGAGTCGGCGTCTCCTCCCATGCAGGCAATGTGAGGCAGGCCTTCGAGGTGGGGGTGAGACTCCTGAGCGAACACCCCTGGCAGGTGTGGCCGTGCCGGCTTGAAGCCACCGCGGACAAGGAGCGGCACCGCATACTACTGCTGGCCCCCGACGGCACCGTCGCCCGCAGCTACGTAGGACGTGTGCCCGGCTCGGTCTGGTACGGGATGACCGACGGCATAGGCGCGCTGTGGGTGTGTGGCGACCTGCGCTTCCTAGTGGTGATCGCCAAGCCGGGCGGCGGCCCCTTCTGGATCGCCTCCCCCCAGCCCTTCCCCGCGTCGTCCCCCGCCTCGGCCGACCCCGATCTCATAGCCGACCTGGCCCGCACCGCCGGCCAAGCAGCCCTCGCGAACTGGTTCGTCTAGACCACGGCGCACCCGTCCAGCAGGGCTTCAGCACGAAGGCCGTGCGGACGAGGCCGGCCCACCGCGCAGGGCCGCCTGGGCGAGGATGGTGATGCGGCCGGTGCACTCGCTGCTTGGACCGCCTGCTCCCAGGCCACCGTGGGCTGAACCCGCTGATCTCCAGGCTGAGCCGTCCGTGGCTGGCGCCACCAGTGTCAGTGGTGTCGTGCACGATTGTTTCCATGACCAGGGACACCACGGATGATCTGTATTCGCTCGCTCGCGCGCATCTCCCCGCTGATATCGCTGAGCGCTGGACCGGCCTGTTCCGGCCGGGTTTGAGCCTGGAGCATGCCGCGCATGCGCAAGCGCCTGCCGAGCCGGTCGTCGGCCGGCTGGGCGGCTTGCCGGCGCTGCCGGATGACGTGGAGTGGCCTGAGTGGGAGGGCCATGGACCACTGTCGTTCATAGCGTCGGTGAACTGCGCCGCGATCCCCTCCGCCTCCTTGGACATCGCGCTGCCGACGGACGGCACGCTGGCCTTCTTCTACTTCGACGGGCAGTTGGACGACGGGCGGTCGAGGGTCGATCCCCGTGTGCCGGAGAGCTTGGCGGGAGCGCGGGTGCTGTACATACCGGCGGGCGTCGCCGTCACCGAACGGGAAGCGCCGGCGGGTATCCGGCCATACTCGGAGGTGGCCCTGACAGCGCACCTGCGGATGACAGCGCCGTACCTCTGGCACCCCTTGGTCTACCGCGAGTTCGCTTCGGCATCTGATGACCATCCACTGTGGGAGGAGGACTTCCGGGAAGCCCTGTGGGAGGTAGGGGCAAGTGTTCACCAGATCGGTGGCCATGCGGACCCGGACCAGGACGACGTGGAGACCGAGGTCGCCCACGGCGCACTGGGCTGCCCGCCGTGGGACGACCCCTGTATCAAGGAGGAAGCACTGCGCTGGGTGCTGCTCGCCCAGTTCGGTTCGGACGACGACGCAGGCATGATGTGGGGCGACTGCGGCACTCTCTACTGGCTCATGCGGCCGGAAGACCTGGCGGAACGCCGTTTCGACCGTGCGATGTTCACCTGGCAGTGCAGCTGACGCTCCCCTGTCCGCGGCCAGCTGTCGAAGCTCCGGCTCGAAGTCGTAGCCCCTGTCGGCGTACACGCGCCGCCGCTGTCTTCTCGGTGGTCAGGGCGAACCCCGCGAGCCTGGAGGAGCCCCTTCGGTGCCTCGGCCCGTACACGCCGACGGCTCCCGCCCTGCGGACCAGGGTGGGAGCCGTTCGGAGGTGCCCGGACGTGCCAGGGCATTCAGCGGTTCACGCGTGACGGTGTGAGTGCCGGTTGCCGGCGATGAGGCGGTAGAGGGCGAGCAGGATGAGGGAGCCGACGATCGCGGCGATCCAGGTGGAGAGTTCGAAGAACCCGTCGACGGAGTCAACGCCGAAGATCACCTTGCCGAGCCAGCCGCCGAGCAGGCCGCCGGCGATGCCGATGAGCATGGTGATGATCAGGCCGCCGGGGTCCTTGCCCGGCATGATGGCCTTGGCGATGGCGCCGGCGAGCAGGCCGATGATGATCCACGCGATGATGCCCATAGTGCATCTCCGTCCCATCGTATAAAGACTGTGTTAGCTCATCGTGTATACCGTTCGCCGCCGAACAAACGTCTCCATCGAAGTTCCAAGGCGACGACGAAGATCGCAGCGCATACGGGCCAGCCGCTCGACACCCCGGCCGGTACCAGGACCGGCCGGGCGTACACGCGGGACAACCGATCCCACACCACGACCCTGCGCAACGACCGCGACCGGTTCGTCGGCGAGACCTGCCCGACGGGCTCGAGACCGTCATCGGTGCCGACAGCACCCTTTCGGACCGTCGACCGCATCATGTTCGACACTGGCCTGGCCCACCTGCCCGCACTGGACCGCTGACCGGAAACGCCAGGGCTGCCTGCATGGGTCCAGACGAGAACGCTTGTCGGTGGCCTCCGAGATCACCAGGCCGACGGCAGACGGAAGAATGCCGGTGGGAATCAGCAACACCGGTTGCCGTGCGTGTCGGAAGTCCCGTGTGGCAGGGCGCCATGCCGTGGCATCATGGCGCCATGTTGATCCGAAAGGATGATGCCGCGTAGGCGTCCCGAGGCCGTCCGTGCAGAGCGGTGGCGGCCACGATGGCATGGCCCGGTCCGAAAGGTCCGTGGCGTCTCCGCGCGGACTCGTGCAGCGATCCGCCGTGTCGAGGAGCAGAGGATGTGGCCCAACGCGGTCGCTGACGCGCTGTCCCGGTTCGAGAGGGCTTTCGAGCAGCCTGGCCGCTATCTGAATGCATCCCAGGTCTTCCAGCCCGGACTGGAGGTGGAAGACGCCCGCGATGACCTGGAGGAGGCCATGTTGCACCTGCCTCGCGGAGCCCAGCGGGACCTGGGTCGGCTGATCACTCGTATCGACGACGCGTTCGAACGACGCACGCTGCCGGATCCTGCCCCGGCCAGTGAGTGGACGGCAGGTCGTTGGTGGTGGTGGCGAATCCGAGAACGCTGAGCATGACCGAGCCCGGCATGGCGCCTATGGCGAGGGCAGCCCCATTTGGAGGCACGCCCGAAGCAGACGCGCTCCTGGGTGAGGCTGTGCGGCCGCACATACTCGACAGGCTCGGCAGCACGACCCTTTCGACGTGTGATGGATCGGCAGGGCACTTCTCGGCGGCGTTGTGCCTACGCAGTAGTCGTGCCTGCGCAGTAGTCGGCGTCCGTGTCCAGCGGTCAGTGTCCGTTCGGCCGGCTATGTCACCGCGGTCAGCGTCGCGTAGACCACGACGTTGCTCTGGTAGCCGGTGCGCTTCGAGTAGCTGCCACCGCAGGTGATCAACCGGAGTTCGGGCCGGCCGGAACCGCCGTAGACCTTCTTGCTGGGGAACTCCTCCCTGTCGTACAGCTCGACGGCGCGGACGGCGAAGACAGCTGTCCGCCGGTCCGCCCGTCTGATCTCGATGGTGGCGCCCTTGGTCAGGGCGCCGAGGTCGTAGAACACACCGGGGTCGCCGCTGGGTGTGTCCACATGCCCGGTGGCGATGGCGGTTCCTGGCGAGCCGGGAGCCGTGCCGTCGCCGTACCAGCCGGCGAGGCCATGTTCGCCGGCTGGAGGGGGTTGTAGCGCCCCTGCCGCATCGAGACCGACGCGTGTCATCGGGGCGTTCACACCGATGGCGGCGATCCGGAGCCGAACCGGATCCGCGGGGGGCAGCGGATGGACCGTGTGACGGGTGAGGTTTGCGGAGGTTGAGAAGGCCTGCGCCGCCGACGGCTGCGGTGGCTCCTGATGGTGAATCCCGCAGATCAGCAGCACCACACCTGCCGTCATGGCACAGGCCAGAAGGAGCGATGCGAGGACGAACGGAACTCGGGAAGCGCTGGTGTGGTGTCTGGGGACCATCGCGGTTGAGCCTTTGCTTCACACGGTGGGCGCCGTGCGGCGAGGGGTGTGGGCCTCACGTGGGCGGCCCTGGGGGCCACCGGGTCGATTCCGTCTCGGAGGCCGGTTCAGGCCGGAGTGGATGGTTCCGCCACGCCGGAGTCGCGCGGTCGAGCCGCGCGGCAGAGCCGGACGGGTCGGCCGGCAGAGTCGGACGGGTCGCCCGGCAGAGTCGGAAGGTCAGGTTCGGTTGCCGTTCGGGCGGCGGCGGTACATCAGGACCGCACCCCCGGCGGCAGCCGTGGTGAGCAGTCCACCGCCCACGGCGAGCCCCGTACCCGGGTCTTCGGCCGGTCCGAAGCCGGCACTGACCGAGCCGCTCGGAGGGCGCCCCGAGACGCGATACGTTTCCGTGACCTGGGTCAGTGGCGGACACTTCAGGGTGATCGTGTCGCTGCCCGGCCGGGTTCCTTCCGGGATCTCGAACTGGCCGGTGAGTACCCCCTCCTCGTCGCCTTCGAAGAGGTGGAACTGTCCTCCCACCTCCGACCAGCCCTTGCCGTAGTCCGCGTCGGGGTCGCAGGCCCTCGTACTGACCGTGACCGTGGACCCCGGGTAGGCATTCCAGGGGTCGATATGAATATCCGAGTCATCACTGGCGGCGGCGGCCGGGATCTGCAGTCCGAGGGCAGCGAGAGCCAGGCCGACACCTACACCCATCTGTGTGTAACGCATGCGAATCCTCCAACGGAACAGTGTCCGGCCTGTCTGCGCGGCGCCTCTCCTGTGTTCCGCATACGAGGCAACCGACAGTCCGTCAGGTCCGCAACCTGACGAGATGCCAAATGTCTCGCCGGCCAGGTGCCATCGGGTTCCCGCTTGATCGTTTACGCAGGTCACCGACGCGAAGATCACCGATATGAATCACCCGCCACCTCGTCCCCATACCGGTGAACGGGCGGTCCTGCACAGCGCGCTCTGCCTCAGGCGGCCGTGCCGCCGGCTCCGTGACCTTCCTGCGGGCCAGGCGCCGGGCACGGCAGGTGTGCCGACATCACCCCTACGGACGCGTACGCAGAACGAGGGGCCCGGACCGCCCCCGGCCGCCGGGCCCCTCCTTCGACCGTCACCGCCGGTGATTCCAGCCGGCTACGCCCGCGTACGCAGGCGTGCGTCACGTTCCTGACGCCGACCGGCGGGCGCGCAGCTTGCCGAACAGCCGCTGGGCCTGGGCTCGGCGGCGTGGATCGGCCGCGGTACGGCGTACTTGTTCGATCGTGCGACGGCCCTGCGGACTCCTCGCGAACTGCTTGAGTCGTTGGAGAACTCCGGACATGACACTCCCTTCGTCACCGGTGCCCTGCTCTCGTCGGGCCCCGCGGAGTTCGACTACCCGGTGACCGAGGGTCCAGCCTCTTTTGGCCGGGGTCGTGCCGTCGCGGCGCCACCGATTCGCCTTCAGGCGGGTTTCTCTGTGGCGTCGACCGAATGCGCGGTGTAGCGTCGAGGTGGTTGTCGTGGTCGTCGTCGCTGCCCGTACCGCCAGGTGCGGGCGTTTTGTTGCGTGGCATGTGACCAGGGCGATCACTTCGGGTCTGCACGGTGTGGACCCGGTTCGACCGAGAGGTAGATGCATGGCCAGCGGGACCGTGAAGTGGTTCAACGCCGAGAAGGGCTTCGGTTTCATCCAGCAGGACGGCGGGGGCCCGGACGTCTTCGCGCATTACTCCAACATCAACTCTTCCGGCTTCCGTGAGCTGCAGGAAGGTCAGGCCGTGACCTTCGACGTCACGCAGGGCCAGAAGGGTCCGCAGGCAGAGAACATCACGGTCGTCGCCTGAGCGATGCCGTCCCTGTGGCCCCCACCGCTTTCACCGGGGGCCACACCTCTTTCGCCCGGCCGAGGCGCCTTCCGCACCTTGCACGGCCATCGGCCTGATGCCTGATCCCTGCGGCCGGCCGCTCCCTCGGAGTGTCGCACTCCGCACCGGCCGACTACGCGACGGTCCGGCAAGTTCCATGCCGGTCTCGGTTCGCAGTGGTCAAGTGGCGGTGGTCCGGCGGACCGCACGGGCCGCGGCGTGCTGCCCGTACCGGGCTCAGTCTTCCGGAGCCGGTCGCTCAGCCGTGGGTGTCATCCGATCAGGTTGTGCGTCAGCGTCATCAGGCGCTCACGAGCCTCGGCGTCGTACGCCTGTTCATGCGCACGCGCATCCCTGAACTGGTCGAAGTACCGGCCCGTGGTGGTGACGAGTTCGGGGTCGAGGAGCAGACGTACTGTCGGCCGGACGCCTTCGTCCGTGCCGGTGACGGGCGTGAGGCCATACGCGCGGACCCCGTTCGTGTCCATCAGGTGGGCTGGGTGGAGGGCGTTGACCGTGACTCCGCTGCCTTCCAGTTCCGCGGCCAGCTCGAAGGTCGCCATGATCATGGCCACCTTGCTTCTGCAGTAGGCACGCAGGCCCTCATAGCCCCGCTCCAGCATGACGTTGTCGAAGTCGATGGCCTCCTGGCCGATCGAGGCGACGTTGATCACTCGCGTGGGAGCCGAAGCGGTGAGCAGGGGCAGCAGATCGCGGGTGAGGGCGTAGGGGGCGAGGTGGTTCACGGCGAAGCGCAGTTCATAACCCTGACGGCTCAGCTCGCGTCGGAGCGGTTCGGCGCCGCCGCCCGCCACCGCGTTGTTGATCAGGCCGTCGAGGTGCGGCTCCACCGTAAGGATGCGGTTGGCCATGGCGTGCACCTGGTCCAGGTCGGACAGGTCGGCGAGGTACGTACGGACAGAGGTGCCGGGGGCGGCGGCGCGCGCTTCGGCGGCCACGGCCTCCAGTCGATCGGGGTCCCGGCCGTGCAACAGGACGGTGCCACCGCGCGGCGCCAGATCGAGTGCGAGAGCGCGGCCCATGCCCTGGGTGGCGCCGGTGATCAAAGTGGTGCGTCGGGTCATGGCTGCCACTCTGCCAGCGCCCGGCCCGGAGACCGGAGTGTGTGCCGAGCCTGGTGTGGTCACCACCAGGCTCGGGGTCACCACCAGGCTCGGGCACGGACAACCGCACTGCCGGGCCCCGTACCGCCTGACTGCCTGCTGCTCGGACGGCCCGTCGTGCCCACAACACGGCCGCAGGTCAGCGATTGTGTTCATCCCCCGGGAGCGGATTGCGGTGCCCGGGCCCGGCCCTTGCTCAGCGCGGGCCCCTGCGATCCTCCTGCCGTACCAGCCGAGGACGCCGCCGACGCTCTCGGCTTCCAGTGTGACAAGGATGTGCTCCACGGTCGGGTCATGCGGAGTCGGCGACGCTGGGGGAGTCGGGGCGGGGAATGGTGCCGGCGGGGGAGCCGGGGCGGGGGATGGTGCGGGCGGGGGCGTACTGGGCGGCTTGCGCGTCGAACATCGAGGCGTAGCGCCCTTGGAGGGCCATGAGTTCATCGTGGCTGCCGTGCTCGACGAGCCGTCCGTCGTGCAGGACGTAGATGTGGTCGGCGTGGCGGACACCGGACATGCGGTGGGTGACCAGGACGACGGCTCGGTTCGGCGCGGCGAGCCGGCGGATGCGGTCGAACGCGGCAATCTCGGCTTCCGGGTCGAGGGCGGAGGTGGGCTCGTCCACGATGAGGACGCTGTCGGCATCCGAGGTGCGGCTGCGCCAGTGGGTTCGGGCGAGCCCGATCTTCTGCCACTCGCCGCCGGAGAGTTCGCTGGCACCGCGGAACATCCTGGCGAGCAGGCTTCGAAGGCCGTCGGGAAGTTTCGCGATGACCGGCCCGGCACCTGCGTACTCGACGGACGGCTGCAGGTCCTCGGGGCCGGCCTTCCGGGCCGGCCGGCCGATCCGGATGTTCAACGCCGCTGTCACCGGCCAGCGTTGGAAGTCCTGGGTGAGCAGCGCGACGCGGTCGAAGACTTCGGAGCGGTCGAGCGAAGCGACATCGGCATCACCCCACAACACGCTCCCGCTCTGCGGCAGCAGCAGGCCCGACAGCACTTTCATGAGAGTGCTCTTGCCGGAACCGTTCTCACCGACCACGGCGGTGACCGAGCCCATGGGCAGCGTGAGTGAGACCCCGTCCAGGGCGGGCGTTTCCCGGTCCGGGTAGCGGTAACCGACCTGGTCGAGGACGACCTGCCCCACCTGTGGCGGAACGGGATCGCCCCCGCTGGGAATGGTGCGTCGTGCCGCCTCGTCCAGGAACCGGGCGTGGTCGCGGACGTAGAGGGACTCCTCGTGCAGCTGGTTCACGTTCATCACCAGCGCGCCCAGGCTCGCCGAGCCGGACCGCACGGCGATGACGGCCGTCCCGGCCACGGCCAGGCTCATGTGCCCGCTCGTGATCAGCAAGAACATGGCCGCGTGCGTCGCCGCCATGGCGAGGCCGGACAGCGCGGCTGCCACCAACTCGGTGACGGCCTTGCCGGCGGCCAGCCGTTCCTGCTCGGCCTCGGCGTTCTCGGCCATCCGCTCGTAGCGGCTGAGCAGGAACGGTCCGACGGCGTGGATGCGCACTTCCTGTGCGGCGGTCCGCTCCGTGAGGAGGTTGCCGATGAGGCGGCTGGCCCGTACGTGCTCGATCCAGCTCATCACCGACACGTACCGTTCCTGCGCCACCCGCATTGCGCCCCAGCCGCGCGGCGCCGCGATCAGGATCAGCATCGGCAGGAGGGCCGGGTGGAGGATGGTGAGGACGCCGGCCGTGGAGATCAGGGAGATGGTCCCGTTCAGGGCCGCCACGCAGGCACCGATCATGCGGCGGGCGGATCCGGCGCCGAACTGGGCGACGTCGATCAGCCTCCGGAACTCCGGGTCCTCGATGGCCTCCAGCTCCACTGACGCGGCGGCGGCCAGGTACTGGGTCGTGGCGATCCGCTCGACCAACGGCTCCAGTCGGCCCGCCCGCGAGGTGGACCATCCGGCGAGGCCGGAGTTGACCACGGCAGCGCCGGCGGCGGCGAGCAAGCCCGGCAGTACGGCCGGCAACCGCTGCCCCGGGGTGCCCGAGCCGAGCAGCGCGTGCATGACGGAGTTGACCGCGAGCAACCCGACGGCCGCGGCGACACCCTGCCCGACCTCGCTGATCGCGACCGTGAGCAGAGCGCGGCGGTCCGCCTGCCAGGCCATCCTCAAAGTTGCCCCGACCAGCCTGGGCATGGAGCGCAGAGCCGACATCATCGTCAAGTCGAGCCGGGCACGCTCGTGTTCCGACCAGCCGAAGTCGTAGCGCAAGGGACCGCCGAACAACTCCTGCTCGGCGTCGGAGACCTCCGGCTCGGCCATGCGCACGCGTCCGAAGAACCTCTTCACAGGGCGCCTCCCGGTCCGGACCAGCTCGGCGCCCGGAGAGCCGGCGTGACCAGCCGCCGCGCCATGGCCGTCGTGCTCCTCCGCAGGAGGGCCACGCGGCCGGACTCCTCGCGGTACGGGCACTTGTCGTCCTGTGCGAGGTTGTCAGAAGTCGTTTCTGGTGGTGTATCGGCCGAGATCAACGTGGTCCCCCTTGACGGCTGCGCGGCTGGTTCCTCCGGCTCAACGAATCCGCCGGAATTTCGAACGCATGTGTTTCGGTCGAGTTGGCAACGCCGCATTGAGGGTGCGCCGGAGCGTGTGGGCTGCTGTGACGGGGATCTTTCAGGCAGGTCGCGCATCCGGCGACCCTGCGGGATCACGTGAAAGGCCCCACGACGGAACAAAGGAGTGCAAGAATTCCGCCGCGGGCGTTGTGGCGCCGGGTAGTCGGGGGGCGATGCGGATGCGTCGATGGGCATGGATCACGTCAGCTGCGTTGTGTGCAGCCGCAGGGGTCGGTCTGATTGCGGCCGCGTTCGCCACCACTCTGGAGACGGCCGAGAAGCTCGCCGGCTTGAGTGGCGCGCTCGTCGCTCTGGTGGGCCTGGCAATCACCATCCGCGGTCTGCTGCAGAGCAGCACGGACAGGCAGGACACCAGCGGCCGTGAGGTGCGAGTGAACGCCATGAACGGCGGTATCGCCGCCGGCAGGCGCATCACCGCTGCTGGTGCCGATACTGCGGCCGCCACGGGTGGCGAGGCGGCCCGGCCAGAGGTGGACCGGCGTGCCGTCTCGGCTGAAGGACCCGGCTCGATCGCAGCCGGAGACGAGATCATCGGCATCAATCTGAACGGACCCCGGTCGTGACCCCTCCCTTGCCGTGGAACAAGAAACCGGCCGCGACCCCTCGCTCCGACGGACCCGACGAGCCGGGCACCAGCGAGGCCGAGGAAAGAACGAACTCGGTACAGGCCACGGCGTCCGGCGGCGGTCTTGCCGCCGGACGGGACATCACCCGGATCGACCACGTCGAGACCTACAGCGCGCTGACGCTCGTGGGTGACAGCCCCGTAGGATTTGCTGGACTCTCGATCTCCATCGGTGGCCCGGCCCAGGGGCCCGCCCAGGACCCTTCGCAGGACGTGCAGCAGGAACGTCCCTTGGCTGGTCCCGCACGACGGGACCTCTTTGCGGCAGGCTCCGGCGTCGGCTCGAAGATCATCATGGCTCCGCTGTTCGGTTCTCCTTTCGATCCCGCCTACCTGCTCACAGAGTTCGTCGAATCCCTGCTTGCTGTCGGGCTGGGCGACAACGACGTAGAACCGTTCAAGTCAGTGGCCGACAAGTTTTCTCGGTCCACGTCCCGGGATCAGGCAGAGGGGCTGCTGGCGCCGTACAACTCGGCTATGGCGAACGTTGAGGCCATGGTTCGTGAGCGCTGCGGAACCAACCAGTTCAAGTGGTTCACCTTCGGGAAACTACTGTTCCAGATCGCCTACCAGGGAACGTACGCGGGAACGACTCCAGGTGGCGACAGAGGTCTCAGTGACCATCAGGACGCCCTGTTTCACCTCTCGGGCGAGCTGGAGGTCCCGAACACGGTTCGGAGTGAAATTCGAAGGTTCGCGCGGCTGCCAGGCGACACAGAGATGAGCGGATACCTGGTAGAGGAGGCACGCAGACTGGCAAGGCTTATCCTCACCTTCCTCGATCTCTGACGTGACTGCCGTGGGGTCAGGCTTTGGTTGAACTTCCCGAAGCCGGCGAAACAGGCCGTCGGATCGTCGCCGAGACGCGATCCGGACAGGCTCGCTCCGACCGAAGGCTCGGCAGGAAGACGTCCACTCCTTCGCTGCTACATGGAGGGCTGATTCGAGGTGGCGTGGATGGAGCCGAGCAGACTGAGGGCCTGGGCGCTCGGGCTGCCGGGTTCGGCCCGGTAGACGACCAGTTGCTGGCCCGGAGCATCGCGTACGTCGAACGCCTGGTAGGTGAGCGTCAGGGGGCCGACGTCCGGGTGGAGCATGTGCTTGGCGTCCTGGGTCTTGCCATGCACGGCGTGGGTGTTCCAGAGGCGGTTGAAGTCGGCGCTGTTGTCGGTGAGGGCACCGACGAGTTCCCGGAGCTTCGGGTCGTCCGGGTCGAGGCCGGCCGCCTGACGCAGGTGGCCCACGGTGGCCTGCGCCGTGCGACTCCACCGGGTGTAGAACTGCCGGCCTGCCGGGTCGAGAAAGATCATGCGGGCCAGATTGTCCGCCGGATCGAAGGGCGAATGCAGGGCTTCGGCCAAGGCGTTGGCCGCCAGGACGTCCAGGGTCCGGTTGACGACGAAGGCCGCGGCACCCGAGTAGCCGTCCATCAGTTGGCGAAGAGCGGGACTGACGCGGTCCGTGGTGTGGGTGGACTGGTTGCTCGCCACGGTCCCGGCAAGCTGGTGCAGGTGTGCCTGGGCATCAGGGCCCAGCCGCAGGGCGCGGCCCAGCGCCTCAAGTAGCTGGGCCGAGGGGTGGCGTTCGCGCCCCTGTTCCAGGCGGGTGTAGTAATCCACGTTCACCCCGGCCAGGACCGCGACCTCTTCACGGCGCAGTCCGGTGACCCTGCGCACGCCGTAGGTCGCGATGCCCACGTCCTGCGGACTCAGGCTCGCCCTGCGTGCGCGCAGGAACTCTCCCAGGTGATTGTCGGTCATGCGCTCAGGCTAGGCCCCGGGGGCGGTGTGCTGCCTGGGTGCACCGCACCCAGGCAGCACATCTCCTGGCCGGCGGTCCGTGACCTCTCCAGACTCAGTCGGGCAGGACAGATCCGCACCCATGGACGAGGGAGTCCGTCCTGACACGGAACATCGAGCGAGCACCTCGTGCTCTACCGAGAAGGGAAACGGGCATGACGGACGAAGCCAAGGTCGTGGCAATCACCGGTGCGAGCAGCGGGATCGGGGAGGCGACCGCCCGCCGGCTTGCCACCGACGGCCACCGTTTGCTCCTCGGCGCGCGGCGCACCGATCGTCTTGACGTTCTGACCAGGCAGATCATCAACGCAGGCGGCACTGCGGCGTTCCAGCGGCTGGACGTCACGGACGGCGGCGATGTCCGGGCCTTCGTGCACAGCGCCCGCGAGCGCTATGGGCGAGTGGACGTGGTGGTCAACAACGCCGGCGTGATGCCGCTCTCGCCGCTGGAAGCGCTGAAGACCGACGAGTGGGACCGCATGATCGACGTGAACGTGCGGGGAGTCCTGCACGGTATCGCCGCCGCGCTGCCCGCGATGTGCGCTCAGGGCGGCGGGCACTTCGTGAACGTCGCCTCGGTCGGCGCATACGAGGTCTCTCCCACCGCCGCCGTCTACTGCGCCACGAAATTCGCCGTGCGCGCGATCTCCGAAGGGCTGCGCCAGGAGTCCGGCGGAAACATCCGGGTCACCCTCGTCTCCCCGGGCGTCACCGAGTCCGAACTGGCCGATGGCATCACCGACTCTGCTGCCAGGCAGGCGATGAAGACCTACCGCGCCGTGGCACTGCCCGCTTCCGCCATCGCCGAGGCCATTGCCTACGCCGTTTCCCAGCCATCGCAGGTTGACGTCAACGAGATCGTCGTCCGTCCCGCCGCAAGCGCCCAATGAGCCCGCCCGGGCAGGGACCGGCACGTCACGCGTCTGCCGCCGACTGCGGCACCTGACCAGACTGCGGGCCCGGTGCCGGGGCTGTGGGCGCAAGGGGGTGCCGCGGTCGCACTCGGGTACCGGCCGCGGCACCACCCTCCGCGCACACTCACTACCACCCGCCCCGAGTTCCCTGCCGCGGCGCGCGCATACGGAGCCGAACGGGTGCTGGTCCGCAGCTGCGGCCGGCCGAAGTAACGGGAACTGCGACCTGGGAAACTTGAGCAAATGGGGCAAAGAGTGGAATTCGTGGCAATGGTGCGGGTAACGGGAGGCGAAAGCCACTCCAGCAAGGAGGCGCATCCATGACACCGACCCAGGATGTGGTCGAGATGATCCTCGAGGATCACCGGACGATGGAAGACCTGCTCCGCCTGATGCGCAGCACCGAGGCCGACCGCCAGACGGCACTGCATGACTTCGCACACCTGATGATCGCGCACGGTGAGGCCGAGAGAGCCTCGGTGCACCCCGTCCTGATCTCCTTCGAGGACGCCGGCACCGTCGAGCACACTGAGACCGCCCACCAGGAAGCCGTCAAGGTCCTCTTCGCGCTACTGCAGGTAAGGGAGATCGGTTCCGCCGAATGGGACTGGAGGCTGCAGCAGTTGGCCTGGGTCACCGCCCGTCACACGGACGAGGAGGAGCGCACCCTCGTCAACCGGCTGCGGGAGAGCCTCAGCCGGCGTTGCCGTGAGGAACTCGGCGCCGGTTTCGCCAGAACCGTCACCGACCTGCTGGCGGCGCGCTGCGGCAGCATCGCCAACGTGCACCGCATGGTTCACGCCGCCGCCCCCGCGTGACGTCCACATCTGCATCGCGAAGACCCGGCGGCGGAGCGATCGGGGCCGCCGCGGAGCAGAGATCCACGACAGGAGCCGCCATGGACCGCAGCCTGGACACCTTTCTCACGCAGGTCAGCGAACGCGCGGGCTACGACCGGCCGCAACAAGGAGCCAGGGCCGTACGGAACGTGCTGGAGGTCCTCGGCGCCCACCTGGTGGGTGACGACCGCACGGACCTGGCCGCCGTACTGCCCGGCGGGTGCGGATCGCTGCTGACCGCAAGCGCGCCGGCCAGCGAACCCCTGACCCCCGCGTCCTTCGTCGAGGCCGTGGCCGACCGCAGCAACGAAGACGTCGCCGAGGCCAGGCGCGAGATCGACGCCGTACTGCCCACCCTCGCCGAGATCGCGGACAACGCGCTGCTGCGCCGTCTGCTCACCCAGCTGCCACCCGGGCACGCCGGCCTGTTCGGCTGCACGGACCTCGGATGACCGGCCGGAGCGGCGAGAGCGGCGTCCCGTTCGGCGAGGGCGGCTCAGTGGGGTCAGTCGCCGACGGCCTGGACGATGTCCTGCGGATCCAGGCCGGTGAGCTGAGCGATGCGCGGCGCGGGAATCCCGGCGGTGAGGGCGCGGTGGACCAGCGAACGCCAGTCCTGGGTGGTGTCCCGGAAGCTGAGCAGCTCCGACTCCATGTCCGTCACGGACCGGGGCGCGCACGCGTGCTCGACCCGCAGCGTCTCCTCCTCGCTGAGGGGAACCGGCAGCCGCTCCGCGTCCTCGGGGAGGAGGACCTCCGCTCCTGCCGGGACGATCCTGACGTGCTCGGAAGAAGCGGGGATTCCGTGAGCATGGAGCCAGCCCAGCACCGCAGGGCTCTGGGAACACTCCAACTCGCCCACCGCGGACAGGGCCGCACCCAGGCGCGGGTGGCGCTCGGGGAGAACGAACAGCAGGGCCTCGTCGGCCATGGCCAGAACACCTCTTTCGCAGAAGCCGGGCAGGGACGTCATCCCTATGCCCTCATAACGCGCTGTGCCCGCATCGGCATCGCCCACTCACTCGGCGGACGGTGTGGCCGATTGCCTGTACGCATGCGCGAGGACGGAACCGAAAGTCCGCCGCGGGGTGGGGACACAGCCGCTCATGCCGGCCCGGGAGCCGTGGGCGGCTGGAAACAGGCGGTGACGTCCTTGCCGCGCGGACAGCGGTAGGCCTGCCAGTCGTCGGCGAGGGCGTCGACCAGGAGCAGTCCGCGTCCCCCGAGGGCGCCGTCGTTCGCGTGGCGCTGCTCGGGCAGCCGAGTCGAGGCGTCGTGCACGGTGACATGCAGGCACTCCTGGTCCCAGGTGAGGATGAGGTTCGCCGTGCTGCCGGCGTGGACGTGGGCGTTGGTGACCAGTTCGGAGACGGCCAGCACGACCGAGTCCACCAGATCCGGTGCCGTCCGTTCCCAGCCGAGCGTGGCCAGATGCGCACGCGTCCAGTCCCTGGCCGCCTTCACCCCGCTGCTGACCGGCAGCGAACGCGCCCACCCCACAGCCCTCAGTGATGAGTTCTGTGCCACTGTCTCTCCTTCCGCCGCTCCCCGCTTCTCCCGTCTGCCCGTTATGTGGCGGACACAACCCGGGAGTGGACCGGCGTCGGCGGCAGTGGTGGCTGCGTGGAGTCGGGCCGGCGTCTCGGCACAGCCGACCACCCAGTCGCCAGCCGGCGGTCGCGCGTCCAAATGCTCCAGCATCAGCGCCCGTTCGACCCGGTCGGCGGCGAGGAGCCCTGGTACGACGGGCGGGTGCACCCGGGACGCGAGCCGCAACGCGGCCACCTCGCGGGCGTTCTTTCGGCGGCCGGCGGCCTGCGGCCTGCGGGCGGAACGGCGGTACCCGGACGGCGGTACCCGGCGTCCCTCGAGCGTGCCGCCGGGGTCACTTGCCCCAGATCCTGCGGTACGCCTCTCGGTAACCCGAGGGGTCCCAGGTCGTGGTCCCTTCGCTGTTGTCCGCCGTGGAGACATGGACGGCCGGGACGTACCCGCTGGCCCGACGGCCGGAGAAAGCCCGGTTGAACTCGTCGAGGATCTGCCAGCCCTGCAGTGACAGCGGTTCGGGGACGGTGGCCGCTTGGTACTGCTTGCTGTTGATGCGCTGGAACGCGGACGGATCACCGTCGCCGGCGCCGACGTTGAAGGGCGGGCCGGATCCCCTGCCTCCGGCCGCGCGGAAGGCGGGGGCGGCGTCGGCGAAGTACAGATCGTTGATCGCAATGGAGTAGGTCCACCGGCTCCCCAGGCGGGAGAGAAGGAAGGAGACCTCCCTGGGGGTGCGGCTGCTCGCGTCCGGGATCGGGATGTTCTCGTACGACAGCAGCCGCACGCCCGGACATGCGGCCAGCCCCTTCCTGATCAGCTCGGACTTGTGTTTGGCGAAGGGGATCGAGGCGTCTGTGAAAAGGACGACCCCGGCGTTGCCGTGGGAGCGTGCGATGACCCACTGCGCGCTGATCGCGGCGACACCGTCGATGTCGGTGGTGACGTTGGTGAAGAGCCTGGGGTTCGCGCTGGGGCCGGGGGACGCGACCGCGTGCCAGCCGATGAGCGGGATGCGGGCCGCGGTGGCCCGCGCGACCTGCTGAGAGGTCGAGTTGGGGTCGAAACCGCCGATGACGATGCCCGAGGGCCGCAGAGCCACCGCCTCGCTCAGCGCCGCCTGGATTCCGGCGGGGGTGCCCTCGCCGTCGATCACCCGGACGTTCCAGCCGATGACGCTCGCGGCCTCCCGCACTCCCTTGGCGACGCCTGCGACGCCGGGGTTGGTCATGGTCTGCGCGACGTAGACGAGCGTCTTGCCGGGAACGGCCGTGGGCCCGTCGGTCGGCCCGTTCCAGGGGACGTCGGTCTTCTCCGCCTGGGTGACGGCGGCCCGGGCCCTGGCCTCGGCCGCGGGGCAGCCGCTCGGGCCCGTGGCGGAGGGGCCGGGGCCGTCCGACGAGCCGCGTTCGCAGCCTGTCAGGAGGGTTGCCGCCAGCAGCAGGGCCAGGGGGACCGATCGCGACTTGACGACGCGGGGGACGGTCCCGCGATGGCCGTGCATGGGGGTTCCTCGCGCAGGGATGAGGGGGCGCGGCCGCGGGGGGTCCGTGTTGCGGGTCATGCAGTGGTGTCCGTCGTGCCACCGTCCCGGCCCGAGGACGCCGGTTCCGAGGGCGGGGCGGCCGTGTCACGGGGCGCGTCGGCCCCGGTGCGCAGACGGCGGGCGTCGTAGCCGGCCAGGCCGACGGCGAGCAGGAGGGTGCCGCCGTAGAACAGGGGGATCGTCCAGAAGGCGGCACCCATCTGGCCGATGCCGGTGAGGCCGACGGCGAGCACGGCGACGGCTACGAGTGTGCCCAGGGCGTTGGGGCGGCCGGGCTTGATCGCGGTGGAGCCGAGGAGTGCGCCGACGAAGGCGGGCAGCAGATAGTCGAGGCCGACGCTGGGGTTGCCGATCTGCTGCTGGGCCGCGAGCAGCGCACCGGCGACACCGACGATCAGTCCCGATGCGGTGAACCCGTAGACGGTGTACCTGCGGGTGGGGATGCCGACGAGGCCGGCGGCGAGCGGGTTCGAGCCCACGACGTAGAGGTACCGGCCGAGCGGCAGCCTCTCCAGCACCAGCCAGAGCGCGCCTGCGAGGGCGGCCACGTAGAAGGCGGGCACCGGAAGGCCGAGGAACCTGGAGTCGTAGAGATCGGTGAAAGCGGCGGGGAGACCTTGCGGGACGGGGACGATCCGGCCGCCGTCCGTCACCCAGCCGGTCACGGCGTACATCATGCTGCCGGTCCCGAGGGTGGCGATGAAGGAATCGATGCGGCCGAACTCGACGACGACACCGTTGAGGGCGCCCACGACCACCCCTCCGGCGACCACCACGAGGCAGGCCCATGGCCAGGGCCACCGCTCGTGGGTGACGAGCTGCATCACCATGACGTGCGCCAGACCGAGGCCATAGCCGATGGAGAGGTCGAACGAGCCGGTCACGATGGGGACCGTGGCGGCGAGCGCGAGGAGGGCGGGAATCGACTGGTTGGACAGGATCGAGTTGATCGTGTCCAGCGTGGGAAACGTACGCGGCAGGATGAGAGAGAAGACCAGGAAGAGCAGAGCGGTGAGGGCGAGCAGGCCGTAGGCACTGACGAGGTGTCCGGCGGGCCGCTGTCGGTGGGGCCGGGACGGGGTCGTGGAAGTGGGCGGGGCGGTCATGAGTCCGTCGCGGCTCCGGGGGAGGGGGGCATGGCCGAGGCCGCCCGGGTGAGCCCCGCGACCGTGAGGGCCGGACCACTCAGCTCGGCCGTCACGGACCCGCGGACGAACACCAGAGTGCGCCGGCACACGCCCGCGACCTCCTCGAAGTCCGTGGAGACGAGCAGCACCGCGAGGCCGGTGGCCAGTGCCTCGTCGAGCAGGCGGTAGACGGCGGCCTTGGCACCGATGTCCACGCTCGCGGTCGGTTCCTCCAGGATCAGCAGGCGCAGGCCCAGCCGGAGCCACCGGCCGATCATGATCTTCTGCTGGTTTCCGCCGGACAGGGTGCCGATGGGCGCCTCGCTGTCCCGGGGTCGCACCGTGAACCGTTCGAGCAGTCCGGCGGCCTCGGCGCGTTCGCGGCGAGGGGAGATCCACCGCAGGGCAGGCAGACCTCCGGCGCGCGGGTTGGCCAGGAGGTTCTCCCGTACGGTCAGCTCGGCGGCGCAGCCCTCCCGCTGTCTGTCGCCGGGCACGAAGCCGACACCGAGGCGGACGGCGTCGGTGACGGTGCGGGGCCGGTACGGCCGGCCGCCGAGGAGTACCCGGCCGTGGAGAAGAGGCCGGGAACCTGCCAGGGCGCGGCCCAGTTCCATGTGCCCGGCGCCCGAGAGGCCGACCATGCCCAGGACCTCGCCGGCCCTGAGTTCCAGACCGACCGGTCCCGCGCCGGCGGTCCGTGCGCCGTCGAGGATCAGGACGGCCGGGCCGCCCGCCGGGCCGGTGGCGGGGCGGTGGCGGGCCGGATCCCTGCCGACGATGTCATGCACCAGGCGGGTGGGGCTGTGGCCCGCCAGGGTGCCCTGGCTGACGAGGCGGCCGTCGCGCAGGACGGCGAATGCGTCGGCGACCTCGTACACCTCGTCCAGACGGTGGCTGACGTACAGGAGGCCGTGCCCCTGGCCGCGCAGGACGTGCAGGGCGCGGAAGAGCCGGACGCAGTCCGTGGCGGGCAGGCGGGCGGTCGGCTCGTCGAGGACGATGAGCTTCGCCCGGGAGGCAAGGGCTCGGGCGATGGCGACCAGCGAGCGTTCGGCGGGGGAGAGGCGGGCGATCGGCGCGGCGGGGTCGAGGTGACCGGCGACGATCCGCAGGGCTTCGGTGCAGCGCTCCCGGGTGCGGCGCCAGGAGATCAGTCCGGCGCGGCGGTCGTATCCGATGCTCAGGGCGATGTTCTCGGCGACCGTCATCCATTCCACGAGACCGAGGTCCTGGTGGATGAAGGACATGGCTCGGGAGGCGGCATGACTTCCGAGAGGGTGCCCGTTCACCGCGATCTGACCCGCGTCGGCGTGGTGCACGCCGGCGAGCACCTTGATGAGGG
Source organism: Streptomyces sp. NPDC027663 (assembly GCF_055566415.1). NCBI lineage: Bacteria > Bacillati > Actinomycetota > Actinomycetes > Kitasatosporales > Streptomycetaceae > Streptomyces > Streptomyces sp. NPDC027663. The sequence goes on along the minus strand of NZ_JBVHSK010000004.1, from coordinate 66,072 downwards.
TGGACTTCCCGGCTCCGTTGGGACCGAGGAGGGCCAGGATGCTGCCCGCGTGTACGTCGAGGTCGACTGCGTCCAGCGCGAGGGTGCCGCCGAACCGCTTGGCGAGCCCGCGGATGCGGAGGAGGGGTTCCGCGGCGGTGTCGGGAGGGTCGTGCACGGACATCTCCGGAGGTCGGCCTGGCGAGTTCTTCCCGACTGTCTCCAGTGATCCTAGTGGGATGAACCGGGACATCTTGGCTATTCATGCCACTGTGCCGCCAACGGTTCAGCGGTGCCGCCGGCCTCAGATGCCGTCGAGGCCGCATTCGGCCCAGATGACCTTGCCCCGAGGCAGATAGCGCGTGCCCCAGCTGCGTGCCAGCTGAGCGACGAGGAACAGGCCGCGGCCGCCCTCGTCGGTGCTGGCCGCCCGGCGCAGGTGCGGGGCGGTGTTGCTGGAGTCGGAGACCTCGCAGATCAGGGTGCGGTCGTGGAGCAGCCGTACGTGGACGGGTCCGGAAGCGTGCCGGATGGCGTTGGTGACCAGCTCGCTGAGTATCAGCTCCGCGGCGAACGCGGCTTCGTCGAGTCCCCAGTCGGCCAGCCGGCGTATGGCGCTGGCGCGCACTTCGCCGACGAGGGCCGGGTCGGGCTGGAGGTCCCAGGCGGCGATCCGGTCGGGGTCCAGGGCGTGGGTGCGGGCGACGAGCAGGGCGATGTCGTCGCAGGGGTGGGTGGGCGCCACGCTGTTCAGGACCACCTGACAGGTCTCGTCGGGCATGCGCTCCGGGTGGGGCAGGACCTCGCGCAACTGGTCGAGGACCGCGTCGACGTCGCGGTACCGGTCCTCGATCAGTCCGTCGGTGTAGAGGACCAGCTGGCTGCCCTCGGGGAGGTCGGTCTCGACTGCTTCGAAGGGCAGGCCTCCCAGACCGAGCGGAGGCCCGGCGGGCAGCTCCGGGAAGGACACCGTGCCGTCGGGGCGGACCAGCGCGGGGGGAGGGTGCCCGGCGCGGGCCATGGTGCACTGCTGGGTGGTCGGGTCGTAGATGGCGTACAGGCAGGTCGCGCCGATGATGTCCGCTGCGCCGTCGACGAAGTCCTCCCGGTCCAGCCGTCCCACCAGGTTGTCGAGGTGGGTGAGGACTTCGTCCGGCGGGAAGTCGAGTTCGGCGAAGCTGCGTGCGGCGGTGCGCAGCCGGCCCATGGTGGCGGCGGAGAGCATGCCGTGGCCGACGACGTCCCCGACCATCAGGCCGATACGCATGCCGGAGAGAGGGATGACGTCGTACCAGTCGCCGCCCACGTCCGACTCGGCGGGCAGGTAGCGATGGGCGACCTCGACGGCGTCCTGGTCGGGCAGCCCGTGCGGGAGCAGGCTGCGCTGCAGGGCCAGGACCATGGAGCGCTCTCGCGTGTAGCGCCGGGCGTTGTCGATGGACAGGGCGGCCCGGGCGGCCAGTTCCTGAGCCAGGGAACGGTCGTCGTCACCGAAGGGGGCGGAGTCCCGCCCCCGGTAGAAGGCGGCGACGCCCAGGACGACACCGCGGGCCACCAGAGGGACCGCGATGAGCGAGTGAACGTGGGTCAGCAGTTCCTCGGTGTGCTCGGGATCGTGGGCGAGCCAGCCCGCGGCGACCTTGAGGTCCGGTTCCAGCACCGCCTCTCCACTGGTCAGACAGCGCAGGTGCGGTGCCGTCGGGCCGTAGCCGACCCGCTTGCCGACCGGAACGAAGGGGCAGTCGTCGCGGATGCCGTGGACCACCGTACGGTGCAGGTCGCCGTGCGGGTCGGCGGACTCCTCTCCGCGCAGCACGGCCTCGGGCAGGTCGATCGTGACGTAGTCGGCGACTCGCGGTACCGCCGTCTGCGCCAGCTCCTGGGCGGTGCGGCGCACGTCCAGGGTGGTGCCTATCCGCGTACTGGCCTCGGACACCAGCTCCAGACGGCGTCGTGCGGCGAGGGCGTGCCGCGCCACCTCCGGCTCCCCCACCAGCAGCAGCCCCCTCGACGGGAGCGCGGAGGCTGGATGATCGTCCTCCGCTCCGGCGAACCCGACACCCTCGCCGCCCCCGGCGACCTGGCCGGGTGCGGTGACGGCAACCGCCGCCGCCGGCACCACGGCACGGGAGACGGCAGGTTCGGCAGGGAGGAACGGCAACTCGTCGACCTGCCGCGGGGCGACGAGGAGACGTCGCGGTGCGGGGCCGGGCAGAACTGCCTCGATGGCGAGGCCCTGGACCCCGGTGGCACTCGTCATCGGACGGCTCAGCAGCGTGACGCACCGGCCGTCGGAGAGAGGGACGCGGAGGGCGGCCCGCTGCGCGCCGGAGATCAGCTCGGTGGCTCTCTCCATGAGGACCGCACGGTCACGGGGGCGCAGTCCGAGAGCCAGCTCGTCCAGTCCGACGGTGTGGTGCCGGTCGACGGCGGCTTCGGCTTCGGTGTCCAGGTACGCCTGCAGCAGGGCGCGCTCGCGTGCGGAACTGTGCCTGAGCAGCCTCTGCTCGATGGCTCGCGCCGCCTTGCGTATCACGGTGGCCAGCGCGGGGTGGTCGAAGCTGCGCGGATAGCCGAAGCACAGGACGCCCTCGATACGGCCGCTGAGCGGGTCGCGGACCGGTAGTGCGCGGCAGGCGCTTCCCTGGGCCCGCTCGGCGAAGTGCTCGGCACCGTAGACCCGGATGAGATGCCGCTCCGCCAGCGCGAGACCGATGCCGTTCGTCCCCGCGAACTGCTCGGCGAACACGAATCCCGGCACGCGCTGGATCGCCGGGAGGCCGCTGGCCAGGGACGCCTCTCCGAAACGGCGCAGGAGGACCGTTCCACTCGCATCGGCGACACTGATGTTCATCTCACTGCCGGCGAACCTGTCCTGCAGCCGGTCGAGCACAGGTATGGCCGCGCGGATGATCCGTGCTTCCGTATCGAAATCCTCCCGGAAGGGGAGGTCGGCCCCGTCCGGCGAGAGCCCCAGGGACCGGCAGCGCTGCCACGAACCGGAGATGGGCGGTCGCACTCCCGCCTCGACCGGCCCGCCCTGCAGAAAACGCTCACGCGAACGGACGGGTTCCGTGCCGTCCGTCGCACGCCCCGCCGGCGTCGATGCCGCGCCGAACCGAACCACGCCACGCCTCACTCGCGAGAGTCCGCCGCTCGAAAACATTCCGATACAGATGAGAATACGTACATAAGGGGCATCGGTCTCGGTCGAATGCTTCTCATGCGCATGACCGGCCGGGCGCTGTCACAGGACCGCCACCGGGTTGACGGGCGATCCCGTCCCGCCCGGTACGTTCAGCGGCGCCACGACCAGCAGGAACTCATACCGACCGGCCTCCGCGGCTGCGGCGGAGAGAGCCTCCAGATCGAGGTTGTCCAGGAGCGGGACCCCCATCGCGGCCACGGCCAGGGCATGGACCGGCGAGTGCACGCCCGCCACGGGCGAGGGCCGCACATCACTGTCGCCGTCACCGCCGAGCAGCGCAATGCCACGCTCGGCCAGCAGCGGTACGGCGTCCACGTGGAAGCCCGCGCTCGCCGTGTCGGGGTCCCAGGCGCCCAGCTGTGTGCGGCGGCGCACGTGCCCGGACCGCAGGAGCACCGCGTCACCCTCGCCGACCGTCACATCGAGCACCCTCTCCGCGGCGGTGATGTCCTCCGCATGCACCGCTCGTCCCGGCTCCAGCCAGGGGATCCCGAGGACGGCGGGAAGGTCGAGGAGCACACCTCTGGTGACGAGGGGCCCGAGTGCCGACACCGCTCCGAAACGGGCGCCTGCGGAGCCGACGACGTCGCCGGCCGTCCGGCCGTCGTAGAGCTGTCCTTGGTAGGCGATGTGGCACAGGGCGTCGAGGTGCGTGACGCCCTTGCCGTGGTAGTCGGCGGCGAGGAAGTCCTTGTGGGTGGAGGGTTCCGGGCCCTCCACGTCACCGAGATCCGTCATGTGGTGCAGCGCGGGCCTGCGGTTGTCAGGGCCGGGCCGGGTGTTCCAGGGCAGCGCCAATGGAACGACCACCCCGGACCGCACCGTGGCCGTGGCCCGCCGCACATGGTCCGCGGTCACACGGTTCCAGGCACCGCGGTCGGCCGGGCTCCAGCGCCCCCAGGTGCGGACCGCCTCGAAGAGCGCGTCGAACCCCCGGCGGGAGACGGCGGGCCCGTTGCCGGCAGCGGCTGAACCGGGATCGGGGACACCGGCGGACTTCGAAGTCATCTGTACTCACCGTTCTCCGGGCGACTGCGCAGGAGCGGGGCGCTCGTGATCAGCTCCAGCTTCGCACCGCAGCTCTCCGCTGCCGAGTCGGCCGTGGGCCGGGACATCACCTGTCGCCTCCTCCCGGCCACCCGGATCCCGAGCACACCTCGCCCTGGAGCGACTCGCACCGTCCGCTCCTGCGCCCGGCTGTCTGCGCTCGGTGTCGTGCCCGGTCGGCAACAACCGCACCCATGACGACGGCGACGACGTGGACGGTGATGCCGGCCGCGAATCCGCCCGGCATCCGGCCGGGAAGGCCGTACCGTTGCGCCGCCGCGGTTCGCAAACGGTCACCGGCGGGCTTGGTTCACGTCGATCCGGCGACGGATGAACACCCGGGCCCACCGGTGCCGAGACCGAATGCCTTACGTGTAACAGCCGTTGACGGTCGCGGCGAGGCCGTCCATGGCGTCCTTGACGGCGTTCGGGTCGGCCGTGGCGCCGTTCTCGACGAAGGAGAACACCTTCCACTTGCCGTCCTTGCCCTGAGTCAGACCGCTCAGCGCGATGGCGCCGGTGAGGGTGCCGGTCTTCGCGTGCACCTTGCCCACCGCGCACTTGGAGTGGACGTCGTCGAACCGGCCGTACTCCGGGCCGAGCGTGCTGCCGGCCTCGCCGGAGACGGGCAGACCGTCGCGGACGGAACCGAGGGTGGGCGCGTAGCGGGGCTGCGTCAGCAGTTCGAGGATCTGCGCGAGGGTGGCGGCCGGAATGCGGTCGGCCCGGGACAGACCGCTGCCGTCGTACAGTTCGACGTGTTCGAGCGAGACGCCGTACACCCGCCGCAGCACCTGACGCACGACCTCGGTGCCGCCCTCGAAGGTGGCCGGGCGGCCGGCGCCGAGGGCGGTCATCCGCAACAGGGTCTCGGCGATGTCGTTGTCGCTGCGCTTGAGCATCGTGCGGACGATGTCCGACAACGGCGCCGACGTGTGCTGGGCCACCGGAACGTCCGTCGGGCGTGCGGTGGCACGGGTGACGTCACCGGTGACAGTGACGCCGCCCGCGGCAAGTTGCTCGGCGAAGACCTGACCGGCGTTGATGGAGGTGTCCTGGACGCCGTGCCCGTCGACGACCAACGCACGGACCGGCGCGACGGTGTCGGGGTAGTAGCCGTCGTTCCAGCCCTTGGCCAGGGTCGGCTCCGGGAACAGGCTGTCATCGACGGTGACCTTCACGGTGGTCCGGCCCGCTGCCTTGAGCCCGGCGATCGCGGTCTTCGCCAACTGCGCGAGGTCGGAGGTGGTCAGGGTGCGGTCGCCGCCCCCGACGAGGGTCAGGGTGCCATGGCCGTAGACGACCCTCGTGGTGAACCGGTGCTGCGGGCCGAGCACGGTCAGGGCAGCGGTCGATGTGGCGAGCTTGACGTTGGACGCCGGCATCAGCGCGGTGGAGGCGTTGTGACCCCAGACGGTGGTGTTCGAGCCCGCGTCGAGGACCACGCCGCTCACGTTCGAGCCCAGCCGCTGATCGAGTACCCGGGTCTCCAGCCTCTTGGCCACCTGCTGGTCGTCGCTCTTCAGGCCGTGGGTCCCGGCCGTCGTGCCGACACCCTTCTGGGCGGCGAAGGCGGACGGACCGGCCAGGGCGGCGGACGCCACGGGCACGGCCACGGCGAGGACAAGGGTCCGGCGCAGGCCGGTTCCCGTGTCGTTCTGTCTGGGCTTGCGGTGCCGGCGCCGGCCACCCGGGAGGAACGTGTTCTCGGGTGTCTCGGCAGCTTTTTCGGTCATCGGAGTGCGCAGCCTTCAGGAGTGGGGACTTGGACAGAAGCAATGCAAACGGGCTGCGTCAGCCATCACGCACCTACCGACTCGGAGATCATCACGTCTGCCTGTACGGGCAACCGACCTGGACCTTCGGCCGGTCGTCGGCTGGGCAAAGGGCGGATGTGACGGTTGAGCGGACAGCCGGGCAGGGACAGGAAAGGGGATGAACCGACGCTTGACACAGGGAACTTGCTCGGCTTTCACCGGTCGCCGGTGACGGGCCGGCGGTCGTAGCACACGGAGTCCGGGTCCGCGCTCGCTCCCTGCCGGCCCTTGATCTCCACGCGCGCACCGGGCTTGATGGCGTCGTAGACCCACTTCCCGTCGCGGGGTGAGAGGGCGATGGAGCCGGGGCCCGCGTCATGGCCGATGCTGTTGAGACCGGCGGCGGGGTCCAGCGCGTTCATCAGCAGCCGCTGGTGGTGACTGCGGTCGGTGAAGGTGACGGCCCACTGCCTGACGTCCACGGACTTGCTCATCGCGCTGTACTGGTTGGGGGGCATCGTCAGGGTGGGGTACTTCGCGGTGACCGTGACCGCCGTTTCGCCGATCGGGCAGTTGTCCTGCAGTCCGCTGATGGGGAACTTCCTGCCCTCCACGGTCAGTGTGTAGGCGTCCAGGTCGATCGTCAGCCGCTGGACGGACACCGGGGACGGGGTGGACGTGGGGGTGTGGGACACGGACGCCGCAGGTGGTACGGCCGCCTCGGTGGTGGAGCCGAGAGTGCCGGAGACGACGGCGGTGAGGGCCGCCGCTCCGAGCGCGGTGGTGGAGAGCAGAACGCGTCGGCCGCGGCTTCGACGTCGCGCCCGAGTCCTCGCCTGTGCCCCCGTGGCCGGTGCCGCGGACCGCGCGGCCAGGCCATGGAGACGGGCCGACAGCTCCGCCTCGGACAGGGGATGCGGGGGCGGCTGGTCAGACACAGGCTTCCTCCGTGGAGTGGTTTTCCTCGCTCACCAGGTGAGCGGCGAGTGCCGTACGGCCGCGTGACAGGCGTGCCTTGACGGTGCCGACGGCCGCCCCGGTCTCGGTGGCTATCTGCTCCAGGCTCAGATCACACAGGTGATGCAGCACGATCGCGATCCGCTGGGCCTCCGGCAGTCGCCGCAAGGCGGAGACCAACGCCACGTGGTCCGGGCTCGGTTCGGGCACCGGCCGCGGCGCGGACGCACCTCGGACCAGCTCCCACCAGTGGCGCGCCCGTCGCCAGCGGCTCATCGCCAAACGGTGTGCCACCGTGCGTATCCACGCCTCGGGATCCCGGTCGCCGGTCAGGACGGACGAGCGCCGCTCCCAGGCGCGTGCGAACGCCTCCTGAACCACGTCCTGGGCCTCGGCGTAGTCGCCCGTCAGGGCGTAGAGCTGGCCGACCAGACGTGGGCAGGCAGCCGTGTAGAAGAGGTCGAACTCGTCCTCGGTCACCTTGTCGTGCTCTTCGCCCTCGCGGCCGCCGTGGCGGAGGCCCGTGCACGCGGTGTGCCAACGGCCACCCTGACGCCGGTCCCCGCGTCCGCCGAACGACCGAGGGCCGGGGCCAAGGCCGCACAGGCCACGCCAACAGCGCCGTAACGGCCGGCGGTCCAACCGGCCGAAGAATCCACATCCATGTCATCCCCGAGTGAGGTGCAGCATCGCCTCATATACGCACGGCCCCGCAGGCAGGTTGCATCGCGGCACAAGCCTTTTTTGCCGGACAGTCGGACGCGGAGACGCACAACGTCCTCGCGCACGCCCTGTCCCTCGAGGAGGGGACCCGATGCCCCATCGGATCCCCTCCCAGCCGGTACAGGTACCGGGGTCGGAAGGAGGTGTCCCGTGATCGGCACGGTCGACGCGCCGAGGCCGTTGGGGTCCGGTGACTGTGCGGGGCTTCCGGACCGGCCGCGGTGACCGGGCCCGGCCCCGAACCGAGAGACCGTCCCGGTCCCCCTTCGGGCGGCGAACCGGGACTTCCCTCGTGTGCGGGCCTTCGTTGCACGGGAGACCTGCGTGATTCGGTGGACGTCTCGAACGGACTCGGCTGATGTGCCGGTTGGTCAGGAGACGTCGGCCCGGATGGGGTCGCCGAAGAGGGTTTCGGTGCAGGTGAGGCAAATGAGTTGGCGCTCCGGGCTCAGTTCACCGATGTCACCCCCGGGACCCTGGGCGGACCACGGCCGCGGCGCCATGGCCGCTCGCGTAGCCCGCCCAGTTGCCGTGTTCATTCGGCCGCGGCGAGCAGCCGTGCCTCGCTCTCTTCGTACAGCCGCCGGTTCTCGCGGCTCTCGGCGGCGCGGCGCCGGTGGTCCAGACGGCTGCCCAGCCAACCCGCGAGATAGCCGAACGGGATGGAGACCATGCCGGTGGACTGCATGGGGAACCAGTCGAAGTCCGCGTCCGGGAAAACGGCGGACGGCGTGCCCGAGACCGCCTTGGAGAAGACCATCAGCACCAGCGCGCAGGCCGTGCCCCCGTAGAGGCTGGCGAGCAGGCCGGTGCGCGTGAATCCTCGCCAGAAGAGGGAGTAGGTCAACGCGGGGGCGACGGCCGATGCCCCGATGCAGATCGCCAGCGTGGTCAGGACGCCGACGTCCCAGTTCTGCACCAGGGCCGAGAGCAGGATGGCGACGCTCCCTACGGCCACGCTCGTCCACGCCGCCACCGTCATCTCCGTACGCGCCGCCGCCCGTTCCCGCCGCAGCGCGTGGGCGAACAGGTCGTGGGCGAGCGAGGAGGCCGCGGCCAGGGTCATCCCGGCGACCGAGGACAGCAGGGTGATGAACACCGTGCCCGCCATGGCTGCGTAGAGAACCGTCGTGCCCACGGAGCTCGCATCGCCGCTGAGCGCCCGGGACAGCATGAGCACCGACGTTCTGCCGTGCGGGTCGGCCGCGGTGATGTACTGCGACCCCACCAGGGCCGCCGCGCCCGTACCCATGATGATCACTGTCAGGCAGAAGGTGGTGACCGTACCGACCGCCCACGACATGGAGCGGCGCACGGCGGGCACGTCCCGCGCGGAGTACAGGCGCATCGTGATGTGCGGCAGGCAGGCCGCGCCGAGGATCACGGTGATCTGAAGACTGGCGAAGTCCAGGCGTTGAGCCGCCGAGGTGCCCAGCTGGAGGCCCTGCTGGAGGAAGGCCGGGCCCGTTCCGCTACCGCGCTCGGCGGCCCGGAGCATCTCGCCGGGGCTCCAGTCGAAGCGGTTGAGTACCAGGGCGGCGACGGTGATGCTGGTCCCGAGCAGGAGCACGATCTTGATCATCTGGACGAGTGCGGTGCCCCGCATGCCGCCGATCGCCGCATAGATGATCATCAGGCTGCCGACGAGGACGATGCATGCCGTCTTGGCGCCGGCTTCGTGCGACATGCCCAGGATGAAGGTGAGCAGCGACCCGGCCCCCGAGAGCTGGACGACCAGGAAGGGGAGGGTTGCCGAGAGCGTCACCACGCAGGAGGCGATGCGGACGGCCCGTCCTGGCATGTTACGGGCCAGGACGTCGCCCATGGTGAAGCTGCCGGCGTTGCGCAGAGGCTCGGCCAGCAGGAACATCAGCAGCACCAGCGACAGGGCGGTGCTGACCGCGAGGACGTAACCGTCGTATCCGGCCAGCGCGATGATGCCGGTGGTGCTCAGCACCGTGGCCGCGGAGATGTAGTCGCCCGCGATCGCCAGGCCGTTCTTGAGGGGCGTGAGCGAGCGGTAGCCGGTGTAGAAGTTCGTCAGGTCGTCGCGGTCCGGCCCCGCCATCACACACATCAGGAGCGTGAGGGTCACCAGGGTGCTGAAAAGGACCAGGACGACCGCGTGCGTCCCTGAGCCGTAGTCGTTCATCCCGCCACCCCGACGTCCCGGCCCTGCCCGGCCCTTCTCTCCCTGACGGCCCGCGCCAGCGGGTCCACGGAGCGCTGTGCGCTGCGTCCGTACCAGAAGACGGCCGCGAAGGTGACGAGGAGCTGGAGGATCCCCAGCCCCATTCCCAGGCTCAGCTCACCGGCGATCTCGGAGCCCATCAGGTCCGGCGCACAGCAGGACAGCACCACGTACACCACGAAGGAGCCGAGTGCGGTGAGCGTGGAGACCCGGCGGAGCACCCGGTAGGCCGAGCGGAGGTCGGCGAGATCGGCGCCGTGCGCAGTGGGCTCGTGCGCGTGCGGTGGGCGCTGCGGGGCCTGCCGGAAGGAGTCGTACGAAGGGGTGTCGGATCTGGAGGAGCCGTACGAGGTGTCCTGCGGGACGTCGTGGCCGTACGACTCCTGCCATGGATCCCGTCCGTACGACTCGCGGCGAGGGCCGTTGCCGTGGGGCTCGGTCCGCGGCTGCGTCCATCCCGGTGATGTCGGCGGCGGGTACCGGTTGTCGTAAGGGTGTGTCATCGCATGGCCTTCCGGTGCGGCTCGGATCCGTGGGAGGTGGCGGTGAGGCATCGGTGCGACGGCGCACGATACCGACTGGTTGGAATGCGTGATAAGCCTGCCGAGAGTCACGTTTTCGGCTCGATGCGGCATCCGGTCGACGGCGATCCGCCGATGGCCGACGCCCGGACCCTAGGTCCCCGGACGCATGCATGATCTGTGGGGAATATCACGCCCACCGACGTACCTACTGGTCGGTATGGTCTGGGGGAGCCGAACGACAGGAGACATGATGTCCACGACCAACCGCCAGATCCGTCTGGCAGCCCGCCCCGTGGGCGACGTGAAACCCGGGGACTGGGAGCACCGTTCCGCAGCGCTCGAGGAACCGGGTCCGGGCCGGTTCGCGGGCCGGACGCGCGCCATCTCGCTGGACCCGGCCATGCGGGGCTGGCTGGACGACCGTCCCTCCTACCTGCCGCCCGTGGGCATCGGAGAGGTGATGCGCGCCGGATCGGTCGTCGAGGTCACCGCATCGAACCACCCCGACTTCCAGCCCGGCGACCACGTGGTCGGCACATTCGGAGTCCAGGAGTACGTGGTCTCCGACGGCCGGGGCGCCATGAAGATCGACACCTCTCTCGCTCCGCCGTCCACGTATCTGGGAGCGCTGGGCATGCCCGGCATGACCGCCTACTTCGGCCTGTTGGACGTCGGGGCGCTGCGGGACGGCGAGACCGTCGTGGTGTCCGGAGCGGCCGGCGCGGTCGGCACCATCGCGGGGCAGATCGCGAAGGCCAAAGGCTGCCGCGTCGTGGGCATCGCCGGAGGGCCGGAGAAGTGCGCCCTGCTCACCGGTGAACTGGGATTCGACGCGGCGATCGACTACCGGGCCGAAGACGTCAAGAAGGCGCTGCGTGAGCATGCCCCTGACGGCATCGACGTCTACTTCGACAACGTCGGAGGGGACATTCTCGACACCGCCCTGACCCGGCTGGCGATGCACGCGCGCGTCGTGATCTGCGGCGCGATCAGCCAGTACAACAACACCACGCCGGTCAAGGGCCCCTCCAACTACCTCTCGCTGCTCGTGCGCCGCGCCCGTATGGAGGGCTTCGTCGTCTTCGACTACGCCAAGCGCTACGCGGAGGCCGCGCAGGATATCTCCGCCTGGATCGGCGCCGGCCGCATCAAGGTCAAGGAACATGTGGTGAGGGGCACCGTCGACGACTTCCCCGAGACCCTGCAGATGCTCTTCCGCGGCGAGAACGTCGGCAAGCTCGTGCTGGAGCTGGCATGACCGCCGGTGAGAGCGGGACCGCGGCGCCGCAGGAAGAGCACAGGGACACCGTCTCGCTCCAGGGGAAGGTGGCGATCGTCACCGGCGCCGCCAGCGGACTGGGCCGGGCCTCGGCGCTGGCGCTGGCGAGGGCGGGCGCGCGCGTGGTCGTCGCCGATCTCGACGCACAGGGCGGCCGAGAGGTGGCCGACATGATCGACGGTCACTTCCGCGCCTGTGACGTCTCCGACCTCGACGCCAACCGGGGCCTGGTGGAGTTCACCCAGGAACGGTACGGCGGTGTGGACATCGCCCTGCTCAACGCGGGGGTGGCGACCGGATGCGGCGTCGGCGAGGACTTCGACCCGGCGCGCTACCGCCGGGCGATGGGCGCGAACCTCGACGGCGTGGTCTTCGGCACCCACGCGGTACTGCCCGCGCTGCGGGCTCGCGGCGGCGGATCGATCGTGGCGACCGCTTCCCTGGCAGGCCTGGCGGCAGTGCCGCTCGACCCGCTGTACGCGGCCAACAAGCACGCGGTGGTGGGACTCGCACGTTCCCTGGGGCCGGCTCTCGCGCCGGAGAACGTGCGCTTCAACGCGGTCTGTCCCGGGTTCGCCGAGTCGCGGATCATCGACCACCTGCGCGGCATGCTCTCCGAGCAGGGACTGCCGGTCATCCCGGCCGAGGCCGTCGCGGACACCGTGCTGCGGATCGTCACCGGCGATGGCAGCGGGGAGTGCTGGTTCGTCCAGGCCGGCCGCGAACCGGAGCCGTTCCGCTTCCGCAACGTCCCCGGCCCGGCCAAGCCCGTCGGCGTCTGAGAGGTTTCCGGGGGCGGGTCTGCGAACGACCCGACCCGCCCTCACCCTCGCAGGCAACCGAGGGCGGCAGCGCGGCGATGGATCGACCCGTGCCCACTCGGCGGCGGTCAAGGGCACACCTGGACCACCGACCGGCTCGTCCGAACCAAACTGCCTAATCGTGTTCGACGAGGAGCAGGGCGATGTCGTCGGCACGGTGGGACGAGTCGCTGGCGTGGTTCAGCAGCCGGTCGGCGAGTTCGTCCAGCGAACCCGCGCGGGGGTGGGCCAGTGATGCTCGCAGGTGGTCGATACCGATACCGATGTCGGTTCCGGGTCTTTCCACCAGGCCGTCGGTGTAGAGGGCGAGGACGGATCCCGGTGGCACGGCGATACGGGTCTGGGTGTACGTGCTCGCGTGGTCGACACCGAGGAGTGTTCCGACCTCCAAGTCCAGCACGTCCGTCGTGCCGTCGGGGAGACGGAGCAGAGGTGGGGGATGGCCGGCGGTCACCACGTCGGCCTGTCCGCCGCGGGCTTCGACATGGATGCAGCAGCAACTGGCCAGCAGATTGCAGTCCAGGTCGATCAGAGTGCGGTTCACGCCGGCCATCACGTCGCCGGGTTCATGGCCGACCGCCGTGAAGGCGCGCACCGCACTGCGCAACTGGGCCATGGTGGCTGCCGCGGCAATGCTGTGCCCCTCCACGTCACCGATGACGAGATGGGCACCGTCGTCGGTGGGGATGACGTCGTACCAGTCGCCTCCGATGTCCATACCGCTGGTGGCGGGCAGATACCGTGCAACGCTCCGGATGCCCGGGATCCTCGGCAGACGGTGTGGCAGGAGCGCCTGTTGCAGACCGTGCGCGATGGCGAACTCCGAGTCGTACAGCCGCGCTCGCTCCAGCGCCTGGGCGATCAGTCCGGCCAGCGCGGTCAGCACACCCCGGTCCTTCTCGGTGAAGTGATGCCTCTTGTCGTAACCGAGGATGCAGGTGCCGATCGGGCGGCCGGAGGCGATCAGCGGCAAATACACCCAGGAGCTGACCTGTTGCGTCGGGATGCCCGGGTAGCCCCGGGCGAGGTCCTGCTGTGACTCGATGAAGAGCGGGGTGCCGGAGGTGAGGGTTTCCGTCCCGGGCAGGCGGGCATGCACGGGGGCGCCCTGCAGCCAGTCGAGGAATGTCTCGTGGTGGCCGGTGTGATGGAGCAGATGCATCTTCCCGTTGCGGACCCGGTAGATCGCAATTTGCTGGCCGGCAAACGCGGGCAGGAGCTGGTCGGAGACGATGTCGCAGACCTGGCGTGTGGTGACCGCCTCGGTCAGCGCGCTGCTGAGCTGCAGGACGTGGTACATGACGCCCAGCCGTGCCGGTGCGGCGGCGGGTGGCGCCGCAGGCGGGGGCGCGGCGGCTGTGACGTCCGAGGACGGACGGGTGGTGGGGACGACTCGGCCGGTGACACCGTCAGGCCGTGGGTGGAGGGAGAGGGCGAGCCACTGGTCGGGCGGCCGGCTGACGAGGAAAGAGGACGACGTCTGGGAGATCATCGCGGATCGGTGCCGGTACTCGATGCCGGGGTCGGACAGCCAGGGCAGTACATCCCAGAGGCACCGGCCCAACAGCTCATCGGCGGAAACGTCCAGCAGATGCAGGGCGCCGCGGTTGGCGTAGGTGACTCGTCCGTCGGCGGCGAGGGAGAGCAGTCCGTCCGGCAGACGCTCAGCCGCTGCGACAGCCGCATCGGCTGTCTGGGCGTCCACGACGGCACCGACCAGATGCGTCGCCGCGCGCGCCCCGTCGGCCACCGGCGCGCGACCCCACAGTTCGACGGCGCGGTATTGCTCGCCGTCGTCGCCACGATCCCGTACACGCAGGCGCTGCGCCGTGATGCGGCCCTCGCCGGCTGCCTCGCGCATACAGGCCCGGAAGGCGACACGATCACCCGGGTGCAGGCACGACGCAAGCGTCTCGGCTCGTCCGTCGAAAGCACCGGAGTCAAGACCGAGGATTCCGAAGAGCGCGTCGTCCACGCGGAACGTACCGGAGCCGAGGTCCAGGTCGAACATGCCCACCCGCACGCCCCCTGCCGAGTATGCGGGAGTCTCGACCGGGGCTGTCCCCGGTTCGCATTCCACAGCGTTACCGGTACGGGCACGTAGTTCGACCAGGCAATCACCGAGCCGGCCGGCGATGACACGCAGATGGCGACGCTCTGCCTTGGACAGCCCCTCGCTCCCCGGTGGAGCCGGCCACACGACCGCCAAGGATCCGAACGACTCCCCGCTGGAGCGCACAGGTACCGAGCAGGATCCGAAGGCATACGGCAACGCCATCGCCAGCTGCGGATACCGTCGCATCGTCTCCTCGGCGTTCGCCAGATGGATCGTGCGCCCGGATCTGTACGCCACGGCGACCGGGATGGGACTGCTCGCCGCGACGAGATGCCAGCCACCCAGCTGAGAGGGCGGCACCCCGCAGGTCGCGGCGAGCACGATCGACCGGCGGTCGTGGGAGCGCAGGAAGATGCTCCCCGCATACGCCGTCGTCGTCTGGACGGCCCCCACGATGGTGGCCGCGAGCAGGTCCTCACGCTCCGTGCCCGCGCCTGCGGTCGGCCCGTACATACAAACAGTGTGCCGAGGTCAGAGCGCGGTGGCCCACTCGGCGTGGAAACCGGGGGCACGCGGACCGGCGGGTCAGGGGGTGGCCCCGTGCAGGCTGAGTTCGGCGACGACGTTCTTGCCGCGGTCCACCAGGACGGTGTGGAACCGGTCGCAGAGCCGTGTGATCAGGTGCAGGCCGTGTCCACCGATGCGGTGCGGATCGCGGGGCAGGGGCTCCGGTGGTGCGGGTGAGCTGTCCCGCACGGTGATCTGCAGCAGAGCGGCGGGATCCCGACTCAGCTCCAGCAGGAGTCCGCCGGGGCCGGGGGCGTGGCGCAGTGCGTTGGTGACCAGTTCGCTGACGACGATCTGGGCATCCTGGCTGGCCTGGCGGTGCGGCGGGTGTCCCGCCTGTGCGAGCAGGGTGCGTACTGCGCGCCGTGCGCCGGCGATGGATGGGCCGCGAGCGTCCCAGACGGCGCCGTAGCGCCAGGCTTCCGTCTGGTGCCGCTCATCCGTCGCCTGATTCCTAAGCGGGATGACCATGATCTTTTCCTGCGGTTGGCTGTGTCTTCGACTACCCGTTGTCTTGATCGGACTGCTTTCGCCTACCCGTTGTGTCCGTTCTTATGGAAAGACGGCTGTCACGGCGTGCCGGTGGGTTCCGAATTCGTGATCACGAACGATGCGGTCGAGGCGTCTGACGTGCACTTTCGTATCGGGTGCGGCAGGCGGGTGCATCAGCTGCGGGAGGTGGCCAGCGGTGAAGCGCGACCGCATCGCCGGCGGTGCGCTCAACCGGGTGTGTGGTGGTGTGCGGAGGCTTCTGCGACCTTCTTGAGCGCCGACGCGGTGGCAGGGTCACCCACTTTGGCGGGCTGTTCGTGTGCGCGGTGTTCGTGGTGGAAGTGTGCGGGCGCTAGTTTTCCGCCGGCACCGTAGGGTTGCGACACGGCATCGGAGGCCGACGGGGGGGCAGGGCCGGGGGCGGTCTCAGCGGGCCGCATGTCGGTGTGCGGTGCGTCGGCCTGTCCGTCATGGTGCCTGCCGCCTTGCGCTGTCTCCTGCGGCCCTCTTTGTTCAGGACGCGGCTGAGTGACCCAGGCGATGGCCGCACCCGTAAGAGCAACTGGCCATTCCACCACCCCTGCCACGCCGAGGACTCCGGCTCCGGCGTAGATCGCCATCCGGCGGTCACGCGGAGAAACGATTCCGATCCAGTCCAGTGCGCCATCGGCGACTTTGCTCACCTGCTCGGCCCCGGGCAAGCGGCGGAGCCCAGACCCGGCGGCCCGCAACAGCTGAGGAAGATCCGACGGACTCGACCTGATCTGCCTCATGTCGAACTCCCTTCTCGCGTCGAGGGGCTCAGCCCTCCGCTTCCAGTGTCACACCCCTCATAGGCCGTGTTCGGGGTGCAGGGGGCTCCAAGCGGCATGGCCCTCACGCTGTGGGTGTGGCCTGCATGTACATGACATCCTGTGCTCCGCAGCGACGATCTTGTCACTGTGCCTGCCGGCTGCCGTCACGTGATCGGGGCTCGGCAAGGTGGCACGCCACGCTGCCTTCCTGTACGCCGGGTACCGTCTCCGCCGAACGAACGCCACATGACCTGCCTTGCCGTCGAGAAGTGGACGCTGCATAGGGGTGAAAAAGGTGCGAATGGGAACTCGTGGGGCGCACATCACTACTCCCCGAGGAGCGTGTGGCCATGTCCACAGGAACGCTTCTGGCGATCATCATCCCGATCGTGGTGGTGGTCGCGCTGGCTGCCGTGGCGGTCTCGGCGATCATGCGGCGCCGTCGTCTCCGTGAGCGTTTCGGCCCGGAATATGAGCGGACGGTCCAGGACGCCGACAGCCGGATGGCTGCTGAGCGGGAGCTGAGGCAGCGCGAGAGGCGGCACGACTCGCTGGACATCAAACCGCTGCCGTCCGTCTCGCGGGACCGCTACTCGCGTGATTGGACCAGCGTTCAGCAGGAGTTCGTGGATCGGCCGGAGGACGCGGTGCACGACGCGGACCGGCTCGTGACTTCCCTGATGCACGAACGTGGTTACCCGACCGAGGGGTTCGAGCAGCAGATGAAGGACCTGTCGGTGGAGCATGGCCGCACCCTGGAGCACTACCGCGCCGCTCACGAGGTGGAGTCCCTCAGTACGCAGCATCAGGCGACCACCGAGCAGTTGCGGGGCGCCATGGTGCACTACCGCGCCCTGTTCGACGAGCTGCTTGCCGACGGTGGTGGCCGGGCCCAGCCCGCCCGGTCCTGACCCAACGACGATCCCGCGTGGAGGAGAACCATGCACCGCAACGACGACATGGGCCGCAGCACGGGCGACCTTTCCACCGACGATCTCGCACAGCCGACTGGTGGCGGAGCGGGCAGCGCCGCGGGAACGGAGTCCACGCAGGCCCCGACCTATCCAGGAGAGGCCACGGCCACCTCTGCGACCGGAACCGAGAGCGGCACCAGCGAGTCCACCACGGACGTGTCCGAAGCGGCGTCCACCACGGACGTGTCCGAAGCGGCGTCCACCGCAGGTGTGTCCGACGCCGCGTCCACCAACGGGTCGAGGGCCCCGGGGGCCGCAGGCCCATCGGACGAGGAGCTGCCGCAACTGCTGACGGACGACGACGAGCACGGCTTCCGCGACCGCTGGCAGACGATCCAGAACAAGTTCGTGGACGACCCCCGTGAGGCCGTGCACGACGCCGACACCCTGGTGGCGGAAGTCATGCAGACCCTGGCCACCACCTTCGCCCAGCACAAGAAGGACCTCGAAGGCCAGTGGGGCGAGGGTGAGGCGGTGGACACGGAGGAACTGCGCGGGGCCCTGCGCCGCTACAGGTCCTTCTTCAACCGGCTGCTCAGCACCTGACACCTCGTCGCCCGGGCCTCCGGCTGCGGTAGGCCCGGGCTCGCCCTCCGGTGATCCGGGCCAGGCCTACCCCGAGGGTTCACACAGGCGCACCGCGAGTGCGGCGATGTCGTCGTCGAGGCGTCCTCTGCTGTAGCGGAGGAGGTCGCGGTGAAGAGCCGTGAGCAGCTCGTGGGGCGGCGTCGAAGGCTGTTGGCGCATCCAGTCCATCAGCGGGAAGAACTCACCGTCGCCGGCGCGGGCCTCGGCGACCCCGTCGGTATAGAGAAGCAGGAGGTCGCCGGGGGCGAAGTCGAAGGTGTCGACGCTGTAGTGATCGCCTATCAGTTCCGCGAGGTTGAGCAGTGGCGAGGGGCTGGTGGGTTCCAGTGAACGGAGCTCCCCCCGGTGCAGGAGCAGCGGCGAGGGATGTCCGCAGTTGAGGATCTCGATACGCCTGCCCCCCTGCGGGATCTCCACGAGAAGGGCGGTGGCGAAGCGCTCCATCGGACCCTCCGGGGGAAACGCGGCGTTGTAACGCGTGCTGCTGGCGTCCAGCCGGCGCGCCACGCCGACCATGTTGGCCTCGCCGTAGGCCGCCTCCCGGAAGGCGTTGACGATCGCCGCGGCCGCCCCTACCGCCGGCAGGCCCTTTCCCCGCACGTCACCGATGAGCAGCCTGACCCCGTATCGCGTCTCGACGACCTCGTAGAAGTCCCCGCCGATACTGGCCTCCGCCGCAGCCGCGAGATACAGCGACTCGATCTCGACGCTCCCGAAGCGGCGCGGCATGGGACTCAGCACCACCTGCTGCGCCGCTTCGGCGACCAGGCGCACCTGAAAGAGGGTCCGCTCCCGCTGGAGCCGGACATGACTTCCGTACGCGGCCGCCACGGTGACCGCGACGATCCCTGCAGCCGTCCACCACGTGCCCAGGCCGGGGAACACGATGCTGAGGCCGATCATCAGAAGGAGACAGACCGTCCCCAGCAGGATGGTGGGGAGTACCGGCCACATCGAGGCAGCGAGGGCGGGCGCCGCCGGCAGGAGGCGGCTGAAGGCCACGTCCGGGGGAGTGGCGTAGGCCAGGCTGGCGATGACGACGGTCAGGATGACCGGCGACAGCCGCACAAACCGCGCCAGGCCGTGGTGGCGACGGAGCCGCGGCCCTCCAGACTCGATCACATTCCACAGGATATCTACGTAATGAGGGCATAGCGCTCTGGCGAAGCCTCCCGGACCGCTTCGGTCGCCGTGTCCCCGGCTCGCCCGGTAAATCGAACAAACATCTGAGGAACTCTTGTTTCCGGCACCTGCCCGGGGCGCGTAAGAAGGAAAGGGCGGCAGGTCCTGCTGCACCGAGCGCGTTCACCCACCCATCAGTCGTGCAAGCAACGCTGCTGCTCATACACCTAGCCGGTGGCGGTGAGGGCGAGTGCGGTGAGGATGAGGGCGTAGGCAGCCAAGGTCAGGACGGCCCGGGCGATCCGCGCGCCGCGCACACGCCGTGGCGGGGTCGGGCTGAAACAGCAGCAGGGCTTCTCGGGCTGCCCGTGCGGGGGGTCCAGCCAGTAGGAGCCCAGGAGGCGGGCGGCGCCGGTGGTACTGGTTTCGTCATGCACACGGAGGTCAACGTCCGGCGAGTGCGACGGGTTGCGGCGGGGGGCTCGGTCGGCACGAGACTGTGATTTTGCATAACTGCTGGTCATCTGCCAACACGACACTCGGCGTCCTGCCCACCGGCGCGACCCGACTCCTCGACCGCGCCGGCCACCCCACCGACGTCCTGGTCCGCCGGCATGCACCGCCGACGCCCCGCCGCTCGCCGTCGACGCTCCCTTGAGGCCTCCGGTGCCTGTCCGGACAGGATCCGGACAGGCGTCTGACCAGTCCGGACAAGGAGCGGCTTGTCCGAGACAGAACTTGCTGTTGCCGCGGCCCACTGCGTGCCCCCAGTCTCGGATCAGCCCGCTGGGCGAGACCGAACAGGGTCCGCACACCGACCGGGGCCGCGCCGTACGCGGACCGGAACCGAGCCGGGTGATCCCACAGCACACGAAGAAACTGGAGGAAGCGCATGCGTGTAGGACTGCGTACGATCCCGGACCGTCTGCTCGAGAAGGTGGCCGCGAAGACGAGCGCGTCGGCGACCGGCTGCTGGCAGAGCGAGTGCATCTACCGCTCCTGCCTGGGACGCACCACCCAGCTGATGTGGTACGAGATGTGCAAGGACTTGCAGAAGCCCGGCTACTGCGGCTGCAGCATGTAACGGGCGTCGCCCCTGCGACCACCTCATCTCATCTGCAAGGCACCGGCTCCGCCCCGGCCCTGCCAGGCGGAGCCGGTTCTTCGATGACCGGTCTCCAGCGCCGGGCGCTTCGCCGGCGGGAGGGTTTTCGCTTCGATGAACTACGTGCTCGTCAGCGGCCGGGTGCTGCTCGGCCTCGTCTTCCTGTGCTCGGTCGCCGGGAAGATCCGCTCCGGGGACGCGTACCGGGCCTTCCGGCTCTCGGTGGCGCAACTCGTCCCGCCGCTACGGCGCAGGACGAAGGCCGTGGCGCCCTTGGTGATCACTGCAGAGGCGGCCGTGCTCATGGCGCTCGTCGTCCCCGCGTCCGTGACCGTGGGCTTCGCGGCGGCCGCGCTCCTGCTCATAGGGTTCGCCCTGGCCCTGACCGGGGCCTTGCGCCGCAAGGAGAACGCCGCCTGCCACTGCTTCGGCGGCTCGGAACCCGTTGCTCCGCGGCATGTCGTGCGCAATGTGCTGCTGATCGGCGTGGCCCTCACCGGACTGCTGGGACGGCCCACCGCGGCCGATGCGGCCGGCTCACCGCCGGGACTGCTCGTGGCCGTCGGCGTCGGGGCGCTCCTCGCACTGTTCACGGTGACCCTCGACGAGCTGGCTCACCTGTTCGGCCCGGTGAACAGCGAGGAGGCCGGGGCATGACGCGGGACACCGCCGCTCTCACCGCACTCGGCACAGTCTGTGCCCTGGCCACCGCGGTGGCCCTGCTCCGCTGCCGGTACGTCGTCGTCACCGTGGAGGGCGAGAGCATGACTCCTACCCTCGTCGAGGGTGACCGGGTCGTGGTCCGCCGCACCGGGCTCGCCGCGGTGCGCAGTGGCCAGCTCGTGGTGTCCGGGCCGCCTGCCGGTGAGCGCTGGGACCGGCTCCCGCTGCCCGCGTGGCTGATCAAGCGCGCCGTCGCCGTTCCGGGGGACCGCGTTCCGAAGGATGCGGGACCCGCACTGCGGGCGCTGGCCGAGGAGCGCGTGCCGGACGGGCGGTTCGTGCTGCTCGGGGACAACCCGCGGCGGAGCCTGGACTCGCGCCATTGCGGCTACTTCACCTCCGGCCAACTTCTGGGCGTCGTCGTCCGCCGGCTCCCACGCCCGACGGCCGTTGATCGTCGTTTCCCTCCGTCACCCGGCCACGACGGCCAGGCCGTCCCAGGAAGGAGCAACTCATCATGGCGTACCTGATCGCCGTCGTGACGCTGTTCGGCCTACTGAGCATCGTCAACGTGACACTGACGTTCGGGGTCGTCCGACGGCTGCGCACCCAGGGGCACGGGTCCTCGCCCGCCGCCAAGGGTGACCCGTTCCTGGGCTCGGCGCTCTCCGTCGGAGAATCCGTCGGCAGCTTCTCCGTGCGCGACACCGAGGACAGGCCGTTGACCCGTGACAGCCTGCGCGAGGGAATGCTGGTGGCCTTCCTCTCCCCGGGCTGCCTCCCCTGCGAGGAACTCCTCCCCGGCGTGAGGGAATTGGCCCGTGCGGCAGGACCCGGCGAGGTCCTGGCCGTCGTGGTGGTGGACGAGGACAAAGGAGCGGACCCCGCTGCCTTCGTCGCCGCGCTCTCCCCATTCGCCACGGTCGCCGTAACACGCCTCAAGGGCGAGCTGATCGGGGCCTTCCGGATTCAGGGCATGCCGACCGGTGTCCGCATGGGCCCCCAGGGCCGGATCGCGGCCAGCGGCCGCGCCCTGCTACGCGTCCCGCACCCCACCAAGGCCGGTGCATGAGCGGGAACACGAGCAAGGATCCGGGCCGCCGTTCGGGCGGCAGGAACGAGCAGCTCGCGCCGCGCGACGCGTTCGCGGCGGCCTGCAGTGCCGTCTCGCTCGCCCGGCGGTCGGCGCCGGCACATCTGACGGGCCTGGTGGCCGTCGCCGTCGCCACCGCCGGGGTACCCGTGGGAGTGGCCTGGCTCACCCGGCTCGTCCTGGACCGGCTGACCGGCGTGAGTAATGCGGCTCTGCTGGGGCTGACTCTGGGAGTCGGAGCACTTGGGCTGGTGGCGGCACTGCTGCCACACCTCAGCCAGTACCTGAGCGCACGGCTCAACCGGGCGGCGGGGACGCGGGCGGTGAACCGGCTCTTCACAGCTGTCAACTCCTTCGGCGGGCTCGCCAGATTCGAAGACCCCCGCTTCCAGGACCGTCTGCGTATGGCTCAGTCCGCGGGCAGCCAGACCGTCGGCCGCATAGTGGAGACCGGGCTGCGCATTGCCGGAGGCGTCCTGAGCGTCGTCGGTTTCGTCGTCGCGCTCTTCGTCATCAGCCCGGTGATGACCGGGCTCGTCGTCTCGGCAGCCGCACCCGCGCTGGTGGCCGAGCTCCGGCTGTCCCGACTGCGGGCCAAGAGCGCCTGGCGCATCAGCTCGGCGCAGCGGAGGGAGTTCTTCTACCAGTCCCTGCTGTCGGGTCTGGACGCGGCCAAGGAGATCCGGCTGTTCGCGGCCGGTGACTTCTTCAAGGACCGAATGCTCGACGAACGGCGCGCCGCAGACGCCGAGAGCCGACGGGTGGAGCGCAGGGAATTCGTCACCCAGTCCGGCCTCGCCCTGCTCAGCGCGTTCGTCTCCGGAGGCGGACTGCTCTGGGCGGTGCTCGCTGCGCGGCAGGGACGGCTGACGGTCGGTGACGTCTCCATGTTCGTGGCCGCGGTCGTGGGCGTGCAGGGCGCGATGTCCGGTCTTGTCGGCTCCCTCGCCGACGGGCACCACCAGCTCCTGCTGATGAACCACTACACATCGGTTCTGCAGGCTGGACCGGATCTCCGACCACCGGCAGATCTCGTCCGCCTTGGCACGCTCCCCGCACTGCGCAGGGGCATCGAGCTGCGCGACGTCTGGTTCCGGTACGGCGACGACCATCCGTGGGTCCTTCGCGGAGTGAACCTGTTCCTCCCGCGCGGCACGGCCGTCGCCCTCGTTGGTCACAACGGTGCCGGCAAGAGCACGCTGGTCAAGCTGCTGTGCCGGTTCTACGACCCGACCCGGGGTCAGATCATGTGGGACGGGGTCGACATCCGCCGGGTGCCGGTCCACGAACTGCGTCGTCGTCTCGGGGCGGTGTTCCAGGACTACATGAACTACGACCTCACCGCCGGCGAGAACATCGCCGTCGGCGACGTCCGGACGCTCGGAGATCCGGCGAAGCTGACCACCGCCGCGCGGGAGGCCGGTGTGCATGAGGTGGTGGCGAAGCTGCCACACGGCTACGACACCATGCTGAGCCGCGTGTTCGCCGCTGACGACACCGATGACGACACCGGGGCACTGCTCTCCGGGGGCCAGTGGCAACGCCTCGCCCTTGCCCGGGCCTTTCTGCGGACGAACCCGGACTTGCTCATCCTGGACGAGCCGAGTTCGGGTCTGGACGCGGAGGCCGAGTACGACATCCACCTGCGGCTCCGGCGATACCGGGCGGACCGCACCAGTCTGCTGATCTCGCACCGGCTCGGGGCGGTCAGGGATGCGGACCGGATCGTCGTCCTGTGCGACGGCCGGATCACCGAGGAAGGCACCCACGCCGAACTGCTCGACGAGGACGGT
Organism: Streptomyces sp. NPDC027663; assembly: GCF_055566415.1. NCBI lineage: Bacteria > Bacillati > Actinomycetota > Actinomycetes > Kitasatosporales > Streptomycetaceae > Streptomyces > Streptomyces sp. NPDC027663. The sequence goes on along the minus strand of NZ_JBVHSK010000004.1, from coordinate 42,339 downwards.
ACGTACGCCCGGCTCTTCACCGTCCAGGCCAACGGTTACCAGCCCTGACGTTCGAGGCCGGCCTTCCCGCGTGGACCGGGTCTCCTCGCTCGTCAGGATGGGGGTACGCCTTATGGAGAGGGCCGGTCTTTCCGACAAGCGCCAAAGGGGGCCTGCACGCGTTCTCGTTGTGCAGGCCCCCCGGGGCAGCCGGAGTCACTCCCAGTCACCCTCCGAGCTGGACCAGTTCCAGGCGGGGGTGAACGAGAAGATGCGTCGGAGAGCTGCGAGCATGGTGCTTCACTTCCTGATCAGGGCTTGCAGGACGTCATCGGGCGTCGGCAGGATTTCGTGAAACACGGACCGGGTCGGCGCACACCTCCGTCGCCATCCTCGCCCGTGCGCCGCCCGGACTGGTCCCGCCGGCCTCCAGCAGATGAGGCGGGTCGTCTCTGACGGGCAGCCAACATGCCTGCCACCGCCTGATTTCCCCGAGCCCCCCGGACCATGAACAACGAGGGGAGACGTCAGGTACTCCTCTCTCATTCCCCTCTTCTGCGCACGGCCCGGTCGCCCTGCCGCTCGCGGCCCTCGTCACGTGCCTGCTGGAAGGCATCGGAGATCGTCTCCGCCGCGCCGGACAGAGCTCCCTTGGTCTTGCCACGGGCGCCGGACTCCGTGAGGTGTCCCGTGAGCTCCGTGAGCCCGGCCGGCTTGCGCGGCCCCGCTTCCAGGTCGAGGCGGTTGCACGCCTCGGCGAAGCGAAGGTAGGTGTCGACGCTGGCGACCACGATCCGTATGTCGATCTTGAGTATCTCGATACCGACGAGGGAGACCCGCACGAACGCGTCGATCACCAGTCCGCGGTCGAGAATGAGTTCCAGAACGTCGTAGAGGCCACTGGAACCGCCCCCGCCGCCCTGCTGCGTAGCCACGGTCATCGCGACCAACCCCTTGTCATCTGTTCCTGCGCGGTCCGGTCGGCGCTGTCCCTCACCGCGGCGCAAACCTTCATGGCGAGTAGCCCTCACCTCTGTGGGCAAACATTTGTACGAGTGTGGTGAGGTGGTTCTGCCGGCAGACATCGACGATCACCTGGGTGGCGTCATTCGCTTCACGCTCACCGTGCGCTGGGCCGGCATGCGCTGAGCGGGCGTCCCCGCGCACCGCACCACCTGCGAGGGCTTCGGCCCCGTTCCGCGGCCCAAGCGGGTGTCAGGCTGCGAACGTGCGTCAGCGCCCGGGCACGGCGTGGGATCGCCGATGCCGGACGCGAGGATCTGCCACAGATCAGTTCCTCAGGGCTTCGCGAAGCGTTTCGCGGCAGTCGATCACGGCGTCGACGCCGACGATCTGCAAGGTACGCAGCACGGATTCGGTCGGTGCGGCCAGACGCAGCCAGCCGCCTGCCTCGGTGGCGGCGCGGTGGGCGCCGATGAAGATGTTGATGCCGCTGGAGTCCAGAAAGGTAACCCGCGAGAGGTCGACCACGATGCGAGGGCGGGCGGTTCCGGGGACGTCCAGGGCTTGCCGGAGTGGGTCACCGGTGTGATGGTCGATCTCTCCGCCCAGAGTCAGCACACGGATACCGTCCGTGGTGCCGGAAAGGATCGACAACTCGCCGGGCTGCTGACCAAGCTCAGCTCTTTCGATGTCCGACATGCGTCCCTCAGTCATGTCGGTGATAGTGGCACACCGAGACCTTCGCCCGGGAGGGCTCCCCGCCCGGTACGGGTGATGCCCTGACGTGGGGAAGCCGACAGAGGACACGTGGTGTGCCGAGGGCGGTAGCGGGTCGTCCGCACTGTGACGCCGAGGCGATGAGGGCTGGTCGGCGGGGGCCGGACAGCGGGCTGGCATGTGTACATGCCGCCGCATGGGATCTTTGCGTTCGCCGGCGCTGCTGGTGTTGTTCTTGGTCAGTGCGGCCGTCGTCCGGTGCGCGGGCAGCAAGCTGTCCGACCCCACCGATGTCGTGGCCGAGCGTCGCGGCTCGTGACCTGCTCGTGGCGGCGGTGCACGCGGGGGTGCCGGTATGCGCGTACCGGCACCCCCGCATGGTTGCGTCAGCCGGACCGGTGCCGGTCAGAAGCCCGGTGGCTGCGGCCCCGCCGCGGTCTACGGCGCCCCTGTACGGCGCCCCTGATGCGACGTCCTTGATACGGCGGCCTTGACCCCGACGAAGACGGCGCCCCGCTGGGCGGCGACGAGCAGGACCTCGCCCCAGGTACGGTCCCTGTCGGTGGCGTCCGGCGCGACGTCATCCTGGCCGAGCACCATCCACGCCTGCTTGAACCCCGCTCCGGCGATCACGCCGCTGACGGCGCCCAAGGGCAACCCGACCGGCTTGTGAGCCGCAATCTTCGAGGATTCTGAAGCTCACCCCTTGCGACGGCGGTAGACCATCCACGCCACGCCGGCCACACCAGCGGCCGCCAGCAGCAGGTTGCGGTTGTCCCGCGCCATCCGTGCACCCTGGGCGGTCTTCTCCTGTACCGGTTCGGGTGCCTTGTCCTGCCACAGCCGGCCGGCCTGGGCGGCCTTCGCACGGGCCTGCCCGGTGGCCTGGACGGCCTTGTCCTTGACCGGATCGGGCAGCTTGTCCTCAAGTTGATGGGCAGCCTGCGCTGCCTTGTCCTTCAGCTCTCCGGCCTTGGCCGCTGCCTGCTCCTTCAGCTCACCTGCCCTGGCGGCGACTTGTTCCTTGACCTCTGTCGCCTTCTCCTGGGCGCGGGCCTTGACGTCGGTCTTGGCCGCGAGGGCCTCGACCGTCCGGCCGAGCTCCTCGCGGGTCTGCTCGACCTGCTCGCGCAGCTCCTCGGGGCTGTCGGCGGTGGGCTCGTCGTGGGGCGGCTGGGTCATCGGTGCGCACTCTCCTTGATCTCGGCCACATCGGCCTTCACGTTTTCGACCGTCTGTTGCGGTGTGGGCGGTGCGGCTTGGTCAACCTGCTTCTTACCGCTCATGGCCAACACCGCGGCGATCATGCCCAGCACCGCTGTGATGATCAGTGCCGCGGCCCACACCGGCAGCAGAAGCGACAGCGCGGCGATCACAGTCGCCACCAGAGCCTGCAGCATGAGGAAGCCGACCAACCCGGCTCCGCCGAACAGGCCACCCCCCTTGCCGTAGCGCTTGCCCTTCTCCCTCATCTCAGCCTGCGCCAGATGCATTTCACCGCGCACCAGCTCTGTGAGCTGCTGCGAAGCCCTCTGCACCAGCTCGCTCACCGGCTCCTGGCCGGAGGGGTGCGGGCTGTGGTCGGGCCCGGGCGAGTACGGCTGCGTGCTCGACACGGCGGTCACCTCCCGTCCATCTCGTTCCTGCGGGCCGGACAGTCCGACCCCTTCACGGCGCGCGAGTACCCCGAACCCCCCAGTTCAGGGCAGGCAGGTGGCGCAGTAGGAGCGGGACTTGTCTGTCAGGGGGCAGCACGATGGGGGCGCACGGCGCGTCGGCAACCACCGTCGGACGGGGTCCTCGCCCTGGCGTGCGTATGCGTTCTCCACGCCCCGATTACTGCAAGGCGCGGGGCATGCTCCGGCAACCGCAGCCGCAGCCGCAGCCGCAGCCGCAGCCGCAGCTGTGAGCAGCCCCGACCGTGCTCGATCACCCGGTCCACGACGCCGACGGCAACAAGACCGGCGAGGCCAAGCACGCTCGCGTCGGACTGCTCGGTCTCGGGTCATGGCCAGTGGCGCAGGATGAGGGCCGGGGCATGGCGGGTGAGCCAGGCGCTGGCCAGGCCGATGGCGGCGCCGGCAGCGACATCGCTGGGATAGTGGGCGCCCGACTGCACCCGCTCGAGGGCCACCATCGCCGCCGGCACCGCGCACAGCGCGCCCGCGGCCGGCCAGGCGGGGGCGACGGCTGCGGTGAAGGCGATCGCGGCCGCGGTGTGCCCGGAGGGGAACGAGGACGAGTCGGGGCGGTCTGCGACCTCGTCGTGCGGAATCCATTCCTCGGGCGGCCTGGGCCGGCCGGCGAGCTGCTTGCACAAGCCGTTCGACGCCAGCTGCGCCACGACCAGGGCCCCCAGCCCGGCGGCCGCCGCCCTGCGGCCCCGCCACCCGCCCAGCCACGCCATGGCGGCCGCGGCCCCGCACCACAGCTTCGTACTCTCCGCGGACTCCTCCACCGCCGACAGCACCTTGGCCACTCCCGGCGGGATGCGGGAAGCCGCCCGCTGCGTCAGAACCCGATCAGCCTCTTGCAAACCCGTCAGCAACCTCATGAACTGCGGATATCCCCAACTCCTGCTTTGTAGGCAGTTCGACTGTCCAGGATCAGTCCGTCGTGCCTGCCCGGCCCCCTACCGGTATCCCTTCACCTCAGAAGCGACGCGCTGAATGCCTGGAATAGGGCCGAGCTCCCCGCAGCGGGTGCCGGAGAGCTCGACAGGGGCTGGCTTCCGAACCCCACGCTGAGGCGGGTAACCCAGATGGGACCTGCCATGCGGCAGCGTCCCGCTGCCTCGATGTGCCACGCGGTCTGCCCGGCCGGACCGCGCTCGGTGGCGGACGAGCCGGCGTCGTGGACCAGTCGCAGGTGACGTCACCAGCCGTGGCGGGCCGCCGGAGGCCCGGCCGACAACCGGTCTTCGAAGCGGTCCGGGGCACAGGCGTACAGCTGCGCACCCTGGGCGGGCAGCAAGACAGCAACAGCGATCACAGCCCAGTTCCCTCCTGGTGGGCGACACCGGCCGGGTTCCGGCCGAGCTCGGCCCCAACCGAACCATGTGAAGGTCCGGTGGCCACAGGGTGAAGACGACGTTCGGTCGGCGGGTCTGTCGGCTGCCCGCGCATGGAACGCGGTGGCGGAAGCATCCGAGAAGGCATGGAGTGTGCGATCTATCGAGAACAGACAGGCGAGTGCGAGACGATCGAAGTCCGGCAGGAAGACGGAGGATGCCGAGGCACCCTCGACCGCTTGGCGGTGCTCAAGCCGGACGAGTTCGCCTGGATCCGGATGGACGACCCCCACGAGGACGAAGTGCAGCGGCTGGGCGAGTACCTGAAGCTGCATCCTCTGGCGATCGAGGACGCCGTCCAGGCACACCAGCGGCCGAAGCAAGAACGCTACGGAGACGTGTTGGCGGTCGCCGTGAAGACGCTGTGGTTCGTCGAGCAGACCGGGGACGTGGAAACCGGCGAAGTCATGGTCTTCCTCGGTCCGTCGTTCGCGCTGACCGTCCGGCACGGTGCCGCCGACCCGGCAGCGGAGGCGGCCCGTCGGCTGGAACGCGCCCCGCAGATGGCACGACTCGGACCGGTGAGTGTCCTGCACGCCGTCACTGACGTGATCGTCGACGACTACGCACAGGCCGCGGCCCAGGTCCGCGCGGACCTCACCGATCTGGAACGGTGCGTGTTCTCACCCGCCCGCGACGACCTGACAGAGCAGATCTACTCCCTCAAGCGGGAGGTCGTGGAGTTCCGCGACGCCGTCCAGCCTCTGGTCCCGGTCGTACAGCACTTCACCGCGCCCCATGACGACTGGCCGCGGCAGGTGGTGCCGTACTTCCGCGACGTCGCCGACCACCTCACCCGCACCGACACCGAAGTGCGCGCTCTGGACGACCTGCTCGGCTCCGTCCTCGACGCCCATCTGGCGAAGGTGGGCACGTGGCAGAACGACGACATGCGCCGCATCAGCGCCTGGGCTGCCATCCTGGCCATCCCCACCATGGTCGCCGGCATCTACGGCATGAACTTCGCCCACATGCCCGAGCTGGACTGGCGCTACGGCTATCCGTGCGCGATGGCCGCGATGGCCCTCGGGGCGGGACTGCTGTACCGGGCCTTCCGCCGCAACGGCTGGCTCTGACACCCCGACGGTCGAGACGGGCGGCAGGGTGGTGGATGTGTCAGTGGGCGGGGTTGCCGTCAGGTCGTGGTGTAGGTCCGGTCCTGGACGCGGTTGTCAGCCCATGAGCAGACGGAGCAGGGCGAGTGATCCGATACCGAACGCGATCGTGAGGTAGAAGCTCCGGGTGCGCCAGGCCAGGAAGAGGGTCGGCACGGCCAGCCAGAGCGCATAGTTGTCGGGGCTGAGGTCCAAGTGACCAGAAGGGACCAGGAGAGGCGGGGTGAGCAGCGCAGCGATCACTGCGGGCGGGACCTGCCGAAGCCAGGTCACGACGGGCCGGGGCAGTTCAGCCGCCGCGAGGAAGAGTGTGGGCAGCAGCCGTGGCCCGAAGGTCACGGCGGCCATGCCGACGATGGTCAGGGCGAGGGCCGGATCGCTCATCGTCCGTTGTGTCCTTCCAAGGGGGTCTCGGCCGGGAGGGCCGGAGCGTTCAGGGCGACTGCAGGTTCATCGGCGTCCTGCGTGCCGCGTGGCGCGATGGCCAGGCCGAAGGTTGCTGCCGCTGCGGCGGCCAGCACGACCGACCAGTACTCGAAGCCGAGCAGGGTCAGGAGCACGGCGCCGGCGCCGGCGACCACGGCGACTGCGAGGCCTCGCAGGTCTGCGACGATGCTGGTGGCCAGCAGAGCCATGAACATGGCGGGCAGAGCGTAGTCGAGGCCAAGCGCCTCCACGTTGTGCACCAGGTCGCCGGCCAGCGTGCCGAGCACGGTCCCTGCCACCCAGGACGCGTGCACAACGGTGTTGAAGGCGAAGACCTCGGTCCTGGGGCGGTTCGCGCGCTCGGCGTACTGCGCGGAGTGCACGGCGAACGCCTCGTCCGTCAACTCATAAGCGAACGCCGCCTGTTCGACGCGGCTCCAACCCCCCAGACGCGGTGCGACAGAGGCTGAGAACAGCAGATGACGGAGATTGACGACGAAGGTGGTGAGGATCACGGCGTAGGGCGCCGCGCCCACGGTGATGAGCTGGAGAGCTGCGAACTGAGACGAACCTCCGTAAACGAACAGGGACATGGCCGCCGTGGCCCACCCCGGCAGCCCCGCGGTGTGCCCGAGTACGCCGAACGCGAAGGCGACCGGCACATATCCCAGCATCACCGGCAGTGCGAGACCGATACCGACCGCCCAAGGCGCCTGTGCGGTCGACTTCTGCGGCGCCGGCAGGTCGGCTGAACAAGCCGACCGCTCTTGGGAGGCAGCTGCTACAGATCGCATTCGTAGGACCTCTCACCGTGGGCAGGGCTGAAGCCCGCGCTCGCCCACAGGGCGGCAGCAGCGGTGTTGCCGTCGAGGACGGCCAGGGCGACGCGCCGCACCCCCCTGCGGCGGAAGGCCGCAAGTGCGTCGGTTGCCATGACACGGGCCAGGCCGCTGCGCCGGTAGCCCGGCGCGACCACAGCGTGGCTGATGCTGCCGCGCACACCGAAGGAGCCGGCGATCAGCGCGGCCACCACGCGGCCCGAACCGTCATGGACCACTCGGCACAGGTCGGCAGAGTGCGAGAGGTGGCCGCGCAGCAGAGCCGCGTCCTCCCATTCGCAGTAGGCCGTCTGCGGGGCGGCCCTGAGCAGCTCGATCACCTGCCCCACGTCTGCCGTCGTCATGGGGGCCGAAGACACGGGCCGCCAGGCGGCCTCGGACTGGGCTCGCGTGATGAGCGCGGGAGCGGCGGCACCCATCAGACGAGCGTCTCGTACGGGGAGCCGGGCAGCGAGAAGGAGATCGCCAGGACGTCCCGGTAGCCGCCGCGGTCCTCGGCGGCGCTGAGCCCGGTCACGTGGTGCTTCATCCGGCGGTCCTCGAAGAGGAGCGAGTCCAGCGGGTTCAGGAACGTGGCCTTGGCCAGCGGCTCCTCCTCCCAGGTGAAGACGGTGCTGTGGCCGCCTTCGACGTTCACGCGGGAGATCAGGTGCAGTCCGGCCCACGGGTAGCCGTCGGAGTGGATGCCCTCGGGCACCAGCTCGTTGTACTTGCCCGGGTTGATCTCGATGCGGATCTGGTGGACCTGGCACTGCCAGGGGCGGTCGCGGTACTCGTCCTCGATGGGGAGGTTGTCGAAGTCGTAGCGCACGAGGGCCCGGAAGAGCGGATTGAGGAACGTCTGCTCCTCCACGTCGCCGAAGTGGCGCTCGATCCCGCCGACGAAGGAGTTCATCTCCTTGCTCTGGAGGTACGCGACATGGCCGAGCGGCGACAGCTCGCCGGTGGCGGGCACATAGGTGAAGTCGCTGTACCGGCGCGTGCGCACCGCACGGTCCTCACCTCCGAAGTGCTCGTCCGGGGTGAGCCGGCCCCAGGACGCCTGGAGGTCGTCGAAGGCGGCGGCGAGCTCGGGGCTCAGCGTCAGGTCGGAGGCCGGCACTAGGGCGTAGCGCTTGTCGCGCAGCTCCTCGCGCAGGTCGGGGCCTACAGCGGCGATGGTCTCGGGCACGGATATCTGAGCGGTGGTCATCTGGTTCTGTTCCTTGTGCTGGTATGACGCTGAAAGATTCGACGTCGCGACTACGTGGACAAAGACTCCGCGCCGAACGGACTGTGTCCGCTGCCTGAGGTGCCGTCCGACACCTCGGGATCCCTGTGGCGCAGCGCCTCGTGCGGTGCTGACCAAGAGCTTGTCGGGGAGCGATACCACCCGCGTACTGGCCGGATACCAACCGTCCAGAACGTCGCTCGACGGGTGCCGATATCCCGGCTCGTCCCGGCGATGCGGCGGCAACGGCCGCCGTCGTGCCACGACGACGGTCCCGGCCTCACGCCGACCCGTTGGGCCGAGATCCGGCCCCGCCCGCAGTACATCGCCAACCATTCGCGAGAGGGGAGGGCAGCCCTCCCGCTCACCGAGACACAGCCCTCGATGGTGGCCCGGTTGACGTCGGCACCGCGCCAGAGGTTGTCCTTCGTGAGCGTGTCGTCGGTGCGGGTCGTCATGCCACGCCTGGCGCCGCCGTGGATTCCGGGCTACCTGGCCACTGCCGCCGGTTACTTTGTCCGCAGCATGAGGGCAAGACGTGTCTTGGCGCCGTATACCCCGCTTTCGTCGCCGCGGACCCCGTACCGCTTCTGGAAGCGGGTCACGGCCGCTCGGACTTCCGCGTCGTAGCGGCCGTCTATCGCGCCGCCGTCGTAGATGTCCGGTATCTGCTGGAGACGCACTTGCAGCTCGTAGACTCCATGGCCGCTGTCGCCCTGGCGCAGATCGCCGGTGCCCGGGATTTCGGGGAGCGGCGGATCCGATGCGCCGGGCTGAGGCCGGTTCGGCTGCCCTGGAATCGGGGGAGAGGGGTTGTTCGGCGCGGGACTCGCCGGCAGTGGGGCTTCCACGTGCCCGGAAGGCGGAGAGGAGGCCGCCGGATCGGCGTCGTGGTGGATCAGCAGCCACGTGGCGAGTACCAATCCGCTCGCTGCGCCCAGCCCGAAGATTCCGGCGATCCGCAGGTCCCTGCGGCTGGTCAGTCGCCGCTGTCGGCGACTGCTCTTCCTCCTGTGAGCGTGGACGGACGGAGCAGATCCCTCTGAGGTCGCAGGGGCGAACTGCTCGAACGGGACGGCCGGATGGTGGGGGATGTCCGACCGAGCGGTGCCCGGCCGGGGGCTGCTGCTCCGCCCGCTCTCCCGCCGAGGAGCCGGAGTGGCAAAAGCCACGGTCGGCGCCACAGCCTCCGGACCTGTTCCGCTCACTGTCGGCGGCTTTCCCACCGACGGGGGCGGGACGGCCTGCAGCTCTCCGGGCAACCCCGGTGGCTCCGCCACGAAGGTCTCCGGGGCATCGGCTTGGCGCGGGCCGCCGGTCTGCAGTGACTCAGCGGCAATTGGCCGGTGGGGCCCGGGACGCTCTGGTTGCGGAGTTGAGGGCACTCGCCTTACCGGCAGTGCCCCGCCGGATCGGGCGGAATCCGGGGCTGGGGAGGGAGACGGGACCCTGGAGGGAGGCGGGGCCGGGGAGGGAGGCGGGGCTGGGGAGGAATTCGGGGCCGGCTGGTGAAGGCGGTCATTCCCGGTCGGGCGACCGTGCCGGCCATGGGACCGAGACGGGTCCTCCACGAATTCCTGTTGCGCGTCGCGCAGAAGGTCGGCGCGTGCGGCATCCAGAGCATTCAGCACTGCTTGGAAGCGGTCCCTGGTCTCTTGCACGATGTCAGGGCCTGAGGCGGGATTCCGCTCCGGGCTGGCGTCGTCGCGACCCACCGGTTCCTCCTCGGCTTGTCTGGTTTCCGACGGGCCACTTCCTCCTCCGCGGCGGCCAGTTCCGGGTGTCAAGTTCTGATCACCGCGAGGCTGCTGCGCAGGGCGCCCGGCGACGGGTTCGGATTCCCCTTCTTCCTTCTCCGGAAGGCAATACGCAGGCCCGCGGCTTTGTCTTCATCCCGCGGCCGGTATGTAACCCACGCCTCATGCGAAGCCACGTCCACGGTTCAGGACGCATCCCGTCCCGCAGAGCCCCGCAAAGGCGGTCAACACGCCGTCCCGGCCATCACCCGCACAACGCGAACGAAGCCGCCGTCGTGTCAGGCATCGTGCCAGGCCAGGAGCACCAGCGCGCCGCCGTTGCCGGCGGGGCCGCGGCTGCCCGTCGTGCCTCCGGGACTGTCCCGCGCCCCGGGCAACGCCTTCGGTCTCCGCACCGCGCTCGCCGGCGCCGGGTTACATACCCCACATGCCGGCCGGCGATTGAGTACTCGTCCGATCCGTTCCGTTGACCCCGATAACCGGTCACGCACCGCAGACCGGTAGGTGAGGTTCGCACACATTCAGCCTCACCCCGTCGACTCAAGGATTGAGAACGGCCGCTTCATGGACTACTGCACTCCGTGCAACCGCACGCTCAACGGCGCCGTGACCTGCCCCGAGTGCGGGGCGTACGACTCCGGCATGACACAGCTGAGCGAACGCAGAGACGGTGCCCCAGCCGTCGACGCGGCGATGCCGGAGGCCCGCTTCGACGGGGGACCGGGCTCCTCCGAGCCCTCCCTCCCCGGGCCGCCGACTCCTTCACAAGACCTGCCGGCAGACCGGTACGACCGTCCGTCGCGGCTGAAGAAGTATGCCGTCGGATCTCTCGCCGCAGCCGCTTTCGCCGCCATCGGAGGCCTGGCCACCGCATCGGTGCTGCTCCAGTCGACAGCTCCACGAGCAGTTTCGGCCCCGGAGCCGTCCCTCGTAGAGCCCGAGACCAGCGTCACCGATTCGCCCGGTCCAGCGGCTTCGGCAAAGCGAGTGCCCACGCACCCAGCGCGCAACGGCGTCCGGGACCGGAACAGCGACGGGAACCGGCGCCCTCGGCCGACGGCACCTCGCAGCAAGTCACCGGCGGCCTCACGGCCCTCCGCCGTCACCACCAGTGCGCCGCCACCGGTGAAGGAGAGGCCGACCCCTCGACCCTCCGGCAGCAGCCGCCCGAGCGCGCCCTCGCGGACGGCAACCCCCTCCACGCGGCCCTCTGCCAGTCCTTCTGGCAGCGTCAGCGCCACTCCTACCAGCAGTGGCTCACCGAGCGGCAAAGGGGAAGCCGGCCGCTGAGGCACTTGTCGGTGCCCCGGCGCAGGCACCGACGAGCACACCGACGATCAGATGCCGGCAACACACACCCATGACTACGAGTTGACCGGCCGGCGCAGACCGATGGTCCGGCGCTCGGTGCGGGCCGAGAGGATCACTACTCTGCACGAGTGCTTTCCTACGACGAGTTGACTTCACCTGAGCGTGAGCTGTGGGACGCGTTCCCCGAGGGGCGCAGGGTGGACCTGCGTACGGGTACGCCGGAGGGGGACCGGGTCGCCGACGGCGGACGGTGGGGACCCGAGCGGACGGTGCGGGCGACGGTGATCGCGGCGTTGTTGCTGGGCGCGAACGCCGGGCAACCGGGGGCGGTGGCGCGTCTCAGGCTCACCGGGGCACGGATCTCCGGACGCCTGGACCTGGCCGGCGCGCAGCTCGTCCATGCCCTCTGGCTGGAGGCATGCTGGTTCGAGGAGGCGGTAAGTCTCCTCGGCGCGTCGACGCAGACCCTTGTGTTCACCGACAGCCGGATACCCGGCATCGAGGCCGATTCGGCCCGTGTCGAAGGCAACTTCTCCCTGCGGCGCTCCGTGGTGGAAGGCGGCGCCCCCACACCCTTCAACCGTGTGAGCACCGCCCTGTCGCTCACCGACGCTCGTGTGAGCGGCGCCCTGCTCCTCAACGGGGCCGAGCTGATCGCACCCGACGGGTGGGCCCTGTCGGCCGGCGGCCTGGCCATGGAAGGGGGCGTCTTCTGCCGAAACGGATTCGTCGCACACGGGGAAGTCCGGCTGATGGGGGCGCGGTTGCCGGGCAGCCTGGCCATGCAGGGCGCCCGCCTGGAAGGACCCGGCCCACGCGGTGTGGCCCTCACCCTCGACAACGCCGTGGCCTCGTCGCTCAAGTTTTCCGAGGGATTCACCGCTAACGGCACGGTACGGCTGCGCGGCACCCAGGTCGGGGACAACGTGACCTTCGACGGAGCCGTCCTGAACGGCCCGCCCACCGACGACGGAAACAGCCCAGCCCTGATCGCCATGCACCTGCACGCCGTCGACCTCGATCTCACCCTCGCCCGACGCCCGTCCGGCACCCTCGACCTGCGGGGCGTCCAGGTGTCGTACCTCCACGAGAACGAGCACAGCTGGCCGGAGAGGGTGGAGCTGGACGGCTTCGTCTACGGCTCCATCAAGTCGGCGGACGCGAACGACGAGCGCCACGAGGCCGTGGGCGACCGGGAGTCGGTGGCCCGACGCGTGGCATGGATACGCAGCAGCCCGGGCTACAACCCACAACCGTACGAGCAGTTGGCGGCCTGGTACCGCAAGGCCGGGCACGACGACGACGCCCGCCGCGTCCTCCTCGCCAAGCAGCGCCACCGGCGCCGCGCACTGTCCCCGGCAGCCCGCGCATGGGGCCATCTCCTCGACGTGACCGTCGGCTACGGCTACCGCCCCTGGCTGGCCGGCGTCTGGCTCCTTGCGCTGATCCTGCTGGGCACAGTGTCCTTCGGCACTGACTCCCCCCACCCGGTCAAACCAGGCGAAGGCGCCCCGTTCCGGCCCCTCGTCTACACACTCGACCTCCTGATCCCCATCGGGGGTCTGGGGCAGCGCACGACCTGGTACTGGTCGAACGACAGTCTCCAGTGGCTGGCCTACCTGCTGATCGCCTTCGGCTGGGTGCTGACGACCGCCGTCATCGCGGGTGTCACCCGCACCCTGCAGAAGAACTAGCGGGCCAGAGCTGAGCCCAGGCGTCGCCGGCAGATCAGTGCGCAGCCCGGACCGAGGAACGCTTCCTGGATGTCGTCGCGCATCTCCCTGCGGATCCGAAGGCGGCGGAACGAGCGCAGGTGAGCGAACGCGCGCCCCGCGCCCCGACGCCGGGCGCCCGGGCCGGAGCCGTGCTCGGTGCCGCGGCAGGCGATCGGCGGCTTCACGCCAAGATCCCACACCAGCCGACGGTACTGGTCCTGGCCGTAGCCGCGGCCGGCCGGCACCACCTCCCGGCCGCGGCACCGACAGGACAGTCCCCGACTACGTCGCTCACCCGTGTCTGAGGCCCGAGCGGGCTCACTCCTCGGCTGCTCCTTCGAGCCGCTCGGTCGGGCCGGCAAAGGCCAGATGCAAGGAACGAGATCTGAGAAGCCAACGGCCTTCGGCCTTGAGGAACGTGTCCTCGTAGTGACCGACCTGCGTAGGAGCCCGCGGAGGCACGAAACCACCGGTATGTCCGTCGACACGGTACGTCGTGAAGTAGGTGGTCGCGGTGGCTGTTGCCTCGGATGTGACGGTGACCAGAATGTTCGTACATATCCGGCGTGAGAGCCGGTCCGTGGGCCGGCCGCTGAAATACGACCGAAGTGCGTCACGGCCCTGGATCCGACGGTCGCCTTCCGCCCACTCCCAAAGCCCGCCCTCCGTGAACAGATCGGCCACGTCGCCCGGGTCACCGAGGTCGAGCTTGTGGACGAACTCGATGATGAGGCGTTCGCAAGCCCGCTCGGCGAACAGCCGGTCTGTGGGATCCAGTGCTTCAGTCACCATCCCCATGTCGTATCAGGAGGATCCAGGGCACCGCGACAGCATTCTGACGTCGCGCGCATCCGCGAACACCTTCGTCGTGCTCGCTCAGACCTTGCCGTGAGTTCGTCATGAGTGGCCGTACCCAGTCCGTGGTGGCCGGCAGGCAACTCGGCCGCTGTCCAGGGCGTCGCCCCTGGCGAGGGCCAGGAAACGACTGGTCCGCCGCTTGTGGCTTGTCAGCGCGCCAGCAGGATCGCGACGGCCACCATGACGAGTACGGAGGCGCCGCAGAATGCGAGGTGTGAGCGCGGATAGTCGTACTGCTCGCGTGTCACGCCGCGGTTGATCTCGTGGGCCCACTCCGTGAACAGCTTGCGCGTCGGATATACGCCGATCGTCAGCCCGATGAGCGCGAACGAGCACACGGCGAGCATGTCTTCCAGAGCGAAGCCGCGCCACGATCCGTACGCCACCGCGCCGGTGCCGCATACCACCCAGATGAAGGGGTACACCGTCCAGACTCTCTGGATCGGAATCCATTTCGCCATGGCGGAGCAGTGGATCACAAGGGCTGTGATGGCCAGCAGCCACGGCCACTCTGTGGCAACCGACGTGAGCATGGACTTCCCCCTAGTCGTTTGAACCCGCAAAGGCTAACAGCGAGGTGGGAGGCAGTTGGCGAGCCAGTCTGCCTGTTCCTGACGATTGACGCCGCCATCGCCATCCACCACATGCGCCAACGCCGCTACGAAGGTCGAACCCAGCGGCCACAGCCAGTTCGGCCCTACGGCGACGACGCGACCGCTGGCCGCGATGTACGACCTGAACTGGACCGACCACATGCCCAGAGGGCTGTAGTTCTCTCTGCACCGTCGCCTCAGCGTGGATGCATCCTCGGCGGCGTCGATACAGGCGTCAACGGGGTCCAAGTGCAGTGAAGAGCCGGGGACGCGGGCCGAGGAACCAGCAATCGTCAGCCCGCCGAACTCGGCCCAGACCGTCATCGCCACGTCGTTGGGTTCGAACCCGGCATCCGGCAGTTGCTGTGTCCAGCCTGCGGCACATCAGGACCAGCAGGCAGGGCTACCGGCACGGAAGGCACGGAGATCGGTTACGGCACAACCCGCAGGCGATCACTCTCGGAAGTCGTACCGCCGCATTCCAGGCAAGGGTGGTCCCCCACCGCTCTCCTGACGTCAAGCCGTCCCACGTGGCCTCAGATGCTTCCGGCCCCCTCGACGTTTGTGTCGAGGGGGCCGGTGCGTTGGTAGCGGGGACAGGATTTGAACCTGCGACCTCTGGGTTATGAGCCCAGCGAGCTACCGAGCTGCTCCACCCCGCGTCGGTGAGCCCAGCTTACGTCATGTTCTGGGCGGGGCTTACCCGGACACGGGCGGGGCAGGAGGCGCGCGCGAGGCGCCTGCAGGGGACTCGAGACCCGGGACGGAACCCTGTCCTGTGTCACGGCTTCTGCTGGGCGTCGATCTCGGCGATCAGGGCCTCGACGCGGGTCTTGATCTCGTCGCGGATGGGGCGGACGGCATCGACGCCCTTGCCGGCGGGGTCTTCCAGGGCCCAGTCGAGGTACTTCTTGCCGGGGAAGATCGGGCAGGCGTCGCCGCAGCCCATGGTGATGACGTAGTCGGACGCCTGGACGGCCTCGGTGGTCAGGATCTTCGGCTTGGCCTCGGAGATGTCGACGCCGATCTCCTCCATGGCCTCGACAGCGGCGGGGTTGACCTGGTCGCCCGGCACGGAGCCGGCGGAGCGGACCTCGATCCGGTCTCCCGCGAGGTGGGAGAGGAAGCCGGCGGCCATCTGCGAACGCCCGGCGTTGTGGACACAGACGAACAGCACGGAGGCGAGCGGGCTGGAGGACATCGGTTCTTCCTTCGTGAGTGAATCAACAGGGGTACGGGGGTCGGGTTCAGCGCGACGAGGTGTGTGCGGACGCAGACGCGGGCGTGCTCGGCGAGGCGCGCGTAGGGGTCGATGATCAGGCGCTGGATGGTCTCCGGGGCGAAGCGCCGCAGTAGCGCACCCAGAGTCCGGCGACACCGGTCGCGAGGCGTGCGTCGGGCAGGACGGGGGCGGGGACGCGGTCATGGGAATCCCTTCGGCGCATGGGTCCCCACTCATGCTGGGACGCGGGGGCCCCGAGGATCAGCCCAGGCTGGTATCAGCCATGAGTGATGTGAGAGTATCAGTCCATGCTGACATCAGTCGACACTGATCTGTTGCGGGTTCTGGCCGACCCGCTCCGCCTCCGGATCGTCACCTTGCTGGCCAAGGAGACGCTCTGCAGCACGCACCTGATCGAGGAGACGGGGGCCAAGCAGACCAACCTCTCCAACCATCTGAAGGTGCTGCGCGAGGCGGGGATCGTGGAGACGGAGCCCTGCGGCCGGTTCACCTACTACCGGCTCAAGGCTGACGTCATCGCCTTGCTTGCCGGACAGTTCGCCGACCTCGCGGAGACCGCGCGCGCCACCGCAGAGGGCAACGTCAAGCGGTCCTGTCCCTGATCTTCCGGCGCCCGTCCGTCGCCGCGTCCTGTCGCCTTTTCGAACGCACCGAGGAGCCCCCGTTGAGCGCCACCGAGGCCACCGAGCACGACAGAGCCGAGGAATCCGCCATAGCGGTGGACGCCGAGCCGCAGCCCGCCCCGGGGCCCCCGCCGCAAGCCCCTCCGCTGATCGCCAAGGCCGCCGCTGAGCTGGTCGGCACGGCGGCGCTCGTCGCGGTCGTGGTCGGCTCCGGCATCCAGGCCACCGGACTGACGAAGGACGTGGGCCTGCAGCTGCTGGCCAACTCCACGGCCACCGTCTTCGGTCTCGGCGTCCTGATCGCCCTGTTCGGCCCGGTCTCCGGTGCGCACTTCAACCCGGCCGTCACGCTGGCCGAGTGGTGGACCGCGCGGCGGGGCGGCGCCGGTGTGAGCCTGCGTGAGATGGGCGTCTACGTCCCCGCGCAGATCGCCGGCGCGATCGCGGGCTCGGTCCTGGCCGATGCGATGTTCGGCGAGCCCCTGGTGAAGTGGTCCACCCACGACCGCTCCGCCGGACACCTGCTGCTCGGCGAGGTCGTCGCCACGGCCGGCCTGATCCTGCTGATCTTCGGACTCGCCCGCACCGACCGGCTGCGCTTCGCCCCCGTCGCAGTCGCCTCCTACATCGGCGCCGCCTACTGGTTCACCTCGTCCACGTCCTTCGCCAACCCTGCGGTGACGATCGGCCGAGCCTTCACCGACACCTTCGCGGGCATCGCCCCCGGCTCGCTCGCCGGCTTCATCGGCATGCAGCTCGTCGGCGCCGGGGTCGGGCTGGCCCTGGTAGCCCTCATCTTCATGCCCGGCCGGATGACCAAAGAGCAACAGATCGTATGACGCCGGCCTCGCAGGCGGCCGTGACAGCACGCGCTTCTAGTCGTCGGCCACGGCGATCCAAGTGATGGCCGGGGGCACGACCCGTGCGCACAAGGGGTTGCCGCATGCGTCGGTCAGGCCGAGGCGTGCGACGAGCAGGCCCGTGCGGCTGGCCGCAGCAAGCGTTTCAGCGGGGATGGCGTCGAGCATGAGCTTGGCGCGGCGGAACATCGTGAAGGTACCCGCATCGTCGACGGTGCCCCATGACAGATAGATGAACCGTTCGCCCGGGCGGCCCTGCACGTGTGGACCTTTCACGTCGGTGCCGGTCGATGACGTGGTCGTGGTGCACTCCAGGGTCCAGCTCGCCGAGGAGGCGTTGCCCGGCTGGCGACCGAGGAGTTCGGCGGGACGGCCGCGGCGTTGCACGGCGACGTGGATGTTGCGGTACGGCTGGTCGTTGCCCTGGTCGGGGGCGCAGCTGAGGCCGGGCAACTGGTCGGCTTCGATGCGGATGCGCATGCCGGTCATCCTCCTCCCCCTGCGGCGGGCTCCGCCTCGTGCAGCCGATGCGCGAGGCAGAACAGGACGCCGGTGCCGTCCCAGCTGTCGGGGCGGAAGCCGCCTGTGGGGGTGCGGCGCGCGGTCGGGTCAGCAGCAGGGGGCGGCATGGCGGTTCTCCTGGGCGAGGTCGGTGAACGGCAGGGGGCAGCGGGGGCTCGATGCACACTCGGTCAGATCGTCACACCCGGCGTCGACGGCGGTGACCAGGGTGGCGCGGATGGCGGTCAGATCGGCGATCTTCGCATCGACCTCGGCGAGTTTGGCCGCGGCGTGCTGCTCGGCGAGGGGGCCAGCCGTTCGGCGAGTTGCGCAAGGCACTGCCGAGAACGAGCCCCAAAGAGCTGACCCGAGCACTGCGCTCCCTCGAACGCGACGGATTCATCACCCGTGACGCCGACTCGGACTCCCCGGGCTACAGCCTCACCCCCCTCGGCCACAGCCTCCTCGCCGTCCTCTTGAACGTCTACGCCTGGACCGCCGAACACTGGGACGAACTCATCGACGCCCGCGAGCGCGCAGATGCAGATCGCGAAGAGAACGGCTCGCCTGTCGACAACGTCCTGACCCGCAACAACTAGAGGCGACGGGGGAGTCGGCAGTCCGGCGAGCATCAGAATCTTCGGCCAGGAAGCGGGCACCACTGTCGCGCGTTCGTCGCGGACAATGGGCAAGGTCATGCCGATGCAGGCTTCTCTGAACTTACTGCCGAGCCGTACTCGTACCCACGATGTCGATGGCCACTTGAAGCGGTGTCTCCGCATTCCCAAGCAGCGCCCGGGTGATTGCGATCGCCGGGATGATGCTCACACCGCGCTCGGCCAGGAAGCCCTGGACAGCTTCCATTCCGTCACTTTCGAGGATTGGTCGGGACTGCTCGACCAGCGCGACCCAGCGTGCGGCCTCTTCCGGGCGCAGTCCGATGACGTGGTCAAACATGGCCCTTCCTTCCCGTGCTGCGCTGATGGGATGAATCACGTGCCGTCAGCGCTGATCGCTTCACTCAGGACGTGCATGCACCGCACCATTGTCGGATCTCCTGGCTGGTCATCTTCTGATTGTCGCAGCTCACCTCCTGCTCCTCCGGACCATGGTGGGGAGTCATGGCCGGGATGGCGGCTCTGCGCAGGCCGGCCGCGGGGTGGGAGGACCGAGGTCGTGCCCTGCCGCTGATGTCCCACGCCCTGCTGGAAACCTGGCGGCGCCCTGACCATCCAGGCCTACGAGGCGCCGGACGGACTAACAGGCCATAAGGCCAGTAGCTTGTTCACGACTTCCGGTAGCGGCTGCTTTTTTCGCGCTGGGAGTGGGACTCAGTCTCTGCCGTGCTCGATGCTCGCGAGAACGGACAGCACGCGGTATGCGGCGTACCTGCCGGACGTCTGTGTGGGGGCCGGGTCACCAGTCGACGTGCGCGGCGATCCATCTCGTCAGGCTGTCTTCGTCGTCCGCGGGCGGCAGGTCGGGACCGCACGCGAGTGGCGTATAGGACAACTGCAGGTGGTTGAGGTAGCCGTAGGGGCCGTTGTCGGCCGCTGGTCCGAGGACCAGGGCATGGGTGGGTGTGCGCCAGATGCGGTGCGTCAGCGCGGGGCCTGTGACCAGCACTTCGGATGACAGAGTCGTCCGCTCAGGGGCTGTGCCGAGGTGCTCCGTCACTGCCTGCGCCGCCTGTGCGAGCACGGTCTCGCAGTCCTGGTCGGTACCCGGTCGCCGGCCACTCCAGCCGGACTGCTGCTGCCAGTCGTCCATGAGGCCGTACAGCCATGGGCCGTTGGTCATATCGTCGTCTTCGGGGTCGACGGGGTAGAGCTGGCCGAAGACCAGGAAGTGCCGGGCGTCTGAGCGCCCGAACGGGCTGATGCCGTCGGTGCACAGCACATGTCCGTATCCGGTGCGGAACGAGTCGCAGACCAGTTCGTGTTCCCAGCTCCACCCGCGTCGCTGTACCTCCGCGTCGACAGCGTCGACATCTTCAGGGACATAAGGCGAGGTTGGCAGTGCGACGAGCTCGGCGACTGCCGAAGCGGTCAATGGGCGGTGGGCGAGGGCATGTACGGGTATCGGCACGCGGATCACTCTAGGACCGGACCGCGCTGTCGGGGACTCGGGTTCTGGCGCAGCTTCCGTGCAGCGAATGCGAAGAGCCAGGCGCTTGCCCGCTTCATGTTGCTCGTGCCGATGGCGGCTGCCCATGTGTGCCTGCCGGATGCGCTGGGCGAACATGCGGGTGACAGAGTTCAGGACCTTGGGATCGGCTGCGGTCGGACCGTCCGTGTTGATACTCACGTAGGCAACAACGGAGTCCGGACGGAGGGTGATCGAACTGCGCGGTGCGGGACTTCGACGCCCGACGCCAGGCTCAGCCTGCCGCGTTCTCGGTGGCGGCGATCGTCTGGCGCAGAAGGCGGCGCGCGGTGTCCAGGTCGGCGGCACGCTGGTCGAGGGCGTTCAGCTGGGTGCGGAGACTGGTGAGGACGCCCGGACAGGGATGCAGTGACGCCTCGTCGAAGGTGCAGGGCAGAACCTGGCGGATGATGCGGGTGGGCAAGCCGGCGGCCAGCAGAGCGCGAATGCGCCGCACTGTCTCCACTGTCCGGTCGTCGTACTCGCGATAGCCGTTGGCGCGGCGCTCTGAGCTGATCAGCTCCATCCGCTCGTAGTAGCGCAGCAGGCGCTCGCTGACTCCCGTACGACGCGACAGCTCCCCGATCAGCACCGACCAGTTCCCTCCGACTTGACCTTCCCATGGTGTCAGGGAGCAACAGTGCACTGGCCGGCCGCATTCCGGGCCGGCAGCCAAGGAGGGAGTGAGCCTTTGATCATCGATGCGCACAGCCACGTCCATGACCCCGTCGCGGCACACGTCGAGCTGCTGGACGAGGCCGGGGTGGACCGCGCTGTACTGTTCGCCACCCGCCCACACCCGGAGCGGGCCGGTGACCTTGCCTCGCTGCGCCGGGAGATGGCGATCCTGGACGAAGCCATCGGCGGCCGTGCCGGCACCGTCGACGGGTATCGCGGAGCGTGGAAGGAGTTGGACGCCGCGCTCGCCGCGCAGCCGCGGCGGTTCATCGGCTTCCTGTCCGTGCCGCTGGGACTCGAGCCGGGGCAGACCGCCGCAATGGTGGAACGCGAGGTCGTCGGGCGTGGGCTGCACGGAATCGGCGAGCTGACACCGCCGCCGGGACGGGCAGAGGTGATCGAACCAGTGCTCCAGGCTGCGGCCGACCACGGGGGGATGCCCGTGGTCGTGCACGGATCCGCCCCGACCACGGCGGACGATCTGACGAGGATGTCGGTGCTCGCCGGCCGGTATCCGACGGTTCCGCTTGTGGTCAGCCAGCTGGGCGGGCTGAACTGGATGCAGGCCGTCGAGCTGGTGAGGGACACCCCGAACATGTACCTGGAGCTGTCCACGGCCAACATCGTCTTCGCGGTCCGGCTGGCCATCAAGGAGATCCCGGACCGGACCCTGTTCGGATCGGACGCGCCGTACGGTGACCCGGTCCTCGCTCGGGCGATGGTGGAGCGGGTCACCAGCTCGGGCGAGGTGCGTGACCGGGTGCTCGGCGGGACGATCGCCGAATTGGTCGGACTGGGCTGATGCAGGGCCCCCGGCTTCCGCTGTGCCCGACGGATGGAGCGCTGCAAAGGGCTCTGACCAGACGCCGGCACCTGGAGCATGCCACGCATGCGAAACTACGGTGCACAGCTCGTGACCAGCCCGCAGGACCCTTGCCGTGGCGCGGCCATCCGCCCGGCGCCGGCCGCCATGGGAGCAGCGGTCAGACCCACGGAAAACGAGCAGATGTGCGCCCTCAGGCGTCGGCGCCGGATGGGTGAGCTGGGCGGCGATGGCTTACGGCACATGGCGGGATTCGTGCCGCGTTCGAAGTGATTCGGGCGCGGTGCCGTGCGGCGGGCCGGGGGCGGGTTGTAGGGATGGCGGTGCCCACCGCCATGCCGATCCCACTGGGTCGTGGCTGCTTCGCCGGCCTCGTCCTGCCCGGATCCCCTAGCAGGGAGTCGCCATGCCAATGCTGCTGATCAAGGGCAAGTACCAGATCATCGGGGGCCGTTCGGACGGGGATACCGTGCACTTCACCCCCGACACGCCCTCCGAGTGGGAGCTCGTCCCCGGGCCGCACAAGGTAAAGCACAACAGTGCCGGGCGGGCCAAGCTGCGGCTGGACGCGATCGACGCCCTGGAGACGCATTTCCAGCGCGGCGGCCCCGAGGTGAGCCAGCCGCTGAAGTTCGCGCGCCAGGCCCGGGACGAACTGGTGGCGTGGATCGGATTCACCAGCGTGGAGCGGGCCGAGGACGACACGGTCACCGCGGCGACCCCCGAGAGCGTGCCCGGCTGGATCCTCACCAGCGGCGCGACCCAGGACAAGCGCTGCATCGCCCTGGCCGGCAAGGGCACGCCGCCCGGCACGAGCGGCACCATGATCGTTGTCGACGTGCCGCTGCTGCAGACCACCCTCAACCACCACATGATCGCGGCCGGCCTCGTCTACCCCACCTTCTACCGCAACCTCTTCGCGGACCTGCGGGACGAGCTGACCGCCGCCTCGCATGCGGCACAGACGCCCGTGAAGAAGGGCCTGTGGGCCGAGGACGTCACCATGTCGGGGGCGACCGTGACCGGCATGGAGTCGCTCACCCACCCCGAGCACGGGGCCGTGATCCTGCCCAAGCTGTTCCGCAGACTCGTCGAGTACCTCAACCTTGGCAATCCGGACATGGCCGGCTTCGCTGCCTTCCTCGACGCGGCCGCGGACAAGTACTGGATCTTGTCCACCGGTCAGTCCCCGACCGGCCTCGACACCGTGGTCGAGGTGAACGGCACCAAGGTGAAGATGACCCACCCGCCCGAGGACCTCGTCTTCGAAGAGGGCTGAGCAGAGGAACCCCGACCATCACGGAAAGCCCAAGAAGCGCGGCATGAATGTGCAAGCCGTCGCTGATCCGCTCGGCCGTCTGCTGCGGGCGTCGCCGGCCCTGCCCGGCGCCGCCCACGACGTCCGCGCGGCCCGCGTCCACGACGTCCGCGCGGCCCGCGAACACGGCGTCCTCCACGCGCTTGCTGGGGCAGACGTCCCCCGGCCTCGTCCAAGCCGTCCTCGCCCGGCACCTGGCAAGCGCACTGAGGATGGAAGGGCTCAGTGATCCGTTCCGGCCTCAGCTCGAGCGCCTACCGGTGGCATGGGCGTACGCGTCGCGGATGGGGATCGGCACGTGGCCGCTGCGCCGGCGCAGGCGGTGCGGCACCATGAGTCCGACCGGGTGGCACAACGTGTTCGGGTCCGTGAGATCGCTGGACGACTAAGGCCGGAGGCTGTTGCAAAGCCAGGCACTGGGATCGGTGTTCCGGGCTCCGCACCCGTGTCGATCCCGCGGGTCAGCCTTCGGAGGGACGCGGGGCGCGCAGGTGCGCCCGTTCCTTCAGTTCCTCCGTGTCGACCACCGTGAGCATCGGCTGCCCCGGCGCGCACAACATGGTCACCACGAACTTGGTCGGTGCGTCCGACAGGGCGTTGCCGTCCTGGTAGTGGATCACATCACCGCCTGGCTCCCAGAACGTCCCACCGGCCTCGACCACACGCTCTGGCTCACCCTCGAGCTCGAACCGGAGCGCGCCCTCCATCACGTAGCCGAACGACGGGCCCGAGTGGCGATGCGGAGGGAGCCCGGGGTGACCGGGAGGCCACTCCACGAGGATGGTCATTCCCGAACCACCTTCGGGAAAGAAAGGCGGAGTGACTTCCTGCAGCAACTTGACTTCGGATGGCAAGGAGACCTCGTGGGCGGTCCCGTGCTCAGGGTTCTTGTCGGGCATGTACTACACCTCCGTAAGCCTGTCCCGGGGTGGACGATCTGCGTTGGCCACCGCATTCCGGACCGGTGTACCGACCCACTCGTTCGGCGGTGACCAAGTTCGCCGGTTCCCAGCCCACACAGCTCGCTAGGCGATGAGGCGAGCCACAGCCCGCATCCGTGACAGGCCGTGTGCCTTCTGCCTCGCCCGAACGGTCTCGAGACCACCCTGCCTCCCGTAGGCGGCCGCCACAATCCGGAAGCCAGCGGCATCGAGACCGCATCGCACCATCTCACCGCCGGGCATTCGGTGCCGTATCCGGCAACGCCTGCCCTGTTGTGGGGTGACGCGCCGCTCGGGTGCTGGCGCAGGCGGTGCCTCACCATGAGTCCGTCCGGGTGGCAGAACGTGTGCGGGTTCGTAAGGCCGATGACGATGAAGGCCGGAGGTTGCTGCGGATCATCGGCAGAGGCACCGGCTCGGTCGTGACGTGGCGGCGGTCCCAGACGGTGCTGCTGTCGGCACAGGGCATGGCAGTGACGAAGATCGCCGGGTGACGGTCACCGGCGGGGAGCGGACCGCTTACTGCCGATGGCGCCCTCGCGTTCGTCAGGCGGTGGCGTGCACCCGCCCAGTGGTCCCACACCAGAAGACGATCAGCAGGATCACGGGCCTGCGGCTGACGAGGGACTCCACCGTCGTCGCGACCAGCGGGCCACCGGCAGGGCACGGTCCTACCTTGCAGCCCGCAGGGGGATGCAGAGGGTGGCCGAGGGTTCGCTGGGGACGAATGTCGCTATGACGGGCCGGTTGACGGTTGGGCCGGTGCGTTGCCGCCCCGACCCAACCGTCGGCGGACTGCCGTCAGGCGGTGGCGCGGAACGGGCCGGTCACCTCGTAGGTGATGCCGCCGGAGGAGCTGCCGGACGTGCCGCGCTGGCTGGAGAAGTACAGCCGCCGGCCGTTGGGGGAGAACGCCGGGCCGGTGATCTCCGAGCTGGACTGGCCGGTGATCCGAAGGAAGGGAGCGACGATGTCGTCGGGGGTGATGATGCAGATCTCCATGTTGCCGCCGTCCTCGGCAACGAAGAGGTCCCCCGAGGAGCTGCCGGTGACGTTGTCGACGCCGGTCAGTGGTGCGGTGCCGTTGGTGACCAGGCTGTCGTCGTAGGCCAGTTCGTAGGTGCTGTTGAGCAGGTTGAGCTGCCAGACGCGGTTGTCACCCTTGGTGGTGAACCACACGGTGTCGTTGGCGTAGTGGCAGCCCTCACCGCCGTTGAAGAGCTTGGCACCGGAGACCTGGTCGCGGGTGGCCGTGGGGGAGCCGTCCGGGTCGGGCACGTTCGTCCACGTGAAGGAGCCGGAGGTCCCGGTGCCGGCGACCAGCACCTGGAGGGTGCCGGAGGACAGGTTGCCCCAGCTGGTGGGAACGAACCGGTAGAAGCAGCCGTCCGGCTCGTCCTCCGTCAGGTAGACGACCTTGCGCACCGGGTCGGCGGCGGCCGCTTCGTGCTTGAACTGGCCCATCGCGGCGCGGCGGACGGCGGCGTTCGTGCCCCACGGATCGGTTTCATAGACGTAGCCGCGGCTCACTTCCTCACAGGACAGCCACGTGTTCCACGGGGTCGCGCCGCCCGCACAGTTGTTCCGGGTGTTCGACAGGATGCGGTAGGCGCCCGTGATGGAACCCGAGGAGTTGAACTTGACGGCGCCCGCGCCGCCACCGGTGGACACCTCGGAGTTGGAGACGTAGATCCAGCCGGTGCCGTCGGCGAAGCAGGCGCCGCCGTCGGGGGCACTGTGCCAGGTGTACGAAGTGCCGGTGACGGTCTGGCTGGAGCGGGCGATGACTCTGCTGCTGAAGCCACTGGGCAGCATGATGCCGTTGGCGTCGGCGGGCAGCAGGCCACCGTACGGGCTGGTGCCGTTCTGGGCGGGCGCCGCGTAGGCGGCGCCTCGCATGAGGGTGCCGCCGAATACGGCGGCCGAGGTACCGAGCACGGCACCACGCAGGAAGTTGCGACGTTCCACAGCTACTCCTTCAGCATGGAAGGGGTGAACGATGACGTTGTTGAGCGCCGCCGACTGGTCACCGGGGACCCTAGGGCCCGTGACCGGGGAGGGTAAGCCGCCTTTGGACCAACAGTTCCTGGCTGACGGGTGAGTAGAATTGCTGCAGAAACGGTATTTCTTCCACTAAGTGAACAAGCGGGGGATTCTCACGGGCTCAGCGATGAAGACCGCAGGCGCGTGTCCCCTTCACGGGCGGCGCTTGTTCCCGGAACGCCCCGCCCGTCGCGAGACGATGGCGATCCCCGCGCTGTGGTTCCAGCAGAAGTGCACACGACGAGAGCGCCGCGAGCTACGGCTGATGCGTCGTCGCATCGTCCTCAGGCGAGGCCGGCTGTCCGAGTTCCTGGTGGGGAAAGCCGGAGCGCGCCACCACGCGTGCCCATGAGGTCCAGCCGGCTGCGACGCAGAACACCACGACTGCCGACGGCAGCAGCACCACCGGCGGCCACCGCGCAGCGGCGCCCGCTCCTGTAAGGCGACTTCGACCAGCCAGGCCAGGTACAGCGGCGCGTCGGCCTGCCCCTGACCGAGCCCCATTTCCGTGACGGCGGCACCACTCGCGCGGGCCTGCGCGCGGATTTCCAGCTTGCCCCGTCACGGTCAGACGGGCAGCAAAACCGTCGACCACCCGTCCCGTTGCTGACACCGGCCGCACGGTGGACGATCGCCGCGCACAGGACCTGCCGGCGCTGCCGGGCGGGGCCGTCGGTCGACGGCCCCGCCCGGTCGATCATGCCGTCGGTGAGGTCAGCGCAGTCCGAAGGCTCGCGTGATCGTCTGGGAGACGGTGTTCCGGGCGTTGTCCCGGGCGGTGACCCGGAGGGTGGCGAAGTCCGCCGACTTCGGCGCGCTCAGCTCGGTCCGCCATCCCTCACCGGTGCGGGTCAGGTCGCTCGGGTGCCAGGTCCTGCCGTCGTCGTAGGAGACCTCCAGGGAGGGCTTGCCGATGGCGGCGGTGGTGCCGGGCAGGTGCGAGGCGGTGACCGTCAGCGCGGCGCGCCGGTCGGCTCGGCCGGCTGTGTCGGTGTCCACACCGTAGTCGAGTTGGATCAGCGGCAGGGACTGGGTCGATTCGGCCCCTGTTGCCGCGGACGTGAAGTTCCACTCGGTCAGGGTGTGCGTCGAGTACGGGTTGGTCCAGGAACCCCGGTCGTTGTCCAGCACCAGCCGGTAGGGCAGCCGCTCCGGGGCGAGCGCGGGGACCTGCAGCCATTCGGCGTTGCCCCAGTCGAGCTGCTGGTCGCCCTGGTAGAGCGCCATCCAGTCCTTGACGTCGAAGTTGGCGCGGGCTTCACCGACGTGTCCGGCTCCGGAGTCGCCCCAGCCGGGTGCGGTGATGTACATGGTGTCGAGGTAGCGCACCGGCTGGTAGCCCATCGGCCCCATCCGCGGCCGTTGGACCGGACCGAACCAGCTGACCTCGCCGGTCTTGTGCGCCGGGTAGTGGAGTACGCCGATGGAGTGCTGCCCGGTCTCGCCCTGGATGAAGGCGTCGTCCAGCCAGGTGGCGCCGGAGGTGACCCAGTCGGTCCGCCTGCCCTGGGCGGGAGCGGTGAGCTGGTTGCCGACGGCCCAGCCCCGCCAGACGTCGGGACGGAACTCCATCGCCTTGCCCTGCCGGTAGTTGCGGAACGAGACGTCCACCTTGCCGAGGTCCTTGGGCTCTTCCCGCCAGGTCGGGTCCGCCGGGACGGCGCCGGACCAGTGGTGCACCACGTCGTAGAGATAGTCGGTGGTGGGGTGAGAGGTCACCTTGAGCTTGACCACTCGGTGCTCGAGGGCGCCGATCAGGTCGGCGCCCTGGTCGGCGTCGAGGGTTGCCACGGTCAGCGGGGCCGGGCTCTCGGGGCTCCAGGGATTCTCGTCCCAGGGCTTCAGCCGGCCGACGCCGTCGTTGACGACCACGAGCAGCTGGGCGCCCGAGGCCGCGGCGGCCTCCGCCTGAGCCTTGATCCCGGACGGGGTGCTGCCCCGGACCACCACGGCCTTGTCGTGCATGTCCCGGCGGGCCGACTCCTTCGCCGCGCCTGCGCCGGCGTAGACCGCCGTGAGCGTCCGGGTGCCGGCCGGCAGCGGCTCGGCAGCGCGCTTGACGAGCGGGTCGGCGTAGGTCTTCGACGTCGTGCCCAGGGTCAGCGCCGGCTGCTCGAGGCGGAAGCGGGCACCGAACTCGAACTCGCCCGTGGTGACCTTTTTGCCGGTCGGCAGCGCCCAGATGCTGTCGTAGGACTCGTCGGGCAGCATGGAGGACTCGACCAGGCTGTCGGTGAACGACCGGTGGACGTCCAGGCGCGGTGCGACAGCGGTGGTCTGCTTCGGTACGCGGGCCAGGATCTGCCGGGTCCTGCGGCCGTCCAGGGTGACGGTGCGGTCCTGGTCCAGCTGCACGTCGTTGAAGGCGAGCAGGGCCATGCCCCGCGAGTGCGGTCCGCCCGCCCCGCGCACGTCGGCGGTGAGCCAGCCGCTGTAGCTGCCGACGGGTAGCCGCGCCGTACCGGTGCCGGACTCGTCGAGGTCGATCACCGTGAAGAGGTGATCAGCGGTGAGGACGACCCTGCCCGCGAGCGGATCGCCCGACCGGTCCTTCGCCACGACGGTCAGGTTCTGGCGCTGACCCTCGCGGGCGCCGCCGATCAGGGTCCGGGCCCGTACCGTTCCGGCGTCATCGGTACCGGTGATCATGGCGCTGATCGGATGGTCGGGCGTCAGCCGGTCCAGGCGCGTGGTCAGGTCGACCGAGGCGGTGCCGTGCGCGGGGACGGTGATCCGGTCCTCGGAGAGGGTGAACAGCCCCGCCGGGACGACGCCGTCTACCGCCAGGCCGAGGCCGACCGGGGTGTCGCCGGCATTGGTGTACGTCACCTTCCGGACTTCGGTCTCGCCCGGCTTCGGCGGCCACGTGTGGAAGCCGGAGTAGGTGCCGGCGGTCGCGAAGACCGACGCGTGCACCGCCGCCAGTGCGTCGAGCCGGCCTGCGCCGGCCTGGTACGGCGTGTACGACGGGGTCGCCCGGGCGCTGCTGACGAGTGCTTCCTTCAGCTGCGAGCCGGTCCAGTCGGGGTGCTCGGCGGCGAGCAGCGCGGCGGCGCCCGCGACGTGCGGCGTCGCCATCGACGTGCCGCTCATCGTGGTGTAGTAGCCGGCGCCCCGCCGGTAGTGGGAGCGGGCGGCGAGGACGTCGACGCCGGGTGCGGTGATCTCCGGCTTCAGCCCGGCGTCGCCGTCCCGCGGGCCCTGGCTGGAGAAGTCGGCGAGACGGTCCGCGGAGTCGACGGCGCCGACCGTGAGCGCGGCGTCCGCAGCACCGGGGCTGCTGATGGCGTGCGGGCCGCCGTTGCCCGCCGCGACGACGAACAGGGCGCCGGTCTCGCGGCTGAGCCGGTCGACGGTCTGGCTCATCGGGTCCGTGGCGTCACCGCCACCGCCGAGGCTCATGCTGATGATCCTGGCCTTCTGGTCCTGGGCGGCCCACTCCATGCCCGCGATGATCCAGGACTCCTGCCCTCGGCCGTCGGCGTCCAACACCTTGCCGACGGCCAGACGGGCGCCGGGGGCCACGCCCCGCTCCTTGCCGTCGGAGGCGCTGCCGGTGCCGGCGATGGTCGAGGCGACGTGTGTGCCGTGACCGTTGAAGTCGGCGGTGGCATCCGTCTCGGACGGGACGAAGCTGGCACTGGTGTCGATCTGCCCGGCCAGGTCCGGGTGTTCGCCGTCCGCGCCGCTGTCGAGCACCGCGACCTTCACGCCCTTGCCGGAGTTTCCCTCGGCCCAGACCTGCTGCGCGCCGATCTGGGCGGTCGAGTCGGCCAGCTCGGTCTTCACCTTGGCATCGAGCCAGATCCTGCCGATGCCGCCCGCGAAGGCCGGCTTCGGCGACCGGGCCGCCGCCCCGGAACCACGGGTGAGCGCGGACCAGAACGCCGGGGCCTGCTTGCGGTTCTGCGCGAGGGCGGCACCCTGGATGCTGTCCAGCCGGCGGACGACGTTCGAACCGGCCACCTTCGGCCGGGTCCGGGACCTGGCGGCGGCGTCGGTGTAGCTCACGATGAGCGGCAGCCGGGGGGCGTGCGCGTCGTCGTAGCCGTCGGCGATCAGCCGGGTCACGTTGAACAACTGCTTGTCCAGCTTTCCGGCGCCGACGTAAGGCAGGACGGCGTCCGGATACACGTACGTCGCACCGTCGATGACGGCGCGGTGGAAGCCCGCGGTGGCGCCGCCCGCGGCCTGGAAGGACCGGACGACGGTGCCGTCGGCGCCGGTACCGATGACGACCTTGTCACCGGTGATCAGGGTGACGGTGTGCATGTCGCCGCCGGACGACCGCGGTGCGGCTTCGGCCGGCACGGACACGCTCGGCTCTGCGGGCGCAGCGGCTGTGGCCGGTACGGCCCCGAGCCACAGGGCGGCGATCACGCCGACGGCCGGCAAACCCGGTCTGGGAAAACGCCTTTTGGGCAAGGAGAACCCCTGAATTGAAAGAAGTACGGGAGATGGCTCGGATCTTGGAGCCACCCACCGCCTCCGGCAAAGGGGTGTGCCGTGGCGCACCTGCGCCATGGCACAACTGCGCAGCCGGCGGGCCGGGGCAACGACGGGAGACCGGGGTGCGGGTGTGGCCGGCCGACAGGGCGCGCCGGGCCGGCAGACGGCGGTGACCGCGGCCCGTCACGGCCACATGGAAGACACGGGGGAGAAGGACTTCAGTACCTGTCCGACGGCGGGCGGGGACGCACCACCGGCACCCCTCGCGCTATGGCCGGCAAGCCCCGCCGGTGCCGAGCAGTGACACGCGCCAGGCAACGGGCAGCCTCACAGCCATCCACGACGCGCGGCCTGCCAGGCGAGTTGCATGCGGGTCGCCGCGCCGGCGCGCTCCATCATGGCCTGGATGCGGCGCTGGACGGTCCGTCGGCTCAGCTCCATCTGCGAGGCGATCGCCTTGTCGGCGACTCCCGCCACCAGCAGGGACAACAGCTTGCGGTCGGTGGGGGAGAGCGCGTCGGACGGCCCGGCTCCGTCCGCCCCCGAGAAGGCGCCGGAGCCGTCGACGTCCAGGGGTACGGCGTCCTCCCAGTAACGTTCGAACAGGGCGATCAGGGCCGCGAGCAGATTGCTGTCCCTGACCAGTGCGGTGGTGGGCTCTTCCGGGCTGCCGTGCGGCCCGCCCGCCACGAGGGGGAAGACGGCGACGCATCGGTCGGCGACCGCGAGGCGCAGCGGCAGGTGCGGCACGGCCCGGGCGACCTCCCCGGCTCGCACGCCCGCAACCACGTTGTCCACGGCTCCTTCGTCGTCGAAGAACGCCTTCTCGTACAGCACCCGGTAGCGCACTCCCCGGGCCAGCGCCTGGAACTCCTCGGCGTTGCTGCCCGACGGCATGGCCACGTACTGGGCCTTGCAGAACCAGAGCATCTCGTCCTGTGCGCCGGCCTGGATCTGCCTCAGCTGCTGACGCAGGGCCTCCGCCCCGGTGATGACCTCGAGCAACTGGCCGGCGTCGTGCCGGCGCATCGTGTCCCGGTAGGACTCGATCAGGCGGGCGGCCTCGAGACGGGCCAGCTCCAGCGCGTCCGTGCTGCGCTTGAGCCGGGGCAGCAGAGCCACGTCCGGGGGAGCGGCGCGGAACACCCGGGGCGTGCCGTCGGTGTGACTTGCGAGGCCCTTGGCGACCAGCGAGTCGAGGATCCGCGTGGCGTCCGTGACGGGCAGACGGGCGCGCTGGGCCATGTCCGTCGTGGTGGCCCGGCCGGACGTGACGAGCAGCCGGTAGACGGTCTCCTCCTCCTGCGAGACACCGGCGACCTCCAGCACCACGGGCGTCCTCCCCGGATTCTGCGCTTCGACGGTTGAATACCGTACTACATGGGAGGCGGGGGGCAAGGGGGGCCGCGCCCCCAGGCAGGTGGGGCGGGGGACGGACGCCGTGCACCGTTTCCGGTGCCGGTTTTCCGTCCCCGCCCGCCGACCCGGCCGGGCCCCGCGGCCGAGCACCCGGCTCTCCACGTGATCCGCTGGGCCAGGAGGCATTCACTGACCTGGCCGGCGAACGCCACATTGCGCCCGGGCCGGGTCGGGGCAACAGGTACCGACGCCCCCTCGCACGACGGCGGCGCGCTGTCCACGGGCGGCCCCCCACCCGCTCCGCTCGGGCCGCGTGCTGATGCTCGTCCCCTCCCTGGACCTGCTCACCTGGCTCTGAGTACGGCTGCCGATGGGCGGCGACGCGGACGGGCCCGCCGGACGGATCCGACGAGCCCGTCTGCCGGCCTCGCCTACTTGAGGAGGTAGGCCTTGATCACTGTCTGCTCGAAGGAGTTGCCCGCCGCGTCCTTGACGTAGGTACGCAGGCTGACCGAGCCGCCCGCGGCACGTCGCGGGCTGTCCACGGTCACGGTGCGGTGCAGGCCGGACCCCGTGACCTCGGCCGACTGCCACGTCCTTCCCTCGTCGTAGGAGACCTCGACGGTGAGGGTGCTGATCGGCGACTCGACGGCGCCGACCGTGCGCTGGACCAGCACCGGGATGTCGAGGGCGCGTCCGGCCTCGGCACGGTTCCACTCGTCCAGTTCCGGCGACATGCGCACCGCGTACAGCGGCAGGGCCTGGCGTGTCGCCGTGGTCTGCGACCGGAACCGCCATTCGGCCTGCAGATGCGTGCTGACGGCGCTGGGGGCGAGGTCGCGGTCGTGCTCGACCGTCAGACGGTAGTCGGCGGCGGTGGCGTCGGCCGGTACGTCGCTCATGCTCCAGTCCCTGGAGACCAGTTCGCCGTTGCGCCGCAGCTCCACCTCGGGCAGGCCGGCCGTCGTGTCGGCCACCAGGTCGACGTTTCCGTTCGCGGCCGACTGGAACGGGCGGTACATGGTGTCGCCCTCGCGGAAGGCAGCCATTTCGGGCGAGAGGCCAATGGCCTGGATCCCGCCGTTCCACCGCTCCTCGACCTTCGTCCCGGCCTTGTAGCCGTGGAGGGTACTGAGGTAGCTCTGTCCGCGGCTTTCCGGGTCGAAGAAGTTGTTCTGGTCGAAGGCCGTCTGCCGGCGCAGGCCCTCGGCCGCCGAGAAGTAGTCGACGCGCCGGGTCGGGACCGGAAGCCCTGCCATCGACACTCCGCCGAAGCGGATGTTGTCGACATACGTCCAGACGATGCGGGTAGCGGTGGTCCCCGGTGTGGTGGCGGCGAAGGTGGTGGTCACCTGGGCCAGCTCCGACTTGTGGGGGTTGTAGGCGGGATCGGCCGGGATGGCGCCGTGCACGGGCCGCGTCAGATAGTAGACCGACGAGGGATTCCCGTCCGTGCCGGCGGGGTCACCCCAGACGGTGCTGACGAGGTAGGTGAACTTCGAGTCCTCGTACTGCGCCGTCGGCGTCGCGTACACGCCCTCGATGTGGTCGTCGCCGACCGCGTTGTTCATGGTCACGGAGAGCAGCTCGTCGGCCAGGCTGACGGTGCCGATCTCGGCCGAGATGATGCGCGCCGAGCGGCTCGGCGCCGAGACCGTGACGGGCTTCGCCTTCCGGGCGTCGATGGTGACCTGCCGGTCGGCGCTCATCACGACCTTCGGCACGCCGACGATGACACCCTCGGTGAACGACGCGTCGAAGAAGAAGCCGCTCACCGAGTAGGTGTCCTTGGCCACCCGCACCACGGTGCTGCTCTTGCCGAGCGCTTCCACCTCGTAGGCCTTGCCGTCGGCCGATTCGACCAGCAGGTAGGCGTTGTCGGGAGCCGTACCCGTGCGGCTCTTCATGTCGATGCGCAGGTCGTACGACGGCTGCTCGACGTCCATGCCGAACGGCACGCGCACCGACACCCGGTCGTCCCCGGTGGCCGCGGTCACCACGCCGCTGTACGCGGCGTAGGTCGTGGCGGCTGCCGGGGCCGCAGTGAGGGTGACGTCCGCTGTTCCGTGCGCGGGCACGGTGACCGTGTCGGCGCTGAGACGGAACAGGCCCTCGGGGGCGGGCACATCCTTCTTGCCGCTGCTCGCGTGGTGCGTCAGGTGAAGGGTGACAGGCTCACGGCCCGAGTTGCGGTACGTGATCGTCTTGCTCACCGGCGGCCGCTCGCCGTCCGTCCAGCGGGCGAGCCCGAAGTCCAGTCCGGCGGGCTCGGCGGTGACCTCCTGGTCGACCGCCCGGGCGACGTCGACGCGCCCGGAGCCCTGGTAGTACGCGCCGTGCTCCTTGGCGCCGGTCGCCGACTGCATCAGCTGGCGCTTGACCTGATCGGCGGTCCAGTCGGGGTGCTCCTGGAACAGGATGGCGGCGGCTCCGGCCACGTGCGGCGTGGCCATGGACGTGCCGCTCATCCCGACATAGCCGTCGTCGGCGGTGGTGCCGCCCGCCATGGCGGCGACGACGTTCACTCCGGGGGCGATGAGGTCCGGCTTGAGGCCGGAGTCGCCCACCCGGGGGCCGACCGAGCTGAAGACGGCCAGGTCGTCGTCGGCTTCGGCAGCGCCGACAGCCAGCGCCCGGTCGGCGGAGGCGGGCGAGGAGACCTTGCCCGGGCCGCTGTTGCCGGCCGCGGCCACGACCAGGGCGCCGTAGTCGCGGGTGACGGTGTCGACCATGGCCTCGACGGCGTCCGTCTCCGGCGTGTCGGTGTCGCCCAGGCTGAGGTTGATCACCTTGGCGCCGTGCTGGGCGGCCCACCCCATGCCCTCGATGATGTCGGAGTCGTCGCAGTTGCCGTCCGCGGTGCAGACCTTTCCGGACAGGATCCGCGCACCGGGCGCGACGCCCTTGTACCGGCCGCCGGAGGCAGCGCCGGAACCGGCGACGGTCGAGGTCACATGCGTGCCGTGGCCGTTCAGGTCGTCGGTGTTCGGCTCGGTGGTGAAGTTCGCGGATTCGGCGACGAGACCCTTCAGGTCCGGGTGGTTCGGGTCGTAACCGGTGTCGAGCACAGCCACCTTGACGCCGGCACCGGTGTAGCCCTTCTCCCAGGCGTGGGGGGCTCCGATGCGCGGCACCGTCTTGTCGAGCTTGACCTTGGCGCGGCCGTCCAGCCAGACCCGGCGCACACCCGCGCCGAAGGACGTGGCACCCGCCCGGCCGGGGGCGATGCCCTGCCAGAATCCCGCGGCGTCCTCGCGGTGTTCGTCAACGGCCGCGAAGGGGGTCCCGGAGATGGGGCGGACCTTGTCGGCCCCGGCGGCGGTGAGCCGACGCTCGGCCGTGCCCGCGTCACCCGCGTACTGGACGATCAGCGGCAGACTCGACCGCCCGGCGTACTTCCCTCGGACCAGGGCGGAGACATTGAACAGCGCCTTGTCGAGACGGCCCGTCGAGAGGAGGGGGAGAGCGTCGACGGGTATGACCGTCCAGTCCCCGCCGTCCTGTCGCTTGATGAAAGTGAGCCGCTCCCGGCCTTCGGCAGCCTTGACCGAGACACTCTGCTTGCCCGAGGTGTCCGTCTCCAGCGTGACGCGGTCGCCCGTGATCAGGGTGACCTGGTGCCGGGAGATCATCGCGGCGCGGGCCGTCCCGGCGCGCGCGGCGGCGACCGTCCGCCCGGCGTCCGAGCCGAGGTCCTGAGCGGCACCGGGGATGGCCGTCAGACCGGCCAGGAGCGCCACGAGGGCGGCCGTCGCTGCTGCATGCCGCGACAGAGGGAGGTGGACCCCGGGGCGCCACCTGTTGTTCACGTGTCTCATGGGGGGACAGCGTGGTGCCGCGAAGGCCAGAGATCAGCACTTCGCCTTGTCCACTCGACGCCAAGTCACATGTACGCCACCATCAATCACTCGCAAAGTGGGCCAAAGGGGCATTCGGATCTAGTACGGCCTCGTCCACCTGAAGAACGGGCCGTCGAAGCAGTCGTTGAGCCGAGGTCGCATCTCCCCTACGTCACTGGTAAGCCGATCCGTGAAATGTGACCAGACTCACATTTGCTTATGGGTGGTGGGCAAAAGTGATCGTATCCATCTCAACGGGACCGCATGGCGGTCTGTTCGGGCTCCAGGAGGGGCGTCGGGCAGCGCCCCGCCTTCGATTTGGCGCCCGCGGCGCGCCCAGGCTCCGCCGGTGACGACGGCACGCCGCCGCGGGTGTGCCCTGCCGGTGTTCCTCCGGCCGTCTACGGGACCGTCAGGGACGGCGCTCACCTGCAAGCCGTCTGCTCGGGTCAGTTCGATACTTCGCGAGTGGCAGCGCCATACGGACCCTGCAAATTGAATTCTCAGTCTCAACAATGTGGTGATGGCAGGCGTCTGTAAATCAGTCATGCCCCTCAGAGAGTGGCGATTGATTTCATACAGCTTGCCGAGAACACTGGATTGCGCAAGTGCCGAAGTCAGCGGAAAGGAGGTGAATCATGGGTGCCAAGATGACGATGACCACCCGCTGCTCGGTCTCCCTGCAGCAGGAGCAGGTGCGGATGGTCATCATCGTCGTCGTCCTCGTGCTCTGGAGCGTGCTGGCGCAGGTGCATGGGGGTACGACACCGGTAGACGCGCTGTTGGGGCGCGTCTGAGGGATGTGACGATCCCTCCCGGAGGGCGGTTGCCGAAGCAGGCGGCCGCCCTTGGGCCGTGCCGAGCCAGCGCAGGATCGACGGCAGGTGAAGCTTCACCCGCAGCAGCTTGGCAATCGCCCTTGAAACTGGCCGGTAAAGCCCGCCACTGTGGTTGGAGAAGTCGAGATTCGAAGAAGTCAGACACTCATAATGCAGCGGAAAGCCTCGATGCCGTGCTCGTCGGCTGGCGTGATCGGGATTCCCTGGACCTCGATCCAGGCGTGAAATCGACATGGGTCGACGGCCGTGCCGATGCACCACCTCACCCGGCGTCTGCTCAGGGCCAGCAACATCAGCGAGGCCAGGGAGATCTCAAGGCAGGCGGCGCGTCCGGGGTAGCGGGCGGCGGCATGCCGGACCGCGTTCAGCGCCGCCGTCCCCTGTGTCGCGGTGGCCTCCTGCCGACACCAGCGGTGCGAGGTCCAGTGCACGATCCGCAGGAGGGTGCGGAAGGGCAGCCGGATGAGTACCAGGGCGATCAGGAGGCCGAGCAGCCCCACGGGCAGGGCGCGTCGCGTGGGCAAACGGCTCGCCCGGAAAGCGTCCACCGCGGGATCGGCCGCCATGGTCACCTCCGCGCCGCCCGCACTACGCCTGTCACCGACAGGAGTGCGCCTGCCGTCCACAGGGCCGCACGCTGTCACGGCCGTGCCCCGGTCGAAGGCCGGCCCGTGCCCCGGGGCAGCGGCGGACCCGTCACCGGCAGCCGGGCCCGGCGGCGTGCCCGGGGGAGCGGTGGCGAGGAGGCCGCGGTCGAGGAGGAGGTCGGCGAGCTGCCGCGCGTCTCGCCGGATCCGGTCTTGGTAAGGATCGGGGAAGCGACGTGCCGTCACGCGTACTCCGGTCTCGAGATCCCGGCTGCGACGCCACTCCTGCCACAGCAGGCCTGCCACAGGGTTCATGGCGAAACAGCGACCCGAGCGGGCGTCCAGCAACACTGTGCCGCCGTGGGCACCCGGACTCTCGTGGACGTAGTCGGGCACCTGGACCCGGGTCATCGTGCCTCCCCGGACGCGCAATGTTCACCCAGCCACACATCCACCCCCAACAGGCGGTTGAGCGCGGGGAAGGGAGCGGCGAGGCCGTGCACAGCACCGTCGAGAGCGGCGACGACTCGCGCAGGCTCCACGATGCCCAGGTCGGCGAGTGGCGACTGGGCGAGGCGTTGACGGATGTCTGCTGCGGCTCGGCGGACGCCCAGGTAGTCCTCAGCCGCGTAGGTGCCCTTGGTTCGTCGGCTCAGAACGGCGTCGGGCACCGCACCGGCGAGTGCGGCCTTGAGCAGCGGCTTGGCCGTGAAGGGATTGGCCTTTGAGGGCGTCGGCAGGCTCATACAGGCCCGGACGACGTCGCCGTCCAGGAAAGGTGCTTGCGGCCAGACCCCGAAGGGTCTTGCCACAGCGACGAGTTGATTGTGCAGCGTCGCTGAGCTACGCAGCTCGCACAGGGCTGCGCGCGTACCAGGACCAGGTCCCGGCTCGTCGGAGCGTACTTGCCGGGCGCGCTCGGCAGCCAGTTCGGCGAGGTCGCGTCGGACCCCTGGGGTCAGCCACGAGGCCTCGGGACCGGGGGGCGGCCACCAGGCGATGGCGTCCAGCCACTGTGGAGGATGCGGGAGCGGTCGTTCCAGACGGGTCGCCAGATCCTGCAGCGCCCGGTCGAGTGGGGTATGGGCCAAACGCAGGGCCCGCTGAGCGACCCTGGCGGGAGACACACGGCGCAGTCTGCCCAAGGCGAGGGCGTCCTGGGTGAGCCGGCCGGCTGTCCGGCACGACGCCACTTCGCCGAGGTACGCGGGCGGCGCGGTCAGCAGGGCGTCGCCGCCCTCGCCTGTCAGGTGGACCCTTCCACCGCGCCTCGCGATGTGGCCGAGACGCAACCGGAGCCGGGCGATGACCGCGGTGGATGGATCGGGCTGGTCGGCCGGACCGCGCGCGCTCAGGTTGGCGTACGGCAGTGATGCGTGACCGCCCTGGGTGAGGCGGAGCCGGATGGCGGTCGTTTCGCGTGCGTAGCGCTGAGCGTGTCCCAGGTCGCCCGCCGGGGCTGCGGGATGGTGATAGACGAAGGCATCCAACTGCTCCATCACGTCCGCAGCGAGGAAGGCCAGCGAGGTGGAGTCCATACCCCCGCTGAAGTCGCAGGTGATCCGCGTGGCGTTGTGGGCGCGCAGGGCGACGGCTTGCTTCAGGGAGCTGCGCAGGCGGGCAGCGATGTCCTTCATGGAGGCGTCACTGTCGGGTGTGGGTGACACATAGGCCGACCGGGTGAGGGTGTTCGTGGCACGGTCGACGCGCAGCGATTCCCCGGGGCCAAGCTGGTGCACGCCCGCGAAGCTCGTCCGTGGCCCGACAAGTTCGGGCACTCCGGGACAGACGATGTGCGCTGCGAGCGCCAGGGTGTCCGGGGTCTCTTCCCGCTCCGTCATGACGGCCACGGTTGTGGCATGTGTGGAGACCACTGTCCGGTCGTCATATCGCGCGTAGTAGAGCGGAAACTGACCGGCCGGGTCGGCATAGGCGGTGAAGGACCCGCCCTGTTCCAGCACCAGCAGCAGATAGGCCCCCGGCCATCGGGTCAGCCTTTCCCAGTCGCCGTCGCGTGCCGAGCGCGCCAGGTCGTCCCGCATCCGCGCGGAGCCGGCGAGGCACTGGCCGACCGCAACAATCCGGGTCTGCGCATGAGCCGCGGTGCGCACCTCACCGGCGTGCCACGGTCCCCACAACCACAGCCGAGGGTCGGTGGGCCATACCTGTGTCGCCGGGAGCGGTAGCCGGGGGCCCGGCGGCAGGATTCCGGCAATGGTTGGGCCGGACGGGAGGCGGATCGTGAGCTCGCCGGTGTCCGGTGTCGAGTTGGCCGCGCCATGATTGACGACCACGACGACTCCTACCAGTAATACTGGGAATTGGCATCGGCATTGCCGTTGGGGGAACTGCCCAACGTAACCTCGCGGACGTGTCCAAGATCAATGAGAACCGGGGACACATAAGGCATGTCCTCGCTCAGGGGTGGCCCGTCCGGAAGCGTTCCCTTTCCTTCATCGGCCGTACAGTCGTACAGATCCGCGGAAAACGCGTCATGGGTCATCGGGCCGCCTCGGGTCAAGGGCACGGCTGCCTGGTCAAGAGGAACGGAACATCGGAAGCGGCCTTTTCGGCCACTGCAGTACGCCCTGCAGTGTAGCCGTGCGTCCGTGTGATGCAGCCGAGATCCGGAAACCGGTCGCCACATTGGCTGAGCAGGCACTTTTCCCTCACCAGCCAGGCTGGCGAGCGGCGTACGTGCGCCTCAGTTCCCCAGTCCGCGTCGTGCTCGTTGTGCAGTTCGATGACTTCGGCTCACACATTTGAAGCAGGTATTACGGCGCACGAACCGTCGGTCTTTGAAATTGAAGGAGAGAGCCTCGGAAGGTACCCCACCGGGTTCGATTGCCGCGCCTCACCCGCCGCAAGAGGTGCAGTCGGCGCTCCTACGGCGTACCGAAGCTCGCGCCCGTGCGGCCCGCCTGGGCCGGGTCACCGGTAGTCCTCGGGCTCTCCTGACCGCGCAGTCCAAGGACGAGGGCTCCCTGCGCTTCGGCCCTCGTCTTCAGCTCGCTCAGTTCCAGGACGAAGCCGGAACTCTCGGCCACTGCACCAGGGAGCGCGAAGCGGTGCAACGACTCCCTACAGCCTTCCAGGAGAAGGTCGCATTCCGTCAGCTGGCCACCGAGGACCACTACATCGGGGTTGAATAGATTGCACAGCTGGGCGATGAAGGAGCCGAGTGTCCGCCCCGCATCCCTGATCACCCGCATGCAGACGGGATCGTGCTCCCTGGCGGCGCGGATGACATCCTCCAGATGCTCGAAGTCCACGGCGCCCGCCCTGGGCCGAGCCTGCCGTACCCGCTGCACCAGCGCTTCAGCGCCGATCACGGTCTCCAGACAGCCGCGCCCGCCGCACTGGCACATCGCACCATCCGGTTCCAGAGTGAGGTGGCCGATCTCCCCGGCCATCCCGCCGCGCCCGCGAAGCAGGCTGTTATGGATGATGATTCCGGCTCCGACGCCGGTGGACACCTTCACGTAGACCACAGTCTCGGCGTGCTCCCGCTGGCTGTAGGTCTGCTCGGCAAGCGCACCGAGGTTGGCGTCGTTGTCGATGGATGCGGGGACGCCCAGCCAACTCCCCAGATCTCGCGCAGGACTGTCGCGGGGGCGCCAGGGGTGGAGGATGGGCAGCGTGAACTCGTTCGTGCGAGGATCGATCATACGAGGCACGGCAATGCCCAGCGAGAAGACATCACGCAGCGTGCAGCCGGTGTCCCTGACCGCGTCCCGGATCAGGTCCTGCACGGCGGGCCTGGCACGGTCCCAGCCCCGCGCCACCCCTTCCGAGTTGACGCGGACAGACACTGCGTCGAAATCCTTGTCGAGCCGGCGCGTGACTACCGTGACGTGGTTGAACCCGAGGTGTACGCCCACGCCGACCAGCTCCGTGGGTATGAGGCACACTTTGCCGGCGCGCCCGCTGTCCGCTCGGGCGCTGGTCACCATGCCTTCCTTCTCGAGTTCCCGGACCGCGGTGGACACTGTTGCCTGAGAAAGCAGGGTGCGGCGGGCGATACCGACTTGGGTGTCGGCCTTGATCGCGATGGCAAGCAGTACTTTCCTGCGGTTCTCATTGCGTTTCGGTGAGCCGGCTAACCCGTTGAAGAACTCGCGAATGTCAGTCATGACGCCCCCCTGTCACTGCATGCCCCCGCAGGCCAGCCGTCTACCCTTACCGACCGTAGCAGGTGGATCTTCGAATTGAAGGAGAGGCAGCTTCGATTGGCGCGACGATCAATGCAGCCATCAGGCGTCCGGCATACGAACACGATCAATGGCAGTGACAGAAATTGACTGAAAGTGTCCATTCGGGCTTCGGGGTTCCCCTCCGGACGACCCATGCCATGTTCTGCGCCCTCACCGCGATGCACTTCCGAGTGCCCAGGACGGCGGCCGCCCACCGCTCGTGCATGCCTCGCCGCGCACCAGAGGGAGGGTTC
This sequence comes from Streptomyces sp. NPDC027663, assembly GCF_055566415.1. Lineage (NCBI taxonomy): Bacteria > Bacillati > Actinomycetota > Actinomycetes > Kitasatosporales > Streptomycetaceae > Streptomyces > Streptomyces sp. NPDC027663. The sequence goes on along the minus strand of NZ_JBVHSK010000004.1, from coordinate 1,091 downwards.
GAGACCGAGCAGCGCCGTCGTACTGCACCAGATGCTGTGGTTCACGGAACTGCGGCCAAAGCCGTTCCCAAGGGTCCCCATCAGGATCTGCCGTCGCGCCCGCCGACGTGCAAGGCGCAGCCGAGCAGACCCGTTCCGCCATCGTGTGGGACGGCGGCAGACAGGGCGGCCACGGCACCGGGCGGTCTGCGAAAGGCTTCCGCTGACGAGGCTCGGGTCCTATCGTCTGAGCCCGTGATCAGAAACGGTGTCCCACTGCCTCCGACGGTCTACCCCCTCGCCAAGGGACGTGTGTGGGCCATGCTGGCCGGCGCTCTGGTCTTCGTCGCTCTGGGCATTGTCTTCCTGGTCGCCCACAGCACTGTGAAGATGACTGTCGCGGGGGTGCTGGCCGTGCCCTTCTTCGGGTTCTGCTCGGTGCTCATCATCCAGCGCCTGCTCCGCGACCGACCGGAGCTGGTGCTGGACGACGGGGGAGTGGACCACGTGAGGCTGGGCCGGTTCGGCTGGGACGAGATAGCCGCCGTGCGGATCCGTGAACAGCGGGTACGCAACACCTCGCAGCGGTTCATCGAGCTGGTGCTGCACGACCCGGACGCCTATCTGGCTCGAGCACCCAAACTCGTCCGCAGCACCGCGTCCATGAACGCACGACTCGGCTTCGGTCCGGCCGACATGGCCACAAACACCTTGCCGGTGCCGCCTGAGGCGGTCCTGGACGCGATGCGGCGTCACCGCCCCGGACTCGCAGTACAGCACTGAGCGCGCCCGTTGGCCGACCGGCTGGTTCTGTCTCTTTGGTCAGCGCCGTGTCCAGACGAGGATGGCGGCGAGGCGCAGTGCGGCCTGGTAGGCGATGGTGAGTTCGTCGGTTCGCGTGGCCAGGCCGCGCCACTGCTCGAGGCGGTTGATGCATCGTTCGCCGGTGTTGCGCTGCGGCGCGGACAGCCAGGTCGCAGAAAACCCGCTGGCCGCCGCCCCGCGCACATGCGGGAGGGGGGTGCCTCTATGTCTTTCGTCAAGCGAGGCGTGGGGTTTTGGGTTCGTAGAAGGTGCCGTCGCGGAGCATGGCGAACAGGACGCTGATGCGG